>NZ_JBFASO010000015.1:0-176974 GCF_040677775.1 Micromonospora sp. NPDC053740
TCAACGACCGCCCCCGCATGACCCTGGGCTGGGCAACCCCAGGTGAGAAGATGACCCAACTTCTCGGTGTTGCAACCACCGGTTGAGCCCGCCCTCGGAACGGAAACTGTCCCAGATCTACGGTGCCGCGATGTGGAGGAGCGGACCCGGACCGGTCAGTCGAGCAGGGCGTCCAGGCCGACGGTGAGGCCGGGACGGTTGCGCACCGCGCGGACGGCCAGCAGCACACCAGGCATGAACGACACCCGGTCGTACGAATCGTGCCGGATGGTCAGCGTCTCGCCGGTGCCGCCGAACAGCACCTCCTGATGGGCGACCAGGCCGGTGGCGCGCACCGCGTGCACGCGTACCCCGTCGATCTCGGCGCCGCGCGCACCCGGCACCTCGTCCTTGGTGGCGTCCGGGACCGGGCCGAGGCCAGCCTCGGCGCGGGCCTGGGCGATCTGCCTGGCGGTGTGGGTGGCGGTGCCACTCGGGGCGTCAAGCTTGCGCGGGTGGTGCTGCTCGATGATCTCGACGGACTCGAAGTGTCGGGCGGCGCGCGCGGCGAACTGCATCATCAGCACCGCGCCGATTCCGAAGTTCGGGGCGATCACCACGCCCACCTCGGGCTTGTCGGCCAGCCAGCCGCGCACCTGTTCCAGCCGCTGCTCGGTGAAGCCGGTGGTGCCGACCACCGCGCTGATGCCCTGCCCGATGCACCACTGGAGGTTGTCCATGACGACGTCCGGCGTGGTGAAGTCGACGACCACCTCGGCGCTGGAGACGGAGGAGCGGCTGTCGCCCTGGTCGACCGCCGCGGTCAGGGCGAGATCGTCGGCGGCGTCGACCGCCTTGCAGACCTCGATGCCCATCCGGCCGCGCGCACCAAACACGCCGACCCGCAGCTGCTGGGCCGGGGTCTTTCCCTGCTCGTCAGTCACGGGGCACAACCTATCCCAATCGGGACGGGTCCTTCCGGCCGGATCCGCTGTGCTCCACCTGCCGGGACGCCCGACCGGGGTGCCTCGACCGGGCCGGGCGGCAGACCTCAGACCGCGAAGTCGCCAGCGCCGAACGGGCCCACGACGGCCAGCGACATCGGCCGGCTGAGCAGTTCCGCGGCGAGGACGTTCACGTCCTCCACTGTGACCTCGTCGACCCGGCGGAGCAGTTCGTCGACCGGCATCAGGTCGCCGTAGAGCAGCTCACCCTTTGCCAGCCGGCTCATTCGGGAACCGGTGTCCTCCAGGCCGAGCACGAACGAGCCCTTGCTCATCCCCTTGCCCCGGGCCACCTCGGCCTCGGTCAACCCGTCGGCGGCCACCCGGGCCAGCTCGGCGCGGGTCAGGGCCAGCACCTCGTCCACCTTGCCCGGCGCGCAGCCGGCGTAGACGGCGAAGAGGCCGGTGTCGGCGTACTGGCTGGCGTAGGAGTAGACCGAGTAGGCGAGGCCACGCTGCTCGCGGATCTCCTGGAACAGGCGGCTGGACATGCCGCCGCCGAGCACGTTGTTGAGCACCCCGAGGGCGAACCGTCGATCGTCGAGCCGGTCGATGCCGGGGCAACCGAGGATGACGTGTGCCTGCTCGGTCTCCTTCGGCTCCACCAGAGTGGTCGCCGGCTTGGTGCGTACCGCAGGGGTCGCCGCGCGGTGCGGCGCCGGACTGGCCGGGTCGCTGTCCAGCGGGGTGCCGCGCACTGCCTGACGGACCAGCTTGACCACCGCGGCGTGGTCGAGGTTGCCGGCGGCGGCGATGACGATCTGCGGCGCGGTGTAGCGACCCCGGTAGAAGGTCTGGATCTGCCGCCGGGTCATCGGGGTGACGGTCTCGGCGGTGCCGGAGATCAGCCGGCCCAGCGGGTGATCGCCGTAGACGGCCTGGACGAAGAGGTCGTGCACCTCGTCACCCGGCTCGTCGTCGTGCATGGCGATCTCCTCCAGGATCACGCCACGCTCGGTCTCGACGTCGGCCGGCTCCAACAGCGAGTCCGCGACCAGGTCGCACATGACGTCGATTGCCAGCGGCAGGTCCTCGTCCAGCACGCGGGCGTAGTAGCAGGTGTATTCCTTCGTGGTGAAGGCGTTGGTCTCGCCACCCACCGCCTCGATCTGCGAGGAGATCTCCAGGGCGGTGCGCTTGTGCGTGCCCTTGAAGAGCAGGTGTTCGAGGAAGTGCGCGGCACCGGCCTGCGGGCCGGTCTCGTCACGCGAGCCGACCGCCACCCAGATGCCGAACGAGACGCTGCGCATCGCCGGAATCGCCTCGGTGAGGACGCGCAGGCCGCTGGGCAGCACGGTACGTCGTACCGTGCCGCCCAGCGGGTCGTCGCTGAGCGTCCGGGTCACCGCGCGGGCGGTGCCGCCGGAGCGGCCCGCCCCGGTGTCCCGAGACGGGGCCACCCCCCGTCGATCCGGTGGAAACGGCGCGCTGATGGCCCGACTCACGACTTGCTCCCGGTTCGACGAGGGGTGGGTGATGCGTTGTACGACTGTCAGCTGTGCCGGGTCCGACGGCGCGGACGCTCGCCGCCCTCGCCACCCTCGCCGCCGCCGCCGTTGCCGCCCTCGCCGCCGCGCTCCGGGCCACGCCCGCCACGGTCGCCGCCACGCTCACGGTCGCCGCGGTCACGCGGAGCACGGTCGCCCCGGTCCCGGCCAGCCGGCCGGTCACCAGCGGCGGCCTCACCGGCGGCCGGAGCCTCGGTGCCCTCCGGGCGGACCTTGTCGAGGTAGATCTTGCCGCGGGCGTCGATGTCAGCGATCTCGACCTCGACCCGGTCACCGACGTTGAGGAAGTCCTCAACGCGCTCGACCCGCTTGCCGTCGCCCACCTTGGAGATGTGCAGCAGGCCGTCACGGCCCGGCAGGAGCGAGATGAACGCGCCGAACGCGGCGGTCTTGACCACGGTGCCGAGGAACCGCTCGCCCTGCTTCGGCAGCGTCGGGTTGGCGATGCCGTTGATCCGGTCGACGGCCGCCTGGGCCGACGGGCCGTTGGTGGCGCCGACGTAGATCGTGCCGTCGTCCTCGATGGAGATCTCGGCGCCGGTCTCGTCCTGGATCGCGTTGATGGTCTGCCCCTTCGGGCCGATCACCATGCCGATCTTGTCCACCGGGATCTTGACGGTGGTGACCCGCGGCGCGTAGTCGGACATCTCGGCCGGAGCCTCGATCGCCGCCTTCATGACGCCGAGGATGACCTGCCGGGCCTCGTTCGCCTGCTGCAACGCGGCGGCCAGCACGTCCGACGGGATGCCGTTGAGCTTGGTGTCGAGCTGGAGCGCGGTGACGAACTCCGGCGTGCCGGCGACCTTGAAGTCCATGTCGCCGAACGCGTCCTCGGCACCGAGGATGTCGGTCAGCGTCACGTACTGGGTCTTGCCGTCCACCTCGTCGGAGATGAGCCCCATCGCGATGCCGGCGACCGGCGCCTTCAGCGGAACACCCGCGGAGAGCAGGCCCAGCGTCGACGCGCAGACCGAACCCATCGAGGTGGAGCCGTTGGAGCCGAGCGCCTCCGACACCTGCCGGATGGCGTACGGGAACTCCTCGCGCGACGGCAGCACCGGGATCAGCGCGCGCTCGGCGAGGGCGCCGTGACCGATCTCGCGACGCTTCGGCGAGCCGACCCGGCCGGTCTCACCGGTCGAGTACGGCGGGAAGTTGTAGTTGTGCATGTAGCGCTTGCGGTTCTCGGGGGACAGCGTGTCCACCATCTGCTCCATGCGGAGCATGTTCAGCGTGGTGACGCCCAGGATCTGGGTCTCGCCCCGCTCGAACAGCGCCGAACCGTGCACCCGGGGCAGCACGCCGACCTCGGCGGTCAGCGCCCGGATGTCGCGCGGGCCACGCCCGTCCATGCGGACCTGCTCGCGCAGCACGCGGTTGCGCACCTCGGACTTGGTCAGCGACCGGAAGGCAGCGCTCAGCTCCTTCTCCCGACCCTCGAACCGAGCGCCCAGCTCCTCGGCGACCCGGGCCTTGACCCGGTCCAGGGCCTCCTCGCGGTCGGCCTTGCCGGCGATGGTGATCGCCTCGGCCACGTCGGCGCGGGCCAGCTCGGAGACGGCGTCGTACACGTCGTCCTGGTAGTCCAGGAAGACCGGGAACTCGGTGACCGGCTTGGCGGCGACCTCGGCCAGCTCGCTCTGCGCGCGGCACAGCTCACGGATCGCCGGCTTGGCGGCCTCCAGGCCGCTGGCGACGACCTCCTCGGTCGGGGCGGTGGCACCGGCCGAGATGAGGGCGACGGCGTTCGGGGTGGCCTCGGCCTCGACCATCATGATCGCGACGTCGCCGTCCTCGAGCGTGCGGCCGGCCACGACCATGTCGAAGGTGGCGCGAGCCAGCTCCTCCAGGGTCGGGAAGGCGACCCACTGGCCGTCGATGTGGGCGACGCGGGTCGCACCGATCGGGCCGGAGAACGGCAGGCCGGAGAGCTTCGTCGACATCGAGGCGGCGTTGATCGCCACGACGTCGTACGGGTGCTGCGGGTCGAGCGCGAGGATGGTCTCGACGACCTGGACCTCGTTGCGCAGGCCCTTGACGAAGGACGGGCGCAGCGGCCGGTCGATCAGCCGGCAGGTGAGGATCGCGTCCTCGCTGGGCCGACCCTCACGGCGGAAGAACGAGCCGGGGATGCGGCCCGCGGCGTACATCCGCTCCTCGACGTCGACGGTCAGCGGGAAGAAGTCGAACTGCTCCTTCGGGTGCTTACCGGCGGTCGTGGCGGAGAGAACAACCGTCTCGCCCAGCTGGGCGATGACGGAACCGGCGGCCTGGCGAGCCAGCCGACCGGTGGAGAAGGTGATCTCACGGGTGCCGAAGGACCCGTTGTCGATCACGGCGGTGCGGGATTCGGTGCCGAGTTTGGTCTCGGTCATGTGCTGTGGTGCTCCTTCGCGTCGTGGGCCCACGACATCGGGGAGCTGCTCAGCCGGCCGGTCTTCGATCGAAGCGCCCGGGTGGCCGGCATGATGCCGGGGTTCCCGGGGGCCACTACCGGAGACCGGTACGCTGACCGGCTCCCTCTCGGGTGGTCGCGCGGCCCGTGTTTCTTCAGGTGGGACGCGGTACGGGGGAGCGGCCGTCCGGCCACTCCCCCGTCACGTCACCGGCGCAGACCGAGCCGCTCGATGAGCGACCGGTAGCGGGCAATGTCCTTCTTCTGGACGTAGTTGAGCAACCGACGGCGCCGGCCGACCAGCAGCAGCAGCCCACGGCGGCTGTGGTGGTCGTGCTTGTGCACCTTCAGGTGCTCGGTCAGCTCGGCGATCCGCTTGGTGAGGACCGCTACCTGGACCTCCGGCGAACCGGTGTCGCCCTCGGCGGTCGCGTACTCCGCGCGGATGCTGGCCTTGGCTTCCTGATCGAGCGCCATGTTCTCCCTGTTTCGATGGGTTGATCAAGTGGGTGTCCGTCGTCCCGATGGACCGGGAACGGACCGGTACCTCGCACCCGCGGCGTCGAGCAGGCACGCGAGGCCCCACGCCGGTCACCCGACGTCCCGGCAAGACTACCAGCACTCGCCGGTAACACCCGGCGAAGGGCCTCGGTGGCGGCCCGTCGCCCCGGCACGATCAGGCCAGCACGCGCCGGGTGCGCTCGACGTCCTGGTTCATCTGGGCGATCAACGGCTCGATCGAGTCGTACCGGATCTGACCACGCAGGTGCGCCACGAAGTCCAGGGCCAGCCGCTCGCCGTACAGGTCGCCGGAGAAGTCCAGCGCGTACGCCTCCACCCGTCGCTCCCGGCCGGAGAAGGTCGGGTTGGTGCCCACGGAGACCGCCGCCAGCAGCGGCTCGTGCTGACCGCGGCGGATCAGCCGGGCCGCGTACACGCCGTCGGCGGGCACCGCCGCGTACCGGTGGCAGAGCAGGTTGGCGGTGGGGAAGCCCAGCTCCCGGCCCCGCTGGTCGCCGCGGACCACCACGCCCTCCACCCGGTGGGGGCGGCCCAGCGCGGCGGCGGCCGCGCCCACGTCGCCCGCGTCGACGCAGGACCGGATGTACGTGGAGGAGAAGACGGTGCCGGCCTCGGCGACCAGCGGGGCGCCCTCCACGCCGAAGCCGAACGTCTGACCCAGCCGTTCCAGCAACGCCACGTCGCCGGCGGCCCGGTGCCCGAAGCGGAAGTTACCGCCGACCACCACCAACGCGGCGTGCAGGTGCTCGACCAGGACGTCGTGCACGAACTGCTCGGGCGGCACCCGGGAGAACTCCGGGGTGAACGGCACCACGCAGAGCACGTCAACGCCGAGCGCCTCGATCAGCTCGGCCTTACGGGCCGGTTCGGTGAGCACCGCCGGGTGCGAACCGGGGCGGACCACCTCGGCCGGGTGCGGGTCGAAGGTGACCACCACCGACTGCACGCCCAACTCGCGGGCCCGGGCCACGGCGTGCCCGATCGTCGCCTGGTGCCCCTTGTGCACGCCGTCGAAGACGCCGATGGTGACCACCGAGCGTCCCCACCCGCCGGGCGCCGCGTCGTAGCCCCGCCACCGCTGCATGCCGTTCCTCTCTGCTGTCCCGCCGGCCGGCGGGTCGACACCGCCGGCTGCGGGCCGGCGGACCTGCGCTGCGCTGTCAGGCCGGCGCGAGCACGATCTCCGCGCGGGCCCGTCCGTCCCGCTCGCTGACGATAGCGATCAGGCCGCCGGCCGGCCCGAAGACGGCGTACGGCCCGGTGAGGCCGGCCGGGTCCAGTGGCCCACCGTGGGCGAGCACGCGGGCCTCGTCCGGCGTGGCCTCCCGGCGCGCGAAGAACCGGTCGGCCGCCGCGTCCAGTGGCAGGTTCACCACGTCCGGGGCGCGCTGTTCCAGCTCGTCGAGGGTCGCCGCCTCGGCGAGGGTGAAGCCACCCACGGCGGTCCGCCGCAGCGCCGTGAGGTGCCCGCCGACGCCGAGCGCCAGGCCGGCGTCCCGGGCGATGGCCCTGATGTACGTGCCGGACGAGCAGGTCACGTCCACGTCCACGTCGACCACGTCCGGCTCGGTGCGACGGATCGCCAGCACCTCCAACCGGGAAATGGTGACCCGCCGTGCCGGCAGATCGACGCTCTCCCCGTCGCGGACCCGCTTGTACGCCCGCTGCCCGTCGATCTTGATGGCGCTGACCGCGCTCGGCACCTGGTCGACCTCGCCGCTCAGCCCGGCCAGCGCGGACCGGATCGCGTCGTCGGTGACCTGCCCGGCCGGCACGGTGGCGGTCACGTCGCCCTCGGCGTCGTCGGTGACTGTGGTCTGGCCGAGCCGGATGGTGCCGGTGTAGCTCTTGCCGGCGCCGATCACGTAGGTCAGCAGCCGGGTGGCCCGGCCGACACCGATCACCAGCACGCCGGTCGCCATCGGGTCGAGGGTGCCGCCGTGCCCGACCCGTCGGGTCTTCGCCAGTCGGCGGATGCGCGCCACCACGTCGTGCGACGTCATGCCGCCGGGCTTGTCGACCACGATCAGACCATCGGTGCTCACGTCGGCCAAGCCTGCCAGATGACACCCGCTCCGCAGTGCGTGGGCAGGCCCTGCGTGACCCGAGCCTCCGGCACCTACTATCTGCTCGCGCGCGTCACCAGCGGCGAAACTGACGGGGGAAGCATGGTCAACACGTCGTCGAGCGAGCCCACACCGACGGACCCCGTCGACCCGCCACCCACCGCGATAGCGCAGGTCAACCCGGTGCAGCTACCGGAGTGGCTGCGGTCGTCGCAGACCGAGCACCAGCCCACCGGATGGGACCGGGTCCGTTTCTTCTCGGCCCGGCACAACGGGGCCCTGCTGCTCGGCCTCGGGCTGGTGCTGGCACTGCTGATGGTCGTCGGCGGGGTGGTGTTGGTCGGTCGGGTCGCCGATGGTGTCCGCACGTCCGCCTCGGCGAGCCCCACACCGAGCAGCACGCCACCGGTGAGCAGGGTCGGCGAACCACGGGACCTGTTCGCCGGGTCGCCGGCGGCCTCCTTCGCACCAGCCGAGGAGGCCGTGCGGATGCCGGCGGCCAAGGGCACCGGACCGTTCACCGCGACCCAGGTGCGGGCGGCGCTGGAGTCGGTGCGCAAGGCACTGATCGAGAGTCGGGTCGACATCTCGATGTTCTCCGGGGATCCGGCGCCGTTCCTCGCGCTGCTCGCCCCTGATGCTCGCGAACGGCTCCGGGGCGACTTCACCAACGGCAGCTTCCTGCGGTACGCCACGAGGATGGCGTCGCCGTCGGAGTGGGAGTTCGGCGTCCGCGCCGACGGCCGGGTCAGTTACCGGGCCACCAGGCAGAACGGCATCCGACTGCTGGAGGTCTCCACGGAGTTCGTCTGGGCGTACCCGTTCGACGTGGACCTGCGGGCGCCCGCCGGCGCGACGGTGGTGGCGCTACGCGACCAGGTGGTGTGGCAGGTGCCGCACCCGGACGACGTGCCGGCCTCCGCCCGCGGCCTCTGGATCACCTCGGCGGCGGCCGTGACCTGGAACGCGGACTGCGACCAACTCCGTGAGGGCTGGGTGCAGGAGCAGTTCTGGGTGGCCGATGTGCACGGGGACCGGATACCCGCGGGCGACCCGGGCACCATCTTCGACATCGACGCGCCCGCGCCGACCACCACGCGCTGCTGACCGGGGGGCCCGGCGACCCGTCAGCGGATCGCGCCGGTCACCGCCCACCTGCCGTTGCGCAGTCGCAGCAGCAGGGCGACCAGCCGGATCACCACGAACACGGTGAGCCCGGCCCAGATGCCGCCCAGCCCGAGGTTGAGAGCGTACGCCAGCCAGATGGCCGGCAGGAAGCCGCCGAGCGCGGCCACGATGGTGAGGTTGCGCAGGTAACGCACGTCGCCGGCGCCGATCAGCACGCCGTCGAGGGCGAACACCACCCCGGCCAGCGGCAGCATGACGACGAACCACGGCCAGGCCACCATGGCCTGCTCGCGTACCCCCGCATCGGAGCTGAACCACGACGGCACCACGCCCGCGCCGGCGGCGACGAGCAGCGCGAAGCCCACGCCGCAGACGCCGCCGAGCAGCCCGATCCGACGGGCGAGCGCCCGCGCACCCGCGTCGTCGCCGGCGCCGAGCGCGGCACCGACCAGGGACTGCGCGGCGATGGCGAGGGCGTCGAGCACCAGCGCGGTGAAGAACCAGAGTTGCAGGGCGATCTGGTGGGCACCGACGGCGGCGGCGCCGAAGCGGGCGGCGACGGCTGTCGCGGACAGGAAGCTGGCCTGGAACGCCAGCCCACGGATCAGCAGGTCCCGGCTGAGCACCAGTTGCTGGCGGATCACGCGGGGTTGGGGGCGCAGCGACACCTTCTCACCGACCAGGGCGGCGGCGAAGAGCACCCCGCAGAGCGTCTGCGCGACGACGTTCGCCACCGCCGAGCCGACCAGGCCCAGCCCGCCGGGATAGACCAGGAGCGGGCAGAGCAGCGCGGAGAGCAGGTTGGGGCCGAGCACGAAGTACAGGGGGCGGCGAGTGTCCTGCACGCCGCGCAGCCAGCCGTTGCCGGCGGCGGCGAGGAGCAGGCCGGGAGCGCCGAGGGCCGCGATCCGCAACCACTGGGCGGCGGCGTCGGCGACCTCGCCACCACCACCGGCGAGGGTACGCGCGAGCGCGCCGCCGCCGACCTGCATGCCGATCGCGATCAGCAGGCCGACACCGAACGCCAACCAGGACGACTGGACGCCCTCGGCGACCGCTGCGGCCCGGTCACCCGCGCCGAAGCGGCGGGCGGCGCGGCCGGTGGTGCCGTAGGCGACCACGGTGCCCACCCAGGCGGTGAGCGTCATGACAGTGCCGCCGACGGCGAGCGCGGCGAGCGGCACCCGGCCGAGGTGACCGACCACTGCGGTGTCGACAAGCACGTAGAGCGGCTCGGCGGCGAGCACCACGAGGGCCGGCAGGGCGAGCGCGGCGATCCGCCGAGGCGAGGCGGGTCGGTGAGCGGTGGTGGCGTGGTTCATCGCCGCCGATCCTGGCATGGCTGCGGTAAGGATCGCAATCCAGCAGGCTGCTTACCGTGGCCGGTGCGCCCCGTCGGCCTGCGGCGCGTCAGGCTCGCCCGAGCCCTTTGCGCGGTACCTGCCGGCGCGCAGTCGGGGCGTCGGCCGGACGCTGAGCAGTCGTGGCGTCGGCCGGACGCTGCGGAGTCCGGACGCCGGTCGGACGCTGCCCAGCTGGGACGTCGGCCGGACGCTGTGGAGCTGATGTCGTAAACGAATCACGTCGTGATGTCGCAGACGATTCAGCTCCAAAGGCGAACCAGGAGGTGCCCGGATCTTCCGACCACACGGATACGAGGGATCACCCTCGGAGAAATCGGATCACTGACGGGTGTCCATCGACGTCTGCAGCGCGCGGCGGGCCTGCTCACGGGCGTCGTCGGTGGTGGTCTCGGGCTTGGGCTTGTTCGGCATGGTGGCGCTCCCCTTCCCAGGGCGTGAGCCGCCGACACGCGGCGGCCCTCACGGGCGGTCGTGCTGAGCGCCCCACGGCGGTCCGGGGTTACCGGAGCAGCCGACTGGGCAGCGTGAGCCCGGGTCGATCCGACCCTGGAGGGAGGCGGCACGGGGTGTGGCACCACCGCCCATGACCTGCACCGCCAGGCGGCACCGGCCTTCTCCCAAGTTATCGTTCAGGTCCACATACTGCTTACGGTTCCCGCCATTTGGACGGTCAGCGACCCGGTTCAGCGAGCCAGGAAATGCCAGCCCAGCCACCACCAGAACCCGAACAGACCGATCCGGCCCACCGGCACCGGACCGACCTCGTAGCGCATCACATAGGCGCAGACCTCGCCGAGGGTGGGGATCCGCGACCCCTCCCGCCGGGCCACCCACTCGACCACCCCGAAAAGGATCAGCGCGGTGAGGAAACCGCCGATCGCAAGCGCGCGCATCATCGCCGCACCAGCCCCCAGAAGGCGGCCAACCAGGCGAACCAGGCTGCCGAGCGAGTCAGTTGATCCTCCAGGAGAGGATCGGCCAACCGGGAGAAGGTGGGGAAGTCATCGCCGGCAGCCAACACGAAGGTCACGCCCTCGAAGACCCCGAAGACCACCACCGGCACCGCCCACCAGGCCGCCCCCGCGCCCAACCGGCGCGGCGCCGGCCGGCGCGGCACCCGGTTGCTCAGACCGAGCCAGATCAGCACCCCACCCGTCCCGAGGGTGAACAGATTCGCCTCGGTGGAGAAGGACGCGAACCGGCCACCGACGAGCGACAGGCAGACGAGGACGGGAACGGAGACGGCGGGCCGGTCCCAGGCGCGGGGGGCCTCCACGGTGAGGTCGTGCGGCTGCTCCATCCCGCAATTCTTCCCGGTATCACGGAACGCGGGAAGACCAACACTCCCCGGAGCTGACCCTGATCTTCCAGGACCGACGGACCGCCGGCGGTCCGAGGCCGGCGCTCAGCCGATCAGCGCCGCGTCCAGCTGACCGCGAATCGACTCGACCACCTGCTCGGCGCTGCCCCGACCGGTGAACCCGGCCGCGAACGTGTGCCCACCACCGCCCAGTGCCACAGCGACCCGACTGACGTCCACCGCTCCCTTGCTGCGCATCGACACCGCCCACTCGGCGGGCCTGGTCTGCTTCACCACACAGCTCACATCCGCCTCGGCGGTGCAGCGCACGGAGTCGATCAGGGCCTCCAGCACGTACGGCCGCTGGTCGTGCCGGGCCAGGTCATCGAGGGTGGCGAAGGTCCAGACCAGGCCCCGACCACCGGCGGCGGCCGGCTCCAGTCGAGCCCGGCCGAGCACCTCACCAAAGAGGCGGACCGCGCCGAAGGGCCGGGTGTCGAAGACCCGCCGGGAGATGTCACCCGGCGAGATGCCGGTCGCCAGCAGTCGGGCGGCCATCTGATGCACCGCCGGAGTGGTCGCCTCGAACCGGAACGAGCCGGTATCAGTGGTCAACGCCACGTAGAGGCACTCGGCGATGGCCGGATCCACCACAACCCCGAGCCGGGCCAGCAGCTGCTCGGCCACGACCGACGTGGCCGCCGCACCCGGGTCGACCAGGTTCACAGTGCCGAAACCGGGGTTGGAGGCGTGATGGTCGAGCACCAACGCCGCACCCGCCGACGACAACCGCCCGGCCAACTCGCCGAGACGCGACTCGCTCGCCGCGTCGAAGCAGATCACCAGATCGGGTGCCGGGTCGGCGGCGTCCGCCGGGACCAGCAGGTCCAGCCCGGGAAGCCCTCGGAACGGCTCCGGCAGCTCCGGCGGCCCGGGAAAGGTCGCCTGCACGTCGCGTACGCCGAACTGCCGCAGGCCCAGACCGAAGCCGAGCATGCTGCCCAGCGCGTCGCCGTCCGGATTGATGTGGCAGATCAGCAGCACCCGGGCGGTCGGCGGGAGAGCCCGCACCAACGCCTCGGCCGCAGCCCAGTGCGCCTCGGCGGGGCCGACCCCGGCTGCCCCGGCCAACGGGGCGCTAGCGGTGCTGGCGGTGCTGGTCACCGCGTTTCCCCACCCCGCGGGGTCTCCTTGACGTCGGTGGCCTCGTCGGCCTCGTCCGTCTCGTCCGCCTCATCGGCCTCGTCGTCCACCCGGTACGGCTGGGCCTCGCCCGCGTACTTCGCCTGGGCGGCCAGCCGCTGCACCTCGGCATCGGCGTTGCGGGCGGCGGCGAGCAGGTCGTCGATGTGCTTGACCTGGTCCTGCACGTCGTCCAGGACGAACGTGAGGGTCGGCGAGTGGCGCAGCCCGAGGGCCTTGCCGACAGTGCTGCGCAGCAGCCCCTTGGCGCTCTCCAGCGCCGCCGCGGTGTCCGCCTGGGCCACCGAGTCACCGAGCACTGTGTAGAAGACCGTCGCGTCACGCAGGTCAGCGGTGATCCGGGCATCGGTGATGGTGATCATCCCGAGCCGCGGGTCCTTGATCTGGCTCCGCACCACCGACGCGACCAGCTCACGCACCCGTTCCGCGTGCCGGCGTACCTTGGCCGGATCAGACATCTCGCCACCTCCACGGCGTCCTGCTTCCGGTCGACCCGACGGCCAGGAGGCCGCCGGCCGACCGGCCAACATCTCGAACATTACCTTCGGGGCCGCTCCGGTCGCCCGGCACAGCCGGCACCATGGTCAGTCGTCGTCCGCGCCGTAGAGCCGGCGTCGAACCGACAGCAACTCGACCTCGGGGCGATTGGCCACCAGGCGCTCACAGGAGTCGAGCACCTCGCGGACGTGCGCCGTCTCGGCGGCCACCACGGCCACCGCCAGTTGCGCTCGACCATGCAGGTCGAGCGCACCCACCTCGGCGGCCGACACCTCGAAGCGGCGCAGCGCCGCCACGATCGGCCGTACATATGATCTCTTGGCTTTGAGCGACCTGGAGTCGCCCGGCAGCAGCAGGTCGAAGACCGCGGTTCCGGTGAACATCGCCCCGGACGATACCGCCAACCCGCCCCGCATGATCAAGGGGTTTACGCCGAGTGGCGTAAACCCCTTGATCAGCGTGTCACTGCCGGATCAGGCGCGAACCTTCTCCCGCATCTCGAAGGTCTCGATGACGTCGCCGACCTGGACGTTGTTGTAACCACCCAGGGTCAGACCGCACTCGAAGCCCTCGCGGACCTCGGTGGCGTCGTCCTTGAACCGCTTGAGCGAGGTGATCGTGAGGTTGTCCGCCACGACCGCCCCGTCCCGAAGCAGTCGAGCCTTCGCGTTGCGTCGGATGATGCCCGACCGGACGATGCAACCGGAGATGTTGCCGATCTTGGATGAGCGGAAGACATCGCGGATCTCCGCGCTGCCCAGCTCGGCCTCCTCGTACTCCGGCTTGAGCAGGCCCTTGAGCGCTGCCTCGATCTCCTCGATGGCCTGGTAGATGACGGTGTAGTACCGGATCTCCACGCCCTCGCGGTCGGCCATCTCACGGACCTTGTTCGAGGCCCGCACGTTGAAGCCGATGATCGTGACCGGCTCGGACGAGGCGCTCGCGAGCATGACGTTGCTCTCGGTGATCGCGCCGACGCCCCGGTCGAGGACCTTGAGCTGGACCTCCTCGGGGATGTCGAGGTTGAACAGCGCGTCCTCCAGGGCCTCCACCGAACCGGAGACATCGCCCTTGAGGATGAGGTTGAGCGAGGTCTTCTCGCCCTCCTTGAGCTGCTCCATGAGCGTCTCGAGGGTGGCCCGACCGCGGGAGTTGGCGAAGGACGCCGCCCGCCGCCGTGCCTGCCGCTGCTCGGCGATCTGCCGCACCGTGCGGTCGTCCGCCGCGGCGAGGAACGTGTCACCCGCACCGGGCGGCGCGGTCAGACCCAGAACCATGACCGGACGCGCCGGACCAGCCTCGGAGAGCTGGTTGCCGTTCTCGTCGAGCATGGCCCGAACCCGGCCGTGCGCCCCACCGGCGACGATCGAGTCGCCCGCCCGCAGGGTGCCCTTCTGCACCAGCACCGTCGCCACCGCACCGCGGCCCTTGTCCAGGTGCGCCTCGATGGCCACACCCTGCGCCGGCCCGTCGATCGGAGCGGTCAGCTCCAGCGACGCGTCGGCGGTCAGCAGGACAGCCTCGAGAAGCTCCTCGATGCCGATGCCGGGCTTGGCCGCCACGTTGACGAACATGGTCTCGCCGCCGTACTCCTCGGCGACCAGGCCGTACTCGGTCAGCTGCTGGCGGACCTTGTCCGGGTTGGCGTCCGGCTTGTCGACCTTGTTGACCGCGACCACGATCGGCACGTCGGCCGCCTTGGCGTGGTTCAACGCCTCGATCGTCTGCGGCATCACACCGTCGTCCGCCGCGACGACCAGGATCACGATGTCCGTGACCTGGGCACCACGAGCACGCATGGCGGTGAACGCCTCGTGACCCGGGGTGTCGATGAAGGTGACCGCCCGGTCCTCGCCCTCGTGCGGGACGTGGACCTGGTAGGCGCCGATGTGCTGGGTGATGCCACCCGCCTCGCCCGCCACGACGTTCGCCTTACGGATGGCGTCGAGCAGCTTGGTCTTACCGTGGTCGACGTGACCCATGACGGTCACGACCGGCGCACGGCTGACCAGACGCTCCTCGGCCACCTCCGCGTCGAGGTCGATGTTGAACTGCGCGAGCAGCTCACGGTCCTCGTCCTCCGGGCTGACGATCTGGATGTCGAAGCCCAGGTGCTCACCCAGCAGGTGCAGGGTGTCGTCAGAACAGGACTGGGTCGCGGTCACCATCTCGCCCAGGTTGAACATCTCCTGGACCAGCGAACCCGGGTTGGCGTTGATCTTGTCGGCGAAGTCCGACAGCGAGGCGCCACGGGAGAGCCGGACGATCTGACCCTGACCCCGGGGAGCGCCCGAGCTCATGGTCGGAGCCGACAGGTTGTCGAACTCCTGTCTGCGCTGCTTCTTGGACTTGCGACCGCGCGTCGGCCGGCCACCCGGACGCCCGAAGGCACCCGCGGCACCGCCGCCACGGCCACGACCACCGGCACCCGGACGTCCGCCGCCACCTGCCGGACCACCCGGACGGAAACCGCCACCGGGAGCACCCGCACCGCCGCCGGGACCGCCACGGTAGCCACCGCCACCGCCGGCACCCGCGCCGCCACCGGGGCCGCCGCGGTAACCGCCGCCGCCACCGGCGCCGCCGCCGGGACCACCACGGAAGCCACCGCCACCGCCACCGGGACGACCTGCGCCGCCACCGCCGGGACGACCAGCGCCACCGGGACCGGGGCGACCGGCAGCCGGCCGCTGGCTCGGCATGGACGCTGGGCTGGGCCGCGGCGGCATGGAGTTCGGGCTCGGCCGCGGCGGCATGCCCGCCGGGGTGTTGGGCCGAGGGCCACCCGCACCGGCGGCCGGGGGCCGCTGCTGCTGGCCACCCTGGATGCCGAACGGGTTGTTACCGGCACCGCGCGCCGGCGGACGACCGCCCGGCCGGGCACCCGGACCGGGAGCCGGCGTGCTCGGACGAGCTGCCGGCGAACCGGGACGGGGCGGCATCGCCGCGGGACCCGGCCGAGGACCGGGCCGGTTACCGCCGTCTGCCGGAGGCTCCCGGCGAACGGGGTTGTCCCGCTGCTGCTGGCGGGCGGCCTGCGCGGCCTTGACCGCGGCCTCCTGCTCAGCCTTCAGCGCGGCGGCACGCGCCTCCGCGGCCGCCACCTCGATGTCGTGGGCACTCGCCGGCTTGGCGACCGGGGTCGCCGTCTGCGGGGCACCGGGAACCGGACCCTTGGGCTTCGGACCGGGTGCCGGCGCGGCCGGCCGCCGAGGCGGCATCGGCTTGGCCGAGACCCGGGGCGCGCCCGGGGCCGGGGTTGGCGTCGGGGTCGGGTTTGAAGCCGGCGTCGACGCGGGCGCCGACGGGGCGGCCGGAGCCGGGGCGCCGGCGGACGCGACGAATGCGTTACGCAGCCGCCGGGCGACGGGCGCCTCGACGGTGCTGGACGCGGACTTCACGAACTCGCCCATTTCCTTCAGCTTGGCGAGAACGGTCTTACTCTCGACCCCGAGCTCTTTTGCAAGCTCGTGTACGCGGGCCTTGCCTGCCACTGCACTCCTCACTCCGAGGTCGTGCGGGCAGCACCCGCAGCGACCTCACTCGTGCACTTGAAGCCTGGTCATTTCAGGGACTTCATCGTGTGCTCATGTCGGTCGTCCTACCCTGCTAGCGACCCTCGCCCGGTCGGGCTGACCGGACGTAGTGGTTGGCGCATCGACGTGCTCCGCCAGCGCACCGTGGTCGAGGACCTCGGTGCTGCGCAGCGCACGCCCGAAGGCGCGGCGCCGCACCGCCAGCGCGAAGCAGGCCGGATCCGGGTGCATGTTCGCTCCCCGACCCGGCAGCCTGCGGCGTGGATCAGGCCGGAGACTGTGACCAGCCTCGTCCCTGACCGCGACGATCCGCAGCAATTCGCTGGCCGGCGCACGTTGCCGGCAACCCACACAGGTGCGCTCCGGCTGCGCGCGTCGTACCACTGGAGGAAGTCTACCCCTAGCTCCCCGAGATCGCGCCGCCCGGCTCCCGCACGTGATCAGTGACCCCACGCGCTGCCGGCGCGGTCTGCTCCGCATCGGAACGAATGTCGATCCGCCAACCGGTCAATCGGGCAGCGAGTCGGGCATTCTGCCCCTCCCGACCGATGGCGAGCGAGAGCTGGAAGTCGGGAACTGTCACCCGGGCGGCCCGGTTGGCCAGATCGACCACCTCGACCCGCAGCGCCTTGGCCGGCGACAACGCGTTGCCCACGAAGGTGCCCGGGTCGTCCGACCAGTCGATGATGTCGATCTTCTCACCGTGCAGTTCGCTCATCACGGCTCGCACCCGCTGACCCATCGGGCCGATGCAGGCGCCCTTGGCGTTCACGCCGGGAGTGGTGGAGCGGACGGCGATCTTCGTGCGATGGCCCGCCTCACGGGCGATCGCTCCGATCTCGACGGTGCCGTCGGCGATCTCTGGCACCTCCAGCGCGAAGAGCTTCTTGACCAGAGCCGGGTGCGACCGGGACAGGGTGATCTGCGGCCCGCGCATGCCCTTGGCCACGTGCACCACGACGCAGCGGACTCGCTCGCCGTGCGCGTACCGCTCGCCGGGCACCTGCTCGGACTGCGGCAGCACGCCCTCCAGCTTGCCCAGGTCGACGCTGACGATGCCCTTCTCGGTACGCGTCTCGTGCGCCTGCACCACGCCAGTGACAAGGTCACCCTCGCGGCCGACGTACTCACCGAAGTGCACCTCGTCGGTGGCCTCCCGCAACCGCTGGAGGATCACCTGCTTGGCGGTCATGGCGGCGATCCGGCCGAAGTCGTGCGGGGTGTCGTCCCACTCCCGCACCAGGCTGCCGTCGGCATCCATCTCCTGCGCGTACACCAGGGCGGCGCCCGACCTACGGTCGATCTCCACCCGGGCGTGCGGCTCGGCCCCGTCGGTGTGCCGGTAGGCGGTCAGCAACGCGGTCTCGATCGCCGCGAGAATCGTGTCGAACGGGATCTCCCGCTCGCGCTCGAGTGCGCGCAGCGCCGCGAGGTCGATGTTCACCTCTCCTCGTCCTCCACATCATCTTCGTCGTCGATGTCGTCTGAATCGTCGAACTCGTCGGAATCGTCCGCGTCGTCCGGCTCACCGAGCTCGGCGAGCCGGGTGAACTCGACCTGCACGCGGCCCGGGCCCAGCTGGGCGTACGCCCAGGCGGCGCGGCCGTCGTCGGTCTCCAGGTGCACGCCCTCGTCGTCGGCCGCGACCACCCGGCCGGTCAGCTGACGGTCACCGGCGGGCTGCTCGCCCCGCTGACCGGGCAGCGCGGCCGCCCCCCGGGCGGTCACCTTGACCAGTCGACCCACGTTGCGCCGCCAGTGACGGGGCAGGGTGAGCGGTCGGTCGACGCCGGGCGAGCTGACTTCCAACTGGTACTCGCCGGCGACGATGTCGCCACCGGTCTCCTCCGCGGCGTCCAGCGCCGCCGAGACCGCGCGGGAGACGTCAGCGACGGCGTCCAGGTCGATCCCGCCGTCGGTGTCCACCATCACCCGCACCACGTGCCGTCGGCCGGCCCGGGAAACCGACAGGTCCTCCAGGTCGTAGCCGGCGTCGTTGACCACCGGCTCGATTACGGCCCGCAGTCGGTCCCGTCGGGCGGCTAGGTCACCGCCGCGGGGGCCCGCCGCACCGCGGGGTCGACCCGTCGGCCTGGTGGCACGGCCACGCTGCGTCATCTCCGCACCCTTTCCCTGGTCGACGGGGACCCGTGGTCCCGCCATGCCGGCACGCCACCGGAGTGGACACGCCGGTGGTTGCGCAGAGCGTAACGCGCCTGCCCGGCGGCGGACCGGGCGGCGCACCGACGCCGGTGACCCCCGGACCGGCACGGATGGTGTTGACTTGGCCGGTGGGGATCGGCAGAACGACACAGCGCGACCAAGCATCCGGACATTCTCGGCGAAAGCTCCTGGGGGTCGGGGCGCTGCTGGTGCTCGGCGGCACCGTGACGCCGCTGACCGGCTGTGATCTTTTCGACCGCGACGACCAACCAGCCCCGCCGCCCGACCCGCTGCGGCCGATGGTGGACGAGTCACTCGCGCTGGCCGCCGCGTACCGGGCGAACGCGACCGCCCATCCCGAGCTCGCCGACCGGCTCAACCCGATCGCCGAGACGCACACCGCGCACGCCGCCGAGCTGGCCCGGGTGATCGGGGTGACAGTGCCGTCGGCGGCCCCCGCCGCCCCGACCACCGCACCGGCCGCCGATCCGAACGGCGCGCGCACCGCCCTGCGGGCTCTGGAGAAGACCGCCCAGCAGTCCGCCGCCGCCGCCTGCGCCGCAGCGCCAGCGGAGCGGGCGGCACTGCTCGGGTCGATCGTCGCCGCCCGGGCGACTCATCAGGAGGCACTGAAGTGAGGCAGCCGTCCGCCGGGGAGGCACTCGCCTCCGCCCTGTCCGCCGAGTACGCGGCCATCTACGCCTACGGACGGATCGGTGTCCGGCTCAGCGGAGCGGCACGGGACGCGGCACGCCAGGCGGAGGCCGCGCATCGGCGCCGGCGCGACGCGCTGGTGGTACAGCTCACCACTGCCGGCGGCGTCGTCCCGCCGGACCGCGCCGGGTACGCCCTGCCGTTCCCGGTCACCGACCGGGCCAGCGCCCTGCGGCTCGCCGTCGAGGTGGAGGAGCGCACGGCCGCGCACTGGCGGGCCGCCCTGGCGTCCACCACCGGCGCCGAACGGGACCAGGCGCTTGCCGCCCTGGTCGAGTACGCGGTGCGGGCCACCCGGTGGCGGAAGACTGCGGGGCTGACCCCGCTGACCGTCCCGTTTCCCGGTCGACCGACCTGAGCCGGTCCACTCCGGTTGCGGTACGCATACCAGGTATGCATACTCCGTTTCCATGTCCATCCGTCACGGGTTGCTCGCCCTGCTCGAACGCGGCCAGATGTACGGCTACCAGCTGCGCGCCGCGTTCGAGGAGTCGACCGGCTCGACCTGGCCACTGAACATCGGGCAGGTCTACACCACGCTGTCCCGGCTGGAACGGGACGGTCTGGTGCGCCCGTTGCCGGAGAGCGAGGCCGGGCAGCGCCCGTACGAGATCACCGACGCCGGCCGGGCGGACCTGGCGCTGTGGTTCGCCACCCCGATCAGCCGTACCGACCGCCCCCGTGACGAGCTGGCGATCAAGCTGGCGCTGGCGCTGACCACCCCCGGGGTCGACGTCCGGTCGGTGGTGCAGGCCCAACGCAGCGCGACGATGCGGGCCCTTCAGGAGTTGACCCGGTTGAAGTACGGCAGCAACCGGCCGGAGGACCTTCCCTGGCGCCTCGTACTGGACTCGATGGTGTTCCAGGCCGAGGCCGAGGTGCGCTGGCTGGACCACTGCGAGACCAGTCTGGTCCGGCATCAACCCAGCGGCCCGGCGCCTCCCGCTTCCCGACCCGATGACCCCGACGCGCGGGACGCGGCTCGATGGGCCGGCGAGGAGGCAAGACGGTGAGCGGATCGGACGACGCGGTGCTGGACCTACGCGCCGTCCACCGCACCCATGGCGTCGGGCCGGCGGCGGTGCACGCGCTGCGCGGCGTCAGCCTGGTCGTCCGGCCCGGCGAGCTGGTCGCCGTGATGGGGCCGTCCGGCTCCGGCAAATCGACGCTGCTGGCTCTCGCCGGTGGGTTGGACCGTCCGACCGGCGGCGAGGTCCGGGTCGAGGGGCAGCCGCTGGGGGCGCTGGACCGCCGCGGGCTGGCCCAGCTGCGCCGCCGTCGGATCGGCTACATCTTCCAGCAGCTCAACCTGCTGGGCAGTCTGAGCGCACTGGAGAACGTGGCGCTCCCGTTGGAACTCGACGGGACCAGCGGACGTCGGGCCCGCGCACTGGCCATGGCCGCGCTCACCGAGGTGGGGCTACCCGCGTTGGGCGACCGTTTCCCGGACCAACTCTCCGGCGGGCAGCAGCAGCGGGTGGCCATCGCCCGCGCGCTGGTGGGCGAACGCCGGCTGGTCCTCGCCGACGAGCCCACCGGGGCGCTGGACTCCCAGACCGGTGAGGCGGTGCTGCACCTGCTGCGCCGCCGGATCGACGCGGGCGCCGCCGGAGTGCTGGTCACCCACGAGGCGCGGCACGCCGGCTGGGCCGACCGGGTGGTGTTCCTCCGCGACGGCGTCCTCGTCGACACGACGGCACCGCTGGGCAGTGTCGAGCAACTGCTGTCCGGCAGCGACCGGTGACCATCCGCCGCCCGACGCGGGCCCTCGGCCGGGCCGACACCGCGTCGCCGCGGCTGGTCCCACCGCCCGCCCCGGTCGGCCGGCGGCGGTTCGCCGAGCTGACCGGCTCCTGGCGGGCGGCGCTGCGGATCGCCCGACGGGAGTCACGCCGAGCCCGACGGCGGACCGCCCTGGTGCTCGCGATGATCGCCATGCCGGTGGCGGCGCTGGCCTTCCTGGCGGCGAGCTACGACATGGCCGAGCTGACCCCGGAGGAACGCGTCGACCGCCGGCTCGGGGTGGCCGACGCGCAGTTGCAGTGGATCGCGAACGCCCCGGTGGGGCAGGACGAGTGGGGTGAGGGCTGGTACACCCGCGACGGCGAGTTCCCCGCGAAGGTCACCGCGGCACGGCTGACCGCACTGCTCGGGCCGGGCAGCCGGGTCACCGAGGTGCGTCAGCGCGTTCCGCTGACACTGCGCGGCCCGCACCGCGACGAGGTAGTGGACGGTCGGGTGCTGGACCTCACCGATCCGTTGGCCCGCGGGCTGGTGCGGTTCAGGGCCGGCCGGGCACCGCAACAGCCCGGTGAGGTCGCGGTCAGCCCGGTGGCGCTGCGCCGCCTGGACCTGCGCCTCGGCCGCGCCGTGGCCGCCGCCGACGGGAGCAGGGCGTACACGGTGGTGGGGGTGGTCGAGTTTCCCGACGACCTCGGACCGGTGGTGGCGCTGCATCCGGGTGCCGTGCCGTCGACCGGTCCGGGGCCGGACCCGGACGGTGTCTGGCTGGCGGACGTGCCGGGCACCGTCGACGCTGCGCTGGTGTCCCGGCTCAACGACAGCGGGGTGGTGGTCACCGCGCGACACCCGACCGGCTCGGCGCCCGGAGCGGACCGGACGTGGCTCGGTTCGATCATGGGAGACAACCCCAACGACCTGAGCACCGGCGTCCTGATCGCCGGCCTCGGGCTGCTGGAGGTCGTCCTGCTGGTCGGGCCGGCCTTCGCCGTCGGCGTCCGTCGCCGTCGACGGGACCTGGCGCTGGTAGCGGTGGCGGGCGGGGACGCCGCCCAGCTTCGCCGGGTCGTACTGGCCGACGGTGTGGTGCTGGGTGTGCTGGGGGCCGCCGCCGGCCTGCTGGTCGGCGTCGGCGCGGCGTTCGCCGGTCGCCCGCTGATGGAGCAGTACGTCTTCAGCGCCCGCTTCGGCGGCTACCGCTGCTGGCCGAGCGCGCTGGTCCTGCTCGGTGGCGTCGCGGTGCTGGCCGGGGTGCTCGCGGCGCTGGCACCGGCGTGGACCGCCGCCCGGCAGGACGTCAGCGCCGGGCTCGCCGGACGACGCACCCCGGCGAAATCCCCGGGGCGGTGGTTGGCCCTCGGACTGGCGCTGGTGGTCGGCGGGGCGGGGCTGGCGGCGTTCGGGGCCACCCAGACCTCCCCGGCGGTGATCCTCACCGGGCTGATCCTCGGCGAGTTGGGCCTGGTCTGCTGCACACCCACGCTGCTCGGGGCGCTCGCCCGCCTCGGCCGGGTGTTGCCGCTGGCACCACGGATCGCGCTGCGCGATGCCAGCCGCAACCGGGCCGCCGCGGCACCGGCCATCTGCGCGGTGATGGCCGCCGTCGCCAGCAGTGTCGCC
Source organism: Micromonospora sp. NPDC053740 (assembly GCF_040677775.1). Classification (NCBI taxonomy): domain Bacteria; kingdom Bacillati; phylum Actinomycetota; class Actinomycetes; order Micromonosporales; family Micromonosporaceae; genus Micromonospora; species Micromonospora sp. NPDC053740. The sequence goes on from NZ_JBFASO010000015.1 coordinate 22,741, forward strand.
CTCGGCGGATACCTGGCCAGCGACGGCGCCCGGGAAGCTCGCGCCTACCGACCGGCGCTGCCGACCGGCCACGTACTGGTCTACCCGGTCGGAACGACCGGGCAGCCCACGCTGGCCCAGATCACCGACGCGGCCCGGAATCAGCTCGGGGTCGGCGCGGTCGCCCCGGTGCAGACACCGAGCTGCGGGACGGAACGCACCGGCTACTGCGACATCGCGCCAGTGCTCCCGCCGACCCGGGCTTGCCCCTGGCAGCCGGGTGTTCAACTCCCCGAGGCGCACCGCCAGCAGGCCCGCGCGGATCCCCGCTGCCAGACCCGCGAGACGGACTACTTCGGCGGCTACGTCGAGCCCGGAGTCGACGACGGGACGGCGCTCCCCCTGCTCACCGGCGCGGACCCGGCCGCGACCGCCGCCGCCACAGCGGTGCTGCGGGCCGGCGGCGTGGTGGTGACCGACCCGCGCTACCTGCACGACGGCCTGGTGACCGTCCGGGTCCGCGAGAGGGAGGCCGCCCCGGACCGGGAGACCGTTCTTGACCTTCCCGGGTACGCGCTGCCCGGGGCGACCGGCCAGTCCCGCCTGATGCTGTCCACCACCGCGGCCCGACAACTCGGCCTGAGCTGGTCCCCGACCGGCTGGGTGATCGGCACCACGACCCCGCCCGACGAGGAGCAACAGGCACGGTTCGCCGCCGCCCTGCGGCCCTTCGGGACGCTCTCGCTGAGCGTGGAGACCGGCGGCCCGCCGCGCGACGTCTCACCGCTGCTCCTGCTGCTCGCGGCGGCGGCCGGGCTGATCACGGTGGGGGCGGCCGGGGTCGCGACCGCGCTCGCCGCCGCCGAGGGACGAGCCGAACTGACCACCCTCGCGGCCGTCGGCGCGGCCCCAGCGGTACGCCGGCTGCTGGCGATCTGCCAGGCCGGGGTGATCGCCGGTCTCGGTTCGGTGCTCGGCATCGTGGCCGGCCTCGGCACCGCCGCGATCGTGCTGGTCTCGGTGAACCGGCAGTACGCCAGTGACTGGCCGGTAACCGATCCGTACCCGTTTCTGGTGCCCTGGCCCGCGCTCGGGGTCCTGGTGCTGGTGCCGGTGGTGGCGATGCTCGGGGCGGGCCTGTTCACCCGGGCCCGACTGCCGATCGAACGGCGGCTGGACTGACCGATCCGCGGGGCGACCGAAACTGGACCGCGCGGGGGTGCCGCCGGGGCCGGGCAGCCGGCAGACTGACCGGCGTGTCAGTGCTCAGGAATGTCGTCCGTCGAGTCGGTCATCATCGCTGGTTCGGCGCCACAGCGCGCCTGCTGGTTCCGGCCGATCGGATGGTTGGTCGACTCACCCGGGGCCGGGTGGTCGCGCTCGGCCTGCTCCCCTCCCTGCTGATCACCACAACGGGCCGCCGCTCCGGCAAGCCCCGCAGCAATCCGCTGCTCTACGTGCCCGACGGCGACGCGTACGTGGTGATCGGCTCCAACTGGGGGCAGACCCACCACCCCGGCTGGGCGATGAACCTGCTCGCCGACCCGGCCGCCGAGGTGGACGTGAAGGGCCGGCGGGTCGCGGTGCGGGCCGAGCGGGCCTCCGGCGTCGAACGGGACCGGTTGTGGCAGCTTCTGGTCACCGCGTGGCCCGCGTACCACACGTACGTGCAGCGGGCCGGTGGCCGGGAGATCCACATTTTCCGGCTGGCCCCGACCGGGCGCGGCGCGCCCGAAGCTCCGCCGTCGGCTGGCTAGGCTGACGCTCGGTAGCCAAGGCGAGGTGGTCCCGTGAGCGCGAGGAGTGAGCCGGGGTTACGAGCCCCGCAGCCGCGAACAGAGCTGGTCCGATGAGTGAGCAGGCCGGCGTCGACAGGGGCCTCGACGATCGACGGTGGACGGTCGCGGAGCGGGTCGCCGAGGCGGTCCGACGCCGGTTCCCGGCCGATGCGCTGGCGATCGCGGTGCACGGGCCTCTGGCGCACGGGGACGACGACGGCGGCGGAGACCGCGAGGCCGGAATGCTGGTGGTCACCTATCGACCCGGGTCCGGCCCGTCACCGGCGACCCGGCGGGTGGACGGGGTTCTCGTCGATCTGACAGTGGCCTCCGCCGAGGACTACCTGGCCCAGGCCCGGGTGCTCTCCCCGCTCTGGCCGCTGACCGCCGACCGGTACGTCACCACGCAGGCGTTGCACGATCCGACGGGCTGGTTGCGGACGCTGCGCGACGAGCACCTCGGCCGGCTGGCGCGAGCCCGGCCGGCGGAGTTCAGCACCGCGGCCCGCCAGGCGTGGTACCGGGGCAGCGCGGCGCACTCCCGGGCGGCCCGGCTGGCCGAGTGGTACGAGACCGATCAGGCTCTGCTGATGCTCGGTGAGGCCCGGCTGGCGGCGGCCACGGTGACCGGTCTGCTGAGTCGCACCTACTTCCGTGACCCGGGGGACGCGGTGCGGCGCACCGGGTTGGCCGGGGCGGACATGACCGAGGTGGGTGTGGTGCTGGCCCGGCAGGCCGAGGAGTTGGCCGCCCGTGGTCGCGCCGTCGACGGCACGATCGACGAGCTGCTCAGCACCTGAGGCGCGTCACAGCCCGCCCGGTACGCCGATCAGCGAGCCGATCAGGTAGGTGGCGCCGGCCGCCGCCGCGCCCAGTAGCAGTTGGCGCAGCCCACTGGTCCACCAGGGACGGTGGGTGAATCGGGCCACCACGGCACCGGCGACGAACAGCCCGAGCCCGCCGACGGCGAGCGCCAGCCACAGTTCGGTGGTGCCGAGCAGGTACGGCAGCAGCGGGACCAGCGCGCCGAGCGAGAAGAACAGGAACGACGAGATCGCCGCGGCCCATGGGCTGGGCTGGTCGTCGGGGTCGACGCCCAACTCCTCGCGGACGTGTACCCGCAGCGCCTCCTCCGGGTCGCGCCGCACCGCCTCGGCGACCTGGGTGGCGAGGTCCCGGGGCAGGCCCCTGGCCACCCACGCGTCGGCCAGCTCCCGGGCCTCCGCCTCGGGGTGCCGTTCCAGTTCCCGGCGTTCCTTGGCCACCTCGGCGGCAACCTGCTCGTTGGCGGAGCGCACGCTCGTGTACTCGCCGAGGCCCATGGAGATCGCACCGGCGACAAGGCCGGCGCTGCCGGTGAGCACGATGCTGCGGGGCGACACCCCGCCGCCGCCGACACCGGCGATCAGGGCGATGTTGGTGACCAGGCCGTCCATCGCGCCGAAGACGGCCGGGCGCAGCCAGCCGCCGGAGACGTCCGCGTGGTGCGCCTCGCGCAGCGCCGCTGGGGTGTCGGTCACGGTGCCTGCCCTTCGTTCGCGACTGCGGGACTCCGCTTCGCTGCGTTCCTCGCGCTCACGGCAGGGTCAGGATCTCGTGGCCGTCGTCGGTCACCACGATGGTGTGTTCGAACTGCGCCGTCCACTTCCGGTCCTTGGTGACCACTGTCCACCCGTCGTCCCACATGTCGTACTGGTAGGTGCCGAGGGTGATCATCGGCTCGATGGTGAACGTCATGCCGGGCTCCATGATGTCCGTGGGGCGCGGGCTGTCGTAGTGCGGCACGTAGAGGCCGCTGTGGAAGGCCTCGCCGATGCCGTGGCCGGTGAAGTCGCGGACCACGCCGTAGCCGAACCGCTTGGCGTACGACTCGATGACGCGGCCCACCACGTTGATCTGGCGTCCCGGGGCGACGGCGCGGATGCCGCGCATCATCGCCTCGTGGGTCCGCTCGACCAGCAGCCGGGCCTCTTCGCTGACCTCGCCGACGCAGAAGGTGGCGTCGGTGTCACCGTGCACCCCACCGATGTAGGCGGTCACGTCGACGTTGATGATGTCGCCGTCGGTCAGGACCGTGGTGTCCGGGATGCCATGGCAGATGACCTCGTTGAGGCTGGTGCAGCAGGACTTCGGGAAGCCCTTGTAGCCCAGTGTCGACGGGTACGCGCCATGGTCGCAGAGAAACTCGTGCACCACCTTGTCGATCTCGTCGGTGGTCACGCCGGGCTTGCAGTGTTCGCCGGCGAGCTGGGTCGCCTGGGCGGCGAGCCGGCTGGCGATCCGCATCTTCTCGATGGTTTCCGGCGTCTGAACATGCGAGCCACGCCACTCCCGCGGACGCGTCTTGCCCACGTACTCGGGTCGGGCGATCTGGGATGGCACCGGTCGCATCGGGGAGAGCGTGCCTGGTGTCAGCGGCGGGCGGACGGTCATGCCGCAAGCCTATCGCCGGAGCCGCTGGTGACCCGCGCCACGGCCGCCCGGTGGAGGTTGTTGCCCTGCCAGGGTGGCTGTGCCATGGTGTCAGCGTGGATCAAGGGGGAGCGCCGCCCGTCTTCTCCGCCAGCGCCGAGATCGACGGTGACCACCTCCACGTCGTGGTGGCCGGCGAGGTCGACATGGCGACAGCGGACACGATGCTCCAGACGGCGCTGCGCGAGCCCGCCGGCAAGATCACTCTCGACCTGAGCGCTGTCACCTTCTTCGACTCGGCCGCCATCCACGCCCTGGTCCGGCTCGCCCAGCAGTTTCCGGGGCGGCTCACCGTTCGCCCGTCCCGACAGGTCCGTCGGGTGCTGGAGATCTCCGGCCTCGGCGAACAGGGCTGGCTCGACCCGGCCTAGACTCCCGACCGCCGCCGGGCGCGCGGTCAGTCCTGCAACTGCCGACGCAGCGTCACCTCGGTGCCTTCGGCGGTACGCCGTACCGACAGGTCGCCCAGCGCTCTGATCAGGGCCAGACCGCGGCCCCGGAAGCCGGAGCCGGTCGACTCCCGCCAATGCCCGCTGTCGCGCACAGTGGCCGTCACCGTCCGATCCTCGATGGCCACCTCCACACTGATCATGGCCTCGGCGGGGTGGACCGGGTGCTCGATGGCGTTCGCGGCGGCCTCGGAGACGGCGACGGTCAGGTCGAACAGGTCGGTCTCGCCGACGGAGTGCGCGACCAGGAAGTCCTCCAGCCGCTTTCGGAGCACACTGAGCCGGGTCGGGTCCGCCGGGAGCCGCAGCGCGAAGCGGTTCAGCTCCGCCGCCTCCAGGGCGAGAACCGCCACGTCGTCGCGGCGCGGCCGGCCGGTGACCCGCTCGACCACCGCGTCGATCAGGTCCACCACGTGCTCACTGGGGGTGGCCGCGTCGATGCGCAGCTGGGCCAGTGCGGCGTCGATGCCGAGCTGGCGGTCCTCGACCAGCCCGTCGGTGTAGAGCAGCAGTCGGGTGCCGGCCGGCAACTCGCCCTCGACCGACTCGTACGTCGCGTTGGGGAGGGCGCCGACCGGTGGACCGAGCGCCCGGTCATGCAGGAACGCCACGTCGCCTCCGGTGATCAACAGTGGGGACGGGTGACCAGCGCTCGCGTACCGCAGTCGACCGGTGCCCGGGTTGAACAGCAGACAGACCACAGTCGCGAAGGAGCGGCCCTCGGTGGAGCCGACCAGCCGGTTGAGCCGGGTCAGCGACTCACCCGGATCGAAGCCCTCCAGCACGTACGCCCGCAGCGCGTTGCGCAGTTGCCCCATCGCCGCGGCGGCCCGGACGCCCTTACCGACCACGTCGCCGATGACCAGCACCAACTCGTCGCCGTTCAGGGCGACCGCGTCGTACCAGTCGCCGCCGACCTCGACGTCGGCGCTGCCGGGCAGGTAACGGCTGGCCACCACCGCGCCGGGCAGTTGGGGCAGCGACCTGGGTAGCAGGCTGTGCTGCAGCGTGGTGGCGATGCGGTGTTCGGCTTCGTAGAGCTGGGCGTTCTCCAGTCGCACCCCGACGAGTCGGGCAAGTTGGGTCAACGCGGCGTCGTCGGCCTGCGCCTCGTCGCCGGCTGCCCGCCAGACCTGCAGCTCACCGAGCTGCTTGCCGGTCGTGCCGGTCAGTTCGGCCACGAAGGACGGATCGGCGGCGGTGGTGCCGCCGCCGTCCGCCTCGAAGCGCGCCTCGGCCGCGGTGACCACCACCCGAACCGCCTCGGCGAGGCTCAACGCGTGCCGGGCGGCGACCTGGAGCACATCGGCGGTGGACCTGGCGGTGTTCACCGCCACCGCCGCGTCGGCCAGCGCCCGGAGCCGGCGGATGATCTGCCCGCGCAACTGGCCCAGCTCGACGTTGGCCCGGACCCGGGCGATCAACTCCTGCGCGGAGAACGGCTTGGTGAGGTAGTCGTCGGCGCCGACGGCGAGACCGGCGACCGCCTCCGCGGAGCCGGCGCGGGCGGAGAGCAACACGATCGGCACATGCCGGGTACGCGGGTCCGAGCGCAGCGCGCTCACCAGCCCGAACCCGTCCAGCCGGGGCATCATCACGTCGGTGAGCACCAGGTCGAACCCACCCTCGCGGGCCAGTGGCAGGGCGTCGAGCCCGTCGTTCGCGGTGACGACGTCCCAGGTCGGGGAGAGCAGGCGACTGACGTGCTCCTGCAGGTCGGCGTTGTCGTCGACGACAAGGATCCGGCCAGCCGAGGTGCCGTTCGTCCGCTGTCGGTCGAGCTCGGGTGTCGACGTGACACCTGCCCACAGCGCGGTCTCCGCCACGAAGAGCCGGGCCTGCTCGGGCTCACCAATTGGCAGTGGGTCGAACGCCGCCACCCGGTCCGCCGGCAGGTGCGCCGACCCGAACGGAATGGTCACGGTGAAGGCGCTGCCCACGTCGACCTGGCTGGTCAACCCGACCTCGCCGCGGTGCATCTCGACCAGTTCCCGGACCAGCGCGAGGCCGATGCCGGTGCCTTCGTGGGTGCGTGCCCGCACCCCGGGGACCCGGTGGAACCTTTCGAAGACGTGCGGCAGTTCGTCCGGCACGATGCCGAGGCCGGTGTCCGTCACCTCCAGGCGGGCCGCGCCATCAACGGCCCGGATCCGCACCCGGATCTCGCCGTCGAAGGTGAACTTGACAGCGTTCGACACCAGGTTGAGGACGATCTTCTCCCACATGTCCCGGTCGACGAAGACCGGCGTCGGCAGCGGCGGACAGTCCACCACCAGTCGCAACCCGGCCCGTTCGGTGGCCGAGCGGAAGGTGCTGGCCAGCCGGGCGGTGTAACCGGCGAGGTCGGTGGGCTGGTAGCGGGCGGCGAGCCGACCGGACTCCAGTCGGGAGAAGTCCAGCACTGTGTTGACGAGCTTGAGCAGGCGCAGCGCGTTGCGGTGCATCATGGTGAGCCGGTCGGTTTCGGTGGCGGGCAGCTCCGGGTCGGCGAGCATGTCCTCCAGTGGGCCGAGCACCAGGGTCAGCGGGGTGCGGAACTCGTGGCTGACGTTGGCGAAGAAGTTGGTCTTCGCCCGGTCCAGCGCGGCCAGCTCGGCGGCGCGGGCCCGTTCCTGCTCGTACGCCCGCTGGGTGCCGAGCGCCCGGGAGATCTGGGCGGCGACCAGGCTGAGGAAGTCGCGGTAGTCGTCGTTGAGCGGCAGTTGACGGGCCACGCCGACGACCAGCGCGCCGACGGTCTCGTTGGTCGCCGTGAGTGGCAGCACGAGCGCCTGGTCGGCGGCGTCGACAGGCAACGTGTCGAGCAGAGCGGCCGCCTCGATCGTGGCGGGCGCGCCATCGGCGGTCAGCCGGGCCGACAACTGGGCTGCGACATCGACGGCGGGCGGGGTGGTGCCGGTGCAGCCGGCCACTGTGAGCTGGTCGTTGTCGTCAGCCAGACAGATCAGGGCGAACGGCACGTCAGCCCGGTGCCGGTCGAGCACCCCGGCCGCCGTTCGACCCAGTTCCGTGGCGCTGCCGATGTCGCTCAGCTCGGCACCCAGCTCGGACAACGCTCGCAGTCGACGCTCGCCGAGCACCCGTCCGGTGGTCTCGCTGACGATGCAGTAGACACCACTGACCGAGCCGTCGTCCCCCCGGATCGGGTCGTACGAGACGTTGAAGTAGGTCTGCTCGACGAAACCGTAACGGTCCAGCAGGAAGGGGTGGTCCTCACCGCGATAGGAGCGACCGGTGCTCCGGACGCTGTCGAGCAGCGGGCCGAGCACCGCCCAGGTCTCCGCCCAGTTCGCGCGGGCCGGTTGGCCGATCACGTCCGGGTGTTTGCCGCCGATGGTCGGCCGGTAGGCGTCGTTGTAGAAGGCCAACTGCTCGTCGCCCCAGAACATGACGATCGGCGCGCTGGAGGCGAGCATCATGCCGACCGCGTTGGAGAGCGCCGGGGGCCACTGACCGGGCTCACCCAGCGGGCCGGAGGACCAGTCGAAGGAAGCCAGCCGCTCGCCCATCTCGCCGCCGGCCGCGAATGCGGCCGCCAGCATCGGCGGGGTCTCACGACCGGACAGGGCGGCATGCCCGATGTCCGCGCCCCCCTGGGCCGAGCTCATGCAGCCTCCCGCTCCGGCCGTACCCCTCGACCGTTGATCTTCACCCGCCGTGCTCCGACTTGTACCCCAGCGGACCAGCAACGTAACGCATCACGAGCGATGGACGCTGGTTACGTACGCCTGGGCCGTCGGGCACCGGACAGTGCGGGTGGACGGCGGTGTCGAACGGCGGTGGCCGGAACGCCCTGACGAGTCAGAAGACCGGCAGTCCGTCGATGCTTGCCGCGTTCCTGGTGGCCCGGTAGACGACCAGATCATCGGTGCTGCGGCGGGAGTGTGAGGTGAGTAACAGATCGCGTTCGGCGCGGAAGTCCATCAGTGGCACCGCGTATCCGCAGGAATCACTGACCCGCTCCACCTCGACAGTGATGACCGCCCGGACGGCGTGCACGTCCGGCGGTGCGGGAAACTCGGCGAGCCGATCGGCGAAGGCGTCCTCGGTTACCGCGACGCTGCTGCCCCGACCATGCAACCGGACGATCTTCGGCGGGCCGTCGAAGGCACAGAACATCAGCGTGATCCGACCGTTGTCCCGCAGGTGGGCGATGGTCTCCGCCCCACTGCCGTGATAGTCGAGGTAGGCCACCCGGTGCGGGCCGAGGATCACGAACGTGCCCCGCATGCCCTTCGGTGACACGTTGACGTGCCCCTCGACCCCGGACGGGGCGGTCGCCACGAAGAAGAGCGGCTGCGCCACGATGAAGTCACGCAGTCGACGGTCGATCTCCGGATAGACCTTGCCCATGCGCCGATCCTCCCACCGGTGCCGTGCGCGGGCGGGGGCGATCCCGGTCACACCCGCCGGCAGGCGGCCCGCACCAACGCCGTGATCGGGGCGGGATCAGACTCGTTCTCCGGATGCCACTGCACTCCGAGCACGAACGGCAGGGCCGGATCCTCCACCGCCTCGACCACCCCGTCCCCCGCCCAACCGGTCACCGTGAGCCGGCCCGGATCCGCGACCGCCTGGTGGTGGTACGAGTTGACCTGGTCGACCCCGGCCAGCACCGATGCGGCCAGGCTCCCCGGCGCGAACCGCACCGCGTGCGCGCCGTACACCCCTGGTGCCGGGCGGTGCGCCTCGTGACCCACCACGTCGGGCAGGTGCTGGTGCAACGTGCCGCCGTACGCGACAGCGAGCAACTGCATTCCCCGACACACGCCCAGCACCGGCACCTCGGCGGCGAGCGCGGCGGCCAACAGTGTCAACTCGCCGGTGTCCCGGTCCGGCCGGTCCTCGGTACGGGGGTCGGGCGGTTGGCCGTACCGCCCCGGGCCGACGTCCGCGCCACCAGCCAACAGCAACCCGTCGAGGACGGCCACCACATCCGCGTCCACGTCGTCCGGTGGCAGCACCACCGCCCGGCCACCCGCGGCCGCCACCGCCCGCGAGTACGCCTCCGGCACCAGCACGGCCCGCACACCCCGCCAGACCGCCCAGTCGGCGGGTTCGACGTACGCGCTGATCCCGATCAGTGGGCGTCGGCGCACTGCCGGCACCGTTCGCGACTGTGGGGCGCGCAAACCCGGCCCACTCCTCGCGCTCACAACGGGGTGACGTAGGCGCCTGTGATGCCGCCGTCGACCACGAACTGCGCGGCGGTCATGAACGAGGCGTCGTCGCTGGCCAGGAACGCCACCGCCGCGGCGATCTCCTCCGGTTGCCCGAAGCGTCCCATCGGCACGTGCACCAGCCGGCGGGCGGCCCGCTCCGGGTCGGCGGCGAAGAGTTCCAGCAGCAACGGTGTGGCCACCGGGCCGGGACAGAGGGCGTTGACCCGGATGCCCTCACGGGCGAACTGCACACCCAGCTCCCGGGTCATCGCCAACACCCCGCCCTTGCTCGCGGTGTACGCGATCTGCGACGTGGCCGCACCCATCAACGCCACGAACGAGGCCGTGTTGATGATCGAGCCCTTGCCCTGCCGACGCATGTGCGGAATGGCGTACTTGCAGCACAGGTAGACGCTCGTGGTGTTGACCCGCAACACCCGTTCCCACGCGTCCAGGCCGGTGTCCAGGATCGAGTCGTCGTCGGGCGGTGAGATGCCGGCGTTGTTGAACGCGATGTCCACCCGGCCGTGCCGGTCGGTCACCCCGTCGAACAGGTCGCGTACCGCCGACTCGTCGGCCACGTCGGTGGCCACGAACTCGCCGCCGCACTCCTCGGCGGCCTTCGTACCGGCCGCCGCGTCGATGTCCACGCAGACCACCCGGGCCCCCTCAGCGGCGAACCGTCTCACGGTGGCCAACCCGATGCCACTGCCTGCTCCGGTGACCACTGCCACCCGGTCCTGCAACCGACCCTGCACTGGCGTCACTCCTCCGTCGCGATGAACACGTTCTTGACGTCCGTGAAGGAGTGGAGCGCGTCCGGGCCCAGCTCGCGGCCGAGCCCGGAGCGCTTCATCCCGCCGAACGGGGTCCAGTAGCGCACCGAGGAGTGCGAGTTGACGCTGAGGTTGCCCGAGTCGACGGCACGGGCCAGGCGCAGGGCCCGACCCACGTCCCGGGTCCAGATCGAGCCGGAGAGGCCGTACTCGGTGTCGTTGGCGAGCCGGATCGCGTCCGCCTCGTCGTCGAACGGCAGCACCGAGACCACCGGGCCGAAGATCTCCTCCCGCCAGTGCCGGTCGGCCGGCGAGTCGGCCAGCAGCACGGTGGGCGCGTGCCAGAACCCGGGGCCGTCGGGGCAGGAGCCCGTGAAGGCGACAGTCGCCCCGGCGAGGTAACCGGCTGCCCGGTCCCGTTGGGCGGCGGAGATCAGCGGGCCCATCTCGGCGGTGTCCCGGGAAGGGTCCTCGACGCGCACCGCGCGTACCGCTGGTTCGAGCAGTTCCAGGAACCTGTCGTACACCGAACGCTGGACCAGGATCCGCGACCGTGCGCAGCAGTCCTGGCCGGCGTTGTCGAAGACCGCGCCCGGCGCGGTAGCGGCGGCGCGCTCCAGGTCGGCGTCGGCGAACACGATGTTCGCGCTCTTGCCGCCCAACTCCAGTGTGAGTCGCTTCACCTGAGCTGCGCAGCCGGCCATGATCCGGGTGCCGACCTCGGTGGAGCCGGTGAAGCAGATCTTGCGGACCGCCGGGTGGGTGACGAACCGCTCCCCCACCACCGAGCCCTCGCCCGGGATGACGGTGAAGACACCGTCGGGCAGGCCCGCCTCGCTGGCCAACTCGGCCAGGCGCAGCGCGGTGAGCGGGGTCAGTTCGGCGGGCTTGAGCACCACTGTGTTCCCAGCAGCAAGCGCCGGGGCGAACCCCCAGGCGGCGATCGGCATCGGGAAGTTCCAGGGCACGATCACGCCAACCACACCGAGTGGCTCGTGGAAGGTGACGTCCAACCCACCGGGCACCGGGATCTGCCGCCCGGTCAACCGTTCGGGCGCGCCGGCGTAGTAGTCCAGAACGTCGCGGACGTTGCCCGCCTCCCACCGGGCGTTGCCGATGGTGTGCCCGGAGTTGCGCACCTCCAGCACTGCCAACTCGTCCAGATGCGCGTCGACCACCGCGGCGAACCGCCGCAGCAACCGCGCCCGGTCCCCCGCCCCCACCTGACGCCAGGTCTCGAATGCCACGGCAGCGGCAGAGATCGCCGCGTCAACCTCGTCCACAGAGGCCGCCGCGACCTCCCGAAACCCCACCCCGCTAGCGGGATCCACCAGAACCGTCACGCGTCGCACCCCTCCCCGTCCCGGTCGATCATGGAGTTGTGGTGCCCCACGAAAGCCGCCTCACGGGACTTTCCGCCCACCACAAGTCCATGATCGACCCGGTGAGAGGGGGTGGGGCGCGGGTCAGAGGCGTTCGAAGCCACGGGTCAGCTCCCAGTCGGTCACCGCCGCGTCGAAGGCGGCCAACTCGACTCGCGCCTGGTTGGCGTAGTGGGCCACCACCTCGTCGCCGAACGCCTCGCGGGCTGCCGTGGACCCCTCCCAGAGGGCCAGGGCGTCGCGCAGGGTGCCGGGAACCCGCTCGGCCTCCGGGTCGTCGTACGCGTTGCCGGTGCACTCCGCACCCAGCTCCAGCTCGCCGTCGAGGCCGTGCAGCGCCCCCGCGACCAGCCCGGCGATCGCCAGGTACGGGTTGACGTCAGCGCCGGGCACCCGGTTCTCCACCCGCATGCCCTGCCCGTGCCCGACCACCCGCAGGGCGCAGGTGCGGTTGTCGACACCCCAGCGCAGCGCGGTCGGGGCGAACGATCCCGGCTGGTAGCGCTTGTAGGAGTTGATGTTCGGGGCGAAGAGCAGGCTGAACTCCCGCATGGTGGCCAGCAGCCCGGCGAGCACCCGCTGCCCGGTCTGCGACAGGTGCGCCGGCCCATCGCCGAGCATCGCCGACGAGCCGGACTGGTCCCGAAGCGAGAAGTGGATGTGGCAGGAGTTGCCCTCCCGCTCATTCGGCTTCGCCATGAAGGTGATCGCCATCCCCTCCTGGGCGGCGATCTCCTTGGCGCCGTTCTTGTAGATGACGTGGTGGTCGGCGCAGGCCACCGCCTCGTCGTACCGGAAGGCGATCTCGTGTTGCCCGAGGTTGCACTCGCCCTTGGCGCTCTCCGGGGTGAGCCCGGCGCCGGCCATCTCGACGCGGATGCGGCGCAGCAGCGGCTCCACCCGGGCGGTGCCGAGCAGCGAGTAGTCGACGTTGTACTGGTTGGCCGGGGTGAGGTCGCGGTAGCCGCGCTGCCAGGCGTCCTCGTACGAGTCGCGGAACAGCACGAACTCCAACTCGGTGCCGGCGTACGCGGTCAGCCCGCGTTCGGCCAGCCGGTCCAGCTGCCGGCGCAGGATCTGTCGGGGCGAGGCGACCACGTCACCTGAGCCGTCGAGCCAGGTCAGGTCGGCCAGCAGCAGGGCGGAGCCGGGCTGCCAGGGCACCCGGCGCAGGGTGGCGAAGTCCGGCACCATCGCGAAGTCGCCGTAGCCGCGTTCCCAGCTCGACATCGCGTACCCGTCGACGGTGTTCATGTCGACGTCCACGGCGAGCAGGTAGTTGCAGCCCTCGCTGCCGTTGGCCACCACCTGGTCGAGGAAGAAGGGGGCGTGGAACCGCTTGCCCTGCAACCGGCCCTGCATGTCGACGAGGGCCAGCACCACGGTGTCGATCTCGCCCTCGGCGACGGCGACCCGCAGTTGTTCCAGCGTGAGCGGAGCTTTCCTCATTCGCGGGCCTCCATCACCAAGGTCTACTGGCAAACCGGATCACCGTCAATGCCCCCGGCGGCACGTGCGGCAAACGCGGCCGACGGCCGGCGGGACGGCAGCACCGCCCGTCCCGCCGGGTGCCGATCAGACCGGGCCGTCGGCCGGCGCCGGGTCGTCCGCCACAGCGGGCTCTTCGACGGTACGAACCGGGCCGGTGAACCACTTGTGGGCCGAGGCGTACCACCAGACGGCGACGACCAGGAGCACCCCGCCGACGGCGAGCGGCGCGTAGTTCACCGCCGACCAGGTGAACAGGTCGTTGCCGGGCACCCCGGCGGGCACGATCGGCAGCACGAAGTAGACGGCGATGATCGCGATCTCGATCACCGCGATCCAGCCGAGCAGCTTGTACTTGCGGCCCAGCGTCCACGGCCCGGGGACGAACCGGTCGCCCATCCGCAGCCGGAGTGCGATCGGGATGAGGAACGACAGGTAGAGCCCGAGCACCGCGACGGAGACGACCGCGTAGAACGCGATCGGGATACCGGCGGAGCTCTCGTAGAGCGCCGGCAGGGTCAGCACCAGGCCGGCCACCGTGGCGCCGATGATCGCGTTGACCGGGGTGCCGTTGCGGTCGACAGTCGACCACAGCCGCCATCCGGGTACGGCACGGTCCCGGCTGAACGCGTACGCCATCCGGCTCATCGAGGTCACGCAGCTCATGCCGCAGAAGAACTGGCCGATTGTCGAGATGATGATGACGATCTTGAAGAAGACCGGGGTCAGCGCGGACTCGAAGATCGCGCCGGAGAAGCCGCCCGCGGCGTTGACCGCCTCGACGTCGGTGGCCGCGAAGAGGAACGCCAGCAGCAGGATCCAGCCGCCGACAGCCGAGTAGAAGATCGACTGCCAGAGTCCCCGGGCCGCTGCCTGGGAGGCGCCCCGGGTCTCCTCGGAGACATGCGCGCAGGCGTCGAAGCCGGTGATCGTGTACTGGGTCAGCAGGAAGCCCAGCGGCAACACGTAGAACCAGAACGTCAGCCCGCCGATGTCCCCGTCGCCGAAGCCGGAGTTGTTGAACCGCTCGGTGAACACGAACTGGAAGCTCTGGTGGTTGTCGGGCACGAACACCAGGATGGCCACCACGACGGCCGCGCCGGCCACGTGCCACCAGACCGAGACGTTCTGAAGGACGTCGATGATCCGGTGCCCGAAGATGTTGATCAGCCCGTGCAGCACCAGGATGATCACGAAGAGCATGAACGCCTGCCGCAGCGTCCCGGCCCAACCGTCGAAGAGCGCCGACAGGGTGAGGTTGAGGAACGTCGCACAGCCGTAGTCCACCGAGGCGGTGACCGCGACCAGACCGATCAGGTTCAGCCAGCCGGTGAACCAACCGTGCACCGGGCGGCCCATGGTGGCCGCCCACCAGTAGATCCCACCAGCGGTCGGGTACGCCGACACCAACTCCGCCATGCAAAAGCCGATGATCAGGATGAACAGCGAGATCAGCGGCCAGCCCCAGGAGATGGCGACCGGTCCGCCGTTGTTCCACGCCTGACCGAAGGTGGTGAAACAGCCGGCCAGGATCGAGATGATCGAGAAGGAGATGGCGAAGTTGGAGAAGCCACTCCACTTACGGCGCAACTCCTGTTTGTAGCCGAGTTCGGCGAGCCGCCGGGCGTCGTCGTCCAAAGGTTGCTCGGCGGTCGGCACGGGTGTCGTGGCCACTGCACACCTCCCTGAGGTGGTTCCGCGTGCGAGTGGGCAAAGTGTCGACCCGGCCGATCAAGGCGGTCAATACGTAGTCGGTGGGATTCTCTCGGCCGTCGGGCTAATTGCGTTGCCGACCGGCCACCCCGCCCGGCATCCTGGACCAGTGACCAGGCCCGACAAGGGCCCATCCCGGGCGCTCGGACCGCCCGACCCGGTGGCGCGGGGCACGCCTCTCTCTCACGTACGGCCACTCCGCCGTACCCGAAAAGTGCCCCGCGCCCCCTCTTCTCCTCGTGTTGATCAAGAGGTTTGCGTCAAACCGGGCCCGAATTTTGACGCAAACCTCTTGATCACCGACCGGAATGGGGGGTCAGGTCAGGAGGAGGCCGGTTGCCCAGAAGGCCGCGATCAGGAGGCCGGCCAGGAACTCCACAAGCATCGACAGGCCGGCCGCCTTCAGGGCCTGCACTGTCGAGGGCCACGCGAGCTGGTTACTGCCCAGCCGGAGCCGTTCGGCCGCCCACACCCCGGCGACGAAGCCGAGCACCAGTCCGACGACCGGCACCACGAAGAACCCGATGATGCCGAGCACCCCACCGGCGAGCAGCGTGGACGTCGGCACACCGGTGCGCTTCAAATTCCGGCCCGGCCACGCGTACTTGATCACGGCGCCACCCCCGGCGACCACCGTGGCGGCGGCGAACACCGCCCAACCACCCAGGCCGGCGCCGCCGAAGACCGCCCAGAGCAGCACGCCGCCCCAGCACAGCGGCAGCGCCGGCAGACCGGGCACCACCACGCCGGCCAACCCGGCCAGGATGGCCAGCCCGGCCACCACCGTCACCGCCGTCTGCGAGTCCGTCAGGTCCACGCCGCCACCCTCCGTCGCCACCCTCCGGACCGGAACGGTCCTCCACTCACGCCAGCACTCCGCTTCGCTCCGTGCCGTCGCTTCGCGCCACGCTGCCGTGCCCGCTGGTTCGCTCGTTCACGCCAACGCTCCGCCGCGCAGCCGGGCGGTGATCACCTCGGCCGGGGCGGGCGCACCGAAGTACCGGCCCTGCCCGGTGTCGCAGCGCAGCGCCCGCAGCCGTTCCGCCTGCACGCCGGTCTCCACCGCCTCGGCAGTGACCCACAGCTCCAGGGCGTGCGCCAACCGGACCAACGCGTCCACGATCCGTTCGTCGCGGTGGTCGGCCGCCACGTCGGTCCCGTCCGCGCGGATGCCCTCGACGAACGGACCGGCGAGCTTCAGGCAGTGGATCGGCAACCGGCGCAGGTACGCCAGGTTGGAGTACCCGGTGCCGAAGTCGTCCACCGCCAGCCGTACGCCGAGTGCGGCGAGCCGGTGCAGGCTGCGCAGGGGTTCACCGGCACTGCCCATCACGGCGCTCTCGGTCAGCTCCAGTTGCAGCAGTTCCGCGGGCAGCCCGCTGCTCTGCAACGCGTCGGCGACAGTGTCCACGATGGCCGGTTCGTCGGCCTGCCGGGCGGCCAGGTTGACGCTGACCACCAGCCGGGCGTCGGGGAACTCCCGCCACCACCGTTCGGCGTCCTCGCAGGCCCGCCGCAGCACCCACTCGCCGAGCCGGACGATCAGGCCGGTCTCCTCGGCCAGGCCGATGAACCGGTCCGGCCCGATCAGGCCCAACTCCGGATGCTCCCAACGGACCAGCGCCTCCACCGCGAGCATGGTGCCCTCCAGCAGCGACACGATCGGCTGGTAGTGCAGCACGAACTCGCCCCGCTCCAGGGCGGCCGGCAGCCCGGCGACCAGCGCCGAGCGGGCGATGTCCCGGGCGCCGCGCTCGGGGTCGTAGACCGCCCACCGGCCCCGGCCCGCCGCCTTTGCCCAGTAGAGCGTGGTGTCCGCGGCCTTCATCAGCTCGGACGCGCTGGTCTCCGAGGCCGGGCACTGCACGATGCCCACACTGGCCGAGACGGCCAACTGGTGCTCACCGACGTGGACCGGGGCCGCGACGGCGGCCAGCGCGGCCTCCGCGACGGAGACCGGGTCGTCGGTGTCGTCCCCTCCGTCGACGAGGATCACGAACTCGTCGCCCCCCATCCGGGCGACCAGGTGGCCGTGGTCGGCCACGCACGCGGCCAGCCGTCGGCCGATCATCACGAGCAGCCGGTCACCGAGGTCGTGGCCGAGACTGTCGTTGATCGCCTTGAAGCCGTCCAGGTCGAGGAAGCACACCCCGACGCGCTGCCCGGCGTCCGCGGTGTCGAGCACCCGACCCAACGTCTCGAAGAACAGCGTCCGGTTGGGCAGCCCGGTCAGCGGGTCGTGCAGGGCCTGGAAGCGCAGCCGCTGCTGGAGTTCGTACCGCTCGGTGATGTCCTCGATCATCGCGACGGTGAATCGCGGCCGGCCATCGTGTCGGATCAGCGAGACGGCCAGATCCGTCCAGACCGTCGTGCCGTCCTTGCGGTAGTAACGCTTCTCCACCCGGGCCGCGTCGTGCTTCCCTTCGATCATCTCCTGGTAGAGCTCCCACATCCCGGCCGCGTCGTCGGCGTGGACCAACCCTGCCACGTTGGTCCCGCGCAACTCCTCGATCGAGTAGCCCAGCATGTCGGCGAACGCCTGGTTGACGTCGATGATCCGACCGTCCACGCCGGCGATCCCGATCCCGATCGCGGCGCCCGTGAACACCGCCCGGAACCGTGCCTCGCTCTCGCGTAACGCCTGCTCGACCTCGTCGCGCGCCTGCCAGGCCGACCGGGCGATCCGCTCCTGCTGGCTGAACGTGCGGTCGCGCAGCGCACGGGCGAACCCGGCGGCCAGCCCGCCCTGCACCGCTGCGATCCGGTCGGCGAGGTCGGCCGGCCGGTCACCGTCACCCAGCACCCGACGCCCGAACGTCGCGCCGAGCGCGTGCAGCGTCCACTCCAGGGCCTGCGGCTCGGTGAGGTGCGCCTCCACCAGCGCCCGCCCGACCTCCTCGGCCGGGTGGGCGCTGAACGGCTCCGCCCGTACCGCCTGGGCCAGCCGGATCGTGTGCGCCAGCAGCAGCCGCTCGGTCTCGGCCACGCTGAGCGGCACGAAACCGAGTCGACGTACCGCGCGGGCCCAGTCGGCGGCGTAGCCCTGGGCGTCCGCCCAACCGGCGAGGTCCCGGCCGGCATCGACCCCGGCGGGGTCCCGGCCGGCATCGACCCCGGCGGGATCCCGGCCGGCATCGACCCCGGCGGGATCCCGGCCGGCATCGACCCCGGCGGGATCCGGGACGGCGGCCACGAGATCAGCCGGCGGGCTGGTCGTACCGGGCGACGCCCCCGAAGGCACCGAACCGCTCCGGGTGCTCGTCCACGTCGGACGGTGAGTCCGGGCGCCAGAGCGGCATGTGCACCACGCCCGGTTCCAGGACGGTCCAGTCGCCGAAGAAACCGGTGACCTGGGCGCGGGAGCGCAGGGTGATCTCGGTGGCGGTGCGGGCGGAGAGGCGCTGGGCGTCCAGCATCTCCTGCGGCTGGTCCTCGAAGGTGGAGTGGGAGACGACAAGGAAGCTGCCCGGCGCGGCGGCGGCCCGCAGGGTGGCCAGGATCGCCTCGGGTCGGTCGGCGTCCGGGATGAAGTGCACCACCCCGGCCAGCAGGATGCCCATCGGACGAGTGAAGTCGATCAGCCCGAGCTGTCGGGTCTCGGCGAGGATCCGCTCTGGCTCACGCAGGTCGGCGTGGATGACACCGGTCAGCTCGTTGCCAGCCAGCAGCTCCCGGCTGTGCGCGACCGCCACCGGGTCGATGTCGACGTACACGACGCGGGCCTTGGGGTTCACTCCCTGCGCCACCTCGTGCACGTTGCCCACGGTGGGAATTCCGGAGCCGATGTCGAGGAACTGGTCGATGCCGGCGTCGAGCAGCACCCGAACGGCCCGGCGCAGGAACTCCCGACCGGAGCGCATGGTGGCAGCGAGATTCGGGGTCATGCTGGCGATCTGCTCCGCCAACTGCCTGTCGATCTCGAAGTTGTGCGCTCCACCCAGAAAGTAGTCGTACACCCGGGCCGCGCTCGGCCTGGTCAGATCGATCTCGGTCGGCAGTCCGTCCGGCATCAGCGTGCTCCCCAGTTCATCGCCGCGGCGCGGGACGGCACCGGCGTCGGGGCGCGCAGCGGGCACGCGTGGGCACCGGTCGACCCGCGGGTCGTGTGGTGTGGACCACTCTAGGCGGCTGACTCCAGCAACAGCGAGATGCCTTGACCAACGCCGATGCACATGGTGGCCAGAGCCCGGCGGCCACCGCGACGGCGTAGCTCCAGGGCGGCGGTCAGCGCCAGCCGGGCGCCGCTGGCGCCGAGCGGGTGCCCCAGCGCGATGGCCCCACCGTTCGGGTTGACGTGGTCGGCGTCCACCGGCAGCCCCAGCTCACGCAACACCGCCACGGACTGCGCGGCGAACGCCTCGTTCAGCTCCACCACGTCCACAGCGCCCAACTCGACGCCGACGCGATCGAGCAGCTTGCGGGTGGCCGGCACCGGGCCGATTCCCATGATCCGCGGCGGCACACCGGCCGCCGCCGCGCCGACGATCCGGGCCAGCGGGGTCAGGCCGTACCGGGCGACCGCCGCCTCACTGGCCACCAGCAACGCCACAGCGCCGTCGTTGACGCCCGAGGAGTTGCCGGCGGTCACCGTCCCGCCGTCGCGGAACGGGGTGGGCAGCGCGGCCAACTTCGCCAGCGTGGTCTCACGAGGGTGCTCGTCGACATCGACCAGCCGGGTCTCCCGACGACCGGCCGGCACTGACACCGCCACGATCTCCTCGGCGAACCGGCCGTCGGCCTGCGCCTTCGCCGCACGCTGCTGCGACCGGTACGCGAAGGCGTCCTGCTCGGACCGGCTCACGCCGTACTCGGCTGCCACGTTCTCCGCCGTCTCCGGCATCGAGTCGACCCCCCACCCGTCACGCATCAACGGGTTCACCAACCGCCAGCCCAAGGTGGTGTCGTAAACCTCGGCCGAGCGGGAGTACGCCGACGTCGCCTTCGGCATGACGAACGGCGCCCGGCTCATGCTCTCCACCCCGCCGGCGATCACCAGCTCGGCGTCCCCGGCGACGATGGACCGGGCGGCGCTCGCGAGCGCGTCCAGGCCCGAGCCGCAGAGCCGGTTGACAGTGCTGCCCGGCACCTCCTCGGGCAGCCCGGCCAGCAGCGCCGCCATCCGGGCCACGTTGCGGTTGTCCTCGCCGGCCTGGTTGGCGCAGCCGAGCACGACGTCGTCGACTCGGGCCCAGTCCACCGACGGGTGGCGGGCGACCAGTTCTCGGATCACGTGCGCGGCCAGGTCGTCCGGGCGGACGCCGGCCAGCGCGCCCGCGTACCGGCCGATCGGGGTGCGGACACCGGCCACCAGGTATGCCACGGTCATCGCGAGTCCTTAGGGGGTGCAGACGGCGGGGGTGGGGCACGCCCACCGGGTCACGAGGGCTGCCGGCGCCAGGATATCCGCGCCCGCAGCGGATAGGTTGACGGCATGGCCCGGGCCCAGTTCAGCGCAGAGACCAGCGGCGGCGGCGCGTTCGTCCGCCAGCCGAACCGGTTCACCGGTCGGGTCACCGCCGACTCCACCTCGCCACCCGGCGGCGGCCCGGACGAGCAGGACCGCTGGCCGCTGGAGGCCGGCCGTTACCGGCTGATCTGGTGCCGGGCCTGCCCGTGGGCGCACCGGGCGAGGATCGTGCGCGGCCTGCTCGGGCTGGACGACGCGATCTCACTGGGCACCGTCGACCCGATCCGGGACGAGCGGGGCTGGGCGTTCGCCCTCGACCCGGATGGCTTCGACCCGGTGCTCGGGGTGAGCTTCCTCTCCGAGGCGTACCTGGCCACCGACCCGGACTACACCGGCCGGGTGACGGTGCCGGCGCTCGTCGACACACTGACCGGACGGGTGGTCACCAACGACTATCCGCAGCTCACCCTCGGCTTCTCCACACAGTGGCGGTCGCTGCACAGGGCGGGGGCGCCGGACCTCTACCCGGAGGCGCTGCGCCCCGAGATGGACGCGCTGATGGCCGAGATCCACACCGACGTCAACAACGGCGTCTACCGCTGCGGGTTCGCCACCTCCCAGGAGGCGTACGACGAGGCGTTCCGGGCGCTCTTCGCCCGGCTGGACACGCTCTCCGAGCGGCTGGCCGGGCAGCGCTACCTGATGGGCGACACGATCACAGAGGCGGACGTGCGGCTGTTCACCACGCTGGTCCGCTTCGACGCCGCGTACCACGGGCACTTCAAGTGCAACCGCAACAAGCTGACCGAGATGCCGGTGCTCTGGGCGTACGCCCGGGACCTGTTCCAGACGCCGGGTTTCGGCGAGACGGTGGACTTCGACCACATCAAGCGGCACTACTACGGCACGCACCGGGAGATCAATCCCAGCGGCATCGTGCCACTCGGGCCGGACGAATCCGGCTGGAGCACGCCGCACGGGCGTGGTTGAGCCGGGTCGGCCGGCCGCCCCGACAGTGCCGAGGGCCCGCGGCGAGGTCGCCCGCCGGGTCGCCGGGTCAGCGGCGGCGGGCTGCACGCTGGCCGGTGCGGTGGCGGTGACGCTCGCCGTGGTCGCCGGTCCCGGTCCAGGGCTCACCGGGTACGTCAGCGAGGCGGGCATCGCCGGCAGCGCCCACGCCGCGACGTACCGGATCGGGATCCTGGCGCTTGCCGGCGCGTTGCTGTTGATCGGCGCGGCGCTGCCTCCCGGGGTGTGGGCGGCCGCACCGGCGCTGCTCGCCACCGGGGCCGTGTTCACCGCCGTGTCCGGGGCGGTCACCTGTTCCGGCGGCTGCCCGTTGCCGCCGTTCGAGCGCGCGACGACGGCGGACCTGGTGCACGGCGGCGCGAGCATCGCGGCGACCGCGGCGGTGGTCTTTGCCATGATCACGCTGGCCGTCTCCGGGTCGGCCGGCCGGACGGTGCGTCGGTTGGCCGGGGTGGCCGCCGTGCTGGCCCTGCCGCTCTGTGCCACTGTGGGGCTGGCGATGCTCGTGATCGGTCGGGGCCCGGTGGTGGGGTTGCTGGAACGGCTGATCCTCGCCCTCGCGGTGCTGTGGGGCCTGGGCACCGCCACCGCGCTGGCCCTCTGTAAGGAGCCTCACGCCGTCCGGTCCTTCCGATAAGCGGGAATCGGCGTATCGTCGGCCAGCGATGACCAATGTCTGGGGCCTCACTGTCCGCCTGTATGTCGATCTCCGACTACAGGCCAGTGGCATCTGTCCGGGCTAGCCGCGTTCCTACGCCTGCCCCGATCGGACCGGACAATTGGATACATTTTCATGCCCTTCAGCCTGCGCAAAATTCCCTTCTCCGTGCAGATCCTGCTCGGCCTCGTGCTCGGCGTCGCGCTGGGCTTCCTTGCCCGCAGCAACGACCTGAGCTGGCTGACCAGCACCCTGCACACAGTCGGTAGCCTCTTCGTCCAACTCCTCAAGCTGGCCGTGCCGCCGCTGGTCTTCACCGCCATCGTGGTCAGCGTGGTCAGCCTGCGCGGCGTCGCCAACGCCGCCCGGCTCGCCGTCAAGACCCTGATGTGGTTCGGCATCACCGCGCTGATCGCGGTGAGCATCGGCATCGGCCTCGGCCTGCTCACCAACCCGGGCAAGGGCGTGACCCTCGACCTGGGTGGCGCGGCACCGCCGAAGAACACCGGCTCGTGGACCGACTTCCTCACCGGCATCGTGCCCACCAACCCGGTCGGCGCGTTCGTCGAGGGCAACGTCCTCCAGATCGTCTTCCTCGCCGTCGTCATCGGTGCCGCGGCCCTGCTGGTCGGCGAAGCCGCCGAACCGTTCGTGGCGCTGAACCGCTCCCTGCTGGAGATCGTCCAGAAGGCGCTCTGGTGGGTCATCCGGCTCGCCCCGATCGGCACCCTCGGCCTGATCGGCAACGCCGTCGCCTCGTACGGCTGGGACCTGCTGGCCCCCCTCGCGAAGTTCACCACAGCCGTCTACGTCGGCTGCGCCATCGTGCTGTTCGTGGTCTACCCGCTGGTGCTGATCCTGGCCGGCCGCCTCAACCCGGTGCGCTTCTTCGCCGGCGCCTGGCCGGCGATCCAGCTGGGCTTCGTGTCCCGCTCCTCGGTCGGCACCATGCCGGTGACCCAGCGCTCCGTCGAGCGACTCGGCGTGCCCCGCGAGTACGCCTCGTTCGCTGTGCCCTTCGGCGCGACCACGAAGATGGACGGTTGCGCCGCCATCTACCCGGCCCTCGCCGCGATCTTCGTGGCCCAGGTTTTCGGCGTGCACCTCGGTATCGGCGACTACCTGCTGATCGCCTTCGTCTCCGTGGTCGGCTCGGCTGCCACCGCCGGCCTGACCGGCGCGATCGTGATGCTCACCCTGACCCTCAGCACGCTGGGCCTGCCGCTGGCCGGCGCCGGCCTGCTGCTGGCCATCGACCCGATCCTGGACATGATCCGCACCGCCACCAACGTCGCGGGTCAGGCGCTGGTGCCGACAGTGGTCGCCGCCCGCGAGGGCATTCTCGACCGCGAGGCGTACGAGTCCGCCGGTCGGCGTGACCTGACCGAGCCGGAGCCGGTAGCCAACAACCGGCCCGAGCTCAGCCCCGTTCCTGCCTGACCGATTCACCAGTGCGGCGACGGGCCCCTCTCCCCGGGGGCCCGTCGCCGTGTCGGAGAGGATGATGCGATGAGCTCCCTGTTCACTCCCCTGGCCCTGCGCGCTGTCACAGTGCCCAACCGGATCGCCATGGCACCGATGTGCCAGTACTCCGCCGGCCCGGACGGCCTGCCCACCGACTGGCACCTGATCCACCTCGGCAGCCGCGCGGTCGGCGGCGCCGGCCTGGTGCTGACCGAGGCGACCGCCGTACTCCCCGAGGGCCGGATCAGCCCGCAGGACACCGGCCTCTGGTCCGGTGCGCACGTCGACGCCTGGCGACCGGTGACCGCGTTCGTCGCCGCCCACGGCGCGGTGCCGGCCGTGCAGCTCGCGCACGCCGGCTTCAAGGCCTCCACCTACCGGCCGTGGGCGCCGCAGCGCGGTGGCGTGCCGGACGCCGAGGGTGGCTGGACGCCCGTCGCCCCCGGCCCGGAGCCGTTCACCGCCGACTATCGGACGCCGACCAGCCTCGACGAGGCCGGCATCGCCGGGGTGGTCGAGGCGTTCGCGGCCGGAGCCGTTCGCGCGCTGGACGCCGGCTTCGCCGCCGTGGAGATCCACGCCGCCCACGGTTACCTGCTCAACGAGTTCCTCTCGCCGCTGACCAACCACCGCACCGACGCGTACGGCGGCGACCGGGCCGCCCGGATGCGGCTCACCCTGGAGGTGGCCCGCGCGGTGCGCGCCGCGGTCGGCGAGGACGTGCCGGTGCTGACCCGGATCTCCGCCACCGACTGGGTCGAGGGCGGCTGGACGATCGAGGACAGCGTGGTGCTCGCCGGTGAGCTGGCCGGCGTCGGCGTCGACCTGGTCGACGCGTCCTCCGGTGGGGTGAGCACTGACCAGCGCGTCCCGCTCAGCCCGGGCTACCAGGTGCCACTGGCCGCGCAGATCCGCCGCGAGGCCGGCGTACCGACCGGCGCGGTGGGCCTCATCGTCGAGCCCGAGCACGCCGAGCAGATCGTCGCCAGCGGCGAGGCCGACCTGGTGCTGCTGGGCCGGGAGTTGCTGCGCGACCCGTACTGGCCGCGCCGGGCCGCCGCGAAGCTCGGCGTCGCGTACTCCGGCCCCGCCCAGTACGCCCGCGCCTCCTGATCCCCACCGGTCGGGCGGCCGCCGCGTGAGCGGCCGCCCGACCGTCGGTCAACCGGCCAGGTGTGACCAGTCGCCCTCCAGGTCCTGCCAGGTGCCCTGGGCGGCCACCGTGCCGCCGAGCAGCACCACCACGTGGTCGGCCCGGACCAACGCGGCGCGTTTCGCTGTCGAGCCGACAACCGTCACCCCGTGGCCCCGCAACGCCTGCCACAGCGCCAGCTCGGTGGTGACGTCCAGCGCCGACGACACGTCGTCGGCGACAAGCAGTTCGGTACGCGGGGCCAGCGCCCGGGCCAGCGCCAACCGCTGCAACTGCCCGCCGGAGAGCCGGGTGCCCTTGTGCCCGATGAGCAGGCCCAGCCCACCACCGGCGGCAGCCAGATCGTGGTCGAGCTGGGCTGTGCTGACCGCCCCCGCCGCATCCACCTGGTGCCCGAGGGCGATGTTGTCGGCAACCGTGCCGGAGAGCACCCGGGGCAACTGACCGACGTAGCCGACCTGGTTGGGGCGCAGGAACAACTCCGGCTCGGTGACCGGATCACCGTTCCAGGCCAGCTCGCCGGTGTGGTGCACAATGCCGGCCAGCCCGCGCAGCAACGAGGACTTGCCCGACCCCACCGGCCCGACGACAAGCACCAACTGCCCGCGCTGCACGGTCAGGTCCACGTCCCGGACGGCCACAGTGCCGTCGGAGTGCACCACCCCGAAGCGGCGCAGCTCCAGCCGGCGCAGCGGATGCCGGGGCGGCATGGTCGGCGCGGGCGCCGTCCCGGCGGTCAGGTCGACCTCCGGCACCCCAGCGGAGTACGCGCTCACCCCGGCCATCGCCGCCGTGCGCCGGGTCCAGACCCGCGCCGAGGGCAGCTGCGAGATCAACGACGCCGTCGTCCAGGCGAACCAGCGGGCCGCGCCCAGGGTGGACACGGCCACCAGCACCGCCCCGGCGGAGAGCGAGCCGTTCAGGTAGAGCGCCCACGCGCCGATCGGCAACAACCCACTGGCCATCGACGGTGTGGAGCGCGCCCACACCTGCACCGAGATCTCCCGCCGCTGCCTGTCGCTACGCAGCACGTCCAGGCTCGCCAGGTGGCGCAGCACCGCAGTGGTAGCGCCGGCGAGCTTCACCGTGCGCGCCGCGGAGAGAGCGGAGACCAGCGCCGTGGCGAAGGAGGCCCGCGCCGCCACCGTCGCCCGGGCCGCACGCTCCAGCTTCGGCCCGAACAACGTCGCGGCCAGCCCGGAGACGACCATCGTGCCGAGGAAGAACAGCCCGGGTACGACGCTTCCGGTGACCGCCGTCATGGCGACCACGAGCACCAGCGCGACCGTCTGGTCCAGCACGTTGTCGGCGAGTTGGACCACCCGCTCGGTGTCCCCACCCTGCGCCACCACCTCAGCGGGGGTGTGCGAGCTGACCCGGCGCGGCCCGGTCTGGCCGTGCACCAGGCGAAGGCCGATCCGCAGCATCTGCCGCACCCACCACTGCGGGAACCAGACGTGGGTGTAGAACGGCAACGGCAGGGTGATCAGCAACCCGGCGACGATCCCCACCGCCGGCAGGTACGGGTTACCGGTCCCGTCGACCAGGTCCGCCCAGAGCCAGGGCAGCACCGGGCCGTCCAGCCCGAGCAGGCTGAGACCGAGGAACAGCACGATCGCCGCCGCACCGTACCGGGGATCGTTGGTACAGAGTCGGAAGATCTCCCGCAGCGTCCGGGCCGGCGGCACCGGCGGCAGCGGCGGCGGGTCGGCCCGGGTCGGCCCGACCGTTGTGACCTGCTCCGCCGGCCCGACCGTTGTGGCCCGCTCCGCCGGCCCGACCGTTGTGACCTGCTCCGCCGGCCCGACCGCTGTGGTCCGCTCCGCCGGCCCGACCGCTGTGGTCCGCTCCGTCGGTCCGACCGGCTCGATCCGGGCCGGCGGCGGCTCGCTCGGCCAGGCGTCGGCCGGGCCGGGGCCGACCAGCAGGTCGGTGCCGACGCCGGCACGACCGGCCGGCGCCACAGTGGCGTACGCGGCGGCGTGGCTGGTCGCCAGGAGTTCGGCGAAGCGGGTCGACGTCTCCAGCGGACCGGCCTCGACCACCGCGCCGTCGGCCAGGACGACCACCTCGTCGCAGCGGCGCACCGAGGAGAGTCGGTGCGCGATGACGATGCCGATCCGGTCACGCAGCAGGCGTTCGGTGGCCCGCTGCACCCGCGCCTCGGTGACCGGGTCCAGCCGCGCGGTGGCCTCGTCGAGGATCACCACGTGCGGCTCCCGGACCAGGATCCGGGCGAACGCCACCAACTGCTCCTGGCCGGCGGACAGAACGTGCCCGCCCTCCCCCAACCGGGTCGTCAACCCGTCCGGCAGCTCGGCGATCCAGCCGGCCAGGCCCAACTCGTCGAGGGCCCGAGCCGCCGCGTCGAGCAACTCCCTGTCGAAGAGCGCCACGTTCTCGGCGAGAGTGCCGGCCAGGATCTCGGTGCGCTGCGGCACCAACGCCACCCAGCGGCGCAACTGCTCGACGTCGAGGTCGCACAGGTCGGTGCCGCCAAGGAAGACAGTGCCCGGCGGCACGTCGACCGCGCGGGTGAGCACCTTCGCCAGGGTCGACTTGCCCGAACCGGTCCGCCCGATCAGCGCGTACGAACGACCGCGCGCGAAGGTGAGGCTGAGCCCGCGCAGCGCGGCCCCCCGGCCACTCTCCCCGTACGCGAATGTCAAGTCCCGAATGCGCAGGTCACCCTCGCTCGGGCTGGCCCCGCCAACCGGCTCCTGCCGGGCCTTGTAGAGCAACTGCACCCGCGCCCACGCGCCGAGCGCCTCCTGGATCTCCGGCACCATCCGGCTGACGTGTTCAGCGGTCGCCCCGAAGGCCAGGGCGAGCAACCAGATGGCGGTGAGCCGGGCGGCGTCGATCCGGCCGGTGGCCAACGCCCAGGCACCGCCGAGCACCACAGCGCCGATGCCCGCCCGGATCGTCGCGGTGGCCACCGTCGCCACCCGGGCGGACAGCACCCAGACCACCAGGCCACGGGACAGCACGGCGGAGGCCCGCCGCGCGTACAACCGCAGCACGTACGGCCGCGCCAGACTGGTGCGTACGTCGTCCTGGCCGTGCACCGCCTCCTCCATCACGGCGGCCAGGTCGGACCACGCCTCCTCCTCGGCCATCCGGGCCGGGCCGATCCGCGCCGTGGGCCGGCGCAGGCCGACCGCGAGCACCACAGTGAGCAGCAGCATCGCGATCCCCGCCGGCCACCACACGAACACCGCCACGACCATCGACAACAGACCGACGCAGAGGCCCTGGGCGAGCCGGGTGCCCTGGTTACGAATTGCCGACGCCACCTGATAGACGTCCCCGTCGATGCGGTCCAGCAACTCGCCCACCGGAGTGGTCTCCAGGGTGGGCAGGTCCTGCCCGAGAGCGACGCGGCAGAGTCGGCGACGCACGTCCGCTGACCAGTCGGCGGTCAGGCCGGCCATCAGCAGACTCACCGCGAGGTCGCTGAGGACAACGGCAACCAGGGCCGCGGCCAGTACGGCGAAGAAGCCAGCCGAACGATGCACCAGCACCGCACCGGCCAGCGCCGACGCGCCCGCCTGCCCCGCGGCGCCCAGCACGATGAGGACGGCCACGATCGTCACACGACGGGTCGAAGTACCCCACAGATCACGGAGCAGGCGCATGGAAAGTCCTCCGGGACGTGGGTGGCGGAGACCTCAGCCTGCCGGCACCACCCCGTCACCTCAACCGATTTTCCCGCCGTGAGCAGGGACTCCGTCCGTTGAAGCGGACCCGGCGGCCACCGTTCTCGATGCCGTACCCACCGTCGCGCCACCCGTTGATCAGCTAGACGTGCGGCACCGCGCCAGCGGTTCTTGAGTCAGAGCCGGCGCCCCGGCGGCCACCCTCGCGCCACCCACTCGATCAACCAAATCGGTATGCCGCGCCCGCGATTCTCGGATCAGAGCCAGCGGCCACCCTCGCGCCACCCACTTGATAGACCAAACCGGGCACCGCGCCAGCGATTCTCGGGTCAGGGGCGCTCTAGCCCGAACCGGTGCGTGCCACGCCGCAGGCTTGCCACCGAAACCCACCGACGCTGGCCTTCTTGTCCGGTTTGCGCGGTCCGTGCGGCCCGACCAATTCGTGATCGACTCGGGTTTCATGAACTCGCGGTGTCCGCCCGTCCGGGACACCCCAACTTCGGTGAATCCGAGTGGATCACCCGGGTGAGCGGCGAATCGACGCCGCTCAGCCGGTGCTGTCTGGGTGGTTTGTCCGTTGGCTGGGGTTTCTGGGGTGTGGCCGGGCGCACTCATGGGCCGGAATCATGGCGGGGCCGAGGTCGTTACATACCCTGACGATCGCAGTACCACCGACCCGCCACCCGGACCCCTGAGGGCTGGTCGCGGAGGTCGGAAATGCCAGACCCCCTCCGGTCGTTGCAGTCCCCACGAACGACCGACGGGCACCGCCACGATGAGGGTGCCGGCAGGTGAGCCATTCGGGAATGGTCCCGGCCCCCCGGGTCGTTGCAGTCCCCACGACCGACCACCTGGCACCGCCTCGATGAGGGTGCCGACGGGTGGGCCAACCCGGAATGACCCCCGGCCCCCCGGTCGTTACACAGGGTCCCGGCGCCACGAGCCCCCCGCTCGCAGGTCGCCGACCCCGACGCCCTGATGGGCGTCACCCCCCAAAGACTTTCTCCCTTTGTTTGTGCAGCGCCGGACGAGGTGCTCACACCCCGCCGCCGCCCCCCTTGGTGGTCGGGGTGTCCTACCCCCGAAGGAGCTACCCCTCATGAACACGATCTTCCGTAAGAGCATGCTGTCCGTTGCTGGTCTCGCCTTCGCCGGTGGTGTCTTCGCCGGCCCGATCGCCGCCCACGCCGCCACCCCGGCCGTGGACGCCAAGCCCGCCGCCGTAGCGGTGCAGTCGGCGGCGCCGAAGCCGCAGGGCGACCAGTCGCACATCGGCCTCAACGATGAGCAGACCGCGAATGTGAAGGCGATTATCGCCGCGACGAAGAAGGCGGGTCTGCCGGAGCGGGCTGCGGTGATCTCGATCGCGACGAGCCTGCAGGAGTCGAAGCTGGAGAACCTGGGCCACCTCGGCGACATGAACGACCACGACTCGCTGGGCCTGTTCCAGCAGCGCCCGAGCTCGGGTTGGGGCACCCCGGAGCAGATCACCAACCCTGAGTACTCCACGACCGCGTTCCTCAAGGGTTTGAAGCAGGTCGACGGGTGGCAGGACATGCCCCTGACCGACGCCGCGCAGACCGTCCAGGTGTCGGCCTACCCGGACGCCTACGCCCAGTGGGAGCAGCAGGCCACCGACCTCGTTGGCCAGCACTGGAACAGCTGACCACCAGCACCGCACGGTAAGACCGCAGGACACCGACCGCTGGCCGGCACCCGCAACCCCGGGGTGCCGGCCAGCGGCCTTTCCGTTGCGTCCGACCGCCGGACCGTCGGACCCGCGAGGCCGACCACCAACCACCGATACGCCGACCACCAACTGCCAACCATCAACAGCCGGCCCCGCTGGGGAATGTCGCGGCGCAGGGACCCAGGGCGGAGGCGGATGGCGTCACCATGCGGCACTCGTTCACAGATCTTGGACACTTTCCGTCCTGCGCTAACGGAAAGTGTCCAAGATCTGAAGGGACAGGCCGCCTTGTGGCACCAGGCTGGTGCGCGTCGGTAACGCGGACCGCCCGCAGCCAACCCGCAGCGGTCAGAAGAGGACGGTGGCCAGGGTGCCAATCGGTTGGAAGCCGCAGCGCTCGTAGACGCGGCGGGCCGGCAGGTTGAAATCGTTGACGTACAGGCTGACGGTGGGGGCGACCCGCAGCAGCGCGTCGCGGACCACGGCTGCCATGGCGGCGGTGGCGATGCCGCGGCCCCGCCATTCTGGTGCTACCCAGACGCCCTGGATCTGCGCCGTCCGTTTGGTCACCACGGCCAGCTCGGCTTTGAACACAACTTTGCCGTCGATGATGCGGGCGTACGCGCGACCTGTCCGGACCAGGTCGTTGACCCGCCGCCGGTAGCTGCGTCCGCCGTCCTCGGCCAGCGGGGAGACGCCGACCTCTTCGGTGTACATGGCCACCGCCGCCGGGAAGAGCCGGTCGACCTCGCCGGAGCGCACCTGGCGTACCTCCGGATCGGCTGGTACGGGTGGCAGCGTGTCGGTGACCAGCAGCGGCTGATTGGGGCGGACGTCTCGCGCTGGCCCCCAGGTGTCGGAGAGGCGGTCCCACAGCCCGAGTACGGCATCGGCCCGGCCGACGATGGAGGAGCAGAGCCGTTCCTCGCCCGCGAGCAGGTCGGCGAAGGCAGCCACTGCGGCGTCGCTCGCCAGCACCGGGGTCAGGTTGCCGCCGAGCCAGCAGAGTGATTCGAGGTTGCGGCGGGCCCCGTACCCCAGGATTCTGCCTTCGGCCCGCCACCAGGAGAGCCCACGCGCGGCGATTCGCTCGGCGACCTGCGCGCCCGCGAACGGGTCATGGTCGAGCAGTCGCTCGACCGCGCGGCGCTCCGATTCCCCCAGTTGGCGTACCGGCACCGTCAGCACGACTATCAGCCTGCCAGATCGGCACCCTGCTTCGCCGGTCGAGTGACAAGGCCGGCACCGTCTCCGCCGGGCCGGGTCCGCCCGGCCCATCGGACGACCGGGGGCACCAGGGCTCCGAGCAGGAGAAACAGGGCGCCGAGCACAAGCCAGCCGGGTACGCCCCAGCCGAGCGCGAGGGTGGTGACCACCACCGGTGCGAGCATCTTGCCCAGTTCGTAGCCCATGCCGTACGCCCCCTGGTACTGCCCTTGGGCGTCCGCCGGTGCGAGCCCGAAGGAGATCCCCCAGCCTGCGGCGGAGTGCCACAGCTCCCCGGTCACGTGCGCGACTGCCCCGAGGCCGAGGAGGCCCACCGCGCCGGCGGTGGGCAGCGCGCCGCTGGCGGCGAAGAGTACGCAGGCCAGGGCGATGGCCACGCCCGCTCGACGGGCGGCGCGGGCGGCTCCGGGCACGGTGGCGGCGCTCCGCGTGGCTCGTACCTGAAGGAGCACCACCAGCACGGTGTTGACCAGCGTCAACACGGAGATCATCCAGATGGGTGCCCGGGTATGCCCGGCGATCCACAGCGGCAGGGCGAGGGTGAGCAGGCTGAAGTGCATCGACATCAGCCCGTCGACCAGGGTGAAGGCGAGAAACGGGCGGTCGCGTAGGGCAATCAGCCGAGGCCCGTGCGCCGGGGCGGCGACCGGGGCGACGGCGGGCAGTCGGAGGAAGACCACCGCCGCGGCCAGTGACGCCGCCGCCGCGGTCAGGATCAGCGCGACGTACCCGGTTCGGGTGTCGGCGGCGATGGCGAACCCGCCGAGGACGGCGCCGACGGAGATCCCGACGTTGGTGGTGGCCCGCAGGTAGGCGCGGGTGCGGACCCGCTGGTCGGCCGGGATGGCTCCGGCGATCAGCGCGCCTCGGGCGCCCCGCTCGATTGCAGCGGCGAGCGCCGTAGCGGCTCCCACCAGCACGAATGTGGGGAACGACCGGACGGCGATCAGGCCGATGGTCGACGTGCCGCCGGCGAACAGTGCGCCGACCTGCACCCCGCGTGGGCCGATGCGGTCGGCTAGGTAGCCGCCCGGTGTGCTGGCCAGCACACCGACCAGCGCCGAGATGGTCAGGCCGATGCCCACCTGGGTCGCCGACAGGCCGACCGATCGGGTGAGGAAGAGCGCGCTTGCCACGAGCCAGAGGCTCCGCCCAGCGGTCTTGACCAGGGTGCCGAGGGTGAGGACCCGGGCCGGGCCCGGTGGGGGAAGTAGGCGCATGGTCGACACCCTAACAAGACGTACGTACGGTTTGGGAAATGCAGGGTTGTCGGCGATGCATTGCCGATATATCGTTGATGCATCAGCGATAGTCCTACGAAAGGGAGAGCCCGATGAGGTTCCACCGACAGCACCACCCGATGCACGAGGCGAGGATGCGGGGGTTCGGCTTCCCACCGATCCCGCCCGGTCCGCACGGTCATGGCCCCGAGCACGGATCCGGCGGCCCCTGGGGCGGGCGAGGCCGCGGCCGGGGTCGGGGCCGACGCCCCAACGTCCGAGCCTCCGTACTGGCTCTGCTCACCGAGCGGCCGATGCACGGCTACGAGATGATCCAGGAGATCGACTCCCGCACCGGCGGTGCGTGGCGGCCGAGCCCGGGTTCGATCTACCCCACGCTTCAGCTACTCGAGGACGAGGGTGTGATCGTCGCCAGCACCGAGGAGTCCGGTGGGGGGCGAAAGCGCTTCACTGTCAGCGAGGCCGGCCAGGCCGAGGCCGCCGAGGCCGCGCAGACCCCGCCGTGGGCGGACGTCGCCCAGGGCACGGTGAGCAGCTGGCACGACATCCGCGACTCCGGCGCGCAGGCGATGAACGCCCTGCGCCAGGTGATGATGCACGGCACCGACGACCAGCGCGAGCGGGCCGCCCAGGTGCTCGACGAGACCCGACGCAAGCTGTACGCGATCCTCGCCGAATCCGAGTGACGCCAACACCGCACCACAACGCACGCCAGCACCGCACCACAACGCACGCCAACACGGCACCACTACGCACGCCAGCACCGCACTACAACGCGCCAGCGTCACAGACGCAGAGCGGCCGTTCCCCAGCGCGGGGAACGGCCGCTCTTCCAGATGGAAAATCAGTGCACGGTGACGGTCGGGCCGGTGACCAGCCCGCGCAGCTCCTCGGGGAGCTCGGCGCCCATCTCGTCGGCGATCCGCAGCGCCTCCTCGATCAGCGTCTCCACGATCTGCGCCTCGGGCACCGTCTTGACGACCTGCCCCTTGACGAAGATCTGGCCCTTGCCGTTGCCGGAGGCGACGCCGAGGTCGGCTTCCCGGGCCTCGCCCGGACCGTTCACCACGCAGCCCATGACGGCGACCCGCAGCGGCACCGGCAGCCCTTCCAGGCCGGCGGTGACCTCCTCGGCGAGCTTGTAGACGTCCACCTGGGCCCGGCCGCACGACGGGCACGAGACGATCTCCAGGCCCCGCTCGCGCAGACCGAGGGACTCCAGGATCTGGTTGCCGACCTTGATCTCTTCGACCGGCGGGGCGGACAGCGACACCCGGATCGTGTCGCCGATCCCCTCGGCCAGCAGCGCGCCGAAGGCGACCGCCGACTTGATGGTGCCCTGGAACGCCGGGCCGGCCTCGGTGACGCCGAGGTGCAGCGGGTAGTCGCACTGCTCGGCGAGCTGCCGGTACGCCCGGATCATCACGACCGGGTCGTTGTGCTTGACCGAGATCTTGATGTCGCGGAAGCCGTGCTCCTCGAAGAGCGAGCACTCCCACAGCGCCGACTCGACAAGCGCTTCGGCTGTGGCCTTGCCGTACTTGCTCAGCAGGCGCTTGTCCAGCGACCCGGCGTTGACGCCGATCCGGATCGGCACCCCCGCCGCCCCCGCGGCGCGGGCGATCTCCTTGACCTTGTCGTCGAACTGCCGGATGTTGCCCGGGTTGACCCGGACCGCAGCGCAGCCGGCGTCGATCGCGGCGAAGACGTACTTGGGCTGGAAGTGGATGTCGGCGATCACCGGGATCTGCGACTTCTTGGCGATCGCGGGCAGCGCCTCGACGTCGTCCTGGGACGGCACCGCCACCCGGACGATCTGGCAGCCGGACGCGGTCAGCTCGGCGATCTGCTGAAGGGTCGCGTTGATGTCGGAGGTGAGGGTCGTGGTCATCGACTGCACGGAGACCGGCGCACCACCACCGACCGGAACCGAACCGACCATGATCTGGCGGCTGGCCCGACGGGGAGCGAGCGGCGGGGGCGGCACGGCGGGCATACCGAGACTGATAGCTGTCACTTCAGGCACTCACCTTGAGAAGAGCGTGATGGGGTTGACGACGTCCGCAGCGATGGTCAGCAGCGTGAACGCGCCACCGATCAGGATCACCACGTACGTGAAGGGCATCAGTTTGAGGTAGTCCACCCGACCGGGGTCGGTCCGGCCGATCCGCGCGTAGACCCAGGAGCGGGCCCGTTCGAACCAGGCGATGGCGATGTGGCCGCCGTCCACCGGGAGCAGCGGCAGCAGGTTGAACACGCCGATGAAGAAGTTCAGCGACACGAAGAGCATGAAGAAGACCAGCCAGGCGTTGTTCTCCACCGCTTCCCCGCCGAGTCGGCTGGCGCCGACCACGCTGATCGGGGTGTCGACGTCCCGCTCGCCGCCGGTGAGGGCGGTCCACAGGGCAGGGACCTTCTGCGGGAGGCGCTGGAGCGCCTGGGCGGTGCCGACAGCCAGGTCGCCGGTGAAGTCGGCGGTGGCGCCGAAGGCGCCGACCGGGCCGTACGTCACGCGGGTGGGCGTGCTGGGGACGAGCCCGACGCCGAGCGCGGCCACCGGCGCGGCGGCACCGTTGGGGTCGTTCAGCGGCGGACGCTGGGTCTGCGCGAGCACGGTGCTGGTGGTGCCCGGCTGCCCGTCGCGGACGTACGCGATCTGCGCGGTGTCGCCCGGCTTGAGCCCGCGCAGCGTGGTGAGCAGGTCACCGTAGGAGTTGATCTGGGCGCCGTTGACCGAGGTGATCCGGTCGCCGTTCTTCAACTGCGCCTGGGCGGCCGGGCTGGCCGCGTCGGCGGGCGTGCATGCTCGCAGCGAGTTTTCCGGCACCACGCACTCACTGAGCCGGATGACGGCGGGCTCCTGGCGGGCCTGCGCGTCGGTGGTCGGGAAGTCGGGGTTGGGCAGGCCGGCGGAGACGGCGAGGATCCAGATCGTGACCAGGGCCAGCGCGAAGTGCGTGATCGACCCGGCGGCCATCACGATCGTCCGCTTCCAGACCGGGTAGCGCCACATCACGCGCGACTCGTCGCCCGGCTCGACGTCGTCGTCCTGCGGCGTCATCCCGACGATCTTGCAGAAGCCGCCGAGCGGAATGCCCTTGAGGCCGTACTCCGTCTCACCCCGCTTGAACGACCAGATGGTGGGGCCGAAACCGACGAAGTACTTGGTGACCTTCATCCCGAACGCCTTGGCGGTCAGCAGGTGCCCCGCCTCGTGCAAGCTCACCGAGATGAGAATGGCCAGGGCGAAGAGGACCACCCCGAGCAGGTACGACATCAAGCTCCTTCCACCGAACCCGCGATGATCTCCTGCGCGTGCGCGCGTGCCCACGACTCGGCCGCGAGCACGTCCTCGACGGTACCTGGTTCGTCGAAGTCCGGAGCCTCCTCCAACACGCGTTCGAGGGTGTCGACGATGCCGAGGAACGGCAGTCGGCCCGCCACGAACGCGGCCACGCACTCCTCGTTCGCCGCGTTGTAGATCGCCGGCCGGCAGCGCCCGGTCTCCCCGGAAGCCTTCGCGAGGGCGACGGCCGGGAACGCCTCGTCGTCGAGCGGCGCGAACTCCCAGGTGTGCGCGGCCGTCCAGTCGACGGCGGTGGCGGCCTCGGGCACCCGGTCGGGCCAGCCGATGCCGAGCGCGATCGGCAGCCGCATGTCCGGTGGGCTGGCCTGGGCGATCGTCGACCCGTCGACGAACTCGACCATCGAGTGGATCACCGACTGCGGGTGCACCATCACGGCGATGTCGGCGTAGGGCACGTCGAACAGCTCGTGCGCCTCGATCACCTCAAGCGCCTTGTTGACCATGGTCGCCGAGTTGATCGTGACGACCGGCCCCATGTTCCAGGTCGGGTGCGCGAGCGCCTGCTCGGGTGTGACCTGCATCAACTCGTCGCGCCGCCGACCCCGGAACGGGCCGCCGCTGGCCGTGACGATCAGCCGCCGCACCTCGCCGCGCGAACCGGAGCGCAGACACTGGGCCAGCGCCGAATGCTCCGAGTCGACCGGCACGATCTGCCCCGGCCGCGTCACAGCGGCCTTGACCAGCGGGCCGCCGGCCACCAGCGACTCCTTGTTGGCAAGCGCGAGGGTACGACCACCGCGCAGCGCGGCCAGCGTAGGAGCGAGGCCCAGCGAGCCGACCACCCCGTTGAGCACCACGTCGCACGGCCACTGGGCCAGCTCGGTCATGGCGTCCGGGCCGGCCACGATCTTGGGAAGCTTGAAGTCGCCGGTGGCCCACCCGCGCCGGCTCGCCTCGGCGTAGAACGCGAGTTGCAGGTCCTGCGCGGCGGACGCCTTGGCCACCCCGACCGCCTCGACGCCCAACTCCAGGGCCTGGGTGGCGAGCAGCTCGACATTTCCGCCGCCGGCACCCACGGCGACCACCCGGAACCGGTCCGGGTTGCGCCGGACGATGTCGATGGCCTGCGTGCCGATCGAGCCAGTGGACCCGAGCAGAACAAGGTCGCGGGGGGAAGTCACAGGCCCATTCTCCCCCACCCCCGCCGCACGCCCGCTGGGAGCCTCAGCCCACCCCCGCCGCTGCCGCCCGCCCTCGCTTCCGCCCTTGATCAACACCACATCGCCGATCTGGCGGTAACACCGCTCCCCGATACCCCCACCTCGCCGACCTCGTGTCGATCAAGGGGTGACTCAGCCCTCCTCGCCCGACTCCTCTCGTCCAGCAAGTCGGCCGGGTCGATGGAGAACTCGAAGGGCTCCCGCATCGCGAAGGTGCTCCCCGCCGCAGCGGCGGCCAACGGCCGGTACTCGCCGTCGGACAGCTCGAACAGGGCCATGGTCGGCACGCGGTTACGCAGAACGACCCGGAGAAAGAACGGCACCCCGACCGCGGCGTACTCGCGAAGCCTGTCGATCACGTGACTTGCGCCGTGAGACCCGCTAATCGACAGTCTGGCCAGCTTTCCTGTCCATGGCCCAAGGATCGCCACCATCGGCAGATTTCAGCGGATTCCAAGAGCCTTCATGCCATTGCGGTAAAACATGGACTGCATTCCAGCCTCCTCTCGCACGTTGTCAATGAATTGAGGGCTGAAGCCTGCGGTCGACCCTGCCACAAGATCAAAGACATGCGCTTGAGCGCGGAGCTCAAATGCGGCCCAAGATTGTTGGGAATCAGGCAAAGGCGCAGAGGCTCGATCCATCTCCATTGCAATCCGCAACGCCTGGCCGGCAATCGTGCAACACCGTTCGACATCGTCAACCGATCGATCAAGGAGGGTTGAAATTACATCGATGGCCGCCGCTGCTGCCTGAAACCCGGGGCGACTCGACGCTCGAATGCGTTCGGTGAACAGCTGGAAACTGTCCTTCAGGTGCATTTCTAGTGCATCGGACTGCGCAAACCCTGTCAACTCGCGCCATCTCAATTCCACCCCTTGCTTAGGGTCAAGGGTGTCAGTGGCGAATGGCCTGTCCAAACGCTCAAGAAAAATGGGAAGCAGAGATGTGACCCTTGTAGCAGCCGCCACAGAAACAAGGAGCTCTTCGTTAGGTATAGACATAGCATCCCTCACGATCGTTCCTTCACCACCTAGCTCGAGTGGGGGTCACAATGCGCCCGCCAAGCCTTTCGATCAGCGGCGCACAGTAATCATCACAGAAGTCGCGACTGGCAATCAGAAGCTTCGGCTCGACTCCCAGATTCATCGCCTCAGTCAACAGCTTCCCTTCTGCATGATTACGGCCCAGCAGGTGAGGGTTGTCGCTCACTCGAGGCAGTCCTGGGTAGATACGGAACGCTTCATCTGCATCATCAAGTAAATCGATCTGACGATTGGAAATGTTGGATCTCGCCCCAACCGCGAAGAGGTCCACACCTTCGACGACGTGCAAGCCGCCTACAGTCCGGAACCCGGCTCCGGCTCCCATCTGTTCGGTGAGGGCACTGACCCTACCCTGCAGCGCGGCCGGGTCTTCGTCGCCTGAGGTGCCACAGTTGTGAACCAGGACCGGCATGGTCCCGGCGAGCACGTAGTACGTGTGGGTGTTGGCGACGGTGAGGTTGTGGACGGTGGCCGACGCGGTGCTCCAGCGCTCGATCGCCGTGATCTGCACGAGGGTTCCGGCGCTGGTTCGCAGCATCTGGCCGGATCGCAGGTCGGTGGCGTCGACCCACTCGTTCAGCTCCGGCACCCAGAACGGGTGCCCGTCGGTCGCGGTGACCTCGGCCGTGTCCGAACCCTGCTCACCGTCGGTGTCAATGGTGACCTTCACCAGGTGTTTGACACCCTCACCCTTGATCGAGGCGGCGACCGTCTCCACCTCGACCCGACCCGTCTCCGGATCAGTCACCTGGACCTTGTCGCCCGGCTTGACGTCCTCGACCGGCTTGGCCGACCCGTCGGCCATGAGCACCTTGGTACCGGGTACGAAGCTGTTTCCAGAAGTCTTGCAGGAGCCGCCGCTGGAGCCGCCGTTACTACGTTCCGAGGCACCTGCTTTTCCGCCGGGCTTGGAGTCGCCCTTGCCGGCACTGGACTTCCCAGCACCGCTCGATTTGGCCGACGATCCCTTCGGGTTGCTCTTGGCCTGGGCCTGTTTCTGCGCCGGGTTGCCCGTCTTCTTCGAGGCGTTCGTCGCCTTGTTGCTCGTCGTGCTGACCTTGTCGGCGGCCTTCTTCTTGGCTGCCTGCGCGGCCTTCTTCGCCCGCTCGATCGCCAACTTCTTGGCGTTCAGCGCCGCTGTCTCCGCCGCTCGGACGGCCGCCAGGACAGCCTCAGCCGCCCGTTTCGCGGCCTTCCACGCCTGGATTGCCGCGATCGTCCGGTCGATCGCCCTGATCACGGCCGGGATCTTGCCGATCTTGCCCCAGGGGATCGC
The DNA here is from genome assembly GCF_040677775.1 of Micromonospora sp. NPDC053740. Classification (NCBI taxonomy): domain Bacteria; kingdom Bacillati; phylum Actinomycetota; class Actinomycetes; order Micromonosporales; family Micromonosporaceae; genus Micromonospora; species Micromonospora sp. NPDC053740. The sequence goes on from NZ_JBFASO010000015.1 coordinate 62,317, forward strand.
GCCGATGATCAGGCTGCCGCACGCCCACATGTCACCGCCGAAGCAGTTGATGGCGTCGTTGATCCCGATGAAGTCCTTCAGCATGTACCAGGCCGAATCGAGGATCACCGACATCAGCGACCGGCCCATGTTCGCCTGCGCCTGGGAGACCATCGCCGCCGACAGGCCCGCGCCGGCCAGCGCCGCAGCCGTCTCCGACGCGGTCAGCGCCACCGACAGACCCGACGCGTCCGAGTGGGTGACCGGGTTGTTGTGGGCGTACGCGTACCCGTTGGACTGGGCCGGGTCGGCCAGGTCCAGGACCGGGTCCGCGGACAGGAACCGTCCCACTGTCGGGTCGTACAGACGCGCGCCGAGCGGGGTGTAACCGGAGGCGTCGTCGCGGACCGCACCGAGGAAGCCGGTGTTGCTCTGCATGTTGACGCTGAGCGGGGTGGTGCCACGCTGGTTGCCGAACGGGTCCTGCTTGCGGATCCGCACCGGCATCGCCGTGTCGTGCATGCCGATCTCGGCGTACGTGCTGCCCTGGTGGTCGCCGGCGAGGGCCAGCAGGTTGGAGCCGGAGACAGCGCGGTTCGCGTAGCGGACCACGGTGCCACCCGGCGCGGCGTACGAGCGTTGGACGGAGATCTCCACCCCGCCCGGCTGCACGGTGAGCTGCGCGTCGCCCAGGTTCAGGGTCGCCTGGCGCTGCTGGATCGTCAGGAGACGGGTGCCGCCCGGCCCGTAGATGTGCCGGGTCTCGTCCTGCGCCTCCCACTGCTGGGCGGGCACATTGGCACACGTGGCCAACACGATCGGCGTGCCATCGGCGGTCGCCGCGTCCTTGACGGCGACGCACAGTCCAGACGCGGTGTGCTTGAGCTGGCCGGTCGACAGGCGTTCCAGCTGCTGGCCCACCGAACTGTTGCAGGTCTGCACCGCGAGGACCGAGCCTGCGGTGTTGGCGGCCGGCTGGACACACCAGTTGTCGTACGCGGCCAGCGTGCCCAGGTTGGCGTTGCTCTGGTTCGGGGTAGCAGCGAACGCGAACTTCTGGGCGGGCGACTCGTTGCACGGGTAGAGCATGAGGGGCTGGTTGGGGGTGGCGAGTCCGTTGGTGAGGTCGAGGCACTTGCTGGCCAGACCGACGTACGGGCTCTTGCCCTTGGTGCCCGCACCGGCGATCCGGTCGATCTGGCCGTCGTAGGTCCAGGACAGCGTCTGCTGGTCGCCGTTCTGGATGGAGGTGACGGACTTCGTCTCGCCGGTCAGCTCGTACAGCCGCTCGGCCGCCGCGGTGACCGCGGCACCGGCCGGGGTGACGTAGTTCTTGGTCACCTTGGTGAGGGTCCGCGGCTGGCTGCCGTCGGCCTTGCCATAGGTGTACGTGCTGGTGGCGTCCTTCGCGGTGGCGCCGGTCAGGTCCTTCTCCACCAGCTTGGTGCGGTTACCGAGCAGGTCGTACTCGTACTCCTGCCAGTAGCCGGACTTGTCGGTGCCGATCGCGACGTTGAGGGTGCCGTCCGTGTTGATCGGGCCCGGGGAGCACTGCGCCTGGTTCTTGGCGGTCCAGGCCGTCTTCACCCGGCCGAGCGAGTACTGGAAGCACTGCCGTTCCTCGATGCCGGTCGCCTGCTCGCGGATCGCGAGGATGTTGCCCGCGTCGTCGTAGTTGTAGGAGCGGTTCGAGACGAGGTTCCCGCCGACGATGCTCTTGTCGCCGGTCTGCTCGCGGTAGACCTGCTGGCTGTTGAGGGCACCGCTGGCGTCGTCGTACGAGGCCATCGTCCAGACCCGGTACGGCTGGGCGCCGAGGGTGGACCGCAGCACCTGCCCGTACGGCGAGTAGACGGTCTCCGCGCCGTACCAGTCCTTACCGGACACCGAGAGGGGCAGACCGTCCTTGGTGTAGCGGACGAGAAGCTTCTCGGACGGGAGACTGCCGACGGCGGGGAGTGTGGTCGACTCGGGCAGACCGGTGTCGGTGTAGTTGTACTCGTAGGTGTAGGAGGTCCGCAGGCCCCACGTGTTGGCGACGGTCTGCGGCAGCGTGAGCGTCGTCGACGTGGGCTGGTAGTCGCTGCTGTAACCGCCGACCGTCTGGGTGTACGGCAGACCGTCGGTGTAGCGGGTGGCGCTGGCCGGCAGGCCCTTGCCACCGGCGACGGTGTCGTAGGTGAACTCACCCAGGAGCGTGCCGGTGCTGCTGCCGAGCCGCTGAGACGTCGGGCGGGACAGCTGGTCGTACCCGTTCCAGACCGTGATGCCGCGAGCGTTGGTCGAGGTCAGCTGCCGATCCCGGTGGTCGTACGTCATCCGGCTGGTGCCGGAGTCCGGGTCGGTGGAGGTCTCCATCCGGCCGCGCTGGTCGTAGGTCCAGGTCCACGGGCGGGTCGGGCTCGCGGAGTGGCTGGCCTGCGCGAGTTGGCCACGCGCGTCGTGCTGGTAGCGCATCGTGGTGAACTCGGTGCGGGCGCTGTTGGTGAAGGTGTCGACGCGGGTGGTCCGGCCCAGGGCGTCGGTGAACAGCCGGTAGGAGGTCGCACCCGCCGGGTTGATCACCGTGGAGTGGTCGGCGCCGTACGCGTAGCGGGTGGCCCGGGCCGGCTGCTCGACCTCGGCCAGTACCGGCAGCTCCTGGGTCACCCGGCCGAGGCCGTCGTAGGTGTAGAGGGTGGCATTGGGTACGGGTGCCGGGTTGTCGGGGTCAACGTACGGCGTGAACAGCTGGCCGTTCGGCGCTCCCTTGGCGAGGTAGGCGTTGTTGGTCCGCCACACCTCGCCGGAGCTGTTGTAGTGGGTGTCGGTGATCAGCCGGCCGCCGCCGGTGGCCTCCTCCTGGGTCTGCCGTTCGCGGCCCAGGCCGTCGTAGATGGCGACGGAGGTCTGGATGCGGTTCTCGTGCCCCCGGCTGAAGGTGGTGATGTACGGCGGCTTCCCGGCGGGCACTGTGTACTGGGCCCGGAAGTCCGGTACGGACGTGGACGACGGGGTGCGTCCAGGTCCCCACGCCTCGACGAGGCGGCCCAGCGCGTCGTACTTCGCCTCACTGACCCGGTCGTTCAGGTCGGTGGTCTTGACCGTGACCGCGCGGCCCGGATCCAACTCCCGGACCTGCCTGTGCCCGAGCGAGTTCTCCTCGGTGACGCTGGTGGCCTGGCCGGTGGCCGGAGTGTAAGTGATCTTGGAGGTCTTGCCGTCCGGGTCGGTGCTGCTGACGACGCGACCAGTGGCGTCGAAGCCCGTGGTGCCGTCGTTCTGGAAGCCGGAACCGTCGCCCTTCAACGACCAGGTCTGGCTCGCCAGCCCGCGGGTCGAGGCGCCGAGCGCGACGTCGTACGCCTGCCCGTCGTAGGCGACCCGGCCCGCGGAGCTCAGCGTCTTCAGGTCGTCGAAGTTGGCCGCAGCGCAGGTCGTCGGGCTGGTGCGGATCTGCTTGGTCAACCCGATGAGGTTCTTGTCGTCGCGGTGCAGGTACTCCATGAAGGTGCAGGACTCGTCGCCGGTCTTGCCGGTGTCACCGAGGGACTCGATGTACGTGGGCAGGCCGTGAGTCGCCTCGTGGGTGGTCTTCGTCTCGACGGTGCGCAGGGTGCGAGTGTCGTCACCGCTGCCGGAGGACCTGGTGTACGAAGCCTGCCGGGGCTCGGTGACCCGCCATGCCTGCAGGGGGCTCAGGCCGTCGTCGCGTGAGCGCGTCGCGAGTTCCTGCGCGGCGGGGAACGTCACGCTGCGGGTGAGCCAGTCGCCGTCGGCGTCGGCGGCGTCGGCGTACGTCAACTCCTCGGCGACCCGGCCGGCGAACGCCTCGTGGTCCTTGGCGATCTCGGAGCCGGTGGAGTCCTTCACCGAGACGGTGTCGCCCAGGCCCCGGAAGTACCGGGTGACGGACTTGCTCCGCTTGCTGCCGATGTCGGGGTCGTCGGCACCGGTGATGACGGTGACCTTCTCGACGCCGGCGAACTGGGAGTACGTGCGGGTGGACTTCTTGGTGAATTCCTGCTCGGCGAGCCGCCATGCCGGCTTCTCGTACGCGTACCCGGTGATGGTGGTGTACGCGCCGTCCAGGTTGGGGAGTTCCTCGACGCTGTCGACGACGTACTTCTGGAACCAGTCGATCTCCTCGACCGCCGGGTCGGGGTGCCAGAAGGCGGGGTAGCACAGCCGGTCGTTGGCCTTCAGCTCGGCGGTGTCGCCCTTGCCGGGCAGGCCGGTGCCGTCCTTGCAGTCACCCACCGGCGCCTTGTAGTTGATGACGGTCTCGCCGCCGTACTCGTTGATGACCCGAGCGATGCGCAGGCGGGAGAAGCCGGGGCGGTTGTCCCGCTTGACGCGGTTCGGCATCTCCTCGGTGTTGGACTCGAAGCGCACCGCGTTGAGCGCGATCTTGTCGCCGCTTCGGCCGTGTCCGGTACGGGTGATGGACTCCAGCCAGAGCGCGGTGTTGGGGCCGGTCTTGAGGATCGGGAACGACTGCTTGAGCTGGTACTCGTCCACGAGTTGGAGGGTCTTGGCCGACGTCCGCTGCGCCGAAGTGGTGATCTTGTCGAGGCGCTTGCGGGTGAAGAAGGACGGCGAGGCGTTCCAACACTTCTGGTCGGCGGCGCACCGCAGGTCCGCCGGAGTGTCGTACCAGATTCGGTACTTGTCGGGGTTGGTGCTGGCGAAGTTGCCGTCGGTGCAGGTGAGGGATCCCTCGGCGAAGCAGCGTTCCGCGACGCTGAAGGCGATTCGCGCCAGCGGCGCCTCGGAGAAGAGATTGTCCTTGCGCTGCCCGTAGTCGATGCGGGTCAGGTAGCCGCCGCGGTCGTAGCTGACCGGGTCCTTGAAGTTGAAGTTCCGGGCGTAGTGGTTCGTCTCGCGTTCCCACCACAGGCTCATGGCGTTGCCGTGGATGTCCTCGACGTAGTCGAGGGACCACCGCCATGCCTCGGTGCAGACCGAGCCGGCCCAGTTGCCCGCCTTGTAGCAGGGCTCGTTCGCGTGGTTGCTGTACACCGGAACGGTGAGTACCGAGTTGGTGACCGGATCGTCCGCCGCGCTGCCCCGGTCGGACCAGCCCGGAAGCCGGTTGCGGCCGAAGTGGTAGCGGGTGCCGTCGCGGGTCGTGACGATCCAGTACTCGCCGTCGGCGTCACCGTTCGCCAGGCTGGTGTCCTGCACCAACTGGACCTTGGAACCATCGCCGTTGGCAGTGAACCAGGCGTCCCTGCCCTCGTCCCAGACCAGCTCGGTCGTCATGCCGGCAAGTGACAGGGTGGCGTTCTTCGAGCCCCAGCAGAGGTCGGCGGTGCGGTGCGAGGAGTTGTTCGCACCCGGCTTCTTCGAGTCCTCGCGGCAGCTGGCGTAGCTGCGGGTGATCGCCCCCGCGCTGTAGTCCCAGCCGTCACCGATCCAGGAGGACTGGTTGTTGCTGGCGGAGGTGCGGCCGTCCACCGACTGCGAGGAGTACGACAGCGACACCTTCGGCATCAGGCCGGCGGCCGTCTCGGGAGTCTGTACCTGGTACGAGTAGGTGAACGCGCCAGAGGACGAACCTGCGGCCCAGGAGCCCGAGGAGAGCAGCGGAGTGGCGGTGAAGTCGCCGGCCGCCGACGCGCCGGTGTCCAGCACGCCGACGACGCTTGAGCTTTCCGCCGCGGCGGCGCGTGCGCCCGCCGCACCCTGTGCGCCGAGCAACGCGCCGACGGGCACCTTGCCCGTGACGACCCGCTGCGTCGGCTCGTCCGCGGTGGCCGCGACGCGTGCCGACGCCCGCTTGGTGGGCACCAGCTTCACCTCGCTGGACACCGCCTGGGCACTCGTCGCACCGGGTGCTGCCCACATCGTCCCGCTGTCGCCGGTGGCGCAGTCTCCGCTGTCGGGGGCGTCGAAGACGCAGTCGGGCAACAGCATGACGCCGAAGCGGTCGGCCGCCTGCGGGCCGTACAGGTCGGCGAAGTCCGTGTAGTTGACGTCGAGAGCTACCTCGGCGGCCGGGTCGGCGGTGGTCGGCGGGGTGATCTTCATGATCAGGCCCGACACGCTGGCCGCCTGGGACGCCTCGGGTGCGGCGAGATCGACGGTCCAGGTCCCGGCGAGGGCAGCCGGGTCACCACCCGCCGGTACGCCGAGGGCGACCGGCAGGTCGTCGACCTGCTTGGTCGCGCCGGCCTCGACGCCGGTCAGGTCCACGGCGCCACTGTCCTGCTGCCACGGCGCGACGGACTTGGGCGCGTACGGAACGACCGGCACCTCGTCGGCGGTGAGCAGGTCCGAGTCGGCTTCCTGGTTCTGCAGGACCTGCTTGGTCTTCGGGACGTCCGGCAACTGGACCTGGGTGTCCTCGCGGCTCATGCCGGCGCCCGGCACCGCCCACGCCGGCGCGGGCACGGACGTCGCGACGAGTGTCGTGGACAGGAACAGCACCATCGCCGTACGGGCGCGGTGCCCCCGAGGGCGAAGCGGCTCCGTCGAGGTCCGTCGGCCATGCCACCGCCGGGACAGCAACCCGATACCACGCATACGTGTCGACTCCACCCAGGCGCAAAACGAACGAGGAGGCGCGGAAGACCGCGAAAAGCACGTGCCGGATCGGCACGTGCGTGAGCACTCTGCGGTAGACGGAGTCACTACTCAAGGCCAGCCGATCGTCACCGGATCGGCCATCGGTGATCTGGGTCACGCCGCCATTGGTGATGAGCTGGTTGCGGATGGCAACAATCGGGCGTGCGGGAAAATGGGCCCAAATATCCCTGAATCAGGCTGGCAAAACGTACACAAGATCGAATTACGCGTGAACCCCTGGCGACTTCCCAGTTTTTTGTAACGGATCAATAACGTTGCCCGGGCGGACGAAAAAGACTCACGTCGTGCGATCGTGTGCTCGCGTTTTGCCCCGCGGCCCGCCGAACGGGGCTGCTTGTTGTGCCATCCCCCTGTTGTCGGCCCCCACGGGAGTAGAAGCGCCGTGACCGTGCCTCGCCTGCTCAGCCCACTCGTGCGTACGCGCTTCAGGCTGACTCTCACCCTGGGCGTCCTGCTGGCCGCACTTGTCGCGACCCCACTGCCATTGCGGTGGACCGACCAACCGCGCGACACCGCCCTCGCGCCGGTGCCGGTCGCCCCGCGCGACGAGGCGACCGCGATGACCGACGCCCGGCGGACCGGCACGGACGTGCTGGTGGATACGGCCACCAGCGCCACCTCGCTCACCTGGGCCATGCCGAACGGGCACTTACGCACCACTGTCCACGCCATCCCCCAGCGGTCGAAGAACGCCGCCGGCCAGTGGGTGGCGGTCGACAACACGCTGACCCGCGGCGGAAGCACCGCCAGCGGGCTGGACATCCGACCCGTCAACGCCGTCACGCCGGTACGGTTCTCCGGCGGCAGCGACCCTGGTCAGCCGGACGGCGCCCCGACCGTACTGACCGAAATGGACGTCGAGGGCCACACCATCGCGTACACCTGGCCCGGCCGACTGCCGAAGCCGGTGCTCGACGGCCCGCGCGCCCTCTACCCCGAGGTCCACCCCGGAGTCGACCTGCTCGTCGTCGCCCGTGACGACGGCGGTGTCGGACAACTGCTGATCGTCAAGAACCGAGCAGCCGCCACGATCCAGGCCGTCAGCTCCCTGACCTACGGTCTGCGGTCCCAGACGGTCGTCTTCCGCCGCGACGCGACAACCGGCGGCGTCCTCGCCCTCGACAAGGTCAGCGGCGAGGAGGTCAGCTCGATCCCCAGCCCGTTCGCCTGGGACTCCGCCGGACGCGACCCGGAGGCACCCGACAGCGCCCCCCGCACCTCCGTGGCCACGTCCGCCGACGTGCTGAAGTTGTCCGGCCTCGTCGGCAGTGAGCCGGGTGCACGCGAGGCCCAGATCCCCACCCGACTCGACGGCGACGGCACCGGCGACGTCCGACTGCACCTCGACGCCGCCGCCACCGGGCTGCTCACCAGCCCGGACGTGCTCTTCCCCGTATTCCTGGACCCGACCCTCACCAGCGGCAAACAGGCCTGGGCCACCGTCTATTCACAGCACCCCAACACCAACACCTACAACGGCACCAACTTCAACTCCGGAACCACTGACGCCCGGGTGGGCTACGAGGAGGACACGCCGCTGCGAGCCCGCTCGTTCTGGCGGATGGGTTACAACGCCTCGATCAAGGGTGCAACTGTCACTTCGGCGAGCTTCAAGGTGCTGAACAACCACTCGTGGAACTGCTCCGCCCGCGAGATGCAGCTCTGGCGCACCGGTTCCATCTCCAGCGGCAGCACCTGGAACAAGCAGCCGGCATGGGCAGAGGAACAGTCCCGACGGTCTTTCGCCTACGGGTACGGCAGCAACTGCGCCGACGACTACGTGAGCTTCGACGTGAAGAAGGGCGCCCAGGACGCCGCCAACGGCGGCTGGCCGAACCTCACCCTCGGCATGCGCGCCAGCAGCGAGTCCGACACGCTGACCTGGCGCAAGTTCAAGGTCACCTCCGCCGAGCTGACCGTCACCTACAACCGGCCGCCCAACGAGCCGACGGGCGGCACCACCTCACCCGGCGGTAGTTGCGTGCCCGGCCCGGGCGGAGGCGTAACGGTGGCGAAGACCAACATCGTCCTTTCCGCGTCCGCCTCGGATGGTGACGGCAACCTCAAGAGCCTGCGCTTCCGCTTCTGGAAGAACGGCACCACCACCCCGGCGGGCACCGTCGTCACCGCCACTGTCGACGGCAAGGCCACACTGACGATCCCCTCCGGGAACCTGGAGGACAAGGCGATCTACTCGTGGGAGGTGAGCGCCGAGGACGCGGTGGGCGCCACGTCCTCGTTCTTCCCACCCGGCAACGAGCCGTGCCGCCTCACCATCGACGCCTCCGCACCCCCGGCACCGGACGTCGCCAGCGACGTCTTCAAGCAGGCCACCCCCGACGGCGCGACGTGGGCCACGATCAAGTTCGGCGAGACCGGTCCCATCACGTTCACCGCCTCCGGCGCCACGAGCTTCACCTACTCTTTCGAGAGCATCGGCGCCGTGACCGTGGCAGCGACCAGCGGCAAAGCCACAGTGCCCAACCTGGCGCCCCGGCACGCCGGCCCCACCACCCTGCACGTGTACGCGTACGACTCGGTCGGCAACCGCAGCGCCCGCACCGATTACACGTTCTACCTGCCGCCACGCTCGACCGCCGACGGGCCTGGCGACACGGGCGGTGACGGGATTCCCGACCTGCTCCTGGTGGACTCGTCGGGCAACCTGCGCAACTACGCCGGTGACACGGGCGGCGAGCTGTACGCCTGGCTCGTCGGCTCCTACAGCGACGGCAAGCTCAACCCGACGGGTCACTGGTTCGACCCGAACACGGGCAGGGCGGCCCTGCTCACCAAGCACACCGACACCTATCCCGGCGACGGCACGACCGACATGTTCGCCCGTACCCCGGACGGCGGCTTCTGGCTCTACCCGGGCGACGGGTATGGCACCTTCGACGTCGAACGTCGGCTGCGGGTCATCCTCCCGGCCACCGGTGTCGGCGGAACCGCGGTGCCCTCGCCGGACACCTGGACCCAGATCAAGGCCGTCGGTGACATCACCGGCGACAAGCTCCCGGACCTGATTCTGCGGGCCGGGCCCGCCTTCTGGGCGCTGAGCGGCTACACGGGTGGCAGCTTCCAGGAGGCGACCCTGATGGAGGGCACCGCCTGGGCCCGACGCGAAGTCGTCAACGTGGCGGACATCGATCTGGACGGCACGCCGGACATGCTCTGGCGCAACCTGGACAACGGCAACATGTACGTCCGGCACGGCAAGCCCGGCTCGCTCCCGGGCAGCGTGAACCTTGATTCGCTCAAGTCGGCCGCCGGCTCGCGCAGCGGAGACGTCTCGTACGGGACGGGATGGTCCGAGGCCAACATCAGCGCCATGATCAGCATTCCGGACGTCAGCGGAGACCGGGTTCCCGACTTCTGGACCCGGTCCGGCACCGACGGCATGATGCGGATCTATCACCCTTCCACCACCAGCACCGGTGGGCAGGTGAAGGTCGTCCTGGGTGACGACTGGCGCGGGGTCAAATCGTTCGGCTGACCCACTCTCGTTGAGCGACACGCACAGGGCCTGAGTAGCTGTCTACTCAGGCCCTGTGCTTTCGGCTCGGCGGTGCGGGGGCTGCCGGCCCGATGCCCACGACAGACCTTGCGCAGCGGTGCCCAGCACGAAAGTCGGGGTGTCCGCAGATACGGACACCCCGACTTGACTGGAACCGTGTGATCAAGCGGAGGGCTAGCCGCCGTTGATGACGAACTGCGAGCCCGGCTGGATGACGATGTTGCCGTCGGCCGAGTTGGTGATTGTCACGTTGGTCAGGTTGGCGTTGCCGCGCGCACCGCTCATCGCGAGGATGCCGGCACCGTTGTTGGACCTGTCGATCCGCACGTTGGTGATCGCGAGGTTCGGTATGTTGCCGCCACCGTTCTTGAACTGGATGCCGTCGTACGTGGAGTCGATGATGTCGGTGTCGCGAATCGTGACCCCGACGATGTCCCTGGTGGCCGGGAAGATCGTGATGGCACCGAACTCCTGGTCCTCGTTCCAGAAGGCGCCGCCGGTGCGGTAGAGCCCGTTGTTGGCGATCAGCGTCGTGCCGGAGAACGGCAGCGGGTCGTGGTCGGTCGCCAGCATGATGCCCGGGTAGTTGGCCGTGTCGTAGATCAGGTTGTTCTCGATCGAGTTGTCGTAGCCGCCGTAGATGGCGATGCCGTTGGCCCGCCAGGGCAGCTGGATGGTGTTGTTGACGAAGTGGTTGTCGTGGGCGATGTCGACGTTGCGGTCCTTGACGTACGGGTTGGCCCACACGGCGAGCGCGTCGTCACCGGTGGTGCGGAAGGACGAGTTGAACACCCGCGAGTTACGCGTGCCGTTGCTGAAGTTGATGCCGTCGGCGTACGTGTTGCGGATCCGCATGCCGGAGAAGTCCAGCCCGTCGGCCGGCCCCCACAGGTCGGGGATGTTGTCGTAGTCGCGCCCCACCCAGACGCCCACGTTGGCGTGCTCGATCCAGACGTTGCTGATCTTTGTGCCGGTGCCGAAGCGACCGTTCAGACCGACGCCACCCTCGGCGTTGCCGTCACCGCCGCGGATCCGGCCCGAGCCGAAGATGGCGATGTCGGAGATCTGGGTGTTCTTGTCGATGTCGAAGCCGAAGTTGCCCTCGTGCGGGTGGTTGATGCCGCCCACCACGTTCTGCGGTTCGGTCAGCGTGTAGAGCTGCGAGTGCCACATGCCGGCGCCCCGGATCGTGACGTTGCTGATGCCGACCTGGTTGTGCGTGCCCCGGTTCAGCGGGTCGTCGGTCAGGATCTTCTGCTCCTGCCGCCACTGCCCGGCGGGGATCCAGACGCAGCTGATGACACCGTTCTGGTCGTCGGTCACCGCCCGTTGGATGGCGGCGGTGTCGTCGAGCCCGTCGTTGGGGACCGCGCCGTACGAGGTGATCGAGGTGCATCCGGCCGGCTGGCTCGCCGCCGGCGCGACCTGCTCCAGATCGATCATGTCGATGACGTAGAAGGAGGCGGTGTCACCCGAGTCGCGCTGCAACTTGAACCGGGTGCCGGCCGGGTACGACTGCGCCAGCAGTGCGTTCGACTCGTCGAAGAGTCGTCGGGCGTCGGCCTGCGGGGTGTTGGTCAGCGCCTCCGGCCCGTCGGTGTTGCCGTAGAGCCAGCTGTGCTTCGACGACAGCGTCAACTTCCGGGAGAAGACGTCGTTGACGTAGAGGCTGATGGTCGCCTCGATGCCGCCACCACCGGGCGCGTCCGGGATGGAGTTGCGCACCACTATGGAGTTGGCCTGGTTGGCCGAGGTGAACTCGACGAACTGGCCGGTGCTGGTGAGTCGTACCGACTTGCGACCCGAGGACTCGCTGGCGAAGTTGGTGTGCCCGAAGGTACGCAGCGGGTCGGCCTCCAGCAGCGTGCCCTGGTAACGGCCGGCCTCCGCCTCGTAGGAGACGTACGGGACGGCGGCCCCGCGACCGACCACTATCGACTGGCTGAACGCGTTGTTTGTCTCGTTGGTCTCGGTGACCAGGTTGGTGGCGTCGGCGGTGGCGGTGAGGGTGGCGCCCCCGCTGGTGGCGGTCCAGCTACCGCTGACGGGCACTGTGACCGTCGCGCCGGCGGCGATCGAGGCGGTGCTGGTGTTGAGGGTGGTGCTGCCCGCCACCAGCCGGGTGACAGTTGTCGCGCCGGTAGCTGTGGTGCCCCGGTTGCGAACCGTCACGGTGAAGGTGACGGCCGCCCCGACGGCCGGGTTCGGCGGGTTCGAGGCGATGCTGAGCACCTGGAGGTCGGGGCCCGGGGCCTGCGTCACCACCAGCGGCGACGCCGCGGTGAAGCTGTTGTTGCCGTTGTTCTGCTCGACGATCGTGTTCGCCGGGTCGACCACCGCCGAGACGGCGTAGCTGCCCATCGGCCGCGTGCCGGCGTTGAACGACACCGTGGTGGAGGCGCCCGTGGCGAGCGTGCCCACTGTGGCGCTGCCGACGACCGCGCCGGCCAGGCTGAAGTTCACGGTGGTCGCGCCCGCGGCGGCCGACCCGATGTTCTGCACCACGGCCGAGAGGGTGACCGCTGAGACCTCGCTGGGCGACGTGGGGGACCAGGTCACGGAGCTGACGACCAGATCCGGGTTGGGTGCCGGGGTGCCGCACACCTCAAGCTCGGCCACCTGGCCGGACGGGGCACCGGTGTTGCCGGTGAACCGCAACTGCACGTCAGCTGTGGTGGCGCTGACCGGGATGGTCACCAGGTTGGTGCCCTGGGTGAACTGGTAGGCCGCCGCCGACACCAGACTGGTGTACGTCGACGACGCCTGGTCGCGACCGAGGACCTGGATGGTCTGGGTACGGGTGCCCCAGGCCGGGTCCGGGTTGAGCTTCACTGTGACACCGGAGATGGAGTGGTTCGCGCCCAGCGCCACTGTCAGGTTCTGCGGGTAGCTCGCCGCCCCCTCCCAGTAGGTGCTGAGCTGCCCGTCGTTGGCCTTGTCCGGGGTGAAGCTGAAGGTGGAGCCGCTCGCCGTCATGCTCTTGCCCTGCGCCACGTTGGTGCAGGCCGGCGGGTTGCTGCCGGTCCGGGTGACGGTGTTGCTGTTGCCGGAGAGGTTGCCGGCGCCGTCGCGAGCACGGACGAAGTACGACACGGTAGCCGTCGCCGGCTGGGTGTCCTGGTAGGTGAGGACGGTGCCCAACGTGGCGATCAGGCTGCCGCCCCGGTAGACGTTGTAGCCGGCGAGCCCACTGCCACCGGAGTCGGTGGAGGCACCCCAGGTCAGCGTGATTGTGCTGCCCGACGTGCTCTGCGACAGGGTCCCCGGGACGCTCGGCGCTGTGGTGTCACCGCTGCCGGTCCGGGTCACCGTGTTGCTGTTGCCGGAGAGGTTGCCGGCGGCGTCGCGGGCCCGGACGAAGTACGACACGGTGGCAGTCGCCGGCTGGGTGTCGTTGAAGGTGGTCACGTTGCCGACGGACTGGAGGAACGCGCCGTTGCGGTAGACGTCGTAGCCGGCGATGCCGCTGCCGCCCGCGTTGTCGGTCGACGCGACCCAGTTGAGGCTGATGGTGGTGCCCGACTGGGTGTAGGAGAGGTTGCCGGGAACGCTCGGCGCTGTGGTGTCGGGGGTGGTGCCGCCGCTGCCGTACACCTCCAGCTCGGAGAGCTGCCCGGCCGGCCAGCCGCTGTTGGCGGTGATGGTGATCCGGACGTAGCGGGTGGAGGTCGAGCTGAAGTTGATCGTGGCGGTGCTGCCGCTCGCCGGGTTGAAGGTGTAGGTCTGCGACCCGACCAGGTCGGTGAAGGACGAACCGTTGGTGCTGCCTCGCACGCTCAGCGTCTGCGTCCGGGTGCCCCAACCGGAGGTCGGCAGCTTCAGGACGACCTGGTTGACGCTCTGCGATGAGCCGAGATCGACCTGCACCCACTGCGGGAAGGCGTTGTTGACGCTCTCCCAGTAGCTGCCCGCGTTGCCGTCGACGACCTTCGACGAGTCGTAGACGTCGGCGTGGCCGCTCTCCTGGGTGGGACGGCCCTGGGCGAGGTTGGTGGCCGCCGGCGCGAAGCCGGTGCTCGGTGCGGCAGCCGGGTCGACCGGTCGGGCGGCGGCGGCCGGGCCAGCGAGGGCGGTCGCCCCGGCCGTCGCGATCAGCGCGGCGGCGGCCGTGGCCGCCACCATCCTGAACAGATTCGTTCGTCTCATCACTGTCCTTGTCGTCGGGGGACGGTTGCCGCGGTGGCTGGACCACGGGGTGGGGGTGCGGCGGTGCAGCGCCGGCCGACGCGAGAGGGCCGGTGTCGAGAGAGACGGGATGGCATCGGGCGGCGCGGGGGCGGCGCTCGTCCTGGAAACACCAGATGGGTACGACCATCAACGGGCCTCCTGAGGAGGCCCGTTGAATCTTCCGGGAGCATGCACAGAATCGTGCATGCCTTTGTCGAAATCTTGCATTACTTTGGCCAAAGGTTACTGACGTGCTACCGGAGCGTCAACACTTCGACAGCAGTCACTATTGACGGACTTCCCTCCCCCCGACGGCTGCCGCTCGCACCGACCGGGCCCACAAATTCGGGGAAGGTGTCGCCCCCGACCACTGGAGGCCACACCTTCCCCGGAGTTGCGCAGGATCTTGCGTCAGGTCGTACGGGAACGATCAGACATCTGGCGCCGTCAGCACGAAGGTCTCCAGCAGCTCCCCGCCGTACCAGTCGGTGCGCTGACCGACATGCCCCATGCCCAGCCGCCGAGCGACAGCCATCGACGGTTCGTTGCTCGGCGACACGACCGCGTAGATCTCCCGGGTGCCGGCGGCGAACTCCCGGGCCACCACCGCGCGGGCCGCCTCGGTGGCGTAGCCATGACCCCACGCGTCCGGGTGCAGGTGCCAACCCACCTCGATGTCGTCGGTTCGGCGCGACTCGTCGCGCCCCGGCAACGGCTTGAGCAACACGGTGCCCACCACCTGACCCGTCTCGCGTACCTCGATCGCCCAGGTGCCGTACCGGCCGCCGTCGTCGGCGTGCCGCTCCTGCCAGCTCCGCAGCCGCTCGACGGCCTGGGCGGGGTTGGTCATCGGCAGACCCGACGCCACACCCAGATATCGACTGACCTCGGGACGCGAGTAGATGTCGTAGATCCGGGCCAGATCGGCCGGATCGTCGGTCCAGTCGCGCAGGATCAGGCGTTCGGTAGTGAGAACAGTCATGACCGGCGATCTTAAGGAGTGACGGCCTCGACGACGGGGAAGGAGAACCCGATGGGCAACGGATGGCAGCGCGCGAAACGGATCACCACAGCCGCGTTCCGTCCGGTGCGCGGACGGGACCTGTCGTTGCACGCCGCCGCGATCACCTTCTACGGGGCGATCGCCGTGGTGCCGGTCGCCCTGCTGGCGATCTGGCTCACCGCGCTGGTGGCCGGGGCCGACCGGGTACGCCGGCTGACCTCGTACGCCGTGGAGGCCCTGCCCACCGCGATCGGCGCGCCCCGGGCGGTGGAGGCACTGGTCGACGCCGGGGTGGGGTTGACGCCGCTGCTGGCGCTGGCCTCCCTGCTGCCCGCCTCACTGTATGGCGAGGGCCTGCGCAGGGCGTTCGTCTCGGTGGCCGCGCCCCGCACCGACGAGCACCTTGTCGGCTGGCGGGGCCGGCTCCTGCTGATGCCACTGCTCGCGCCGGCCCCCGCGCTGCTGCTGTCGATCCTGTTGGCGCTCCCGCTCACCACCCGCCTCGTACGCCAGGGCGGTTGGCTCGGTGTACTCGGCGTGGTGCTGTCGTTCCTGGCGGTCTGGCTGGTGCTCACGCCGGTGCTGGTGTGGGTGTTCCGGGTCGTCGGGCCGGCCTCACCGGACTGGCTCTCCACCCTCGGGGTCGGGTCTTTCACCGCGGCGAACCTCTCCGGATTCCTACACGGCTTCGTGCTCTTCGCCTCGCTCCCGCTGGACCTCGGAGTGCCCTTCGGCGGCTTCGACGACATCGGCGCCGGCGTGGCGGTTCTCCTCTGGCTCTACCTGTTCCATGTGATCGTCCTGGCCGGCTACTCCGCCACCCTGGCCCTCTCCAACTGGCGCACCAACCGCCCCACCCACCCCTCCCCTGAGCCTGGTCGATCATGAAGTTGTTGCCACCCGACTCGGCGTGTCCGGGCAATAACTTCATGATCAACGCGGGCTGGGGAGGGGGGAGGGAGGGGAGGGGCGGCGGGTGGCGGGGTTAGGGGGTGGAGAGGGCTTCGGTGGGGGTTAGGCGGGCGGCTCGGATTGACGGGTAGACGCCGGCGATCACCCCTACCAGGAGGGCGCCGGTGATTCCGCCGAGGACTGCGGTCAGTGGGATCGTGGGCGGCCAGCCCTGGTAGCTGGCGTAGCCGACAGTCGCGAGCACCCCCAGGACGGCCCCGGCGGCACCGCCGAGCACGCTGAGCAGCACCGACTCGGTGAGGAACTGCACCCGGATCTGGCCGCGGTTCGCGCCGAGCGCTCGGCGTAGACCGATCTCCCGACGACGCTCCAGCACCGAGATGACCATCGTGTTGGCCACGCCGATCCCACCGACCAGCAGGGCGACCGCCGCCAACCCGAGGAACAGCGCGGAGAAGCTGCTCTCGGTGGCCCGTTTCGCGGCGAGCGCGTCGGAGGGGCGGCTGACCTGGACCAGCCCGGGCAACTGCGGGTTGAGGGTGGCCGGCAGCACGGCGCGGACGTCCTCCAACGCGTCCTCAGTGGCCCGCAGGTAGACGACAGTAGGGTGACCGTCGAAGTCGAGCATGGCCTTGGCGGCGTCCCACCCGACCAGCACCGAGCGGTCCAGATCCGGGGAGAGCGGCAACGGGTCCAGGATGCCGATCACAGTGAACCAGCGCTCGCCGATGAACACCTGGGGTGGTTGCCGGGGATCCACAGTGGCAAAGCCGAGCCGGCTCGCCGCTACGTACCCGAGGACTGCTGTCGGAAGCTGGGCCGATCCGGCGTCGAGGGCCCGCCCGCTGCGGATCCGGCCGTTGACAGTCCCCAACAGGTCCGGCCGGGACGCGAGCACTGTGAGCCCGGACGTGTCGTACCGGTCCAGCAGGTCGTTGCGGCGTACGGCGGTGTGCGTGTTCGCGACCGCGCTCGCCGTCTGGACCGGCCCGATCCGCGACACCATGGCAGCGGCGTCCTCGGGCAGGAGGACGGGCGGGTTCTGATCCGGCACGGGCTCGACCCGCAGCAGGTTGGTGCCGAGGGCGGAGAGCTGGTCCATCAGGTCGCGCTGGCTGGACGCGGGGATACCCACCACGACCACCAACGTGGCGATGCCGATGGAGATGCCCAGGGCGGAGAGGACCGCCCGCATCCGGCGGGTGGTCAGGCCGAGCAGACCGAGCCGGAGTACGTCGGTCGGGGCGAGCCGGGTCGACCGGGTGTCACCCGGGGACGCGCTCACACCCCGCTCCCGGTGACGGTGTCGGCGACGATCCGGCCGTCGCGGATCTCCACCTGCCGAGGCGTACGGGCGGCGAGATCGCGGTCGTGGGTGATCACCGCGATGGTGGTGCCCTCCGCGTTGAGGTCTGTGAGCAGGGCAAGAACCGCCTCCCCGTTGACCGTGTCGAGGGCGCCGGTCGGCTCGTCGGCCAGCACCAACGCGGGCTCGTTGACGAGCGCCCGCGCTATCGCCACCCGCTGCCGCTCCCCGCCGGAGAGCTGCTGCGGCAGGTGGTCGACACGGTGCGCCAGGCCGACCCGGGCCAGCGCCTCGATCGCCGTTCGGCGACGGCGACGGCGGGGCACCCCGGCGTAGAGCAGGCCGGTGGCGACGTTCTCGGCGGCATCCAGCCCGTCGGTGAGGTGGAACTGCTGGAAGACGAAACCGAGCCAGCGGCCCCGCAGCGCGGAGAGCCGACGGTCGGACAGCGCGGTGACCTCCTGCCCGGCGACGCGTACCCGACCGCTGGTCGGCAGGTCGAGGGTGCCCATGATGTTCAGCAGCGTGGACTTGCCGGACCCGGAGGGCCCGACGATGGCGAGCATCTCGCCCGCGCGCACCGTCAGTGAGACGTCGTCAAGCGCTGTCACCCCGCCGGGGTACGTCCTACTGACTGCCTCGACGCTCAGCACCGGTTCGGCGATCACGATGCCGTCATGACGTCGAGGCCCTCGGTCACACCGGTGCCGCTGATCTCCACCAGACCCCGGGCGAACATCCCGGTTTCCACGGCCACCAGCCCACCGTCGGGCAGTTGCAGCGCATGCCCGCCCTCGCGGAGCGCCACCAGCGCGCCGACCGGCACCGCGAGCACGCCCTTGTGGACGGCGGTGGTGAAGCGGACCTGCACCGTTGCCGCGTCCAGCTTGGCCACGTCCGCCGCCCGGGTCGGTGCGACGAGGACGTCAACCGTCGGCGGGCTGCCCTGCCCGGTGCCGTCGTCCGAGCCACCGCCGCGCACCGTCTGCGAGATCGAGGCGACGGTGGCCGGGATCTCGGAGCTGTCCGGCAGGGCGACGACCACTGCGGCGCCCACAGTGATGGTGCCGACCTCGGTGGCCCCGACCGGCACTGTGACCAGCTTGACCTTCTCGGTGACGGCCAGCAGCTCACCGGCGACCGGGTCACCGGGCAGAGCCTTCACCGCGCTGACCCGGGCCGGCCCGGTCAGCACAGCTGCCTGCCCGACCCCGATCGTGCCCGTGGGGTCCAGCCCGAGTGCCTGCTGCCACTTCTTGATCGCGCTGACCAGACTCTTGGTGAGCAGTGCCTGACCCGTTCCGATCTTCGTGCCGTCGGTGCCCCGGGACGGCTGCGTACCGGTCTGGTAGCCCAGCGCCTTCAGGTTGTCCGACACGATCCGTACGTCGCTGCCCACCAGACCTGGCTTGTCGAGCGTGCGGAAGAGCGGCGTCCCGCCGAACAGCACCGGCACCGGTCGGTCGTTGACCCAGTAGAGCGCCTTGCCCCGGGCCACCGTGTCGCCCACCTTCGGCAGCCGGGTGACGACGCCCTCCCCTGCGCCCTTCACCAACCGCTCCGGGCCGAAGCCGAGTGTGCCGTTCAGCGAGCGGCTGTCCGACAGGTCGGCCCGGGTCACAGTCGTCGTGGCGACCGGCGGCGGGGCGCTCGGGGCGTCACCGCCGGGGTGACGCCGCAGAGCCAACGCCCCGACGCCGGCACCCACGGCGACCACCACTGTCACCACCGCCACCCCGATCGCGGTACGCCGGGTCGTCCGCCGACCAGGGCCGTCGGTCGGGTTACTGCCGGGCACCGAAGATCTCCATCGTGCATTCCTTGTCGAGCTTGGCCACGGCCTGACCGTCAAGTCCGTTGGTCGGGTCGGCGACCCCGTCGTCGTAGGTCCAACCGGAGCCGTCCGGCAGCGAGTGGATCTTCATTCCGCGTCCACGCAGGCACTGGACGTAGTCGTTCCACTGACTCACGTAGTTCGGGTTCTTCTTCGGGTCCAGCTCCGGCGGCTGGAGCGGCAGCTTGTTCGCGCACGCCACGTACGCCGCCTTCGGCTCCCCGCTCTGGTCGAGGGACAGGCCCGTGCCGTCCCCCACCGGGCCGGGTTGTGACCGGCCGTCGTTCAGCTTCACGCCATTGTCGTGCAGGCAGATGTTGTACGTCCCCCAGAGCCGCTCCTCCTCCTCGTCGGTCATGTCCAGGCGTAGCTGCGGCCGACCGTTGGCGGCGCCACCGGTGGGGGTGGCGCTCGCCCGGGCGGACGGGGTGACGAGCGACGCGACATCGCCGCTGGCGGTGCCCTTGTCGGCGCTGGACGCACCGCCGCCGCAGCCGGTGAGGGCGACGGCGAGCACCGTGACCGCGGCGAGGCCGGCCGCGACCCGATGGGTTGAGTTGGTCATGGCGTGCAGCTTCACGCCCGGGTGTCAGAGACCTGTAAGGAACCGGTCGTCATCCGATAGTCCCAGCTCAGCGGCAGTGCTGGAACCGGTCGGGGCCACGTACAGTCGCTGCCGTGTGTGCGTACGTGCTGGTGGCCGAGGACGACCAGAAGCAGGCGGAGCTGGCGCGCCGGTATCTGGAACGCGAGGGGCACGAGGTGGTCGTGGTGGCCGACGGGCGGGCCGCGCTGGAGCAGATCCGGCAGCGGCCCCCGGATCTGCTGGTCCTCGACGTGATGATGCCGAAGGTCGACGGCCTGGACGTCTGTCGCATCCTGCGCCGGGAGTCCGACCTGCCGGTGCTCATGCTGACCGCCCGGTCGACCGAGGACGACCTGCTGCTCGGCCTCGACCTGGGCGCCGACGACTACATGACGAAGCCGTACAGCCCGCGTGAACTGGTCGCCCGGGCCCGCAGCCTGCTGCGCCGGGGCCAACGGACGCAGGCGGACCCGGTGCTGCGGGTGGGCGCGGTGCACGTCGACCCGGTGCGCCACGAGGTACGCAGCGACGGCCGCCTCGTCGACTGCACACCTGGTGAGTTCCAGCTGCTCCAGGCGATGGCCGCCCAGCCCGCCCGGGCGTTCACCAGGGATCAGCTCCTGGGCTACCTGCACGGCTTCGACAGGTACATCACCAACCGGACCGTGGACGTGCACGTGATGAACCTCCGCCGGAAGATCGAGCCGAACCCGCGCAAGCCGGCCCGGTTGGTGACCGTGTACGGCATCGGATACAAGTTGGTCGAAGAGTCCCCCCGTGTCGGTTGAGGTCCCGCTGCGCCGCAGCCTGCTGCTCCGACTGCTGGCGCTGGCCGTCCTCATCGCCATCGGCTCGATCGCGGCGACCGCGTGGCTGGCCGTCCGCACCACCACCGGAGCGATCCGGCAGGAGCAGGGGCAGGCGCTGGCCGACGACGCGCGCATCTACGACACGGTGCTCGCGTACGCGGCGACCCATCCGAACTGGGACGGGGTCGACGCGGCAGTTCGGCCGCTCGCCCAGGACGTCGGCCGGCGGATCGCCCTGACCACCGAGACGGGTGCGCCGATCGCGGACTCGGCACCCGGCGCGGGCCCGTTGCCGACGACGTCGTCCGCGACCGTCGACGCGCTTGCCGTCGACACCGCCCTGATGCCCGGCACCACAATGCCGGGCGGCGGTGACGGCGGCGCCAGCCGCATCGACCCGCGCGCCATCGGGCCGTACCAGCTCCCACCGGAGGAGCGCGCCGCGCTGCGCGACGAGGCGGCCCAGGCGGTCCAGTGTCTGCGGCTCCGGGCGCAGATCGACGCCACCGTCGTGGACGGGCCCACTGGCCGCCCCCGCATCGACACCCCCGGCACCGACCTCGCCGACAGTGCCGTCTGCGGCCAGGCGAGAGAGGATCTCGCGACCCGTACGGCCACCGAGGGCAAGGCGCTCGCCCAGCTCAACGCCCTGGTGAACACCTGCCTGGCGCGGCGACGCCTGCCCGCCGTGCAGGTGGACCTGAACTGGACCTGGACGAGGCAGCCGGCGGCCAGCGCACCCGATTCCCGCAGCGCGGCCGGCGTCGACCAGGAGCACAACCGGGCGGTCAGCGCCTGCGTCGGCACCAGTCGACGCGAACAACTCCTCCCGTACGTCGCTCCGGCCGCGACCCTCTTCGTCAGCGACCCGGGCGGTCGCCCCTCGACCACCTTCGACCTCTCCCCGGCCAACCAGACCCGCATCGTCGCTGTCGCCGGCCTCGTCCTGCTGGTGACGATCGGCTTCACAGTCCTCGCCGGCATCCGGCTGACCCGCCCGCTGCACGCGCTGACCGGGGCCGCCCAGCGGATGCGCGACGGCGACGGCGCCGCCCGGGTCCGGGTGACCGGCCGCGACGAGATCGCCCGACTGGCCGAGGCCTTCAATGACATGGCCGAGCGGCGGGAACGGCTGGAGCAGTTACGCCGGGCCATGGTCAGCGACATCGCCCACGAGATGCGTACGCCGGTGAGCAACATCCGGGGTTGGCTCGAAGCGGTCGAGGACGGCGTCGCGGCCCCCGACCGCCGGCTGCTCTCCTCACTGCTGGAGGAGGCGACAGTGCTCCAGCACGTGATCACCGACCTGCAGGACCTGGCCGAGGCCGACGCGGGCGCGCTGCGGCTGCACCCCGAAGAGGTCTACCTCGCCGACCTGCTCGCCCAGGTCGCTGAGGCGCACCGGGCCCAGGCCGACCGGGTCGGCGTCACCATCACGGTACGCACCGAGGCCGACCCGCGGGTGCACGCCGACCCGGTGCGACTCCGCCAGGCCGTGGGCAACCTGGTCGCCAACGCGGTACGGCACACCCCGTCGGGCGGGCGCGTGACGATCAGCGCCAGCGCGACCGACGCCGAGGTCGTCGTCTCGGTGACCGACACCGGCAGCGGTATCAGCGCCGAGGACCTGCCCCGGGTCTTCGACCGCTTCTGGCGGGCCGAGAAGTCCCGTAGCCGGCTGACCGGCGGCAGCGGCCTGGGCCTCGCCATCGTGCGCAAGCTCACCGAGGCCCACGGCGGCACGGTCAGCGCCACCAGCACCCCCACCCAAGGCTCCACCTTCACCCTCCACCTACCCCCACCCCTACCTCCCCCACCCCTACCTCCCCCACCCCTACCTCCCGCCTCCTCCCAACCCCACCCCCCACCCGCCGGCCCGGTTGATCATGAAGTTATTGCCACTCGGCGCGGCGTGTCGTGGCAATAACTTCATGATCAACAGAAGACGGGGTGGGTGGGCAGGTGGGGCGGGGTAAGGGTGGGGTGGAAGGGGTGACCTGGTTGGGCAGGGCGGACTAGGCTGCCGCGGCATGAGCAGTGAGATTCCGGCCCGCGCCGACGTCGTGATCGTCGGTGCCGGGCACAACGGTCTGGTCTCCGCAGTCCTGCTGGCCCGGGCCGGCCTGGACGTCCTCGTGCTGGAGGCCGCCGACGTGATCGGCGGCGCGACCCGCACCGAGAACCCGTTCCCGAAGGTGCCGGGGCTGCGCCACTCCACCGGGTCGTACCTGCTCGGGCTGATGCCCCCGGAGCTGCTCGCCACGCTCGACGTACGGATTCCGGTGCTGCGCCGCGACCCGCACTACTTCCTCCCCACCCCGGGCGGCCTCGGCTCGCCGTACCTGCTCTTCGGCAGTGACACGGCCGCCACCCGGGCGCAGCTCACCGATTTCTTCTCCCCCGGTGACGTGGCCGCCGACGACGCCATGCAGGCCGAGTTGGCCGCGCTGCGGGAAGACCTCGCCCCGGCCTGGCTGGCCGAGCCGCTGAACGTCCAGGAGACCGCCGAGCGGCACGTCCGCCCGGCGCTGCGCCAGGTCTTCGTCGACCTCGTGCAGGGTTCGGTCGCCGACTACCTGGCCCGGTTCGAGTTCCGCTCCGAACTGCTGGTCAGCATGTACGCGGTCACCGACGGCCTGTCCGGGCTCAACGCCGGCCCGGACGACCCCGGCACCGGCCACAACTTCCTCGTGCACAACATGTGCCGACTGCCCGGCTCCGGCGGCACCTGGATGATCGCCGAGGGCGGGATGGGCACCGTCTCCCGGACCTTCGCCGAGGCCGCACGCGCCGCCGGGGCCAGGATCCTGACCGGTACGCCGGTGCACGCGGTGACGCTGGACGGCGGCGCGGCGAGCGGAGTGGTACTGGCCGACGGTCGGGAGGTCGCCGCTCGGGTGGTCCTCGGCGCGTGTGACCCGTACCGGCTGATGGACCTGTTGCCCGACGGTGCGCTCCCGGCGCGGCTCGGCGAACGGATGGCGGCGGTCCGCCGGCCCGGCACCACCCTCAAGCTGAACCTGGCGCTCACCGGGCTGCCGCGGTTCTCCTGCCTGCCGGACGGCACGCCGAGCCCGTTCGGCTCGACCATCCACCTGCTGCCCGGGTCGGCATCGCTGGTCGGCGGGGCGGAGGCGTCGCCGATGACCGCGCTGCGCGCCATGTGGGCGGACGTGCAGGCCGGGCTGCTGCCGGCGGAGCCCACCATCGAGTGGTACCTGCACACCACAGTCGACCCGTCGCTCTCCGACGCCGCCGGGCACCACTCGTCGGCGCTCTTCGTCCAGTCCGTCCCCTACGAGTTGGCCGGAACCACCTGGGACGCGGAGCTGCCCGGCTACGTCGACCGGCTGCTCGGGATCGTCGAGCGGTACGCCCCCGGCACCGGTGACCTGATCGCCGACGCGGTGCCGCTGCCGCCGCCCGGCATCGAGGAGCACTTCGGCATCACCGGTGGGCACATCCACCACGTCGACAACACCGTCTCGTTCACCGACCGGATGCCCTACGCCACCGGCGTCGACGGTGTGTACGCCGGCAGCGCCGGCTGCCACCCGGCCGGCAGCGTCATCGGCGCGGCCGGCCACAACGCCGCCCGCCGCATCCTCACCGACCTGGGCCGCTGACCAGACTCCCGCGATCTTGCACTTTCGGACGCCGATACGGGTGGTATGCCCCGCTCAGGCGCGACAGCAAGTGCAAGATCGCGGTGGTGAGGGGGTCAGATCACTGCCTCGCCGGCGGGAGCCGGGGTTTCCGCGTCCACCCGGTGGGCTCGCACCTTGTGGCCGACGCTGGTCAGGCAGCGGCCGCTGGGCAGGTCGAAGCGCCAGCCGTGCAACTGGCAGGTGAGCTGGTCGCCGTCGACGATGCCGAAGCGGGTCAGGTCCGCCTTCAGGTGCGGGCATCGCCGCTGCACCACCCAGTCGCCCAACGTGATGTCCTCGGCGTCGGTGCTGCGCTCGTGCTCGTCGTACCAGCCCTCGGCGTACTGGAGCCGCTCCTCGGAGAGACACTTGAAGAACGCGTAGACGAACTCGTTGTACTGGCCGATCCGGGCCGCCGAGAACCGGCAGGACAGGAAGAGCGAGTTGACCCAGTCCACCTCGTCGATGAAGAGCAGGTGCTCGATCAGCGACCGCTCGGTCCGGAACCGGTAGCGCACCTTCTCGTCCGCGTACGGCCGGACCTCCTTGCCGGGGAAGTCCACCACGATCGACTCGACGCTCTCGCCGTCATACCCCACCAGGTCGAAACGGACCGGACCGCCAACCCCCTTGGCCAGGTAGATCGACTCGTCGAGCAGCGGCTCGATCCGACGCTTCATCTCGCCGAGCACGTCCACCTCGGGGTGCCGCCAGGACGCCTTCTCCGCCTCGATGATCGGGCGCTTGCGCTCCCGCATCTCCTCCAGGTGCGCGACCTTGTTGGCGAAGAACTCCTGCACCGGAACCGGGTGGGTGGTGCTCGCGCCCTCGGTGGTGACCTCGGCGACGCTGCCCGGCAGCAGCACGATCCCGTTGGTGCCACCGACCTTGGCGTACTCCGACAGGAAGACCGACTGGTCGGGGAAGATGTTGCCCTCGTCGCCGTGGATGTCGTTGAACTGCCACAGGGCGTCGTCGAGGAAGCACGGCGGGCCGGCGATCGGGAAGACGTGCGACGCCTTCAGGTCGTCGATGTACCGCCAGGTCCGGTCGAACTGCCGGTCACGCTTCTGCTTACCGAACGCGGTCTTCGCCGCCTGCGGCAACTCGTAGACCATCGGGTACCAGATCGCACCGGAGAACTGGAGCAGGTGCGCGTGCACGTGCCCCAGCTCGGCGAAGACGCTCAGGTCGGTGGGGCGGGCATCGTTCTGGTTGAGCAGCCGCACACCCTCGTACTCGACCCAGAGCGAGGAGTCGCCGATCGGCCCGTCGGTCGGGCTGGTCAACGCCTGAATCATGATCTTCAGGCCGCCGGGCAGCTCCACCACCTGCTCGTTGGGCGCCTTCAGGAACTTGGTGAAGCCCAGCGCCCGGAACTCGTCCTCCATCTCCGAGGTGGGGAACTCGGGGAGCAGGACCGTGGCGTCCTTGGAGACGAAGTCGCGCAGGTGCTTCGCGTCGAAGTGGTCCCGGTGCAGGTGGGAGACGTACAGGTAGTCGACCTGACCCAGGCTCTCCCAGTCCAGCAGAGAATTGTCCGGGAACGGGAACCACGACGCGAAGTAGGCCGGGTTGACCCACGGGTCGCACAGGATGCTGCCCGCGGCCGTGTCGATCCGCATGCTGGCGTGCCCGGTTCCGGTCACTCGCACCGCACAGTCCCCCTCAAACAGACAATCAGGTGTACGCCAAACGCTACCGGAGCGAGTCTGACCGCCGCCCCGCGACGCCGGTAGTGCCATCCAGCCCAGGTGGGGCAGGGCCGATGGCCAGGAAACCCCCACCCCACCGCACCGCGTACGAGGCGTGCCAGACTAACCAAAGATCCGATCGCGAGGGAAGGACCGACAGTGGCAGGAAGCGAGCCGGTAACGTCGCCAGACCAGCACAAGCCCGGGCACCGCAAGGCCGGGCAGATCGGCGCCGTGCTGTCCGCACTGGCGCTGCTGGCGATGATCTGCGGCAACCACGAGGGCAGGGTCGAGGACATCTGGCTGATCGGCCTGGCCGCGCTGCTGCTGATCATCGTGATCGGCGACATCGTGTTGCGGCGCAGCGGTCTGCGCTCCTGACCCGACCCACCGCCGGACGACCGGCCGACGTACGCCGAGGGCCCGCCCCCACCCGGGGGACGGGCCCTCGTCCGTATCGCGTCGGGTCAGCGCCCGAAGAGGATGTCCTGCACGTCCTTGAGCGCCGCGTCGACCTCGGCCTCGAAGTAGCCACCCGGCACCAGGCCGAACCGGAGCGTGTCCAGGTCCTTCGGGTCGACAGGCATCGGGTTACGGCGCTGCATGCCACCGAGCAGGGTGTCGAAGAACCGGTCCACCTGGTCGGGGTCGTACCCGCTGCCGAACCGGCGCACCTGGAAGCTACGACGGATCTGGTCGACCCGGTACAGATCGCTGCCGGGCGGACCGGCCATCGGCGGACCACCCATCGGCGGGCCGCCCATCGGGGGGCCGGCCACCGCGGGCGGACCGGCCATCGGCGGGCCACCCATGCCCTGCTGCGGCAGCGGAGGCGGACCGGCCGGACCACGGCGCATGTCGCGCAGATCCCGCTCCGGCATCCGGATCTCGGCCGTCATGTCGGCGCGACCGTGCCGCCCCGCCTCGAAGCCGTCGAAGCGCGGCTCCTCCGGCGGCGGCGGATAACCGCCGGGCGCGCGCTGGTCGTCGGGGCCGTACCCGCCGCGCTGATCATCCGGGCCGTAGCCACCGGGTGAGCGCTGGTCGTCCGGCGGGCCGTACCCGCTGGGACCGGCGGGCAGGCCGCGCTGCGGCATGCCGTGACCACCCATCGGGCCGGGGCCCATCTGGCCACCGGGGCCCATCGGGGGGCCGGCCGGGCCACGTGGCGCGTCGTAACCACCGCCGCGGGGGGCGTCGTACCCACCGGCGAAGGCACCGGTCGGCTCGTCGTAGCGGCCGTAGGGCGGGCCGGCCTGCGCGGGCATCGGCCGGGGCGGCATCGGCTGCGGGACCATGCCCCGGTCATCACGCATCGGCGGACCCATCCGGTCCGGTGGGCCCATCCGGTCACCCATCCGGGGGTCGCCACCGCGCCCGGCGCTGTTGCGCTCCTCCAGCTCGGCCAGCTGCCGCTCGACCCGGTCCAGGTGCAGGTCGACCTGCCACTCGTCGTAGCCGTTGAAGCGGACCCGGAAGACGACGTCATGAACCTCCTGGGAGGCCACCGGGGCACCGACCTGTCGGCCGTCGAGCGTCGCCTCGACCCGGTCGAGGAAGGCATCCACCTCGTCGACCTTGTATCCCCGGCGGAGCGCCTTGCGCCGGAAACGCTGACCCTGACTCGCCACTATGTCTCCTGGTCTCGTTCGCCACGCCCGGTCACGCCGGTGCCTCTCCGGCGCGGTCGGTGTTGGTGTCGTTGTCTTCGGCGGCGGCAAGCTGGCCACACGCGCCGTCGATCTCGCGACCTCGGGTGTCCCGAACTGTGGTGGACACCCCGGCGTCGCGCAACCGCCGGACGAACTCCCGCTCGACCGGCTTCGGGCTCGCGTCCCAGCGGCTGCCCGGCGTCGGATTGAGCGGGATGAGGTTCACGTGGGCCAATTTGCCGGCCAGCAGCCGCCCGAGCAGGTCGGCTCGCCACGGCTGGTCGTTCACGTCCTTGATCATCGCGTACTCGATCGACACGCGGCGGCCCGTCCGGGCGGCGTAGTCCCACGCTGCGTCCAGCACCTCGGCTACCTTCCAGCGCTGGTTTACCGGCACGAGTTCGTCGCGCAGATCATCATCGGGCGCGTGCAACGACAGCGCAAGGGTCACTGAGAGGTCTTCGCTGGCCAGTCGGTGGATAGCCGGAACCAGGCCGACAGTGGAAACGGTGATGTGCCGCTGGGACAGACCGAGCCCCTCCGGTGCCGGGCTGACCAGCCGACGGATCGCCGCGATCACCCGGTTGTAGTTGGCCAGCGGCTCGCCCATGCCCATGAAGACGACGCGCGACAGCCTCGGCGGGGAACCGGCGACCACGCCGGAGGCCGCCACTCCGGCCATGTACACCGCCTGGTCGACGATCTCCGCCGTCGACAGGTTGCGGGTCAACCCGGCCTGGCCGGTCGCGCAGAACGGACAGGCCATGCCGCAACCCGCCTGGCTGGAGATGCAGACGGTCACCCGGTCCGGATAACCCATCAGCACGCTCTCCACCAGCGCGCCGTCGTGCAGCCGCCAGAGCGCCTTGCGGGTCGCGCCGTCATCGCAGGCCAGCTCGCGCACCGGGTTGAGCAACGTCGGCAGCAACTGGTCGGCCAGCCGCTCCCGGGTCGCCGCTGGCAGATCGGTCATCGCCTGCGGGTCGCGGACCAACCGCCCGAAGTAGTGGTTGGAGACCTGCTTGGCGCGGAAGGCCGGCTCCCCCAACCCGGTGACCAACGCCTGGCGGCCGGCCAGGTCCAGGTCAGCGAGGTGCTGAGGGGGCATGGAGGCCCGGCGCGCAGCGGGGGCGACCGAGATGGCGGGGATCAAGGGCAGGCTCGTCATGGCTGGTCCAGTGTGTCACGCCGTCGGCGGCGGCTGCCGCTCCGGAGGTGTCGAACGGGCCGCGACCACCACAGCCGGATGACCAGGTCGCCGTGATTCATACCTCAGCCCACCACCGGCACGAAGACCGCCAACAGCAGGTAGGCCGTCGGCACAGCGAACAGGATCGAGTCCAGTCGGTCCATCAGACCGCCGTGGCCGGGCAACAGGTTGCTCATGTCCTTCACGCCGAGATCCCGCTTGATCATCGACTCGGCCAGGTCGCCGAGGACCGCCGCGCAGGAGACGGCCACCCCGAACAGCGCACCCCACCAGGGGGCCACCTCGAACATCAGCCACAGCAGCAACGCCCCACCCAGGGCCGCCGCGGTGACCGAGCCGGCGAAGCCCTCCCAGGACTTCTTCGGGCTGATCGACGGGGCCATCGGGTGACGGCCGAAGGAGACCCCGGCCGCGTACCCACCGGTGTCGGAGAGGACCACCCCGATCAGCGTGGCCAGGATGCGCAGGTGCCCATCGCCGGGGGCCGCCGCCAGCAACGCCGCAAAGCCGGCGAGGAACGGCACGTAGACGGCGATCAGGGTGGCCGCGGTGAGATCCCGCTGGAAGCCGGCCGGCCCGTCACCCAACCGCCAGATCATGGTGCCCAGCACTGTGACCAGCAGCCCCAGGCTGAGCGCGTCCGGGCCGGCGTACCAGGCCAGACCCACTGTCAACACGCCGCCGGCGATCAGTGGCACCAGCGGCGGGTGCGCACCGCTGCGGCGTACCGCGCGGGCCATCTCCCAGATGCCGATGGCGACCGCGGCGGCGATCACCGGCAGGAATGCCAACGGATAGAAGACCAGCGGCACCACGATCAACGCGCCGAGGCCGAGCCCGACCCCGATCGCCGCGGGAAGGTTGCGTCCGGCCCGCCCGGTGCCCACCTGCTGGGTGGCCGGTCGGTCGAGGCTGGCCCGACGTCGCCCCTTCGACCGTCGACCGGTGGTCGGCTCCGCCGTCGGCTCCAGCTCCGGCCCGATCTCGGCCCCGATGGGCGCCAGCTGCGCGGTCGGATAATCGGTGTCGTCAGGGCGGACCGGCCCGTCGAACGGTCCCGGGCCGCCGTACCCGCCAGGCTCGTCGAAACGCGGGACACCGCCGCGGGGCGGGGCACCCTCCGGACCGGTGGACGCCCGGTCGCCGTACCGGTCACCGCGACCCCGGTCGTCGTACCGGTCGGGCTGGTTGCGGTCGTCGACGCGCCGGTCACGGTCGTCGAAGCGGTCATCCGGGCGGACCGGGCGGCCACGCTCGTCGTACGGGTCCGCAGGGTGCGGGTCGGCGTACGGCCGGGCGTGCGGGTCGGCGTACAGCTCAGGGCCGGCGGCCGGACGGCGGCTCCACTGGCCGGCCTCCAGCTCCTGGTCCGGCCAGGGCAGCGCCACCGGGCGCTCCGGCCGGTCCCAGCCGCGAGGCTCGCTGCCGTAGGGGTCGGGGTGGGACATCACGCACCGCAAAGCGGCACGAGAACCACCACATGACGCAAGACCACAAGCATCCCCTACACGTGCGATGTTCCTCCGATTGACCGCCCCGACGGTCGGTCGATCCCCGGTGTTCACCACCCGGTGGCCGGGAATCCTGCCGAGCCTACTGCACACGCCGGATCGGCACGGCGGACGAGGCACGCCCACGGACGCCACCCGGCGCCGCCGGCCCGCCGGCCAGCGGCGCACACCCATCCGGTACGGCAGACCGCAGGCGATCCGCAGCCGTCGATCCGACTCGTCGTGTGCGCGATCGAGTACTGAGCGCACCCGCCCGGCGTGGTCCGCTGGTGCCGCGCCGGCGCCAGCCCGCGCTCGGAACGGGGGAAGGGCACTCACATGTACAAGTTCGGTCTCGCGGTGCTGACGGTGGCCGCCATGGTCCTGGGAGCAGGGTCACCGGCCGCCGCCACCACGGCACTGACCAGGATCACCATCGACCGCCACACCAGCGAGCTGTACCCGTTCGAGCCGCCCGTCGGCGAGCCGGGAGTGACGTACCCGGCGGCAGCGGTCACCGCCACCGCCCGGAACTGCCCGGCCGGCATCGTCCTCATGTCGGCCTCGCTGGTGCAGGACGGCCTGCCGACCCTCTGGGCCACCGGGGGCCACGGCGCCGGCGAGATCCTCTGCGACGGCGGCACCGTCGAACTCGGGATGGCGTTCGCCCGGATCGCTCCGGCGCTGCACCCCGGCCGGGCCACCGCCCACTTCTCACTGCGCGGCTCGGACACCGGCGAGCAGTTCGCCGAAAGCACCAGGGCCGTCTGGATCCCCTGCTGACCTATGGAACGAGGCCCGTTCCCGACGTCGGGAACGGGCCTCGGAGCATGGGTCACACCTCGAGCAGCTCGGTTTCCTTGTGCTTCACCAGGTCGTCGATGCTGGCCACGTACCGCTGGGTCAGGTCGTCGAGTTCCTTCTCGGCGCGGCGACCGTCGTCCTCGCCGGCCTCGCCGTCCTTGACGATCCGGTCCAGCTCCTCCTTGCCACGGCGGCGGACGTTGCGGATCGCCACCTTGGCCTCCTCGCCCTTGTGCCGAGCCACCTTGATCATGTCGCGGCGGCGTTCCTCGGTCATCTGCGGGAGCAGGATGCGCAGCTGGTTGCCCTCGTTGTTCGGGTTGACCCCGAGGTCCGAGTCGCGGATCGCCTTCTCCATCGCGTTGATCTGCGAGTTGTCGTACGGCTTGATGATGGCCATCCGCGGCTCGGGAACCGCGATGGACGCCATCTGCGTCAGCGGCGTGGGCGTGCCGTAGTAGTCGATGATGACCTTGGAGAACATGGCGGCGTTGGCGCGACCGGTACGGATGGCGCCGAACTCCTCCTTGGCGTGCTCAACCGCACGCTCCATCTTCTCCTCGGCCTCGAGGAGGGTGTCGTCGATCACCGGTCTCCTCGCCTCCTTCTGTGCTCGTGGTGGGCTCTGCTGAAAGTCGTCAGACCGCTGTCGTCGTCGCCGGTCGGCGGGACTCAGGCGGTGATCAGGGTGCCGATCTTGTCGCCACCCACAGCGCGGATGATGGTGTCCTCACCCTGCGCGCCAAAGACCAGCATCGGCAGGCCGTTCTCCATGCAGAGGCTGAACGCCGCAGCGTCGGCCACCCGCAGGTTGCGGCGCAGCGCCTCGGAGAAGGTGATCGAGTCGAGCTTGCTGGCGGTGGGGTCGATCCGCGGGTCGGCGGTGTAGACGCCGTCCACGCCGTTCTTGCTCATCAGCACCACGTCGGCCCGGATCTCCAGCGCCCGCTGGGCGGCCACCGTGTCAGTGGAGAAGTACGGCATTCCGGCGCCGGCGCCGAAGATGACCACGCGGCCCTTCTCCAGGTGCCGGATGGCCCGCAGTGGGATGTACGGCTCGGCGACCTGGGCCATCGTGATGGCGCTCTGCACCCGGGTCTCGATGCCCTCCTTCTCCAGGAAGTCCTGGAGCGCGAGGCAGTTCATCACGGTGCCGAGCATGCCCATGTAGTCGGCGCGGGCCCGGTCCATCCCGCGCTTCTGCAGCTCCGCGCCGCGGAAGAAGTTGCCTCCGCCGACCACCACGGAGACCTGCACGCCGCGGCGGACCACTGTGGCGATCTGCCGGGCGATGGCCTGGACGACGTCCGGGTCGACGCCGATCGCGCCGCCACCGAAGACCTCACCGGAGAGCTTCAGCACCACCCGGCGGGCACGCCCCGGCGGCGGTGCCGTCGGATCGTCCAGCTCCAGCGTCCGGTCACTCACAACCTGCGTCATCCGCCCCGCCCTTCCCCACGCGCACGCCCCGTGCGGCGCGTACCGCGAACCTGCCGCTGCCGACCCTATGTGACGAGGAGGCCGCGGTGCCTGTCACGTACACCGGCGGCCTCCTCGTTGACGTCTTCTGCCCACGGGCGCGCGTGGCGCCCGGTGGCGGCTCAGGCCTGGCCGACCTCGAACCGCACGAAGCGGGTGACCTCGATGCCGGCCTCGGCCAGCAGCTGCTTCACCGACTTCTTGTTGTCAGAGACGGACGACTGCTCGATCAGGACGAAGTCCTTGAAGAAGGAGTTGACCCGACCCTCGATGATCTTCGGCAGAGCCGCCTCGGGCTTGTTCTCCTCGCGGGCGGTCTGCTCGGCGATGCGCCGCTCGGACTCGACGACCTCAGCCGGAACCTCGTCCCGGGTGAGGTACTTCGGCCGCATCGCGGCGATCTGCATTGCCACACCACGGGCGTCGGCGTCGCCGGCCTCGTCGGTCTTGCCGGTGTACGACACCAGCACACCAACCGCCGGCGGCAGGTCCTGGGCCTTGCGGTGCAGGTAGACGGCGGTGGTGCCCTCGACCCGGGCGAACCGGTTGAGGACCAGCTTCTCGCCGATCTTGGCGGACTGCTCCTGGATCAGGTCCGCGACGACCTTGCCGTCGAGCTCGGTGGCGAGCAGCTCCTCGGCGGAGTTCACGCCAGCGCGCTCACCGTGCTCGACCAGCTGCTGGCCCAGCGCGATGAACGACTCGGTCTTGGCGACGAAGTCGGTCTCGCAGTTGAGCTCGAGCAGCGCCTTGCCGGAGTGCGCGACCAGGCCGTTCGCGGCCGTACGGCCGGCCCGCTTGCCGACGTCCTTGGCGCCCTTGACGCGCAGGATCTCGACGGCCTTGTCGAAGTCGCCCTCGGCCTCGGTCAGCGCCTTCTTGCTGTCCATCATGCCGGCGCCGGTGAGGTCGCGGAGCTTCTTGACGTCCGCGGCGGTGATTTGGGACATGGCTCTCTCTTCGGTGTTGAGACGGCGTGTGGATGGTCAGAGGTGCCGGTTACCCGGATCCGGGCGGATCGTGCCCGGCGTACCGTCGCTGCCCGCCGTTCGCGAAAACGGACGGCAGGGCAGCGACGGTGCGATCACTCCGCGGTCGCGGCCGCCGGCTGCTCGGTGGCGGCCTGCGCCGGCTGCTCCGGGGTGGCGGGCTGCTCGGTGGCGGCAGCGGCGGGCTGCTCGGCCGGGGCGGCCGGAGTGGCCGGAGTGGCCGACTCGTCGGCCTTCTTCGGCTCAAGCAGCTCGCGCTCCCACTCGGTCAGCGGCTCGTCGCTCGCGACACCCTCGGGCTTCTCGTCGTTGCCCCGGCGACGGCCGGAACGCGCGATCAGACCATCCGCGACGGCGGCGGCGACGACCTTGGTCAGCAGCTCCGCCGACCGGATCGCGTCGTCGTTACCCGGGATCGGGAAGTCGACCTCGTCCGGGTCACAGTTGGTGTCCAGCACCGCGATCACCGGGATGCCCAGCTTGCGGGCCTCGTCGACGGCGATGTGCTCCTTCTTGGTGTCGACGATCCAGACCGCGGCGGGAAGCTTCTGCATGTCCCGCAGGCCACCGAGGGTGCGGGTCAGCTTGATCTTCTCGCGGGAGAGCTGCAGGGTCTCCTTCTTGGTGTAACCGGCGGCGGTGCCGCTGAGGTCACCCAGGCCCTCCAGCTCCTTCATCCGCTGGAGCCGCTTGTAAACGGTCTGGAAGTTGGTCAGCATGCCACCGAGCCAGCGGTGGTTGACGTACGGCTGGCCGACCCGGGTCGCCTGCTCGGCAATCGCCTCCTGGGCCTGCTTCTTGGTGCCGACGAACAGGATGCTGCCACCCTCGGCGACGGTCCCACGCACGAACTCGTACGCCTTCTCGATGTACTCGAGGGTCTGGCGCAGGTCGATGATGTAGATGCCGTTGCGCTCGGTCATGATGAAGCGCTTCATCTTCGGGTTCCAGCGCCGGGTCTGGTGCCCAAAGTGGACACCGCTCTCCAGCAGCTGACGCATGGTCACGACGGCCATGGTTGGGGTACTCCTCAAGGTCCCTGGTTGTCACGCCCGGCCGGTGGCCGGGCGTCCTGGCGCCTGGTCGCCGACCCATGGTGGACCCGATCAAGATCGGGACCAGGGAGGCCGTCGCTCCACGACGATTCGTGAAGAGGGCGCGCGAGGTCGACCGCACGAGGCGGTCGCCAGTTGGCCAGTGTACGCCCCTCACCCGTTCAGCCGCCCCGGGGTGCGCGTGGCGTGCTGCTCCGCCGCTCGCTCGCGGGCGTTGCTTGCTCGCGGGCGTTGTCGGGAAGATCGCGCTGGTTCGTGGAAATAGTGGCCTCCGCGTCGCCGGAGGCCACTATTTCCTGGTTGTTGTCCGAATCATCAGCGCGCACCCGGCCGCTGGCGGGCCGGTCGGGTCAGCCGGCGGCGAGCGCGGCGGTCACGAAGAGCACCAGGCCGACGGTCAGGTAGGCCGTCGGTGGGCGCAGCCAGCCCCGACCGTTGTCGGCGAGCGCCAGACCTCCGGTTCGGAGCCCGTACAGCCCGGTCGCGAAGATCGGCAGTCCGGCGACCAGGGCGATACCCGTCACCACGTTCCCGGCGTCCACCGGGTCGCCGGTCACACCCGCCAGCAGCACCCGCAACGCGGGAACCTCGAAGACCAACGCCAACAGAGCGAAGAGTACGGCCAGCACCGGTCGGCGGGTCCGATAGACGCCGTCGGCGGCCGGCGGATACACCGGCGGCTCACCTGTGGGCAGGTCGGGGCGCGGGCCGATCCCGGGCATCGGGCCGGTAGGCATCTCCAGCGGGTGCGGCGTGTCGCCGCCACCCCGGGTGGGCTCGATGATCGGATACCCGGCGAGCGGAGCGGGACGAGCCTGGTCAGCGAGCATGCCGGCCGACTCTGTCGCCGCGCTGTCGCGGGTGGTGTCAGGTGCCGCGCTGGTCACCGGAGATCCCGCAGTGGTCGTCTCGCGGGCGGCCCGGCGTCCGGGCAGCTCACCAGAGGTCTCCGAGGGGTCCCGGTCCGCCCGCCTCGATCGGGTGGCCCGGTAACCGTCCACCTCCGGCCGGGCGGCACCCAACGGGTCGACAGCGCCGAAACGCCCCGAATCAGCCTCGCTCGCCCCGAACCGACCGGTCTGATCGTCCAGGACGCCGAAGCGACCGGAGTCCGGCTCCGGCGCACCGAAACGGCCCACGTCCACCGCGCTCAGACGACCCGAATCCGACTCCGGCGTACCGAAACGGCTCGCGTCGACGGCGCCGAAGCGTCCCGAGTCCGGCTCGCGGCGGCGGCCGACTCCGGTGTCCTCGACGGAGCGGCCGTCTTCCGCGCCACGCTGCTCGGGGATCTCACCGTCCCGGTACCGCGCTTCGCCCGCGCCACGCCACTCCGACTCGCCGTAACCGCGACCCCGCTCGTCGGGGTACCAGCGCGGCTCCTGATCTTCCGGAAAACTCCGTCGTCCGTCCACGTCAGGCACCGTATGCGACCGGCCACGCCCGCGCCATTTCAGCCCGGCCGGCCGCGCCGCCGATCGTCCGGGACAGCGCGGACACGAGTCGCGCTGTAGCACAGCGCCGGCATGATCATCCGACTGTCCACAGCACCCCCGTTGTCCACAGCCGGGCCCCCGCCGGGTCGCGGCGGTCACCCTCCGGCGGGCACCGTGCCGGCCATGACGAAGCGGAACCAGGCGGTTGGCGCGTACGGCGAGCAGTGTGCGGCCCGGCACCTGACCGAGGCGGGGCTGCGCCCTATCGCCCGAAACTGGCGCTGCCCGGCCGGGGAGATCGACATCATCGCGTGGGACGGGCCCGTGCTCGCCTTCTGCGAGGTGAAGACCCGACGGGGTGAGGCCTTCGGCACCCCGGCCGAGGCGGTGGTGCCGGCCAAGGCCCGCCGTCTGCGAGGGCTCGCCGCGCGGTGGCTGACCGAGACCGGCACGACCGCTGAGGAGGTGCGCTTCGACGTGCTGTCGGTGCGGCTGCCCGACGCCGGTCCGGCGCAGGTCGACCACCTCAAGGGCGCGTTCTGACATGCGTACCCGGAGGATTGGTGACGCGCCGTGAGCTACGCGAAGGTGCTCTGCGTGGGGCTGGTCGGGGTGACCGGCCACCTCGTCGAGGTGGAGGCCGACCTGGCCGCCGGCCTGCCGGCGGTGGTGATCTCCGGCCTGCCGGACACCGCCCTGCACGAGGCCCGCGACCGGGTCCGCGCCGCAGTGGTCAACTCCGGCCAGCGCTGGCCCAACCGGCGGATCACCCTCAACCTGCTGCCCGCCACGCTGCCGAAGTTCGGGTCGGCCTTCGATCTGGCCATCGCCGCGGCGCTGCTGGGTGGCTCAGGTGAGTTGCCGCTGCTCCCCCTGGAGGGGGTGGTGGTCCTCGGCGAGCTGGGGCTCGACGGGACGGTCCGGCCGGTGCGCGGCGTACTCCCGATGGTCGCCGCCGCAGCCCAGGCCGGCGTCGCTCGGGTGATCGTCCCGGTCGGCAACGCCGCCGAGGCCGCCGTCATCCCGGGGGTACGGGTGCGAGCGGTGGACACCCTGCACCGGCTCGTCGCCTTCGTTCGGGACGGGACCCCGCTCATCGAACCACCGGCGGACATCCCGGAGCCGCCGGCCGGTGGCCCGGATCTCGCCGACGTCGCCGGCCAGCAACTGGGTCGGCGCGCCCTGGAGGTCGCCGCGGCCGGCGGGCACCACGTGGCGCTGCTCGGCCCGCCGGGCGCCGGCAAGACGATGCTCGCCGAACGACTGCCGTCGATCCTGCCCGAGCTTGACGACGACGCGGCGCTGGAGGTCACCGCGCTGCACTCGGTCGCCGGGCTGCTGCCGCCGGGTGGTCGGCTGCTGCGTCGCCCGCCGTTCCAGGCGCCGCACCACACCGCGACAGTGCCGTCGCTGGTCGGGGGCGGCTCGGGGCTGGCCCGACCCGGCGCGGTGTCGCTGGCGCATCGCGGGGTGCTCTTCCTGGATGAGGCTCCTGAGTTCAGCAAGGGCGCGCTGGAGGCGCTGCGCCAGCCGCTGGAGCACGGCCGCATCCAGCTCAGCCGCAGCGGGGGCGGCACCGTGTACCCGGCCCGGACCCAGTTGGTCCTGGCGGCCAACCCGTGTCCGTGCGCGAAACCGGCTGGCGACGCGCACTGCGAGTGTTCGCCGCTGGTGCGCCGCCGCTACCTGGGAAGGCTCTCCGGGCCACTGCTCGACCGGATCGACGTCCAGGTGCGGCTGATGCCGGTGCGGGCGGCCGAGCTGATGGCGACCGACGGCGATGTCGAGCCCTCGGCGACTGTCGCCGCCCGGGTGGCTGCGGCCCGGCAGGCAGCCGCCGCCCGCTGGGCCGACCTCGGTCGACGGCTCAACGCCGAGGTGGAAGGTCCCCACCTGCGCCGACCGCCGTGGCGGCTGCCGGCCCGGGTCACCGTGGAGTTGCGTGGCCGGCTCGACTCCGGCTCGCTGTCGGCGCGCGGCTTCGACCGGGTGATCCGGATGGCCTGGACCATCGCTGATCTGGACGGTCGCGACCGACCTGACCAGGACGACGTCCGGGAAGCGCTTCAACTACGGACGGGGGAGGCGGCGTGAGCGCCGAGGAGGAACGAAGGCTGGCCCGGGTCGCCCTGACCTGGTTGGCGGAGCCGGGCACGCGCGCTGTGCATCACCTTGTCGAACGACACGGTCCGGTGGAGACCCTGGCTCTGCTGCTCGACGGCGGCAGTCCGGACGGCTGGCTGCACACCACTGTCGCCGCACGCTCGGCGTCCGGCGACGCGCGGGCGGTGGCCGCGGAGGCGCTGGAGCGGGCGGACCGACTGGGTGCTCGACTGGTCACGCCGGACGACGAGGAGTGGCCGGCCCAGGTCGCCAGCCTGGCCGCGATGCGGCTGCCGGACGTCAGCCGCCGGGTGGACTGTGAGACCGCCCCGCCGCTCTGCTTCTGGGTACGCGGGAGCTGGCCGCTCGGCGAGGCTCTGGACCGTTCGGTGGCAGTGGTCGGGGCGCGGGCGGCCACCGGCTATGGGCAGCACGTCGCGACCGAGTTGGGGTACGGCTTGGCGGAACGGGACTGGACTGTCGTGTCCGGTGGCGCGTTCGGCATCGACGCCGCCGCCCACCGGGGCGCACTCACCGCTGGCGGTCTGACCGTCGCGGTGCTCGCCTGCGGGCTCGACCGTCCGTACCCGATGGGCAACGCCGCGCTCTTCGACCGGATCGCCGAGACGGGGCTGCTGCTCAGCGAGTGGCCGCCCGGAGCCGAGCCGCTGCGGCCCCGGTTCCTGATCCGCAACCGGGTGATCGCCGCAGGCACCCGGGGCACCGTCGTGGTGGAGGCGTCGGCGCGCAGTGGCGCGACGCAGACCGCGCGGCGAGCCATCCACGCCAGTCGGGTGGCCATGGTGGTGCCAGGGCCGGTGACCTCGGCGATGTCCGTCGGCGCGCACGAGTTCCTGCGCGAGCAGTCCAAGGCCCGACTGGTCACCGGGGTCGCGCACGTGCTGGAGGAGGTAGGTCGGATCGGCGTGGACCTGGCCCCGCTGGCACGTGGACCGCAGCGGGCCACCGACGCGCTGGACGACGACGCGCTGTCGCTGCTGGAGGCGCTGCCCCGCCGAGGCGCGATGGGAGTGGACCGGCTCTCCGCGCGCGCCGGCGTCGACGTCCGGACCGCGTTGCGCAAGCTGTCACTGCTGGAGGAGCTGTCCATGGTGGTCCGTCGCGACGACGGCTACGCCCTCGTCGCGCCAGCCAAACAGAAGCGTGCGGTGGCGGAGACGTCCGGTCGACCTGTTGCCTGAGCGGATGCGTCACCGCCGCCCGGCCGAGGTGGTCGTCCGGGATGCCGGTGCCCTCTCGCGGTCGGGATCCCGGCCAGCCGATACTGCCGGTACCGTGCCCGGTCATGGGTGCAATCAAGCCGTGGCACATCAGCGTGCTCTGCTGTCTCGTCGTGACCGCCGTGCTCGTTGTCGGCCTGGTCGTGTTCCTGATCAAGAAGAACAACCGCCGGTAGTCGCGGGTGGACACCGGCGCCGTCGTGTCCGGTGGCGGAGGCGGACCGGCCGTAGGCTGGTGCCGTGTCAGCCGTCAGTGAGGGTGCCGGGGCCGAGGAACCGGCCTGCACGTCGGCGCGACCACGATGAGCCGACCGGACCGGGGCACCCGGGCCATGCACCAGGCGCTCCCGCCAGCGTTGCGCGACGCTGTCGACGACTTCGCCGAACACCTGTCCCGGGTCCGTAACCGCTCGGCGCACACCGTCCGCGCGTACGTCACCGATCTGGTCTCGCTACTCGACCACGCCGTCCGAATGGGCTGCGTCGACCTCGCCGAGCTGGACCTGTCGGTGCTGCGCAGTTGGCTGGCACGGCAGCGCACCACGGGTGCGGCCCGCACGTCGTTGGCCCGGCGGGCCGCGTCGGCGCGGGCATTCAGCGCCTGGGCACACCGGGCCGGACTGCTCCCCGCCGACGTGGGCGCCGCGCTGGCCAGCCCTCGCGCGCACCGGGACCTGCCCAGCGTGCTGCGCGCCGACCAGGCCGCCGCTCTGGTCGAGGCACCGTCCCGGCAGGCGCCGCCCACCAACCCGCCACCGCACACTGACGCAACCCGCACGGACGACGCAACCCGCACGAACCCGCCACGCACGGACGCCGAAGCCGCGCCGACGTCGGACGCAGCGGAAGGGGCCGAGGCGGTGCCGCTACGGGACCGGGTGCTGCTGGAGCTGCTCTACGCCACCGGCGTACGGGTCAGCGAGGCGTGTGGGTTGGACGTCGGGGATGTCGACCACGGCCGGCGGGTGATCCGGGTGTTCGGCAAGGGCGGGCGGGAGCGTTCGGTGCCGTACGGGGTGCCCGCCCAGCGGGCGTTGGACGACTGGCTGCGCCGGGGCCGCCCGGTGATGGTGGGCGCCCGCTCCGGCGACGCGCTGCTGCTGGGTGCCCGGGGTGGTCGGCTCAACCCGACGACCGCACGTCAGATTGTCGGTGCGTACGCAGAGGCCGCCGGGCTCCCCCGGACCAGCCCGCACGATCTGCGCCACTCCGCGGCCACCCACCTCCTGGAGGGTGGCGCGGACCTTCGCGCCGTGCAGGAACTGCTCGGCCACTCGTCGCTGGCGAGCACACAGATCTACACCCACGTCTCGGTCGAGCGGCTGCGTACCGCCTACCGGCAGGCGCACCCGCGCGCCTGATCAAGGGCCGGAGGGCGTGCGAGCGTGGCGGTTACGATCATCAAGTGAGCGTCCCGAATCCTCCTGAGCCGATCCCGGGCGCCCGCCTGCTCTTCTCCCTGGACCCGGCGGTCAGCCACCTCAACCATGGCTCGTTCGGCGCGGTGCCGATCGGCGTGCAGCGCGCCCAGCAGCGGCTGCGCGACGAGATGGAGGCGAACCCGCTGCGCTTCTTCACCCAGGGGCTGGTGGACAGGATCGCGCACACCCGCCGGCACCTCGCAGCGTTCCTGGGCGCCGACCCGGACGGCAGCGCCCTGGTGGGCAACACCACCACCGGCGTCGCCGTGGTGCTCCAGTCGGTTGGTCTGAAGGCCGGCGACGAGGTGCTGAGCACCGACCACGGGTACGGGGCGGTGAGCCTGGCGATTCAGCGCGAGTGCCGCCGCACCGGCGCTGTCAGCCGGGTCCTGCCGATCCCCCTGGCCGCCACCGACGAGCAGATCGTGCAGAGCATCCGCGCCGGCCTGCGCCCCGGGCGGACCCGGCTGCTCGTCGTCGACCAGCTCACCTCGGCCACCGCGAAGCTCTTCCCGGTGGCCGCCGTCGTCGGGGTGGCCCGCGAACACGGCGTGCCGGTCCTGGTGGACGCCGCGCACGCCCCGGGCATGCTGCCCACGGCGGTGGCCAGCGTCGGCGCGGACTTCTGGGTGGGCAACCTGCACAAGTGGGCGTTCGCACCGCGTGGGACCGCCCTGCTGGCGGTGGCGCCGCAGTGGCGGGACCGGATCGAGCCGCTGGTGGTGTCGTGGGAGCAGGAGTCGGGTTTCCCGGCCCGGCTGGAGTGGCAGGCGACGCTCGACTACACGCCCTGGCTGGCCGCCCCGGCCGGCCTGTTCACGATGCGCAGTCTCGGCGTCGACCGGGTGCGGGCGCACAACGCCGCGCTCGCCGCGTACGGCCAGCGGGTGGTGGGGGACGCCCTGGGGGTGGCCCACGCCGACCTGCCGGAGCCCGGCGGGCCGGGGGTGGCGCTGCGCCTCATCCCCCTGCCGCCCGGCACGGGCACCAGGATCGACGCGGCGCGGGCGTTGCAGGCGCGGATCGGTGAGCGGCTCGCCGCCGAGGTGGCGGTGATGAGCTGGAACGGCCGGGGGTGGCTTCGGCTCACCGGCCAGGTCTACAACGCCGCCGACGAGTACGAACGGCTGGCCGCACGGCTGCCGGCACTTCTCGCCCAGCGCTGACCGCACGGCCGGGAGCGGACACCGCGACCGGACCGACCGGAAGCAGCCGAACCTGGCCGAGGCCGAGCAGGGCCAGCGGGTCGAGGTATTCCTCGCCCCGGCGCAGGCCCCAGTGCAGGCACGCCTCGGCCGGGCACCCCGGATGCCCGGGCAGCAGCTCGCCCAGCGGCGCGCCGGCGGTGACCGGCTGGCCGGGGCGTACGGCGGGTTGGACCGGCTCGTGGGTGGTCCGCAGCCCGTCGGCGTGCCCCACGGTGACCACCGGTCGACCGGCCACCAGACCGGCGAAGAGCACGGTGCCCGGCCCGGCGCTGCGGACCACCGCTCCGGCGGGAGCGGCCAGGTCGACGCCGCGATGGCCGGGCAGCCACTGTCGCGGCGGCGGGTCGAACCGGCGCACCGGACGAGGCGGCCCGTCGACAGGCCAGCGGAACCGCCCGGCGGGCGCTGGGTCGACGACCGGCACGGCCAGGGCCGCTACCGGCACGGTCGGGGTCGGTGGTTGACCGGGCACCGCCGCTACCAGCACCGCCAGCCCGCAGAGCTGGACGGTCAGTGCGAGCGGGATCGCGGCGCAGAGCAGCACCGTGCGGCGGATCGA
The DNA here is from genome assembly GCF_040677775.1 of Micromonospora sp. NPDC053740. Classification (NCBI taxonomy): domain Bacteria; kingdom Bacillati; phylum Actinomycetota; class Actinomycetes; order Micromonosporales; family Micromonosporaceae; genus Micromonospora; species Micromonospora sp. NPDC053740. The sequence continues at coordinate 104,988 of NZ_JBFASO010000015.1, forward strand.
ACGGGCGGATGGCTGTCGCATGACGGCAGCCTCCGGCCGACGCTGGGTCGTCAGCCAGCCCGGCCGACGAGGCTGTGGACAACCGGAGGCGCTGTGGACGACCACCCGACGCCCTCGATGATCTGCTATGCCCGGACGCTGAGCCGACACCTGACAGACCAGGTCACCACCACTGTTCGTTGGACCCGGTCTCGTAGTCGCACTCCTCGACGTGCTCCCACTCCTGCCCGGTCGCTTTCTGGTAGGCGTTGGACGGGACGTCAAGAATCGATTCCGCGTGGGCGGCCTCGTCGGTGGTGAAGCGCGCGAACGCCGCCGGATCGGCCAGCACGGCGGGCCCGCTGACCTCACGCCGGCCGTACCTCCGGTGCCGTTTCCGGGCCGCCACCGAGGGCCTAGGCTGGGCCGCGTACGGCGGGTGCCGCCGTCTGTGCCGGGGAGGCCGCATGACCACTCTCGATGACCGGACGTCGTCCCCCACCGGGCCGACTGTGACCGAGGTGAGCGGCCCGTCCCGGCTCGCGGAGCCGGACGAGACGATCAGCGCCGAGGAGTTGCAGCTCGCGGCCCGCAACCACGGCATCCCGTTGGAGGCGCTGCGCTACGACGTCACCCCGGCCGGGCTGCACTACCTGCTGATCCACTACGACATCCCGGAGCTCGACCCGGCGACGCACACGTTGACCATCGGAGGTGCGGTGGACAGTCCGTTGACGGTCACCCTCGCCGACCTGCGCGAACGGCCTCGCGTCACCCGGCAGGTGACAGTGGAGTGCGCCGGCAACGGGCGGGCCCTGCTGCACCCCCGGCCGGTCAGCCAGCCCTGGCTGGTCGAGGCGGTCGGCAACGCTGAGTGGACGGGCACTCCCCTCGCTCCGCTGCTGCGGGAGGCGGGCGTCGGCCCGGACGCGGTGGACGTGGTCTTCACCGGCGCCGATCACGGTGTGGAGCGCGGGATCGAGCAGGACTACCAGCGGGCGCTTCCGGTCGCCGACGCGCTGCGCGACGAGGTGCTGCTGGCGTACGAGATGAACGGCGCTCCCCTGCTGCCGCAGCACGGGGCGCCGCTGCGGCTGATCGTGCCGGGCTGGTACGGCATGGCGCACGTGAAGTGGGTCCACTCGATCGAGCTGCGGACCGAGCCGTTCGAGGGGTACCAGAACGTGGTGGCCTACCGGTTACGCCGGGACGCGGACGACCCGGGCGTGCCGGTCACCCGGATCGAGCCACGGGCGCTGGTCCGTCCACCCGGGTTCCCCGACTTCATGTCCCGCCGTCGGGTGCTGCGACAGGGCCCGTGCACGCTGGATGGTCGGGCCTGGTCGGGGCACGCCCCGGTGGTCGCCGTGGAGGTGACCACCGACGGTGGGCAGAGCTGGGCGCCGGCCGTGCTGGACCCGGCGGACGCGGGGGACTTCGCCTGGCGGCGCTGGCGGCACGAGTGGGTCGCCACCCCCGGCCGGTACGTGCTCGGCGCGCGGGCGACCGACGCATCCGGGCGGACCCAGCCGGTCGAGCAACAGTGGAACCGTGGCGGCTTCGCCAACAACATGGTGCAGCGGGTCGAGGTGGTGGTGCCGGCCGAGTGATCGGCGGCGGGTGTCACGCCACGGGTGGGGGGCCCGTGGCACGGCCCGGCGGCTCGGGTGCGCTCAGCCGCCGAAGCCGGAGTCGGCGGGCAGTGAGATGTCGGGCTTCTCCAGCTCCTCGACGTTGACGTCCTTGAAGGTCATCACCCGGACGTTCTTCACGAAGCGGGCAGGACGGTACATGTCCCACACCCAGGCGTCGTGCATCTCGACCTCGAAGTAGACCTCGCCGTCGGAGTTACGCACGTGCAGGTCGACCTGGTTGGCCAGGTAGAACCGACGCTCCGTCTCCACCACGTAGGAGAATTGGCGGACAATGTCGCGGTACTCCCGGTAGAGCTGCAGCTCCATCTCGGTCTCGTACTTCTCGAGATCTTCCGCGCTCATCGCACTCCGCCTTCCATGGCCACATCTTCCCCCACCGGCGTCGGAGGCCGAGGCTGCTCGCCCAACGCCACGCCGACGGTACCCCCTGACGCCCAGGAGCGCTCCATCGGCTCATCCGGGCCGTGGCCGCCGGGCCGTCGGGCGCGCGGCGGCCGGCCGTCGCGGCCGGAGACCGCGGCGACATTGACGTACGAGAACCGGTGCTCGCGGCACGGCCCGTGCTCCCGCAGCGCCGCCGAGTGCTCCGGGGTGATGTAGCCCTTGTGCTCGGCGAAGCCGTACGCCGGGAACACCCCGTCCAGCTCCACCATGAGGCGATCCCGGGTGACCTTGGCCAGCACACTGGCCGCCGCCACACACGCGGCCACCCGGTCGCCCTTCCACACCGCCAACCCGGGCACACCCAGGCCGTCCACGCCGAACCCGTCGGTCAGCACGTACTCCGGGCGGGTGGTGAGCGAGGCGAGCGCCCGGCGCATCGCGGCCAGGTTGCACACGTGCAGACCCCGGGCGTCGACCTCCTCGGCCGGGATGACCACCACGGCGTACGCGAGCGCGGTGTCCACGACCTCCGCGTACACCCGTTCCCGGCTGGCCGGGGTGAGCAGCTTCGAGTCGGCCAGCCCTTCGATCTCGCCGCGCCGCCCCTCGGGCAGCACCGCCGCGGCGGCGACCAGCGGACCGGCACACGCCCCGCGGCCCGCCTCGTCGGCCCCGGCGACGTGCCGGAAGCCACGCCGCTGCAACGCCCGCTCCAGGGCGTACAGGCCGGCCTCGCGACGCACCACGGTGCGCGGCGGGGTCAGCACGACGCCTCGCCCTGGCCGGCGGTGGTCGACAGCCCCAGCCGGGTCAGCAGGGCGGGCAGGTCGGGCGGGTAGAACCGGTCACCGCTGGCGGCCAGCTCGTCCGGAACCCACCAGCGGTGGTCGGCGATGCTGCGTCGCTCGATGTCGTTGAAGCCCGTGGTGTCCACCTGCCAGGAGTCCACCCGGAAGCTGAAGAAATCCTGCTCCTGGCGGTACCAGATGCCGTCGAAGGAGAAGTCGGTCGCGTCGGACCAGACCGGCTCGCCCAACTGGGCCGGGTCGAGTCGCAGACCGGTCTCCTCGGCCAACTCCCGGGCGGCGCCCGCTGCCGGCGCCTCCCCCGGATCGAGCCCACCGCCGGGGGTGAACCAGTAGCGGTGCCCGGGTCGGGTCGGGTCGAAGCCCTTGAACAGCAGGACCCGGCCGGCCGCGTCGACGAGCAGCACGCGGGCCGCGCGTCGAGGGGTGTAGACGGTCACCGCACCAGCCTGCCAGACCGACTGCAGATCGCCCACGCCCCGTCGGCCTACGGCTTGGGAATGCCGTCGAAGCCGTCAGGCACCGTCAGCCAGGTGGCCCGGTTGAACGGCCAGAAGACGGTGAACGCCCGCCCGACCACGTCGTCCTCGGGGATGGTGGCCTCGGTGATGTTCTGCTGGGACTGCTGCCAGTGCTCCAGTGAGTCGCCGGAGGCGGAGCGGTGGTCGCCCATCACCCACAGCCGGCCCTTCGGCACGGTGATGTCGAACTCCTGGTCGGCGGGCTTGTCGCGAATCCCGTCCATGGAGAAGATGTACGGCTCGTCCAGCGACTTGCCGTTGATCATCAGCCGTTCCTCGGGATCGCAGCAGACCACGTGGTCGCCGGGGACGCCGATCACCCGCTTGATGAAGTCCTCACCGTCGGGGTTGCCGCTCCACGCGGTCGGTGCCTTGAACACGATCACCTCGCCGCGGTGCGGTGACCGGAAGTCGTAGACCAGCTTGTTGACCAGCACCCGGTCATCGATCTTGAGAGTGTTTTCCATGGACGGGGAGGGGATGAAGAAGGTCTGCAGCACGAAGGCGCGGACCAGCACCGCGACCAGGATCGCCACACCCAGCAGGATCGGCAGCTCCTTCCAGAAGGAACTGCGCGGCTTGTCGGTCTGCTCGTCAATCACGCCAAGGAGCCTACGTTGCCCGGCTGGACGGCACCGTCCGGAACGCGCGGGAACCGCGTAGTGCGACTGCCAACGGAAGCATCAGCAGCGCACCGCCCTGCGGAGTCGGTCGCGCCGGAGTCGCACCGGGGGACGCCGTGGCCGGCCCGGAGACATCCTCGAACGTGGACGGCACCGACAGCGCGCTCCATCGCGACGACGGCCAGACCACCATGAAGGCCCGGCCGACCACGTTGTCGATCGGCACCGGCCCCTGGCAACGCGCGTCCTGGGAGACCTCACGGTGGTCACCCATCACGAAGATCTGACCGGGTGGCACGACGATCTCGTCGAAGCGCCGGGAGCGACACTCCGCCGGGTTGGGTGGCAGGTCCAGGGGTGAGTCCCGCAGGACGTACGACTCGTTGAGCGGGATGCCGTTGACTGTCACCCGGCCCTGACTGTCGCAGCACCTGACCCGGTCACCTGGGAGACCGATCACCCGTTTGATGAAGTCCTTCTCACCGGGGCGGCTCACCCCGACCAGGTCGCCGACGGTGCGGGCGAGCCGGCCGCCGACACCGGGCTTCGGCTGCTCGTCGACTTGTGGCGCCCAGCGGTCGGTGCCCCGGAAGACCACCACCTCGCCGCGCAGCGGGTCACGAACGTCGTAGACGACCTTGTTGACCAGCACCCGGTCACCGACGAGGAGGGTGTCCTCCATCGAGCCGGACGGAATGAAGAACGCCTGGAGCAGGAAGGTGCGGATCAGCACCGCGAGGCAGAAAGCGACCACCAGCAGCAGCGGCAGCTCCTGCCAGAGAGGCATCTGCCGGCGGGTGCGGCGAGCCCGTCGGCGCCACGGATCGACGGTGCCGTCCTCGTCAAGCGTCTGCACCACGCCACTCCCCGGTCCGCAGAAAACACCACCGCCCGGGAGCCTCGTCGAGGCTCCACGGGCGGTAGTGGACAACTGCCCGCCACCTGGGCGGGCCCGCCGCCTCGCTGCGCCCGTACCGACCAGGGTAGTGCGCTCTGGTCGTTACGGCATACGCGCAGCTCGGGCGGCGTGGCGAGCGGGAAGTCAGCTGGGCTGCTTCTCCCGCTTCTCCTTGATCTTGGCCTTCTTGCCGCGCAGCTCGCGCAGGTAGTAGAGCTTGGCGCGACGCACGGCACCGCGGGTCACGACCTCGATCCGGTCGATGCCCGGGCCGTTGATCGGGTAGGTCCGCTCGACCCCGACACCGAAGCTGACCTTGCGGACCGAGAAGGTCTCGCGCAGACCGTCACCCTGGCGGCGGATCACGACGCCCTGGAAGATCTGGACACGGGACCGGGCGCCCTCGACAACGCGGGCGTGCACCTTGACGGTGTCACCGGCCCGGAAGTCGGGAAGGTCGGTCCGCTTCGACTGGGCGTCAAGGGCGTCCAGGATATTCATCGCTGTGTCCTCGTAAGGCTCACGGCGCACCGTCACTCGGTGCGCGGGTGGGTGATTCTGATCCCCGGGTGGTGATCGGCGGACCGACCCCGGTCGGGGATCCTCGCAGCCGACCGCGGGCGCGGACGGATGCGGCAACCCCCCTACTTTGCCACATCCCCCGGTGGAGGTTGAAATCCGGCCTGGTCCAGGGCCGCGATGTCCCGTTTGTCGAGCCGATCGGCAGGCAGCGCGGCCAGCAGGTCCGGCCGGCGGGCGGCAGTTCGCAGCAGGCCCTCCTCGCGCCGCCAGCGGGCGATCTTGCCGTGGTCACCGGAGCGGAGCACCTCCGGCACGTCGTGCCCACGCCAACTCGGCGGCTTGGTGTAGATCGGCGCCTCCAGCAGCCCGTGCGCGTGCGACTCCTCGTCCAGCGAGCCCGCGTTGCCCAGCACCCCGGGCAGCAGCCGGGTGACCGCCTCCAGCATCACCAGGACCGCGACCTCGCCGCCGAAGAGCACGTAGTCACCGAGCGACACCTCGGTGACCGGCATCCGGGTGGCGGCGTGCGCCAGGACCCGCTGGTCGATCCCCTCGTAGCGGCCGCAGGCGAAGAGCAGATGCGACTCGGCCGCCAACTCGTACGCCATGGCCTGGGTGAAGGGGGCACCGGCCGGCGACGGCACCAGCAGCCTTGGCGGCGGGGCGTCGACCGGCGCGAGGGCGTCCAGTGCCTCACCCCACGGCTCGGGGCGCATCACCATTCCCGGCCCGCCACCGTAGGGGGTGTCGTCGACAGTGCGGTGCACGTCGTGGGTCCAGGTCCGCAGGTCGTGCACGGCGAGCTGGAGTACGCCGTTGGCCCGCGCCCGTCCGATCAGCGACAGGTCGAGCGGGGCGAAGTACTCCGGAAAGATCGACACGACGTCGACGCGCATGCGGGCTGGTCCTAAAGGTCGAGCAGTCCGGCTGGCGGGTCGACGATCACACGTCCACCGGCCAGGTCGACCTCCGGAACGATCGCCCGGACGAACGGGATCAACGCGGTACGCCCCTCGGGGCGCCGCAGCACCAGCAGGTCGGACGAGGGCGCGTGGTCGATGCGGGCGACCTCGCCCAGGCGTTCGCCGGCCGGGGTCACCACGGCCAACCCGACCAGCTGATGGTCGTGGAACTCCTCCGGGTCGTCCGGTGGGGTCACGTCGGCGCTGTCCACCACGAGCAGGGTCCCGCGCAACGCCTCAGCGGTGTTGCGGTCCGGGATGCCCTCGAACGCGATCAGCACCCGACCCTGGTGGAAGCGAGATTCCTCGATGGTCAGCTCCGCGGGAACCCGGAACGGCACCCCGGGCTCATCGCTGGCTGGCGGGGGTGTCGCCCCCGGCTCAGTGCGCAGCACGGTGCTGCGCGGGGATGCAGGCGGGGGTGTCGCCCCCGGCTCAGTGCGCAGCACTGTGCCGGGGGCGAACCGTGCCTCGGGCTCGTCGGTCCGCACTTCGACGGTGACCTCACCACGGACACCGTGCGGCTTGCCGATCCTGCCGACGACGAGCTGCATCAGTACGAGTCGACGATGTCGACGCGAACCCCGCGCCCGCCGATGGAGCCGATCACCTGGCGCAGCGCCTTGGCGGTCCGGCCGGACCGCCCGATCACAGTGCCGAGGTCCTCGGGGTGCACGCGGACTTCGAGCCGCTTGCCCCGACGGGAATCGACCAGCCGCACCCGGACGTCGTCCGGGTGGTCGACGATGCCCTTGACCAGGTGCTCCAACGCCGGACGCAGTGGCATGTCAGGCCTGCTCACCGGCGTCGGCAGCGGCCGGAGCCTCGGTCTTCGGAGCCTCGGCAGCCGGCGCCTCGGTCTTCGGAGCCTCGGCGGCCGGCGCCTCGGTCTTCGGAGCCTCGGCGGCCGGCGCCTCGGTCTTCGGAGCCTCGGCGGCCGGCGCCTCGGTCTTCGGAGCCTCGGCGGCCTTGGCGGCCTTCTTGGCCGGCTTGGCCGGGGTCTCCGGGGCGAGCCCGGCGGCGGCCTTCGCCTCAGCCTCGTACGCCGCCTTGCGGTCGGCCCGCTCGGGGGCGACCAGGAGCGGCGGCGGGGCCGGCAGGCCCTTGTACTTCTGCCAGTCACCGGTCAGCTCCAGCAGCCGCTGCACCGCCTCGCTCGGCTGAGCGCCGACGGAAAGCCAGTACTGGACCCGCTCCGACTTGACCTCGATGATCGAGGGGTCTTCCTTGGGCTGGTAAATCCCGACGAACTCGATCGCCCGGCCGTCGCGCTTGGTGCGCGAGTCGGCGATGACGATGCGGTACTGCGGGTTGCGGATCTTGCCCATCCGCAGGAGCCGGATCTTTACGGCCACAGTTGTTTCGCTCCTGTTGCGATCTCACCGGCCCAGGCGGGCGGTGTGCATGGGTGAGCGCCGACCGGACCCGTGGGGTTGGGCCGGAGACTACTCGGTGGACTGGCGACGTGCCCGGGTTAGAGGGCGCCGGACGCGCGCCGGATACCAGCGACCTATTCTGCCAGATCCGATGCCGATCTCGCGCATCGGACCCGTACACCCGTTGTCGGTGACCTGGAACACCGTTCAGCGAACCGGCGGGCGATCCCACCCCGGCGGCATTTTGTCCGGTATGCCCCATTCTGGCGGGGGTGTGAAGTCACACCAGGTGCCGTCGAACGGGAACTCGCCGGCCTCGGCGAGCGCGATCACCCGCTCCCCCTCGGCGCGGACCGCCTTCTCGTCGGTCACCCAGTAGTCGGCGCCGAAGGCGAGCCGCTCGACGAACTCGCCCTCGTCCTTCCACTCCCAGCTGCGGTCCGGCCACACCACCACGTCCAGGTCCTGGTCCACCACGTCGACACCGGCCACCGGGCCGTCGTCCCAGCGGACACCGGGCTCCTCAAGGTTGACGTACCAGTGGGCGAACCGACCCTGGGCGTCGGAGAACCACCAGACGGAGTGCGCCGCCCCGGTGGGCAGGAACTTCAACAGCGGCGGGCCGTTCCAGCGCCCCTCCGCCAACCGGTACGTCGACGAGATCCACTCGGCGAACGGCATCGCCCGCATCCCCAGCCCGGCCTCGGTCACCTCGTGGGCCACCGGCGAGTCCCGGGCGATCCAGACCAGCAACCCTCGATCGTCGTCGCTGACCACGCGGGCCGGCCGGACCCACCCGATCCGGCCGTGCCGCACGTTCCGATGCATGATCAGCCGACCCGGCTCGAACCGGTCGACGGGGTTACCCGGCCACACCTCAGTAGGCGCGGGCGAGGATGGCGACCAGATCCGGCTCGTCCTCCGAGTCCGGTACCGAACCGTCGGCGCGCAGCAGGCAGCGCACCGTGACGCCCTGACCGTTCGCCTCCGCCTCACCGGCCACACCGACCGCCGACCACGGCACCCGCGCCCAGCCGGTCGCGGCGGCCTCGATCGCCTCGGCCAGGGTGGCCACCTCCACGGTGCGCGACTCGCGGTTGGCCAGCGCCTGGTCGTGCAGCACCTGCTGGTCGGTCTCCAGGGCGGCCAGCACCGCGGTGACCACGTCCGCCACCGGGGTCGGGGTCTTCGAACCGTCGGTCCGACGCACCACAGTCGCGTTGCCCACGGCCAGGTCACGGGGGCCGACCTCGACGCGTACCGGATAGCCGCGCAGCTCGGCGTCGACGGCCCGGCGGCCGAACGGGGTGTCGGTCCGGTCGTCGAGCGCGACCCGGACACCGGCGTCGCGCAGGCCGTCGCGCAGCTTGGCCGCCGCCTCGCCGACGCCGTCGCCGTCCTTGACGATCATGACGTACGCCTGGATCGGCGCGAGCCTCGGCGGCACGCGCAGACCGTTGTCGTCGCCGTGCGCCATGATCAGGCCGCCGAGCATCCGGGTGGACGTGCCCCAGGAGGTGGTCCAGGCGTGCTCCCGGCCGCCCTCCTTGGAGGAGTAGCTGATGTCGAACGCCTTGGAGAAGTTCTGGCCCAGCTCGTGGCTGGTGCCCAGCTGCAACGCCTTGCCGTCGCCCATCATGCCTTCGCAGGTGTACGTGGCCGTCGCCCCGGCGAAGCGCTCGCGCGTCGTCTTCAGGCCGACCACCACCGGAATGCCGATCACGTTGACCATCAGGTCCTCGTACGCCTCGTGCAGGATCCGCCGCGCGTACGCCCGGGCGTCCTCACGGGTGGCGTGCGCGGTGTGTCCCTCCTGCCAGAGGAACTCGCTGGTACGCAGGAAGATCCGCGGACGCAGCTCCCACCGGACCACGTTCGCCCACTGGTTGAGCAGCAGCGGCAGGTCCCGGTACGAGTCGATCCACTTGGCCATGAACTCGCCGATGACCGTCTCGCTGGTCGGACGCACCACCACCGGCTCGGCCAGGGGCTTGCCACCACCGTGGGTGACGACCGCCAGCTCCGGCGAGAAGCCCTCGACGTGCTGCGCCTCGCGCTTGAGGTAGCTCTCCGGGATGAACAGCGGGAAGTACGCGTTCTCCGCACCCGCCGCCTTGATCCGAGCGTCCATCTCAGCCTGCATACGCTCCCAGATGGCGTAGCCGGCCGGTCGGATGACCATGGTGCCGCGAACCGGGCCGTTGTCGGCCAGCTTCGCCTTGGCGATCAGGTCCTGGTACCAGCGGGGAAAATCCTCCGCACGGGGAGTGAGCACGCGTGCCATGACCGCACATCCTATGCGCCGCTCGTCGGGGCGGTGCGCTCGGGCGCGGCATCGTTGGCCTCTGCCGTCACTACCTACCGCGATCCGCACGCCGGAGCGGCTCCCACCCCCGAACGTCGGCGGTCGGCGGCGCCGTTCCGACGAGCGCACCGACCTGAGGCCCTCGATCTGGCACACCTGACCGCGAGCCGGGTGCGCCGGGGGGCCCGACACCGGCAGCAGACCCCGCCCGATCACCGGCCGGTCCGGCCGACACGCCGGCCTACACTTCGACCACCATGATTGAGCAGAGGGACCCCACCCCGCTACGGACCGGCATCGTCGACGCCGCCCGCGCGCTGACCGTCGCGACCGGATGGGACGGCGTCCGGATGGGTGCCGTCGCGAACACCGCCGGGGTGAGCCGACAGACCGTCTACAACGAGTTCGGCAGCAAGGCAGGGCTGGCCGAGGCGCTCGCCCGCGCCGAGGTGGACAGGTTCGTCGGCGCCGTCCGGGCCGCTCTGCTCGCCCACGGCACCGACGTACGGGCCGGCGCGTACGCGGCTATCGCGCACACCCTCACCACGGCGGCGGAAAACCCGCTGATCAAGGCGATCCTCACCAGCGCCCGGGGCGGCTCGGACGAGTTGCTGCCGTACCTCACCACCCGGGCCGAGGTGGTGCTCACCGAAGCGTCCGGCGCATTGATCAACTGGGCCGGCGACCACCTGCCCGGAGCGGACCACGACGCGCTGGCCTTCGCCGCCGACGCCATCGTCCGCCTGGTGGTCAGCCACATCGTGCTCCCCCGTGAGCCGATCGAGCAGACCGCCACGGCCCTCGCCGACCTTGCCGTACACCTCTTCAGCGCCGCCGCCCGCCCAGCCCTTTGACCCCGCGCACCGCCCGCCCAGTGGCCGAAGCCGCACACCCGCCCGCGCCCCCGCCGCATCCCCGCCGCATCCCCGCCGTGCGCCCGCCGCACCCCCGCTGCGCCCCCGCCGCGCGCGCCGTGCGCCGCCGTACCCCTGCACCCCTGACCTCGCACCTCGCACCTCGCACCCCGCACCCCGCACCCCGCACCCCGCACCCCGCACCCCGCACCCCGCACCCCGCACCAAGATCCGAGCAATATCCGGGATGTTGGGGATCCTCATTGATCTCGCCGCACGCCAAGATCGCGCTCGATCCTGGATGTAGTGGCATCCCCAAACATCGAGGCCACTACATCCTGGTTCGAGCGCGATCTTGGCGTGCGGCGCAACGCAGGGCGGCACGCGGCGCGGGGCGGGGCGCGACGCAGGGCGGCACGCGGGGCGGGGCGGGGCGCGACGCAGGGCGAGGCGCGGCGCGGGGCGCGACGCAGCGCGGGGCGCGACGCAGTGCGGGGCGGCGCGGCCTGCGGAGGTCAGCGGATGACGCGTCCGCGCAGGATCGTGCGGGACGGGGCACGGACGACGCGCAGGTCACTACGGGGGTCTTCGGGGTAGACGGTCAGGTCGGCGAGGCCGCCTTCGACCAGGCCGGCGAAGCCGAGCCACGCTCGGGCGCCCCAGGAGGCGGCGGCGAGTACGTCGATGGGTGCCATGCCGGCCTGTTCGTGCAGCAGGAGCATCTCCTCGGCGGCGAGCCCGTGGTCGATGCCGCCGCCGGCGTCGGTGCCCACGTAGATGGGCACCCCAGCCTCGTACGCGGCGCGCACCACCTCGGGGAAGCCGTCGCGCAGCGCGAGCATGTGGTCGGCGTACCCGGGGAACTTGCCCCGCGCCTGCTCGGCGATGCCCCCGAAGGTGGCGATGTTGATCATCGTGGGGACCAGTGCGGTGCCCTGGCGGGCCATGTCGTCGACCAGGTCGAGGCTGAGCCCGGTGCCGTGCTCCACCGAGTCCACCCCGGCCCGCACCATGATCTCGACGGCCGACTCGGAGAAGGTGTGCACCGCGGCGCGTACCCCGGCGTCGTGCGCCGCCCGCACGGCGGCGGTGAGGGTGTCCGCGTCCCAGGCTGGCGCCAGGTCACCGACGCCCCTGTCGATCCAGTCGCCGACCAGCTTGACCCAGCCGTTGCCGGCCCGCGCCTGCGCGGCCACAGTGGCGGCCACCTCGGTCGCGTCGACCTCCACGCCGATGTCGCGCAGGTAGCGCTTCGGCGGGGCGACGTGCTGGCCCGCGCGGGCCAGTCGCGGCAGGTCCGGCTCGTCGTCGAGTTCGGGGTACGGGTACGGCGAGCCGGCGTCCCGGATCGCCAGCACCCCGGCGTCCCGGTCGACGTGGGCCAGTGCGCGGGCCTGGTCGAGCGAGGTGATCGGGGCGCCACCTCGGGCGATGCCGATGTGGCAGTGCGCGTCGACCAGCCCTGGCAGCACGAAACCACGGTCGACGACGGTCTCCGCGCCGGGCACCGGGGTGAAGGTCACCCGGTCGCCGACCAGCCAGAGATCCCGTACCTCGTCGTCGGGGAGCAGCACGCCGCGCACATGAAGAGCCATGCGCACAGTCCTACCCGATCACTCCGCCCCGGGGGCGAGCAGGTGGGTCATCCGGGTGGTCAGCGCCGGCAGGTCCACGGAGACCTTTCAGGGCTGCTCGGTGACGAACAGGTCCTCGGTGTGGGCGACCTGCTCGTACTCACGGTTGGCAAGGATTACGTCGCCTGCCGTCACCGACACGCGTCAGCGCGGGCCCTTGTCGCCGCCCTTGCCGAGCTTGTTGAAGTCGATCTTCGGGAGCTTGAAGCCGGGCGGAAGGCCCTGGCCGCCGGCGAGGTCGTTGGGGTCCATCCCCGGCGGGAGCTGCGGCATGCCACCCGGGAAGCCGGCGGGCATCCCGGCGCCCGCGCCGGTACGCGGACGACCGCCACCCTTGGTGCCCTTGCGCTTGTTCTTCGGCGACTTGGTCGCCTTGCGGCGGCCACCGCCGGGCAGGCCCATCATGCCGCCCATCTGCTTCATCATCTTCTGCGCGTCGGCGAAGCGGTTGAGCAGCTGGTTGACGTCCATCACGGTGACGCCGGAGCCGTTGGCGATGCGCGCCCGGCGGGAACCGTTGATGATCTTCGGGTTGGTCCGCTCGCCCGGGGTCATCGACCGGATGATCGCGGTGACCCGGTCGAAGTGGCTGTCGTCCAGCTCGGCGAGCTGGTCCTTCATCTGCCCCATGCCGGGCATCATGGCCAGCACGTTGGCGATCGGGCCCATCCGCCGCACCGCGATGAGCTGGTCGAGGAAGTCGTCAAGGGTGAACTGCTCACCGCCCATCAGCTTGGCGGTCATCTTCTCCTTCTGATCGGAGTCGAAGGCCTGCTCGGCCTGCTCGATCAGAGTGAGGACGTCGCCCATGCCGAGGATCCGGCTGGCCATCCGGTCGGGGTGGAAGACATCGAAGTCCTCCAGCTTCTCACCGGTGGAGGCGAACAGGATCGGCTGCCCGGTGACCTCGCGGACCGACAGCGCGGCACCACCGCGGGCGTCGCCGTCGAGCTTGGAGAGCACCACACCGGTGATGCCGACGCCGTCGCGGAACGCCTCGGCGGTGCGGACGGCGTCCTGACCGACCATCGCGTCGATGACGAAGATGACCTCGTCCGGCGAGACGGCGTCGCGGATGTCGGCGGCCTGCTGCATCATCTCGGCGTCGATGCCGAGCCGGCCGGCGGTGTCGACGATGACGATGTCGCGGGCGGCGCGCTTCGCGTGCTCGATCGACGCGCGGGCCACCTGCACCGGGTCACCGGTGCCGTTGCCGGGCTCCGGGGCGTACACCTCGACACCGGCCCGACCACCGAGGACCTGGAGCTGCCCGACGGCGTTGGGGCGCTGGAGGTCGGCGGCGACGAGCAGCGGCTGGTGTCCCTGCCCCTTGAGCCAGCGGGCCAGCTTGCCGGCGAGCGTCGTCTTACCGGAACCCTGGAGGCCGGCCAACATGATCACCGTCGGCGGCTGCTTGGCGAACTGGAGCCGTCGGCCCTCGCCGCCGAGCACCTTGATCAGCTCTTCGTTGACGATCTTGATGATCTGCTGGGCCGGGTTCAGCGCCTGGGAGACCTCGGAACTGCGGGCCCGCTCCTTGACGGCCGCGATGAAGCCCTTGACCACCGGCAGCGCGACGTCCGCCTCCAGCAGCGCGAGGCGGATCTCGCGCGCGGTGGCGTCGATGTCGGCGTCAGTGAGCCGCCCCTTGCCGCGGAGCTTGGTGAAGATCCCGGACAGGCGGTCACTCAAGGTGTCAAACACGCGAACATCCCGTTTGTCAGTGTTCCGGCGGGCACAACGCGGCCGGCACTGCGGAGTCCGGCCACCGCTAGGGTAACCGCCCGGCCGTAGGGCCGCTGTCGCCCGGCCCGGGCCTCACCCCGACACCAACCCCGACTGGTACGCGAACACGACGAGCTGGGCCCGATCCCGGGCTCCCAGCTTGCCCATCGCCCGGCTGACGTGGGTCCGCGCGGTCGCCGGGCTGACCACGAGCTGTGCGGCGATCTCCTCGTTGTTCAGGCCCTCACCGACCAGGCCGACGACCTGACGCTCGCGATCGGTCAGCGCGTCCAGTCGGGGGTGCGGACGAAGCACCCGGGACGGCCTGGTGGCGAACTCCCGCACCACCCGGCGGGTGACCGACGGCGACAGCAGCGCCTCCCCCTCGGCGACGAGCCGGATCGCGCGCAGCAGCTCAGCCGGTCTGGTGTCCTTGGTGAGGAACCCGCTCGCACCGTGCCGCAGCGCGTCGAAGACGTACTCGTCCAGCTCGAAGGTGGTGAGCACCACCACCCGCGTGCCGGTCAGATCGGGGTCGGCGACGATACGGCGGGTCGCCTCGATGCCGTCGATGCCGGGCATCCGGATGTCCATCAGCACCACGTCCGGCCGAACCCGGCGGGCCAACTCGACAGCCCGCAGCCCGTCGGACGCCTCTCCGGCCAGCGCCAGGTCGTCCTCGCTCTCCACCAGCGCACGCAGCCCGAGCCGGACCAGGTCCTGGTCGTCGGCGATCAGCACCCGGATCACGTCGTCGGCTCCACCGGCAGCCCGGCGTACACCCGGAACCCGCCCCCGGCGCGCGGCCCGGTGCTCAACCGCCCGCCGAGCGCCGCGACCCGCTCGCGCATCCCGGCCAGACCGTGGCCACCCTCGTCGTCGGCCGGAGCCGTCCCGGCGCGGTCCGCACCCACCCCCCGGTCGGTGACCTCGACGGTCACCTCGTCGACGCGGTAGTCCACTGTCACCTCCGCGCTCGCCACTCCCGCGTGCCGCAGCACGTTGGTCAACGCCTCCTGCACCACCCGGTACGCGGCCAGGTCGACAGCGGCCGGCACCTCCCGGGGGTCACCGACCACGCGCACCTCGACGGCGAGCCCCGCCCCGGCGAGCCGGTCGCGCAGCGCGGGGAGCCGGGCCAGGCCGGGTACCGGCTCGCGCTCGGCACCCCGCCGCACCGCGCCCAGGGTGACCCGCAGCTCGTCCAACGCCTCGCGGCTGGTCCGGCTGATCGCGGTCAGGGCCACCTCCGCCTGCTCCGGCCGCTTCGGCAGCAGGTGCAGGGCGATCTCCGCCTGCATGCTGATCGCGGCCAACCCGTGCCCCACCACGTCGTGCACCTCCTGCGCGATGCGCAGCCGCTCCTCGTCGGCCTGCCGTCGCGCCTGCTCAACTCGGCTGCGGGCCTGTTCGGCACGGGTACGCGCGGTCGCCTCACGGCTCGCCCGCACCACCACCGCCACCGCGAACGGTACGACCACCCAGGCCGACGCGGGCAGCACTCCCGTCCAACCCGACCCAGGCCCCCGCCCGAAGAAGACGTGCGCCAACAACAGGACGAACGCGCCACCGGTGGCGAGCGCCGCCTGTCGCACCGGCAGCCACACGGCCACTGTGTAGACCGCGACCAGGAACGTGACCAGAATCGGCCCGTACGGGTAGCCGATCAGCAGGTACGTCGAGATGGCCACGGTGACCACGGCGAGGGTGGCGACCGGAACTCGCCGCCGGACCAGCAGGGCGAGCGCGGCGACGGCGATCAGCAGCCGACTGGCGGTGTCCACCGGCCTCGACCCCGGCTGGTTGTCCCCGGCCAGACCCGTGGCGAGCAATCCGAACCCGAGCAGCACCAGGGCGAGCGCGGCATCCGCCGCCACCTCCGGCCACCGCCACCGTCCGCCTCGTCGCATGGCCGTCATTCTGCCCGCGCGGGTGCCGCTCGACGTGCGTCCACGAGCGGCACCGCCCCTACGCCCCCGGACGTACCCGCCACGGGGACGAAACTTCGATCGCACCGCGCTGCCGGCGGGCACCCTCACGAGCCTGATGACTGTGAGGCATCACGATGACTGTGAGGCATCACGCTCGTGGGAGTGACCGGGCTGGCACGAGCGGCCAACGGCCGAGCAGCGCTCGGCCGTTCTCGGTCGTGGGTCAGACGGCGGCGAGGACGGCGGCCTCAAGGCGGGCCCGGGTGGCGTCGTCCGGCCAACCGCCCACCAGATAGAAGGCGTCGACCACGTCGGCGCCGAGGGTGGAGATGCGGGCCGCGCGAACCAGGGCGCCGGCCTCGTCGAGCGCGCAGGCGACCCGGTAGAGCAGCCCGGCGGCGTCGGCGGCGCGCAGTTCCAGCAGTACGGCGTCGGTGGCCGCCTCGCGGTGCCAGACCACTCGTGGCGCCGCGCCTGCGCCACGGCTGGCGAGCGCACGACCGCGCAGCCGTTGGGTGACCGACACGTCGCCGGCGACCGCCCGGCGCAGGTCGGCGCGGAGGGGGACCGGGTCCGGCGGAAGGCCGTAGCGGGGCTGCACCCGGCACTCGACCAGGGCCCGGCCGTCGACGGCGGAGGCGTCCGCGGAGATCACCTCCAGCCGGTGCAGCGCCAGGCAGCCGGCCACCGTGGCGAGCAGACCTCGCCGGTCCGCCGCCGCGACCGACACCCGGTCGCCGGTCAGGTGGACGACCGGCAGTGGCCCGGCCAGCAACTCCGGGTCCGGGGCGGGTGGCTCGGGGAGTACGCCGGTGTCCAGCGCGGTGCGAACCCGGGCGACCAGTTCGGCGACGAGTCGGCCCTTCCAGTCGGACCAGGCCGCCGGGCCGGTCGCCGCCGCGTCGGCGCGGACCAACGCGTGCAGCACGTCGAGGGTGCCGGTATCGCCGACCGCCTCGGCCACCGAGGCGATGGTGACCGGGTCGCTCAGGTCCCGGCGGGTGGCCACGTCGGGCAGCAGCAGGTGCAGCCGGACCAGCTTGCCGATCAGCTCGACCTCCGCGGTGGGCAGACCGATCCTGGTGGCCACCGCCTGGGCAACCGGCACACCGACGGTGCTGTGGTCACCAGGGAGGCCCTTGCCGATGTCGTGCAGGAGAGCGCCGAGGAGCAGCAGGTCGGGGCGCTCCACCTCGCGGGCGTGCCGGCTGGCCTCGTGCGCGGTCTGCACGAGGTGCCGGTCGAGGGTGAAGCGGTGCACCGGGTTGTGCTGGGGCAGGCTGCGCAGCCGGGTCCACTCGGGCAGCCAGCCGTCGACCAGCCCGTACCGGTCGCAGGTCTCCCAGGCCGGCACCAGGCCGGGACCGGCGCCCAGCAGGGTGATCAGCGCGGCCCGGGCCTCGGCCGGCCAGGGAGCCGGCAGGGGCGGGCAGTACGCCGCCAGCCACTCGCAGGTGGCCCGCGCGATGGGGATTCGGGTAGTGGCCGACGCGGCGGCCACCCGCAGCGAGAGGCTCGGGTCGGGGCGCGCCCCGATCGCCGTGCGGGCGAGCACCAACTCGCCGTCGTGTTCGACCACGTCGCGGGCGACCGGGCGGCGGGCCGGGCGGCCGGTGCCGCCGCGGGAGCGGCCGGAGCGCAGCCGGTCGGCAGCCCGGAAGGCGTCGTCCAGGGCGTGGCTGACCGTGCGGGCGTCACCGGCAACCCGACGCAGCAGCGCGTCGCCGTCTTCCACGACGGCTCCCGGCCGCCGCGCGGCGTCAGACGCGCCGGACTGGGGTTGTCGCAGGCCGAGCAGGTTGGCCACTCCGTCGCGCTCCTGGGCGACCAGCCGGTCGACCCGTCGGCCGACCTGCTGGTGCAGCGCGTCGCGGGTGTCCAACAGCCGCAGGTGAGCGGCGCGTACGGCGGGACGCAGCGCGTCGGTGATGCCGGCGGCGGAGATCGCCCGCAGCAGCCCCACGTCGCGCAGACCACCGGCGGCCTCCTTGAGGTCGCCCTCCAGCAGGAACGCCAGTTCACCGTGGGCCTGCCAACGGGCTTCGGTGACCTCGCGCAGGCCGGGCAGGTGCCGGACGGCGGTGCGCCGCCAGTGATCGGCGGCGGTGCGGATCAGCGCGTCGGCCAGCGCCTGGTCCCCCACGATCAACCGGGCGTCGAGCAGCCCGAGGGCGACCTTGACGTCGTCCTGGGCCACCGAGAGCGCCTCGGCGACGGTGCGTACGGAGTGGTCGAGCCGCAGGCCCGCGTCCCAGATCGGGTACCAGACCGAGGCGGCCAACTCGTCGGTGCCGGGCACCCCTGCGTGCAGCAGCACCAGGTCGAGGTCGCTGTACGGAGCACACTGCCGCCGACCCAGTCCCCCGACGGCCAGCAGCGCCACCCCGTCCCGCGCCGGCAGCAACCCACGCAGGAACGAGTCGTAGGCCGCGGCCCGTCCCCGCCGAGCCGCTTCCCCGATCCCCCCGGGAACGCCGACGACCTCGTTGATCAAGAGGTTCGCGTCGCCGTCATCGGCGGGTCCTGACGCGTTCTTCTTGATCAACGAGGTCATGTCGGTAGTGGCCGCGTCAGAGTGCGTCGAGGCCGCGTTCGCCGGTACGTACCCGGACGACCTCTTCGACACCGGTGACCCAGACCTTGCCGTCACCGATCTTGCCCGTGCGGGCCGCTCCGACGATGGCGTCCACCACCTTGTCGACGTCGATCTCGTCGGTGAGCACCTCGACCCGGATCTTGGGCAGGAACTCGACCGTGTACTCGGCACCCCGGTAGACCTCGGTGTGCCCCTTCTGCCGCCCGTACCCCTGAACCTCGCTGACGGTCAGCCCGGCCACCCCGAGGGCGTGCAGGGCCTCCTTCACCGCGTCCAGTTGGTACGGCTTGATGACTGCGGTCACCAGCTTCATGTCCAACCCCTCCATCCCAGGAACGTTAACCGGCGACCTTTTCGCTGACCGGCTCGGCGGGCTCCGCCTCCGGCTTGGCACCACTCGTCGTGCCGCCACCGGGGGTGCCGATGCCGGCCATCGCGAACGCGCTGCCCGTGCCGCCGCCGGCCGGGGACAGGTCGTAGCTGCTCTCGGCGTGCTCGGCGATGTCGATACCCTCGACCTCCGCCTCGCCAGTGACGCGGAAGCCGATCGTCTTCTCGATGACGAAGGCGAGCACCCAGGCGATGCCGAACGACCAGGCGGTGACGATCAGGCCGGCGAGGGCCTGCCGCCCGAGCTGGGTCGCGCCGCCGCCGTAGAAGAGGCCGTCGGAGGCGCCCACCACGTCGGTGATCGCGGCGTTCACCGAATTGGTGGCGAAGAGGCCGAGCCAGAGCGACCCGATCCAACCACCGACGAAGTGCACGCCGACCACGTCGAGCGAGTCGTCGTAGCCGAGCTTGTACTTGAGGCTGACGGCGAGCGCGCACACCGCGCCGGCGACGATGCCGAGCAGCACTGACGCCCACGGTGCGATGAAGCCACAGGCCGGGGTGATGGCGACCAGGCCGGCGACGGCGCCGGACGAGGCACCGACCATCGTCGGCTTCCGGGTCTTGACCCACTCGACAGCGATCCAGCCGAGCACCGCCGCCGCCGTGGCGAGCTGGGTGTTGATGAAGGCGAGTCCGGCGACCGAGTCGACTGTCAGCTCCGAGCCGGCGTTGAACCCGAACCAGCCGAACCACAGCAGACCAGCACCGAGCGCGACAAGCGGGATGTTGTGCGGCTTCATGCCCTCACGCGGCCAACCGAGCCGCTTACCGAGGACCAGGACCACGGCCAGGGCCGCCGCACCGGCGTTGATGTGCACAGCGGTGCCACCGGCGAAGTCCAGTGCGTGGATGTCACCGCCGATGATGCCGCCGCCCCACACCCAGTGGGCGACCGGGAAGTAGACCAGGGTGGCCCAGCCGAAGGCGAACAGCAGCCAGCCGGCGAACTTGGCCCGGTCGGCGATGGCACCGCTGATCAGCGCGACGGTGATCACCGCGAAGACCATCTGGAAGGCCATGAACACGTAGAGCGGGACGCCGATGCCGCTGGGGTTCTCCGCCGTGGCACCCCACAGGTCGGTTTCGGCGAGGAAGGTCTTGGTGCCGAGGTACGCGCCCGGGTCGCCCCAGAAGCCGTTCACGTCGGTCCCGAAGGCGACGCTGAATCCGTAGAACCACCACAGAATAGAGATGAGCCCGATAGCCGAGAAGCTCATCATCATCATGTTGAGTACGCCCTTGGCCCGGTTGAGGCCGCCGTAGAACAGCGCCAGTCCGGGGGTCATGAGCAGCACGAGCGCGGTCGAAACCAGCAGCCACGTGGTATTGGCGCCGTCGATCGTCGGTGCTTCAGGCACGCTGGCCTCCTAAAGGTGAAGTCCTCCTTCGCGGCTTTCCGGGGCAGCGTCGCCCGTAGGCCGGTTGCGCGGAAGCTTCGCGGCCGGCTGTTTCACTTTGGGTCCCGTGCGGGTTTCCGTTTCGTGACGGGTTGTTTCGGACGTGTCACGAACTCCGCACGGTCATCAGCATGGACGATTGTGGATCGACCGGACGGCGATCGTCGATGGCTGACCGGTCAACGCCATCGACCGGTGCGATCGACCGGCCCGGCCGAGCATCGACCGGTCGGCGCTCAGCGGAGGGCGTTCTCCAGGGTGTGCCGCTCGTAGTCGAGCAATCGCAGATCGCGCATCGGTCGACGCAGGTGGCCCTTGTGCACGATCCGGACGAACGCCGGCTCGCCGGCAGCGGCCATCCGCCGGATCCCCTCGACGTGGTCCACGATCCGTTTACGGATGGTCCGGATCAGCCGGTGCCGGTCCCGGGGGATCAGCCCGTACGCGTCGGCGAAGAGCCGGAGGCGGCGCGGCCGGTCCGGGTGCTTCCAGCCCAGCGTGATCGAGTCGCGGTCCGCGAAGATCGGCACCCAGGTCCAGGCCGCGTACGCCACGTCGTAGATCCGCGCTCCGGGCGAGGCGAGGTCGAAGTCGATCAGCCCGAGAGTGCCGTCCGGACGCCAGATCACGTTGTGCGGCGCGGCGTCGTGGTGGCAGATCACCTCGGTGTCCGGTGGTGGGGGCCCGAACGAGCGCCAGACCGCCGCCTGCGGAGGAGTGAAGCCGTACTGCGCGTCGTGGAACATCCGCAGCATGGTGGCGACGGTGACCAGGGCCTCGTCGGTCACCCAGTGCGGGGCGAGCGGATATTCTCCGCACTCCCCCTCCAGGTACGACAGCACCTCACGGTTGCGCTCGTCCATCCCGAGCGCCCGGGGCGCTCCGGTGAACCCCACGTACTCAAGGTGGCGCAGCAGCGCGTGCACGGACGGGGTCCACGGTCCGGCGTTGCGCCGGACCGTGTCACCCACGCGGACAACGGTGCTCACGTTGCCGCCGTGCAGCGGGATCTCCTGCGAAGTCACGTACGGTCTCCCGAGGCGCTGCGAAGGATGGCCAGGGTCACGCCAGCCCGCGTACGCGCGATCGTCAGTGGTCACCCGAGACTACGCGTCCCGGCCGGTGGCCTCGGTCCCCAGCAACGCGTCGACGAACTGCGCCGGGTCGAACGGGGCCAGGTCGTCCTTGCCTTCGCCGAGGCCGACCAGCTTCACGGGGATGCCGAGCTTGCGCTGCACGGCGATCACGATGCCGCCCTTGGCGGTGCCGTCGAGCTTGGTCAGCACCACCCCTGTCACGTTCACCACCTCGGTGAAGACGCGGGCCTGCTCCAGGCCGTTCTGCCCGGTGGTGGCGTCCAGGATGAGCAGTGTCTCGTCGATCGGGCCCTGCTTCTCCACCACGCGCTTGACCTTGCCCAGCTCGTCCATCAGGCCGACCTTGTTCTGCAGGCGGCCGGCGGTGTCGATGAGCACGGTGTCCACGCCGGTGTCGATGCCGCGCTTGACGGCGTCGAACGCGACGCTGGCCGGGTCGGCGGCCTCGGGCCCCCGCACGGTCTCCGCTCCGACGCGCGAGCCCCAGGTCTCCAGTTGGTCGGCCGCGGCGGCCCGGAAGGTGTCCGCCGCGCCGAGCAGCACGCTGCGACCGTCGGCCACCAGCACCCGGGCGATCTTGCCGCAGGTGGTGGTCTTGCCGGCGCCGTTGACGCCGACGACCAGGACCACCGCCGGCACGCCGTCCTTGGGTGCGGTCCGCAACGAGCGGTCCAGGCTCGGGTCGAGCGCGTTGACGAGCTCGGCGGCGAGCAGCGCCCGCAGCTCGGAGGCCGAGCGGGTGCCGAGCACCCGGGTGCGCTCGCGGAGCCGGTCGACGATGTCGCGGGTGGCGTCGACGCCGACGTCGGCGGTGATCAGGCTGTCCTCGATCTCCTCCCAGACGTCCTCGTCGAGGTGATCACGGGCGAGCAGGCCGAGCAGGCTCTTGCCGAACACGTTCTGTGAGCGGGACAGCCGGGAGCGGAGCCGGACCAGCCGCCCGGCGGTCGGCTCGGGGACCTCGACCTGCGGTTCGAGCACCGGCGGCGGCTCGACCAGGACACCGGTGGACAGATCGGACTCCGGTGCCTCGACCGGCGGGCCGGCGAGATCCTCCTCAGCCCTGGTGTCGACCTCGGTGCGTGGCAGCGGGGGCTCGGGCCGCCGCCGCAATCGCGGCACGACCAGCCCGACTGTGCCGGCGATCAGCACACCGAGCAGGACCAGAGCGAGGACGAGATATTCGGCCATGCCGGAATCCTGTCAGATGCCGGCGGCGGCGTCCCAGCCACCGCACCCCGAGCCGTGCCCGGAGTCTCAGCCACCGCACCCCGGCCGGTGCCGGGGACCGGCGGTAGGCTCGGCCGCATGCCCGCCGCACACCTCCTCATCGGCCCACTTCTGCGGCGAGTGGTGGACACCCGGGCGACGATCTGGGTGGAGACGGCGGCGCCCGCCGTGGTCACCGTCCGCACTGCCAGCGGCGCCACCGGCACCGCGCCCACCTTCTCGGCGTACGACCACCACTACGCCCTCGTGGTGGTGGAGGGCCTCGCCCCGGACAGCGAGACCACCTACGAGGTGCTGGTCGACGACGAGATCGTCTGGCCGGTGCCGAGCAGCGGGTTCCCGCCGAGCGTGATCCGCACCCGGGCCGTCGACGATCGGGACCAGCCGGTAAATCTGATCTTCGGCTCGTGTCGCGAGACCACCCAGCACGCCACCACCCGCAAGCTGCCACCGGACGCGTTGGACGCGTACGCCCGGAGGTTGATGGCCGACCCGGAGTCGAACCCGCTGCCGGATCTGCTGGTGCTGCTCGGAGACCAGGTCTACGCCGACGTCACCTCGCCGACAGTGCGCCGGCTGCTGCGTCGACGGCGGCGGCGGCCGAAGGGCGCTCCGGCCGACCAGGTGGTGAGCTTCGACGAGTACACCAAGCTCTACCTGGAGTCCTGGCGCGATCCGGAGATCCGCTGGCTGCTCTCCACAGTCCCCAGCGTGATGATCTTCGACGACCACGAGATCATCGACGACTGGAACACCTCGGCGGCGTGGCGAGCCGAGGTGCGCGAGCAGCCGTGGTGGCAGGAGCGGATCGGCAGTGGGCTCGCCTCCTACTGGGTCTACCAGCACCTGGGCAATCTCTCCCCCGACGAGATCGTCGCCGATCCGGTCTTCGCGAAGGTCGCCGCCGCCGAGGACGCCACCAGCGTGCTGCGCGAGTTCGGCCACCGGGTCGACCAGGAGTCCGACCTGGCGCACGACACCGAGCGTTGGCGCGCGGTGCAGTACCAGTGGAGCTACGCACTGGACCTGGGCCGGACCCGGCTGGTCATGCTGGACAACCGGTGCAGCCGGGTGCTCGAGTCCAACAGCCGGGCGATGCTGCCGCCCGGCGAGTGGGCCTGGTTCCTCGACCAGGCGCACGGGGTCTACGACCACCTGGTGGTGGGCGCCTCGCTGCCCTGGCTGCTGCCGCAGGGCATCCACCACATCGAGGCATGGAACGAGAAACTGGCGGACTCACGCCGGCCGTGGGTGGCGCGCGGGGCGGAGAAGCTGCGTCGCGCCCTGGACCTGGAGCACTGGGCGGCGTTCCGGCGGTCCTTCGAGGGGCTCGCGGAGACGTTCGCCCGCATCGGCACCGGCACGCCGCGGCAGTCCGGCGCGCGGATCGGGGCCGGCCCGGCGTACGCCCCACCGGCGTCGATCAGCGTGCTCTCCGGTGACGTGCACCACTCGTACGTCGCGCAGGCCCGGTTCCCGGACCCGGCGGTTGTCACTCCGGTGCACCAGCTCACCTGTTCGCCGATCCACAACCAGGTGCCGGCGGGCATCCGTCCGTTGATGCGGCTGGGTTGGTCGCCCGGTCCGGCTGGGGCCACCCGGGCGCTGGCCCGTTCGGCGGGCGTACCTCGACCGGGGGTGCGCTGGCGCAAGCTGGCCGGCCCGTACTTCGGTAACGCCGTCGCCACACTGACCCATCACGGACGCGGGGCCGACGTGGTCATCGAGGGCACCACCAAGGATGGGCACCTACGCCCGGTGATGCGGCGTCGGCTCTCCGGCGACGGCGAGCCGGCCGCGCCGTAGTCTCTACGCCGTGGACGAGCACCTGCCGGAGCCGATCCGGGCGGTTGAGCACGAGTTGACCGCTCTGCTGCGTCGTGGCCGGGCGGTCTCCTGGGAGATCGCCCGGGAGGTGCACCCGAACCTGGAGCCGAACACCTACGGGTTGCTGCTCTGGTTGCGGCGTAGCGGGTCGATCCGGTTGACCGAGTTGGCGGCGCGGCTGGGCGTGGGCAAGGGGACGCTGAGCCGTCAGATCAACGCGCTGGAGGTCCTCGGTCTGGTGCACCGCGACCCTGATCCGAGTGACCGGCGGGCCGCGCAGATAGGCCTCACCGACGAGGGGCAGCGCCGGTTCGACGTGGCCCGCGCGGCCCGGCTGGGCGAGTTCCTGCGCGCTCTGGACGGCTGGCCGGAGCGGGACGTCGAGGAGTTCGCCCGGCTGCTCGGCCGGTTCAACGACTCCTGGCAGTAGCCGCCCACTCCGGGCGGCCCCTGGCAGTAGCCGCACAGCGCCGGGGAATAGGGCGCCGTTCCATCAAGTTGTTGCTTCAGGCAACCAAGACATACGGTTGCCTCAGGCAACTCCCAGGCGGCCCGTGCGTACCAGCCCCGCCGTTCCACCTCGACTCCGCTCGGAGGCAACAAACGATGAGCCAGGCGACAGCGCCTCCCCAGGCGACCGCCGTGACCATGACCCACCGGCAGATCCTGGAAGCACTCTCCGGCCTGCTGCTGGGTCTGTTCGTCGCGATCCTCTCCTCCACGGTCATCTCGAACGCGCTGCCGCGGATCATCACCGAACTGCACGGCGGCCAGTCCGCGTACACCTGGGTGGTGACCTCGGCCCTGCTCGCGACCACAGCGACCACCCCCATCTGGGGCAAGATGGCCGACCTGACCAGCAAGAAGACCCTGGTCCAGCTCGCCCTGGGGATCTACGTGCTGGGCTCGGTGCTGGCCGGGCTCGCCCAGGGCACCGGTGAGCTGATCGCCTGCCGGGTGCTCCAGGGCATCGGCGCCGGCGGTCTCACCGCGCTGGCCCAGGTGATCATGGCCACGATGATCGCGCCCCGCGAACGAGGCCGCTACAGCGGCTACCTCGGCGCCGTGATGGCCGTCGGCACCATCGGCGGTCCGCTGATCGGCGGCGTGATCGTGGACACCTCCTGGCTCGGCTGGCGCTGGTGCTTCTACGTCGGCGTGCCGTTCGCCATCCTCGCGCTGATCGTGCTCCAGAAGACCCTGCACCTACCGGTGGTCAAGCGGAAGGCCGAGATCGACTGGTGGGGAGCCACCCTGATCACCGCGGCCGTCTCGGTGCTGCTGATCTGGGTCTCGCTCGCCGGCGACCAGTTCGCCTGGGCCTCCTGGCAGACCGCCGTCATGGTCGTCGGCGCGTTGGTCCTCGGCGCGCTGGCGATCCGGGTCGAGACCCGGGCCGCCGAGCCGATGATCCCGCCGCGGCTGTTCCGCAACCGCACCATCACCCTCGCCGTCGTCGCGAGCATCGCCGTCGGCGTGGGCATGTTCGGCGCGTCGATCTTCCTGGGCCAGTACTTCCAGATCAGCCGCGGTCAGAGCCCGACCATGTCCGGCCTGATGACCCTGCCGATGATCCTCGGCCTTCTGGTCGCGTCCACAGTCATCGGGCGGGTCATCAGCAAGACCGGCCGCTGGAAGCGGTACCTGGTCATCGGCTCGGCGCTGCTCACCATCGGCTTCGCGCTGATGGGCACCCTCCGCGCCGACACCAGCTTCACACTGCTCAGCGTCTACATGCTGCTGATCGGCGTCGGCCTGGGCATGACCATGCAGAACCTGGTCCTCGCCGTGCAGAACACCGTCGGCCCGCACGAACTCGGCGCGGCCAGCTCGGTGGTGGCGTTCTTCCGCAGCCTGGGTGGCGCGATCGGCGTCTCCGCCCTCGGAGCGGTGCTCGCCCACAAGGTCAAGGACTACACCGCCGACGGGCTGGCCCAACTCGGTATCCCCGCCTCCAGCTCTGGCAGCGGCGGCGCCCTGCCCGACGTGCACACCCTGCCCGGCCCGCTGCGGGCGGTGGTGGAGAGCGCGTACGGCCACGGCGCCGGTGACATCTTCCTGGCCGCCGCCCCGTTCGCGCTGATCGCGCTGATCGCGGTGGCCTTCATCAAGGAGGTGCCGCTGCGCCAGCACAACGGCAACCCGGTTTCCGACCAGGTCGAGCGGGAATCGACTCTCGCTGCCGGCGCTGGCGCACCCGTGATCCGTACCGGCGAGCAGAGGTGAGGTAGAACCATGGGCGTGGGAGCACCGGACCGCGAGGAGTACGGTCCCCGAACCCGACCGCTGCCCTTCGAGCGCGGCACGGACGGCCCTCGGGTGATCATGGCGGGTGTCGACGGCACCCGCACCTCCGAGCGGGCCGGCTCCTACGCCGCGGGCCTGGCCCGTCGGCAGAGCGCCGCGCTGGTGGTGGTCTTCGTCAGCTCACCGAGCGGGCTGACCGCCCTGGTGCCCGGCATGGACGCCGGGGCGGTCCAGCGCACCCACGACGAGTTGGCCGACGAACTGCGCCGCGAGTGCCGGCGTGGGGCCGAGCAGTGGGGCATTCCGGTGACCCTGCTGGTGCGGCGCGGCGACGCGTACGGCGAGCTGTGCGCGGCGGCCGACGAGTTCCGGGCCGACATGGTGGTCGTCGGCGCCTCCGAGCAGGCCGGACACCGGCTGGTCGGCTCGGTCGCCACCCGGCTGGTCCGCGCCGGCCGCTGGCCCGTCGTC
Organism: Micromonospora sp. NPDC053740; assembly: GCF_040677775.1. Taxonomy (NCBI): domain Bacteria; kingdom Bacillati; phylum Actinomycetota; class Actinomycetes; order Micromonosporales; family Micromonosporaceae; genus Micromonospora; species Micromonospora sp. NPDC053740. Next base: position 132,421 of record NZ_JBFASO010000015.1, read on the forward strand.
GTGGTGCCCTGATAACCCGTCGCGCCATGTCCGAGGCGCCGGGCAGGATGCGCGGCATGACCTGGATCGCGCCGGAGATAACCCGGACCCCCGAACCGTACGTCGGCGACGAGCGCACCATGCTCGACGGCTGGCTCGACTACCACCGACAGACACTCCTGCTCAAGTGCGCCGGCCTGACCGGGGAGCAGTTGCGGACGCCGAGCGTGGAACCGTCCGGGCTGACCCTGCTCGGCCTGGTCCGGCACCTGGCCGAGGTGGAGGCCTGGTGGTTCCGGGAGAACTTCGCCGGCGCGCCTGTCGACTACCCGTACTTCACCCCGGAGAACCCGGACGCCGACCACGACGTCAGCGCCGCCGACGCCGAGACCGACTTCGCCATCTTCCACCGCGAGGTGGCGCTGGCCCGCGAGGCCGCCGCCGGTCACTCGCTCGACGAGACGTTCACCGAGGTCGGCGCGAAGAAGCGCACCTTCAACCTGCGCTGGGTGTACGTGCACATGATCGAGGAGTACGCCCGCCACAACGGCCACGCCGACCTGATCCGCGAACGCATCGACGGCGTCACCGGCGAGTAACAAGCGCTCAGTAGTCCAGGGCCGCTCGCAGGTAACGCAGGTCGGCGTGGCCGCCCCAGCGGTGCGCCGACAACCCTGCGGCCCTGGCACCCCGCACCGCCCAGTCCTCGTCGTCGACGCAGAGGACCCGGGCCGGCGGGGTGGCCAGGGCCACGCAGGCGGCCTTGAAGTATTCCGGGGCGGGCTTGTGCACGCCGATCACCGAGGAGTTGACCACCACGTCCAGCTCGCCGACCAGGCCGAGCGCGGCCAGGTCGGCGTCGAGCAGGTCGGTGGCGTTGGTGCCCAGCCCGACCCGGACGCCCGCCGCACGGACCTCCCGGACGAACGCCAGCACCTCCTGGTCGACCTCGCCCCGGTAGCCCTGCCACTGCTCCACCGCGGCGCGGGCCCGTTCCGGGCTGCCCACCGATTCGGTCAGGGCGTCCGCCACGCTGTTCATCCACTCGGCGTGGTTGACCTGGCCGGTGAGCACCGGCTGGAGCCGCCCCCACTGCATGGCGATCTCACCGAGCACACCCTCGGAGAGGCCGTACTCCCGCTCGACAACGGCTGCCACCGCCGGGTCCCACCGACGCAGTACGCCGTCGAAGTCCAGCAGGAGCGCCGTCGCGCGTTCCCGAGCCACTACCCGTTCTCCTCGCCGCGGCCGTGCCGCTGGTCGTCCTCGTCGGCCCGGTTGAGCCGTTGGCTGATCACCTGAGTGACCCCGCTGCGCATTGTCACGCCGTAGAGCGCGTCGGCGATCTCCATCGTCCGCTTCTGGTGCGTGATGACGATCAGCTGACTCTTCTCGCGCAACTGTGCCAGCAACGTGATCAGCCGGCCCAGGTTGACGTCGTCCAGGGCCGCCTCCACCTCGTCCATGATGTAGAACGGGCTGGGCCGGGCACGGAAGATCGCCACCAACATGGCCACCGCGGTCAGCGACCGCTCGCCACCGGAGAGCAGCGACAGCCGCTTGATCTTCTTGCCCGGTGGGCGGGCCTCCACCTCGACGCCGGTGGTGAGCAGGTCGTCCGGTTCGGTGAGGATCAGCCGTCCCTCGCCACCGGGGAAGAGCACTGTGAACACCTGCTCGAACTCCCGGGCGGTGTCCTCGAAGGCGCTGGCGAAGACCTCCAGGATCCGCTCGTCAACGTCCTTGACCACTGTGAGCAGGTCCCGACGGGTGGCCTTGAGGTCCTCCAACTGCTCGGAGAGGAACTTGAAACGCTCCTCCAGCGCGGCGAACTCCTCCAGCGCGAGTGGGTTGACCTTGCCGAGCAGGGCGAGCTCGCGTTCCGCCTTCGCGGCCCGCTTCTCCTGCACCGGCCGCTCGTAGCGCACCGGCTCGGGCACCGGCAGACCGTCACGTTCGGCCGCCGCGACGTCCACCTGGGTCGGCGGAACGGGCTGAGTCGGACCGTACTCGGCGACCAGCGTCTCCACGTCCAGCCCGAAGTCCTCGGCGGCCTTCGCTTCCAACTGCTCGATACGCAGTCGCTGCTCCGCCCGGGCCACCTCGTCGCGGTGCACCTGGCTGGTCAGCCGCTCCAACTCCGCGCCGAGCCGCTTGGCGGCACCGCGTACCTCCTGAAGCTCTGCCTCCCGCGCGGCGCGCTCCAGGGCGACCGCGTCGCGGTGCTCCTCTGCCGTTGCGATCGAGGTGGTCAGCCGGGTCAGCGCCTCCCGGGCGCCACCGGCGACGGACCGGGCGATGCCCGCGCCTCGGGCGCGGGCGGCCCGCCGGGCCGCCGCGCGTTCCCGGGCGGCCCGCTCCGCGGTGGCCTGCCGCGCGAGCGAGTCGGCCCGGCCGGCGATCGAGGAGACCCGCTCCTCGGCGGTACGCACCGCCAGCCGGACCTCCATCTCGTTCTGCCGGGCCTGCGGCACCATGGCCGCCAGTTGATCCCGTTCGTCGGTGGAGGGCTCGGCGTCGACAGGGGTCTCCTCGGCCAGCCGGAGCCGCTCCTCCAGCTCGGCGAGCGCGGCGAGGTCCCGTTGCCGGGCGGCCTCGGCGCGGGAGCGGGAGTCGCCGAGCCGGTCGGTCTCGGCCTTCGCGGAGCGGGCCGCCGCGCCCAGCTCGGCCAACCGGCGAGCCGCGGCGTTGCGGTGGCTCTCCGCCTCGCGTTTCTCGGCGGCGGCGTGCTGCACGGCCTCCTTGGCGGCCGCCACCTCGGCGCGCGCCTCCACCAACTGATCACGCAGCTCCAGGCCAGCGCGTTCGGCGGTGACCCGGTTGGCGCGGGCCTCCTCGACGGCGGCCTGCACCTCGATGTAGCTGGGGGCCTTGGCCGACCCGCCCGCCGCCGCGTACGCCCCGACCACGTCACCGTCCGGGGTGACCGCCCGCAGCTCGGGGTTGCTGGCGACCAGCTCGGCGGCGGCGGCGAGATCGTCGACGAGTGCCACGTCCCGCAGGGCCCGGTGCACCGCTGGACGCAGCTCGGCGCTGCACTCCACGAGGTCGGGCGCCCACCGGGCGTCGTCCGGCAGCTTCGGGCGCAGCGCGTCGGCGGAGCCGGTCATGCCGGGCCCCGCCGGGCTGCCGACCAGCAGGCCGGCCCGGCCGGCGTCGGAGATCTTCAACATCCGCATCGCCTCGACGGCCTCGTCCACCCCGCTGACGGCGACGGCGTCGGCGAGGCCGCCGAGCGCAGCGGCCAGCGCGGCCTCGTGACCGGGCGCGACGGTGAGCAGCCCGGCGAGGCTGCCGAGCAGGCCGGGCACGTCTCCGGCGCGGGAGAGCAGCGCCCCGGCGCCGTCCTTGCGCCGCAGCCCCAGGGCGAGCGCCTCCTCGCGGGCCTTCCAGGTGGCGGCGTCCTTCTCCGCTGCCCGCTCGGCGTCGGACAGCGATCGGACTGTGGCCTGGGCCCGTTCCTGCACGGCGACCGCCTCGGCGTGCCGGGCGTCCAGGTCCGCGTTGTCCCGGTCGGCCTCGGTGGACTGGGCGGCGACCGCGTCCAGGTCGGCCTGCGCCTGCTCGGCGCGGCCCAGCGCGTCGGCGTGCGCTGTCGCGAGGCGTTCGATCTCCTCGCCGGCGCTGGTGGTCCGGGCCCGGGCGGAGTTGACCTGGCCGGTGAGCCGGGCCATTCCCTCGCGCCGGTCGGCGATGGCCTTGGCCGCGGCGACCAGCTCGCGCTCGGCGGCGGCCAACTGCCGCTCCAACTCCTGGCGGTGCTCAACCGCCTCGGCCAGTCGGATCTGGTCGTCGGTGAGCGCGCCGCGCAGCTCCTCCTCCTGCTCGCGGACGCGTTCCGCCTCGGCCTCCAGCTGCTCCGGGTCGCGGCCGGGCCGCTCGTCGTCGCCGGTGGCGCTGAGGTGCCGCAGCCGCTCCCGGGCCAACTGCTCGATCGAGCGGAAGCGTTCCTGGAGGGCGGAGAGCTTGTACCAGGTGTCCTGGGCGGCGGCGAGCAGCGGAGCGTCCTCCGCGAGGGCGGCCTCCAACTCGCCGAGCCGGCCCTGCACCTCGGTGTGCTCACCCTCGATCTGCTCGCGTCGTTCGCGCAGCGCGGTCTCGTCGGCGATCTCCCGGTCGAGGGTGGTCCGCAGGGTGGCCAGGTCGTCGGCGAGCAGCCGCAACCGGGCGTCGCGCAGGTTGGCCTGGATGGCGGCGGCGCGCCGGGCCACCTCAGCCTGCCGGCCCAACGGCTTGAGCTGACGACGCAGCTCGGCCGTGAGGTCGGTCAAGCGATTGAGATTCACCTGCATCGCGTCGAGCTTGCGCAGCGCCTTTTCCTTGCGCTTGCGGTGCTTGAGGACGCCGGCAGCCTCCTCGATGAACGCCCGGCGGTCCTCCGGCTTGGCGTGCAGCATGCCGTCGAGGCGGCCCTGCCCGACGATGATGTGCATCTCCCGGCCGATGCCGGAGTCGGAGAGCAGCTCCTGGATGTCGAGCAACCGGCAGGAGTTGCCGTTGATCTCGTACTCGCTCTCGCCGGAGCGGAACATCCGGCGGGTGATGGAGACCTCGGTGTACTCGATCGGCAGCGCGCCGTCGGTGTTGTCGATGGTGAGGGTGACCTCGGCGCGACCCAGCGGCGCCCGGCCGGCGGTGCCGGCGAAGATGACGTCCTCCATCTTGCCGCCACGGAGGGCCTTGGCGCCCTGCTCGCCGAGGACCCAGGCGATGGCGTCGACGACGTTGGACTTGCCCGAGCCGTTCGGGCCCACCACACAGGTGATCCCGGGCTCCAGCTTCAACGTCGTCGCGGAGGCGAAGGACTTGAACCCCTTCACCGTCAGGCTCTTGAGATACACCTACTCGATCCTCGTCCGGTGGCCGCCGTACCGTCGCCGGCTGCGGGGACCTGGGTGAACTCGCAGACTAACCCGGCGGTGGGAGCGGCCCGGCACGCGACCCGCCCCGCGTCGCGTCGACAGTGGGCGCGCTGCTGTTCGGGAGACCGCGAGAAAGGCAAGCGCCTTTCATGATCGGCTTATCCGCCGACGCGCTTTTCGGTAACTGTGCAGCGCGCTTCCCGCACGATCAGCAACAAGATCATGAATGGTCGGCGTCGAAAAGGTCCCGGACAGTGTTGCGCGCCGGCACAGAGGTGTCGGCGCGCATTTTTGCGATGGTGCGATTCAGTTTTTACGACCTGAAGATCAGGTCAGCGCCGGCTCGGCCAGACGGAGCAGATCGTCCGCCTCCGCCGCAGCCGCCGCGAGCCGATCATTGTCGGCACGCAGACGCGTGATCTCGAACTCCAGTGCCTGAACCCTGGCACGCAGTCGGGTGACCTCGTCGAGCAGACGCCGGTCGGGCGCTGCACCTACGTGGCCGTAGAGGGCCTTCGCCATGCTGACTCCTTGATATGCGCTGCCGGAAAGGCCGGCCAACGCGCGCCCATTTGTACGCGGCTGTCATTCCAGGCTGTATCTGGGCATGACCGGGCGCGACTGGCGACACCTATATATTGAGCCGCAAACCCCTCCTTCGTCAAGTTCTCGCAGGCCGTAGATCATCTCCACGTCGACCTGTCCACTTGTCGGGGGGGCTGCCGCAAGGCACGGACACTCTCTGTCCGGACGCCTTTACTGTACGCCCGGATCTGCGGAAGTCCGCACCCTGGTGCCCGACTTCCCCTTAACTCTTTCTTAGCCACGTTGCCGCAGGTCGTAGGCGCGCCGTAGCGTCACCCCGGCCCGCAACCGACCCCTGGAGGCATAGGCGTGTACGGCTGGACCGATCCGATGGACCCCAACGGCGCCCCCCGGCGCGCCGGAGGGCCGACCGACGAGCCGGCCTGGCTGCACGACCGCCCGGAGCCCCGCTCGGCCTACCTCTTCGGCGACGAGCCCGGTCAGCCGGGCGACGAGCGGCACCGGGAGCAGCCCACCGACGGCCGGCAACCGGACCCGGCGATCCCCGCCGAGGCGGCCGACGCCCGCACCGCCGCCTGGGCGGCCTACCAGCCGGAGGGCGAGACCGACGGCTGGGACGACAGCTACCCGGCCCAGGACAGTGGCCGGCGCGCCGAAGCGCCCGGCGGTTGGCACACCGACACCGACCCGGAGACCACCGACGGCTGGCGCGGCGCCGCCGAGACCGGCCGGCCCGGCGAGGGACGACACCGCTCACCACGCCGCTGGCGCCGGCCGCTGATGATCGGGGGCGCCGCCGCGGCCGCCACCCTCGTGGTGAGCTTCGGCGTCGGCGCACTCACCCTGCCCGGCGGTGACGACGGGGCCGCCCAGCCGACGGCCGTCGACGATACCTACGCCACGTCGGCCGCGCCGACCGGAGAACCGGCGCTGGACACCCTCGCCGCACCCTCCCCGTCGACCATCCCCAGCCCGGCGTCCCCCAGCCCAGCGCCAACCAAGGTCGTCAAGCCCACGCCGGCGACGTCGCGGACCACCGCCGCGTCGCGCCGCAGCGTCGAGCGCAGCACCGCGCCGAGCAACACCGGCAGCTCCACCGCTTCCAGCGGCTCCAGCGGCTCCGTCAGCGCTCAGGCCCGCGAGGTGGTGGACCTGGTCAACGCCGAGCGGGCCAAGGCCGGCTGCAAGGCGCTGAGCATCGACGACAAGCTGATGACGGCCGCCCAGCGGCACAGCCAGGACCAGGCCGACCACCAGAACATGTCGCACACCGGCAGCGACGGCAGCAACGCCGGCACCCGACTGGACCGGGTCGGCTACACCTGGCGCACGTACGGCGAGAACGTGGCCTGGAACCAGAAGACCCCGGCTGCGGTGATGGACGCCTGGATGAACAGCTCCGGCCACCGGGCCAACATCCTGAACTGCGCGTTCACCGAGATCGGCGTCGGCATCGCCAACAGCAACGGACCGTACTGGACGCAGGTCTTCGCGGCGCCGCGCTGACCGCGCGTCGTTCCCGCCCCCGCGCTCGTTGACCCGATGAGGTACGTCGGGCCGCAGCGTGGGGGCCGCGTACCGGTGCGGGCGGCGACCGGCCGTCCGGGACCCGGGAGCTGCCGATGCGGATCCGGCCGCGGCGACGCGTCGCCGTACGCCCACTGCGCCGCGTCCTGTCCGCCAGCGTCGCACTCGTGCTCGTGGTGCCGGCGTACGGTTGCCGGCCAGTGCTGACCCCGCCCGGCGCGCCCACCGCGTGGCCGGCGACGCAGGCCCGGCACTGGCAGTGGCAGTGGCAGCTCAGCGGCCCGCTCGACCCGGCGGTGGACGCCCACGTCTTCCTCCTCGACCCGGTGACCACCACCGCCGCGCAGACCGCCGAACTGCGCTCCCGGGACCGCCGGTTGATCTGCCAGGTGAACGTGGGATCGGTCCGCTCCGACGACCCGGACGCCAGCCGGTTTCCGGAGGTCGTCCGGAGTGCGGCCGGGCGTCGACCCGACAGCCGGTGGCTGGACGTCCGGAGTTGGGACGCGCTCCGGCCGGTTCTGGCCGACCGGTTCCGGCTCTGCCGGGGCAAGGGCTTCGGCGCGGTCGCGCTCTTCGACGCCGACGGGTACGCGGCGCGCACCGGCTTTGCGCTCGACTTCGACGACCAACTGCTGTTCAACCGCCGGCTGGCCGAGCTGGCCCGCTCGCTGAGTCTCTCCCCGGGGCTGGTCAACGACGTGGCACAGCTCGCCGCGCTGGCCCCGGACTTCGACTTCGCGGTCAACGAGGAGTGTGTCCGGCTGGCCCAGTGCGCCAAACTGCTGCCGTTCAGCGACGCCGGCAAGCCGGTCTTCCACGTCGAGTACACCGGCTCGACCGACGACTTCTGTGTCACCACCGTCGGCTACGGCTTCGCGTCGATCCGCAAGGACCGCACCCTGGACGCCTCCCGCGAACCCTGCCCCCTCCCCTAACCCCTCCCCTAACTCCGTCCCCGCCCCGCCCCGCCCCGCGATCTTGCACTTTCGGTCGCTGGTTTGCCGGGTTGGCCCGGTTTTGTCGCGACAAGAACTGCAAGATCGGCGGGGCTGGGCTGGGTGAGGCAGAGCCGGGCTGGGCTGGGTGAGGCAGAGCGGGGCTGGGCGGGGTGAGGGCTGGGCGGGGTTACGGGACTGGGACCAGCTCCGGGGCGGGGGCGGGCGGGTCGGTGGGCATGGGGGCCGGGCGGGGGCGCAGGAAGCGCGGGGCCCACCAGTTGGCGTCGCCGAGCATCGTCATCAACGCCGGCAGCACCACTCCCCGGATGATCGTGGCGTCCAGGAGGATCGCCGCCGCCAGACCGATGCCGAGCTGCTTCATGTCGATCGTGCTCAGCGTGGCGAAGATCGAGAAGACCCCGACCATCACGATCGCCGCGCTGGTCACCACCCCGGCCGACGAGGTGATCCCGTACGACACGGCGTCGCGGTTGGGCAGGCCGGACCGGACGCCCTCGCGGATCCGACTGACCACGAAGACGTGGTAGTCCATCGAGAGGCCGAAGAGCACCACGAACAGGAACAGCGGCAGCCAGGACACGATCGCGCCCATCGACGTGAAGCCGAGCAGTCCCTGCGCCCACTCGCCCTGGAAGATCAGCACCAGCAGGCCGTACGCGGCGCCGGCGGAGAGCAGGTTCAGCGCGATCGAGCTTGCCGCGATCACCACCGACCGGAAGGTGAACGTCATGACCAGGAAGGTCAGCACCAGCACGAAGCCCATGACCAGCGGCAGCTTGTCCCGGACGTGCTGGGCGTAGTCCTCACTGTCGGCGACGCTCCCGCCCACCGCGTACTCGATGCCGGGGATGCCCCGCAGCTCGACGGGGACCAGGTCCCCGCGCAGCTTCTCCAACGACTGCACCGACCGGTCGTCCCGACTGGCGTACGGGGTGGGGACGTCCAGCACCGAGACCCGCCGGTCGGCCGACACCTCGATCTTCGGGCCGTCCGCCTCGGCCGGGGCGAACAGCGGGTCGCCGGCCGCCCGGGTGGACAGGTCGGTGAGGGCGGCGCGTACCTGGTCGGCCTGGTCGGCGGGTGCCCGGACGGCCACCACGTGATTGGTGCCGGCGCTCGGGAAGGCGGCGGTGAGCCTGTCGTACGCCTGCATCGCCGGAGTCGTGCGAGGCAGGTCCTCCATGCCGGGGAACTTCAGCTTCATGCCGAGCGCCGGCGCGGCCAGGGCGAGCAGCAGCCCGACCGAGATGACGAGCGTCGCCACCGGTGCGCGCAGCGCGGGCCGGAGCACCGCCGGCCACAGCCGGGGCGCGCGGGGCTCGCCGTGCCGGCCGGTACGCGGCGCGGTGAGCCGCCAGAGCAGCGGCACCCGGGGCCGGTCGACCCAACGGCCGAGCCGGGCCAGCAGGGCGGGCAGGACGGTCAGTGAACCGGTCACCGCGACGGCGACCACGAGGATCGAGCCGATGGCGAGGGACGAGAAGACCACGTCGCCGGCGAGCAGCAGCCCGGCCATCGAGATGATCACCGCGAAGCCGGAGACCACCACCGCGTGCCCGGAGGTCTCCGCGGCGATCTCCACCGCGTCCAGACCGGACCGGCCCTTGGCGCGTTCCTCCCGCTCCCGACGGATGTAGAACAGCGAGTAGTCCACGCCGACCGCCATGCCGATCAGCAGGATCACCGGTGCCGTGGTGTCGGTGGCCGGCACCAGGTGCGAGGCGAGAGTGGACAGACCCATCGCGGCGGCCACCGAGGAGAGTGCCAGCAGCACCGGCACGCTTGCCGCGATCAGCGCGCCGAACGCGATGATCAGGATCGCCAGGGTGACCGGCAGGCTGAGCAGCTCGGCCCGCTTGAAGTCCTTGCCCAGGGTGTCGTCGAGGGCCTGGCCGATCGACGGCCCGCCGACCTGCTCGACCCGCAGCCCGGGATACGCGTCCTGCACGCTGGCGGTGGCGTCGCGCAACGGCTGCACCCGATCCGAGGCCGTCTCCGGGTCACCCGACATGGTGATCGGCAGCAGCAACGCCGAGCCGTCCCGCGCGGTGACCGGCTGGCCCACCCCGGCCACCCCGGCGACCGTACGCAGCCGGGCCGCCGCGTCGTCGGCCGCCGACTTCGCCGCCGCCTGGTCCAACGCGCCGCCACGGGAGGTGATCAGGACGTTGTCCACGGCCGGGTCGTCGAAGTCACCGGCGTCCACGATGAGGCTGGCCCGCCCCGCCTCGCCGATCGCCTGGTCGCCGCTGGTGGCCTCGTTGAGTCCGGCGGCGTTGCCGCCCACGAAGCACACCGCCACGAACACGGCCCACAGTGCGATCGCCCGCCACGGATGCTCGGCACTCCACCGCGCCAGCCGCACTGTCACCGGTCTTCTCCCCATCTCGGGTCCCCCTGTCACGTCAGCCCCCTGTCAACTGTGCTGACGTTAGGTGCGTGACGAGGCGGTCACATCGGGGATCGACCCGGGCCCACCCTGGAACCACCGGACCGGGCACGGGGGTGCGTTCGCCGGGGGTCGGACCCCGATCCGGACGTACACCGGGGTCCACCCCGCAGCGACAGGCCGCGACCCGCCGGGATCGCCCCGAGCCGACTCCGGGTCATCCCCGAAGGGAACCCCGGGGCCGTGGCTGACAGTGCGGGCAGCTGTACGAGGAGCGGTTCATGAACGCCTCGCGGCGGATCGGCGCGCCACACCGCCGGCACGGCTCACCCTCGCGGCCGTAGGCGTTGAGCGCCCGGTCGAAGTAGCCACTCTCGCCGTTGACGTTCACGTAGAGGGCGTCGAAGCTGGTGCCGCCCTCGCTGATCGCCTCGGCCAGCACGTCACGGACGTGGCCGAGCAGGCGCTGCGCGGCCGGGCCGGTCAACGCGTCGGTGGGTCGGCCGCCATGCAGCTTGGCGCGCCAGAGCGCCTCGTCGGCGTAGATGTTGCCCACTCCGGAGATCAGGGTCTGGTCGAGCAGCGCCCGCTTCACCTCGGTGTGCCGGCGGCGCAGCGCCGCGACGAACGCCTCGTCGGAGAACTCCGGGTCCATCGGATCGCGGGCGATGTGCGCGATCTCGTCGGGCAACTCGGCGCCGCCCTCGCTCACCGAGAGCCCGCCGAACGTGCGCTGGTCGACGAAGCGCAGCTCCGGGCCCTCGTCGCTGAACCGGAACCGGACCCGAAGGTGGGTCTCGTCAGTCGTTCCGGGTGGCTGGAGCAGCAGCTGACCCGACATGCCGAGGTGCCCGACGATCGCGTCACCGCTGTCCAGTGGCAGCCACAGGTACTTGCCGCGACGGCGGGCGTCCAGCACCGTCCGACCGGCGAGCACGTCGGCGAAGTGCACGTCGCCGGGAGCGTGCCGGCGGACCGCACGCGGATGACGAACCTCGACCGAGGCGATCCGACGGCCGACGACCCACTGGGCCACCCCCTGCCGGACCGTCTCCACCTCGGGCAGCTCAGGCACGCGGCCCGCCCGTCTCGTGACCGTCGGCGCCCCCGGCCGGCAGCGCCTGCGCCAGGTGGTCGGACTGCTCGGCCTCAGCCGCCCGCTCGGCGCGCTCCAGCGGCCCGACCGGCTCGTCCCGGTCGACTGCGTCGTCCCGACCAATGGTCTGGTCCTGACGATCGTCGCCGGCCCGGCCATCCTGGCCGTCGTCGCCGTTCTGACCGTTCTGCTCGGCGAGCGTCCGCCAGGCAGCCTCGGCGGCCCGCTGCTCGGCTTCCTTCTTGCTGCGCCCCTCGGCGCCGCCGTACCGGATGCCAGCAACCACCACCCAGGCGGTGAACGTCTTGAGGTGATCCGGGCCGGTGCCCTCGATCCGGTACTCCGGGACGCCGAGACCGAGCGCCGCCGTCAGCTCCTGGAGGCTGGTCTTCCAGTCCAGTGCGGCCCCGCGACCGGCCGACTCGGCCATCAGCGGGTCGAAGAGCCGGTGGATGACGATCCCCGTGGTGTCCAGGCCGTACTGGAGGTAGATCGCGCCGAGCAGCGCCTCCAGCGTGTCGGCGAGGATGCTCGCCTTGTCCCGGCCGCCGGTCGTCTCCTCACCCTTGCCGAGCAGCAGGTACGCGCCGAGCCCGTCCGGGCCCAGGCCGCGGGCCACGTCGGCGAGCGCCCGCATGTTGACCACGCTGGCCCGCAGCTTGGCCAACTGCCCCTCAGGCAGATCCGGGTGGTTGTGGAACAGCGCGGTGGTGATCACCACGCCGAGCACCGAGTCGCCGAGGAACTCCAGCCGCTCGTTGGTCGGCAGCCCGCCGTTCTCGTACGCGTACGACCGGTGGGTCAACGCGCGCTGGAGCAGCTCGGGTTCCAGGCTCACTCCGAAGGCGGTTTCCAGGTGACCGACGGACGCCCGCCGCCGCTTGTCGTTGCTCATGTGCGTACCTCGGTGTCGGTGGAGCGGTCGGTGCGATCCGTCGCGGCGTCGCGGTCGAGCAACGCGGAGACGAGATCGGTGGCGCGCCGCCGCCACAGATGGGCGGCGAGAGCTATGCCGGAGGCGACGTCGCCGGCGCGGGCGGACCCGTGACAGACGACCACCGTCCCCGCGACGCCCAGCAGGGCCGCCGCGCGGGGCGCGCCGCCCTGGGCAGGTGGGCCGCCGGCCATCGCGTACGCGCCCTCAATGGCCTTGAGCAGCACGTTACCGGTGAAGCCGTCGGTGACGACCACATCGGCGCGCGCGCCGAGGGCCACGTCGTACCCCTCGACCAGGCCGACGTAGCGCGCCCCGCCGGGCAGCGGTTCGACGGCGAGCAGGGGGTCGGTGGCGCGGCGGACCCGGTCGCCCTTGCCGGCCTCGGTGCCGACCGAGAGCAGCCCGACCCGGGGCGCGGCGATCGAGTGGGCCACCGCCGCGTACGCGGCGCCGAGCACTGCGTGGCGGGCGAGGGTGGCCGGGCGGGGTTCCAGGGAGCCGCCGACGTCGAGCAACACGACAGGCCCCGCCACGGCGGGCAGGGTGGCTGCCAGCGCGGGTTGACGGATCTCCGGCGAACGGCCGAGGCCGAGTACGGCAGCGGTGACTGTGGCACCGGTGGCGCCGGCGGAGACCAGGGCGTCGGCGGTCCCGTCCCGGACGGCGGTGACCGCGGCGCGGACGGTGCTCTCGGAGCGGGCGGCGCTGGGATGGTCGGCCATGCCGACGACATCGCGAACGGGCCGCACCGTGATCCGGGCGCGTTGCGCCGGATCGAGGGCAGCAATCAACTCGTCGGCGACCTCGGTCGGACCGACGAGAAGCAGATGCAGGTCAGGGTCGGCGCGCATGGCCCGCAGAGCGCCGTCAACCACGACGGCGGGAGCGTCGTCCCCGCCGAGGAGGTCAACGGCGATCCGCGCGGCGCCCGGCTCCACCGGAACGCCGGCCGGACTGGGCCGGCCGGCGTCGGAGGGAGCCGGAGCGCCGGGCGAATGCCAGGATGCGCGCGCCGCCCGACCTGGGGTCGGGGGCGTCACTCGGCGTCCAGGTCAGACCTCGAGAACCTGGCGGCCGTTGTAGGTGCCGCAGACGGAGCAGGCGGCGTGCGGCAGCTTCGGGGACTTGCACTGCGGGCACGCAACGGTCGCGACCACCGTCGCCTTCCAGTTCGCCCGGCGGGACCGGGTGTTGCTGCGCGACATCTTGCGCTTCGGGACGGCCACGGTTCTTACTCCTCTGTAACGGTCAGTTGCGACAGGCCCGCCCAACGCGGGTCGATCTGCTGGTGACTGTGGTCGGCCGGCAGATCGTCCCAGTGCGCCCCGCATTCGGGGCACAGTCCTGGGCAGTCCTCCCGGCAGAGCGGGTTGGTCGGCAGCGTGAGCACCAACGCGTCCCGCAGCGCCGGCTCCAGGTCGATCAGATCGCCCTGCATCCGGCCCACCTCGTCCTCGTCGGTCGTGGCGTCCGTGGTGCTGTCCTCGTACGCGTACAGCTCCTGGATCGTCACGCCCATCGAGTCGTTGATCTCGCGCAGGCAACGGCCGCACTCGCCCCGGACGGGACCGGTGATGGTCCCGGAGACGAGCACGCCCTCGGACACCGACTGCAACCTCAGATCGAGGTCGAGGTCAGCACCCTCCGGCACGCCGATCAACTCCACACCGAGGTCCGCCGGTGCCGGCACGACCCGCCGGACCTCACGCAACGCGCCAGGGCGACGCGGGAGGTCCCTCGTGTCGAGGACCAACGGCGACCTGGGGTTGAGTGTCGATGGCGAGTGCTTGGGCATAGTTAGACTCCGGCCGGTGAGAGGCCGACAAAAAAGGTTACCTGGACGACCGCCGGACCGTCGAACCGGGGGCGACGCCCGCCTGAGAAGTCGGCTGGTGAGGTGCCGCTCAGAAGGGTAGCGGGCGTTCCGCCTCATCCCCAGCGAAGGTGCCGATCTCCCGCAGCGCGTGCATCTTGTCCCGGCCGCGCTCTATCGAGGCCAGCGCCCTGGTGAGGAACTGCTCGAAGTTCGCCAACGCGGTGTCGACGTAGTCGTCGACCTCCTCACGCAGGCGCTGCGCCTCGGCGCGGGCCTCCCCGATGATCCGGGCGCCCTCGTGCTCGGCCGACACGGTGATCTCGTTCACCGAGACCAGGCGGGCGTGTTCTGCCTCACCCTCACTGATGATCCGGTCCGCCTCGCGTTTGCCGGCGTCCATGATCTTGTCGCGCTCCTCCAGGAGGGCGGCGGCGCGACGCAGGTCGGCGGGGAGATCGGCACGCATCTCATCGAGGGCAGCGATCATCTCACCCCGGTCGACCATGCAGTTGTTGCGCGACATCGGGACGGAGCGGGCCTGCTCCAGGATGGCGATCAGTTCGTCGATGCGATCGAGCGGGTCCACCGGCTACCTCACTCCTGTCGTTCGTCGGCCGACCTCCATGATGCGGGCTACGGCCGTTCCCCGCGCCACCAATCATGTCGTGCCTGCCCCACCGCCGCCCCACTCACCCCAACCCGGCGAGTCGCGACATAGTCACCCGCGCTCCCCCGCGCCGATCTTGCACTTTCGGTCGCGCCAAACCAGGCCGAAAGGGGCGATCCGGGAACCACAAGTGCAAGATCGCGGGCTGGAGGCGCGGGGTGGGGTCGCGGGGTGCAGGCGCGGGGTGGGGAGAGCCGGGGTCCGTTAGGGGCGGGGGCCCAGGCGGGCCTGGAGGGCTTCGCGGACCGGGTCGGGGACGTGGGCGGAGATGTCGCCACCCCACTTGGCCACGTCCTTGACCAGGCTGGACGAGAGGAACGAGTAGAGCGGGTTGGTCGGCATGAAGAGCGTCTCGACGCCGGCCAGACCGATGTTCATCTGGGCCATCTGCAACTCGTAGTCGAAGTCGCTGACCGCCCGCAGGCCCTTGATCAGCACACTGGCCTGCTGTGCCCGGCAGAAGTCCACCAGCAGCCCTCGGAACGACTCGACCCGCACGTTGCCGTACGACGAGGTCACCTCGCGGAGCATCTCGATGCGCTCCTCGACGGTGAACAGGCCACTCTTCGACTGATTCACCAGCACACCGACGATCACCTCATCGAAGAGCCGACTGGCCCGCCCGATGATGTCAAGGTGTCCGTTGGTGACCGGGTCGAACGAACCGGGGCACACCGCACGTCTCATGATCGGCGACCGTACCAAAGGGTGGTCTCGCCGTAACGGCGACTGCGTTCGGCGGTGATCCCCTCCACCCAGTCGAACTCCCTGGTGCGCCGGGACCGCTCCACCACCACCAACGCGTCGGGCGCCAACCAGCCGCCGTCGACCAGCGCCGCCAACAGCGCGGTGATCTCCTCGTCCGGCACCGCGTACGGCGGGTCGGCGAAGACCACGTCGTACGGCTCGCCGTCCGGTCCGGCGGCCAACACCGTCGCCACCTTGCCGGTGACCAGACGGGCTGCCGGACCGGCACGGAGGACCGCCACGTTCTCCCGGATCACCCGGGCCGCCCGCGGGTCGGACTCGACCAGCAACACGTGTCGGGCACCTCTGGAGAGCGCCTCCAGGCCGACCGCGCCGGAGCCGGCGTACAGGTCGGCGAAGCGGGCGCCATCGAGATCGACAGCGGCCTGGACGGCACTGAACAGCGCCTCCCGAACCCGGTCCGAGGTCGGTCGGGTGCCGGCGCCGGGCGGCGCGGCGATCCGCCGGCCACCGAGCGTCCCGGCCACGATCCGGGTCACCGTTTCCTCCTGCTCATGCCCGCGACGCTACGCGATGCGGCGCGGACCCGGTCAGCACGGCGCGGATCGCGGAGCCGGCCAGCGCGGCGTACCTGAGCAGCCACGTCGGCGTGACATCCACCGTGGAGCCAGGACGGGCGGACCGTCCCCAGTGACCGGACCGACACCTTCGGTTCATCAAAGATCACGAATCGACTACATTGCCGGATGGCAATGATCTGAACTCCCCTCATTAACCACCCATCAGTACAGTCTCCCCCTGTCCCCGCTTTCGACGCGGGAACACCACCGCGTCGCGCGACGCCCCGGTGAGCAGGTGACTCCCCGGTCACGATGTCTCCCGGCCTCCCGCCACGCGATCCGTACCCCCCTCACCAGGAGCAGGCGTGAACCCTCCCAAGTCTCCGTTCCGGCGCGTCGCGGCCATCGCCGCAGGCGCGTTGATCGGCCTCGCCGGCGTCGTGACGTTCGCCGCACCCGCCAGCGCCCACCACAGCGAGATCCAGGTCAAGGCCGACTGTGACACCGCCACCGGCGAGTGGGTGGCCACCTGGACCGTCAAGAGCTACGCCCCGGGCAACGTCAAGAACTACAAGTTCAGCGAGGTCTCGGCGAAGACGTACGTCGGCGACACCGCCAGCGACGCCACCATCGACGGCATCGCGGTGACTGAGGGCAAGGTCTACCCGCACGCCGTCAGCGACGCGGTGGTCGCCACCCAGCGCCTGGACGCGAAGACCACCAAGGCCACCCTGTCGGTGCGGGCCATGTGGGACAACGAGTTCGAGGACGACAAGCTGCGCTCGCAGTCGATCGAGTTCAGCGAGTCCTGCGCCAAGGAGCAGCCCCCGGTTCCGGCCACCCCCAAGCCGACCGCCAACGTGGCCGCTGACTGTGACGGCGACGTCGTCGTCAAGCTCGGCAACGCTGAGGACGCCACCGCTCCGGCGAAGTTCACCATCACCGGTGCCGGCGACTTCACCAAGAACGTCACCGTTGCGGTCGGCGAGAGCAAGTCGGTGAAGGTGCCCGCCAAGAACGCCACCGGCATCAAGGTGGTCGCCGACGGGCAGGACAAGCCGCTCTTCGAGGGCACGCCCGCCGCCGCCGAGAACTGCGTCGAGCCCGGCGAGCCGGCCGGCAGCTACAAGTCGACCTGCACCGAGCTGATCTTCGACATCGCCAACCCGGCCGACGGTAAGACGATCACCATCACCTTCACCCCGAACAAGGGCAAGGCCCAGACGCTGACCGTCGAGCCGGGCAAGAGCGGCACCGTCACCTTCCCGGCTGAGGAGGGTCTGACCGTGACCCCGGCCGCCGAGGGCCTCGACGACACCAGCCCGATCGCCTGGGAGAAGCCGGCCGACTGCACCCCGGGTCAGGGTGGCGGCGACAAGGACGAGCCGGCCCTGCCGCTGACCGGTGCTGCCACCGGCGGCATCATCGCCGGCGCGGCGGTCCTGCTGGCCGCCGGTGTGGCGCTGTTCATGATGGCGCGTCGTCGTCGGGTTCGCTTCACCGCCTGAGACAACACGCTCTGACACCTGAGGGCGCGTCGACCAACCGGTCGGCGCGCCCTCAGCCACGTGCTGGCCTGGGTGATCGACTCGACGTCACGGAAACCGGGGTATCCGCGTCGGCGGGACACCACGGTTTCATGAAAGCCGAGTGGATCAACGGCGAGGCGGCCGGCGGCCGGGCGTGTGGTCAGCCCTTCTCCAGGTACTCCGCGCGGTCCTCGTCCACCAGGGCGGCCACCGAGGCGGCCAGTGCCGGGCTGCGAGCCAGCTCCGGGTCGTCCTCGATCAGGGTGATCGCCTCGGCGCGGGCGTCGCGGATCAGGTCGGCGTCGCGTCGCAGGGACAGCAACCGCAGGTGCGAGCGGCGCCCGGACTGGGTGGCACCCAGCACGTCGCCCTCGCGGCGTTGCTCCAGATCCAGTTCGGCGAGCTTGAAACCGTCGCCCGTGGACGCCACCGCGTCCAACCGTTCCCGCGCCGACGAACCCTCGGCCGCCTCGCTGACCAACAGGCAGAGCCCGGCGGCGGCACCCCGGCCGACGCGGCCCCGCAACTGGTGCAGCTGGGAGACGCCGAACCGGTCGGCGTCCAGCACGATCATCACTGTGGCGTTCGGTACGTCCACGCCAACCTCGACCACTGTCGTCGCCACCAGCACGTCCAGGTCACCAGCCGCGAAGGAACGCATCACCGCGTCCTTCTCGTCGGCCGGCAGGCGACCGTGCAGCACCCCGATCCGCAGGCCGTTCAGCGGGCCCTCGGCCAGCAGCGGGGCCACGTCGGTCACCGCCAGCGGTGGCCGACGGCCGTTGTCGTCGTCGGGTGGCGGCTCCTCGTCGCTGGTCGGCCCGTGTTCGAAGTCCGGCGCCTTCGCGTTGGCCGCTCCGGCCCCGGACCTCGAATCCCCGATTCGCGGGCACACCACGTACGCCTGGTGGCCGGCCGCCACCTCCTCGCGCAGCCGACGCCAGGCCCGATCCAGGTAGGCGGGCTTCTCGGCGGCCGGCACCACGTGCGAGGCGATCGGCGACCGCCCCCGGGGCAGCTGGGAGAGCGTGGAGACCTCCAGGTCGCCGTAGACGGTCATCGCCACGGTGCGCGGGATCGGGGTGGCCGTCATCACCAGCACGTGCGGTGGCTGATCGGCCTTGGCGCGCAGGGCGTCGCGCTGCTCCACGCCGAAGCGGTGCTGCTCGTCGACCACCACCAGGCCGAGATCGGCGAAGTCGACCCCCTCGTAGAGCAGGGCATGGGTGCCGAGCACGATGCCGGCGGCACCGCTGGCCACCTCACCGAGCGCCCGCCGGCGGGCCGCCGCGCCCAGCGAGCCGGTGACCAGCTCGACCCGGGTGGCGTGCTCCACGGAGCCCAGCTCACCGGCCCGCCCGAGCGGACCGAGCAGGTCGAGCATGCCGCGGTGGTGCTGGGCGGCCAGCACCTCGGTGGGCGCCAGCAGCGCGGCCTGCCCGCCCGCGTCGACCACCTGGAGCATCGCCCGCAACGCCACCACCGTCTTGCCCGAGCCCACCTCGCCCTGCAACAAACGGTGCATGGGATGCGGGGCGGCCAGGTCCGCCGCAATCTCCACACCCACCTCACGTTGACCGGCAGTCAGCTCGTACGGGAGTCGGGCGTCGAATGCCTCCAACAGCCCGCCCGGGCGCGCCGGGCGGGGCCGGGCCGGCCAGTCGGCCGCCCGGTGCTTGCGCTGCACCAGGGTCACCTGGACGGCGAACGCCTCGTCCCACTTGAGGCGCCGCCGCGCCTGGTGCAGCGCCTCCTTGCTGGACGGCCGGTGGATCTCGGTCAGCGCGACGCCCAGCCCGACCAGCTTGCGGCTGGCCCGCACGGCGCTCGGCAGTGGATCGTCCGGTGGGGTGAACGTGTCCAGTACGACGCGCACGCAGCGCGCGATCACCCAGGTCGGCACGGCCGCCGCCGCCGGGTAGACGGGGATCAGCGCCCCGGCGAACTCCTCGATGTCGTCGCTGACCGCCGCCTCGCCGTCGCCACCCTCGCCGAGCAGGACGTACTCCGGGCCGTTGAGCTGCCGTTTGCCCCGGAACTCGGTGACCTTGCCGGCGAACAGACCCCACCGGCCGGGGCGCAGCTCGCGCTCGCGCCACGCCTGGTTGCCGAAGAAGGTCAACGTCAGCACCCCGCCGGAGCCGTCGCCGACTGTCACCTCCAGCAGGTTGCCCCGCCGCTGCCGCATCGGGCGCACCGCGGTGCGCTGCACCTGGGCCAACACCGTGACCTGCTCACCGACGTCCAGTGAGCGGATGTCGGTGTGTTCGCCACGTTCGTCGTAGCGACGCGGGAAGTGGTAGACCAGGTCACCTGCGGTGTGCAGGTCGAGGTGCGAGGCCAGCGCCTTGGCTGTCTTGTCCCCGACCAGCTTCTTCAGCGGAGTGTCCACAGTGGCTGGTTCGCTCATTCGATCCCTACCAGGAGCGGATAAAACGGCTGGCCGCCCGGGTACGCGTGCACCTCGACGAACGGCCAGCGTCGCGCGACGTGCGCGCGGACGGCGTCGGTGAGCCCGGCCGGAGCGTCCACCCCGGCCAGCAGGGTGACCATCTCGCCACCACCACCGAGCATCCGGTCGACCACTGCGGCGCAGGTGTCGGTGAGGTCGGTGCCGATCAGGTGCACCTCCCCCTCCACCAGCGCCAGCACGTCACCGGGACGGCACTGGCCGGCCACTGTCAGCGCCTCCCGGCTGGCATGGCAGACCTCGGCGTAACGGCAGGCGCCAGCCGCCTCGGCCATCGCGATGACGTCGTCCTCGAAACGACGGTCACCGTCACGGACCGCGAGGGCTGCGAGGGCCTGCACCGGCGAGCGGGTCGGCACCACGCTCACCTTGATGCCGTACCGATGGGCCTCCCGGGCGGCGGCGCTCGCCACCGCCTCGGTGTTGGCGTCGTTGGGCAGCACCACCACACGGGCCGCGCCGGTGCTGCGGACGGCGTCCAGCAACTCGCCGGTGGACGGGTTGCCCGGCACGACTGTGGCGCCCTCCGCGGCGAACAGGTCGGCGATGCCGCCGCCGGTGGCCACCACCACCGCGGCCCGGCCGGCCACCACCGGGCCGGAGGGCGACTCCGACTGGTCGGCGAAACGGGTGACCGAGATGCGGTACGGGCGGCCGGCGGCGACACCGGCCTCCACCGCCGCGCCCACGTCGTTGACGTGCACGTGCACGTTCCAGGTGCCTTCCGGCTCACGCCCGTCGCCGACGACGACAAGCGAATCTCCCAGGGCGTCGAGCGCCCGCCGCAACCCGGCGACCGCCTCGGCTCGGGCGTCGAGCAGGAACTGCACCTCGTACGCGTATTCCTCCGAACCGGTCTCGCGGGCGACGGTGGCCGCCGGGCGGGCGGCGGAGCGCGGCGTCGGTGCGGGCCGGGCAGTGGGCTCCCCGGTCAGCACCTCGACCAGGGCGTCGAGCAGCACGCAGAGCCCTCTGCCGCCGGCGTCGACCACACCCGCGCGGGCCAGCGCCGGTAGCTGTTCCGGGGTGCGGGCGAGCGCCTCGGCCGCCGCCCGGGCCGCGACGCCGGCCACCGTCGGCAGGTCGTCGCTGTCCGCGCCCTCGGCTGCGGCGGCGGCCGCCGCGACAACGGTGAGCACCGTGCCCTCGACCGGCCGGGAGACAGCGGTGTACGCGGCGGCGGTGCCGGAGCGCAGCGCGGCGGCCAGCTCCCGGCCACGCACCGCCGGTGCCCCGGCGACCTGGTCGGCGAAACCACGCAGGATCTGCGAGAGGATCACCCCGGAATTGCCCCGCGCGCCGAGCAGCGCGCCCTGGGCCATCAGCCGCAGCGCGTGCCCGTGCGCCGTCGGCCCGCTGTCGGGGAGAGTGTCCAGATCCATGGCGAGGGCCTGCTGCGCCGAGGTGAGGGTGAGCACCAGGTTGGTGCCGGTGTCGCCGTCGGGCACCGGATAGACGTTGAGCTGGTCGATCTCGCCCTGGTGGCGCTTCAGTGCGGCCAGCCCGCTCGCGCACCAGCGGCGGACCGCGGCGGCGTCGAGGGTGTCCAGCACGGGCAGAAGCCTACTGGCGCGCACCGACACCCGTCGGACTCGTCCGGCGTGTCCTCGCCGGCCCGGGCCGGCGCTGGCCGCAACCGGGACGAGCGCCTCCGGTACCCTTGCCGCCGGGCCGGCCCACCGCAGGGCGGACGGGCCCACGACCAGGCGTGAGCCGGGGCACGGGCGAACGCTGGACCAGGCCGGTTGGCCGGGTCGGCGAGTCATCGGGTAACCTGACCAGGTTGCCCGGGCAGCACCTGCCGGCGACCTCATGAACGTTTCAATCCCAGGAGTATCCCGTGGCTAGCGTGTGCGACGTCTGTGGCAAGGGACCGGGCTTCGGCCACAACGTGTCCCACTCGCACCGGCGGACCAACCGCCGCTGGAACCCGAACATCCAGTCGGTGCGTACCCCGGCCGGTGGCGGCAACACCAAGAAGTTGAAGGTCTGCACCTCGTGCATCAAGGCCGGCAAGGTCACCCGCGCCTGACGCGGTAGCACCCACCTTTTCGTTCGGCTCAGCCGGCGGGCCCCGAGGGTCCGCCGGCTCTGTCGTGTCCCCGGGCAGACGCCGCGGGCCAGGCCCGCCAGGGCCTGATCCAGCAGCCGGTCCGGTCGGGCCGCCAGTGACCCGGCACACCGGCCAGGCCGGGCCCGCCGAGGGCTGGCCCGCGGGTCAGAGGGTGCGACCGAAGGAGACGCAGCCCTCCGCGTCCTTGTAGAAGCCGAAGTTGGGGATCCGCTCGTACCCGGCGGAGCCGTACATGGCGATCGCCTCGGGCTGCTTGTCGCCGCATTCCAGGACCACTCGCTTGCGGCAGTGCTCACGGGCGGAGCGCTCGACGGCCGCCAGCACCGCGCGGGCCACGCCCCGCCCCCGTGCCTTCGGCGCCGTGTACATCCGCTTCAGCTCCGCGGTTTCCGCCCCGTGGCTGCGCCAGCCACCGCAGCCGACCGGCTCGCCGCCCAGGTAGGCCACCAGGAACGCGCCATCGGGCGGCTCGAACTCGGCGGCGTCCACGGGGGTGTCGTCGCCGGTGCCGCCGTAACGGGCACCGAGGTCGGCCAGTGCGGCACGGATCAGGTGCTGCGCCACCGGTGCGTCGAACCGCACCACCCGGATCTCGATCTCACTCACGGTATCCAGGGTACGGCCGCTCGCGGGCCTCACCGGAAGTGGTCCCAGCCGGTCGGGCCGTCGTAGGCGACGCCGTCGACCGTCACGCCGGCACCGTCGGTGACCAGACCGATCGGCCGCCAGCCCGATGGCAGCACCACCGCCGGGGGGAAGGTCGCGGCCAGCGCGTGATCGTCGCCACCGGCGAGGATCCAGGTGTACGGGTCGACGCCGAGCGCCTGCGCCGCGTCGGCCATCTGCCGGGGCACCTCGAACCCGTCGCGGCGGACGTCGACAGCCACCCCGCTGGCCGCCGAGACATGCCCGAGGTCGGCGAGGAGCCCGTCCGACACGTCGATCATGGAGGTGGCGCCGAGCTGGGCGGCTTGCGGGCCGGCCTGGTAGGGAACCTGCGGCCGCCGGTACGCCTCGACCAACAGCCGAGGCGTCCGGAAGCCCCGGGTCAGCACGGTCAGCCCGGCTGCCGCGTACCCGGTGCGCCCGGCCAGCGCGAGCACGTCCCCCGGTCGGGCGCCCGAGCGCAGCACGGGCGGACGGCCCGCCAGGTCGCCCAGCGCGGTGACCGCGACGGTCAGTGTGGGACTGGCCGACATGTCCCCGCCGACGACGCTCGCGCCGACCGTCGCCGCTTCCGCGGAGAGCCCGTCGGCCAGCTCCTCCGCCCAGGCGGTGTCCAGGTCCGCCGGCATGCAGAGAGCGACAAGCAGGGCGGTCGGCGTGGCACCCATCGCCGCGATGTCCGCCAGGTTGGCGGCTGCCGCCCGGTGCCCGACGTCGCGGGCCGAGGACCAGTCCCGTCGGAAGTGCCGCCCGTCGACCAGCACATCGGTGGAGGCCGCCACCCGACCGTCCGGCGCGGCCACCACCGCCGCGTCGTCGCCCGGGCCGAGCAGGGTCGTCGGCCCGTACGACAGCCGGGCGGTGATCTTCCCGATCAGCCCGAACTCCCCGATCCCGGACATCCCGACGCCACCGTGGGCGTTCCGCCCGTGCCGCCCGGCTCCGCCGTGCTCGCTCACCGCTGCTCCTTGACCACCGATAGGGATCAGACCTGGTCCGTAAGGTAGTTTCACCCTTCGGGCCGCTCCCGGGCGGCGACGGACGGAGGTCGAGTCGTGGTACAGGCGTACATCCTCATCCAGACCGAGGTAGGCCGCGCACGTGACGTGGCGGGTCTCATCGCGGACATCTCCGGCGTGGTACGCGTCGACGCCGTCACCGGGCCGTACGACGTGGTCGTCCTCACCGAGGCGAACACCGTCGACGAGCTCGGCAAACTCATCGTCAGCAAGGTGCAGATGGTGCCCGGCATCACCCGCACCCTCACGTGTTCGGTGGTGCGGCTGTAAGTGGACGAGATGACGACCTCCTCCTCGGCGCTGGACGACGACGGGGCGCGCGACGCGGCCGACGGGCCGTCCGAGCCGGCTGACGGTAACCGCGAGTCGACCGATCCCGCCGCCGCCGCGCCGGCCGGCCGCGATCGGACCATGCGTGGCGCGGCCCTGCTGGCCACGTTGATCGCGCTGCCGATCACGCTGCTGGTGGCCGTGCTGGCCTTCAGCAAGCTCAGCCCGGACGCGCCGGCCGCCGCGCCGACGCCCTCCGCGACCACCGCCCGGGTGCAGTCCACCACCCCGGTGGAGATGGCCGCCCCGGCGCTGGCCACCCGCCCGGCAACTGTCTGCCGGGCCCTGCTCTCCCAGCTTCCGGCCAGCATCCGCGACCTGGCCCAGCGGCCGGTCACCGCCGGCCCGGAGCAGAACGCCGCCTACGGCGACCCCGCGCTCACAGTGGCCTGCGGCGGCACCGAGCCTGCCTTCCCCAGCACCGACGAGGTCTGGACGGTCAACCGGGTCTGCTGGCACCTGGCCGAGCAGGCCGACGCGGCGGTCCTCTCCACTGTCGACCGGGAGACGCTGATCACCGTGCGCGTCCCGCGCTCGTACGAGCAGCCATTGCAGTGGTTGCCGACGATCTCCAGCACGATCGTGGCGAGCGTGCCCTCCGGCGGCGCGATTCCGTCCGGCTGCCAGCGCTGAACCCGAACCGACTCCGCCCGCGCCGACTGACCGGCGCGGGCGGGGTTCGGACGGTTCAGTGCAGGCCGACGCCGCGCCGCTGGGCGGTACGGATCAGCCGGTTGACCAGCTTCGGGTACTCCAGGCCGGAGGCCGCCCACATCCGCGGGAACATCGACGTCGGGGTGAAGCCGGGCATCGTGTTGATCTCGTTGAGGTAGACGTCCAGCTCGGGAGTGACGAAGAAGTCCGCCCGGGCCAGACCGGCGCAGTCCAGTGCGGTGAACGCGCGGACCGCGTACTCCTGCACCTGGCGGGTCACCTTCTCCGGCAGGTTGGCCGGGATGTCGTACTCGCAGGAGTCGTCGAGGTACTTCGCCTCGAAGTCGTAGAAGTCGTGGTCGGCGACGACCCGCACCTCGGCCAGCACTGACGCCTCGGGCGTGCCGCCGGCCTCGCCCTCCAGAACACCGCACTCGATCTCGCGGCCGACGATCGCGGCCTCGATGATGACCTTCGGGTCGAACTGCCGGGCGGCGGCGACCGCCGCGTCCAACTCGGCCCAGTCGGTGACCTTGCTGACGCCGAACGACGACCCGGCCCGGGACGGCTTGACGAAGACCGGCAGGCCGAGGCGCTCCTTGTCCTGCTCGGTGAGCGTCATGCCGTTGCGCAGCACGGCGTACGTGCCGACCGGGATGCCCTCGACGGCACAGAGCTTCTTGGTGAACTCCTTGTCCATCGCGGCCGCGGAGGCGAACACGTTCGCCCCGACGTAGGGGATGCCGGCCATCTCCAGCATTCCCTGGATGGTGCCGTCCTCGCCGTAGGTGCCGTGCAGCACCGGGAAGACCACGTCCACGTCGGCCAGCGCCCGGGGGCCCTCGGTCGGGTCGAGCACCATCAGTCCGTTGCCGGTGGGGTCGGCGCGCAGCACGATGTCGTCACCCGACTCGGCGGTGATCTCCGGCAGCTGACGGGCGTTGATCGCGAGCTGGGCAGGGTCTCCGTTGGTCAGCACCCACTGGCCGGCCCGGGTGATGCCCACAGGCACCACCTCGAACTCGTCCGGGTCGAGTGCGCCGAACACGCTGCCGGCGCTGACGCAGGAGATGCCGTGCTCCGGGCTGCGGCCGCCGAAGACGATCGCCACGCGGGTCTTGCCTGGGGTGGTCACTCCGGTCACCTCTTCGTACGCGACTGCGGCTGGTCGTGCTCGCCGGTGGCGCTCACCCGGTTGACCTTACTGTGCGTGGCCGCGAGGCGAGGCGATACCCGGCGAGCCACGGCACGACACGGCAAACAGTCAGGAGAGGATATACGGTGTGTAATCGGACGGTAGCGGTGCCGCAGAGCGCTGACCTGGGGCTGCTCAGTCCCGGGAGTGCCGGCGGCCGACAGCGATCACCTTCACCCGCTGCCGGCCGGCCCGCACCATGCCCAGCGCCATGAACGCGCCGGCGATGCGGTCGGCGGCCTCCCGGCTGCTGGCGCCGACGACCTGCCGGCGCCGCTCCGGCGCCACCCGCTCGTTGCGGTTGACGCCCTCGACGGGACGCACGTCGGTGAGCACCACGAGGAAGCGGGTCATCGCACTCCGCCCGAGGGTACGGCGGGGGGCTCCGGGCGGGTTCGCACGTCGTCTCCTTCCGGCAGGCCGGGATGGAGGGGCGGCACGCGACGATCGGGTACGGGGGAGAAACCCGATCGCCGCGCGCCCCATCCCCTCCGGTCGCTCACCACCACCGTCGCCACGACAACCGGCGGTGAGGACGCGATAACAGATTGACACGTGTATAGGCGTGAATGCAACTCCCATCGACGTTCTCTCATGCAGACGTTCCCGCAAATGTATGCGACCATCGATGCATGGCTCCGAAGACCGCCCGCGCCCGCCGGCTCGGCATCGCCCTGCGCCACCACCGGGAAGCCGCCGGGCTGACGCTGGAGACCGCGGCGGATGAGATCAACAGCACCCGCAGCACCCTCTCCCGCTACGAGAACGCCCAGACCCTGATCAGCCCGGCCACCGTGCGCGCCCTGCTCACGTCGTACGGGGTGAGTGCCGAGGAGGTGGCTGCGGCGGTGCAGCTCGCCAAGGACGCCCGCAAGCCCGGCTGGTGGGTGTCGTACTCCTACCTGCTGGATCCGCGCACCATCGACTTCATCGCGCTGGAGGCCGAGGCGACAGCCATCGCCAACTTCGAGCCCTCGGTGGTGCCCGGCCTGTTGCAGACCGCGGACTACATCCGTGGTGTGATGCGCGGCGGGCCGCACACCCTCGGCGACGACCTGGTGGAGCAGCGGGTCAAGATCCGGCTCGACCGACAACAGCGGCTCACCGCCGACCAGCCGCCCATCCTCGACGCGATCATCGACGAGGGCGCGCTGCTACGGCCGGTTGGTGACCAGTCGGTGATGAACGGGCAACTACGGCACCTGGTCAAGATGGCCGAGTTGCCGAACATCAGCGTCCAGGTGATCCCGCTCTCCGCCGGCTACCACCGGGGCACCCGGGGTTCCCTGCACATCCTCGAGTTCGCCGACCCGGAGGACCCGATCATCGCGTCGGTGGAGACCGTTGCGGGGCAGATGATCCTCGACCGCGCCGGCGAGACGCGTACCTGCACCAAGATCATGGAGCATCTCCGAAGCGTGGCGCTCAGCCCGGCGGACAGCCGCGAGATGCTCCTGTCAGTCCTGAAGGGACGGTAGGACCGATGACCCCGATGATCACAGCGGCCTTGGCCGCGGCGCGGTGGCGCAAGAGCAGCCGCAGCGGCGACGAAGGCGCCTGCGTGGAGGTGGCCGCGATCCCGCGGCTCGTTGCCGTGCGCGACTCCAAGGACCCGGCCGGCCCGGCCCTGCTGTTCCCAACAGCGGCCTGGGCCGCCTTCGCCCAGGCGCCACCGCAGCGCTGACCAAAGGTGCCGAGCCGGTGCGGGCCGAGGCCCGCACCGGCTCAGGCAACCAGCGGGCAGGGCGCTCCGTAACAACGCCCGCGCCGACAGCGGGCGGGACTCCGGAACAACGCCCGCACCGGCTCAGGCAACCAGCGGTCGGGACTCCGGAGCGGCGCGGAGGGTCTCCAACGCGGCGATGGCGACGCCTCGGGCACCGGCCATGTCCCGATCCGGCACCAGGGCGAAGGTGGCCACCGCGGCCTGCTCCTCGCGGAGCACCGTGTGCTCACGGACCGTGGCCAGGAACCAGTCGCGGAACTCCGGTGCCGCCTCCACCACTCCGCCGCCGACGAAGTACGCGTGCGGGTCGGTGAAGTTCGCGGCGACTGTGAACAGCCGCCCCAACGCCATCGCCTGCTGGGTGAAGAGGTCCCGCGCTAGGGCGTCCTCGCGCTCGCCGTACCCCCGGACCAGCTTGGCCGCCCGGGCCACCGGCTCGGCCGCGAGCGGGTGGTCGGGGTACCGGGTCAGCCAGTACGGCAGCAGATTGCGTTCGATGCCGGTCAGCGAGGCGACGCTCTCGACATCTCCGGTGAAGCCGCAGGCGCAGGTGGGCTCCTGCTGACCCGGGCCGAGCAACCCGTTCAGCGGGATGTGCACGTGGCCCAACTCTCCCGCCATCCCGGCCGCGCCGGCGATCACCCGACCGCTCTCGACCACACCGCCACCCAGGCCGGTGCCGACGATCGCGGACACCGACGAACGGTTCATCGCGTCGGCGCCGAAGTAGACGTGGTGGGCGTAGAGCGCGGCCGCGTTGCCGTCGTTGTGATAGACCACCGGCAGTCCGAGCCGTCGCTCCAGCGCCCCTCGGACGTCGAAGCCGCGCCAGGCCGGCTGGGAGAAGTTGGTGGAGCCCCGCGACGAGATGACGCCCTCGGCGCTGGCCGGGCCGGGAGTGTCCAGCCCGACCGCCTGGACCAGGTCGCGCGGCACTCCGGTCTGTGCCAGGGCCCGGTCCAGCGCCTGGGCCAACGCCTCGATCGCCGCCTTCGGCCCGGCCCGCACCTCGCTGGGGATCTCCAACAGCCCGTCCACCAGGAAGCGGCCGTCCACCGTCAGCACTGTGGCGTTGTTGCTGGTGCCGCCGTTGTCCAGCCCGACGACAACCGGCACCCCTGCGCTGCCCACCGAAACCGCCTCCCGCCGTCATGAGTGTGAGCCGAGGCTAGTGCCAACCCCCCTCCCCCGCCATGCCCGGGCGGCCCGAGCACCCTCAGCCGGCCGTGCACCAAACCGCTCGGCAGCCCGCCACAGTCGATCAAGGAGTTGTGGTGGGGGATGAATTTCTCGTTATGGCACTTACCGGGCACCATAACTCCATGATCGACTCGGGTCAGGGGCGGCGGGCGAACACCGCTGTGGCGTCCAGGTCTTCGTCGTGGCGCACTGTCGGTACCAGGCCGGCCGCGCTGAACGCGTTGCAGAGCGTGTCGACCTGGGTGGTGCCGGCTTCGACCACAAGGTGACCGCCGGGGGTCAGCCATCCGGCGGCGTCGGCACCGACCCGACGCAACACGGAGAGCCCGTCCGGGCCGCCGTCGAGCGCCACCGGGGCCTCGTGCAGCCGCGCCTCCGGTGGCATCAGCGCGACAGCGTCGGTCGGCACGTACGGGGCGTTGGCGACCACCAGGTCCAGCCGACCCCGCCACTGCCGGGGCAGCGGCGCGAAGAGGTCGCCCTCGTACACCTCGGCGTCCAACCCGACGACGTTGCGGCGCGCACACGCCACGGCCGCCGGATCGATGTCGGCGGCAGCCAGCCAGCGGGGCGCTAGCCGGTGCGCCAGCGCGACAGTGGTGGCCCCGGAGCCGCAGCACAGGTCGACCACGGCCGGCGCCGCGCCGGTCAGTTCGGCCGCCACCTCGACCAGCAGGGCGGTCCGGGCCCGGGGCACGAAGACGCCCTCGTCGACGGCTATCCGCAGGCCGCAGAACTCCGCCCAGCCGAGCAGGTACTCCAACGGCTCGCCGGCCACCCGGCGGTCGGTCAGCTCGGCCAACGCCGCCGGGCTGCGCGCGGCGGCCAGCAGCAGCTCGGCCTCGTCCTCGGCGTAGACGCAACCGGCGGCCCGCAACCGACCCACCAGGGCGGCCCGGTCGGCGGGGGAAGGGAGCGCCATGGGAGCCGTCAGACCGATCCCGCCGCACCCAACGCGGCGGCGATGTCGGCCACCAGGTCCGCGGTGTCCTCCGCGCCGCAGGAGAGCCGGACGAAGCCCGGAGTGGTGTCGTCGCCCCACTGCGCCCGCCGGTCAGCGGTGGTGTGCAGGCCACCGAAGGAGGTCGCCGCCGCGACCAGCCGGGCGGCCTCGACGAATCGGCCCACCCGGTCGGCGTCGCCCAGGTCGAACGAGAGCACCCCCGGTATCCGGCGCATCTGCGCCGAGGCGACCGGGTACGCCGGGTCGTCCGGCCGCCCCGGCCACCGCAGGCCGGTCACGTCCGAGCGGCCGGCGAGCAGGTCGACGACGGCGGCGGCGTTCGCGCTCTGCCGCGCCAGCCGCAGGTCGAGAGTGGCCAGTGACCGGTGGGCCAGCCAGGCGTCGAACGCGCCCGGAACCGCCCCGGTGGTGGTACGCCAGGTCGTCACCGCGTCGATCAGCTCGGCGGACCGGCTGGCCAGGTAACCCAGCAGCAGGTCGGAGTGACCGGTGAGCGCCTTCGTCCCGGAGGCGACCACCAGGTCGGCACCGAGATCCAACGGACGCTGACCGAGCGGGGTGGCAGTGGTGTTGTCCACGGCGAGCAGCGCGCCGGCGGCGTGCGCCCGCTCGGCCAGGGCCGCCACGTCGACCACGTCGAGGCCCGGGTTGGCGGGCGTCTCCACCAGCACCAGCCGGACGCCCTCGAACGACGGGTACGGCCCGACGGTCGGCGCGAACAGCACCCGGACACCGATCGTCTCCAGCACACCGGTGGCGAACGCCCGGACCGGGAAGTATCCGTCGGTGGGGAGCACCACGGTGTCCCCCGGCCGCAGCAGGGTGAGCAGCAGGCCGGTGATGGCCGCCTGACCGGTCGCGAAGACCCGGCAGTCACCGCCCTCCAACTCGCCCACCGCCGCCTCCAGCAGCCGACGGGTCGGGTTGTCGGGGCGACCGTAGCCGTTCGGTGACGCGCCCTGTCCCTCAAACGGGTCGAGGTGGTACGGCGCGGCGAAGACCGGCCCCGGCAGGAACGGGTCCCCCGGTGCCGGCTCGGGCAGGCCAGCACGTACGCAGCGGGTGCCGTCTCCCCACTCGCTCATCGGGTTCCTCACTCGTACGACTCGGGTTTGGCGGTACGGCTCATCAGGGTCTCCACCGCGAGGCGCGGGTCCATGCCCTCGTGGCAGATCCGCTCGACGTGCTCGGTGATCGGCATTTCCACGCCGTGCGCCCGGGCCAGGTCGCGGATCGCCAGGCAGCTCTTCACACCCTCGGCGGTCTGCCGGGTGGCGGTCTGGGCCTGCTCCAACGTCTCGCCCCGGCCCAGATGCTCGCCGAAGGTGCGGTTGCGGGCCAGCGGGGACGAGCAGGACGCGACCAGGTCGCCCATGCCGGCGAGGCCGGCGAAGGTGATCGGGTCCGCGCCGAGCGCCACGCCCAGTCTTGCCGTCTCGGCCAGCCCACGGGTCATCAGCATGGCCCGGGTGTTGTCGCCGAAACCCATCGCGGTGGCGATGCCGTACGACAGGGCGATCACGTTCTTGACCGCCCCGCCCAGCTCACAGCCGATCACGTCGTCGTTCGTGTAGGGGCGCAGGTACGGCGTCCGGATCGACGACTGGACGAGTGTGGCGCGGGCGCTGTTCGTCGCGGCGACCACTGTCGCGGCGGGCTGCTCGGCGGCGATCTCCGGGGCCAGGTTCGGGCCGGACACGACGACCACCCGGTCCGCGGCGACCCCGGCGGTCTCCACGATGACCTCGCTCATCCGCTTGGTGGTGCCCAGCTCGATGCCCTTCATCAGCGACACCAGTGTGGAATCCGGGTGCAGGTGCCCGGCCCATTCGGCGAGGTTGCCGCGCAGGGTCTGCGACGGCACGGCCAACACCACGACCTCGGCGCCGGTGATCGCCTCGGCGGCGTCGGCGGTGGCGGTGACGCGGGCCGGGAGCAGCAGGTCGGGCAGGTACTCCGGATTACGGCGCTCGGTCCGGATGCTCTCGGCGACCGGCGCCCGGCGGGCCCACACCGTCACGTCCCGCCCCGCGTCCGCGAGGATCTTGGCGAATGCGGTGCCCCAGGAACCGGCACCGAGCACCGCGACGTGACCGCTCATGCCACCGCTCCGCTTCGCTTCGCGGCGGCCTGAACGGCACCGCTGAGCCGGATGATTCGCTCGCTCCGCTCGCTCATGCCGCGTTGTCCCGCTGCTCGCGGCCGCCGGAGGATTGGGCCGGTCGCTCCCACAGTGGCGGCGGGGTACCGCCACGGATCTCGGCGAGCATGTCCCGCAGCCGCAACATGATGGTGTCCGTCATCTCCTCGAGGGTGGCCCTTGTCGGCTGGGCGTCCGCCCACCGGCTCAGGTCGATCGGCTCCCCGGCGGCAACGGTCACCGGGATCCGGGGGCGCAGGCTGACACGGGTCGTCCGCGGGTCGAAGATCCGTTCCGGCCCCCACATCACCACCGGTACGACCGGGGCGCCGGTGGCCAGGGCCAGCCGGGCCGCACCGGTCTTGGCCTTCATCGGCCAGAGCTCCGGCTGTCGCGTGGTGGTGCCCTCAGGGTAGATCACCACCGCGCCGCCCTCGTCGAGCGCGGCGACCAGTGCGTCCAGCGAGCGGACGGCGTCCACGCTGCCCCGCTCGACCGGGATCTGCAGACACCGGTGCAGGATCCAGCCGACCACCGGCACCCGGAACACGCTGGCCTTGCCCAGGTACTGCGGCCAGCGCCCGGAGTCGTAGATGAAGTGCGCGGACACCAGCGGGTCGGCGTGGGAGATGTGGTTCGCCACGATGATCATGCCGCCGTCGCCATGGAGATGCTCCTGACCACGCCAGGTACGCCGGGTCCAGACGGTCATCACCGGCTTCACCAGCCCCACGGCGAACCGTTGCCAGAACCCCAGCCTCCGCCGTGCCACTGTGCCTCCTCTTCGCGCCCCGACCCCGCCGCGAAATCCCGCCCGCGACGCCCGCAGCGGAAATCATGCCTGCTCGCCCCCGGTACGGCCAGCGAGGGGCCCGCCGTCCGGCTGGCAGGATTGCGGACGTGACTCAGCCGAGGTGGGCCGTGGTGGTGCCGGTGAAGCGGCTGGCCGTGGCGAAGAGCCGGCTGCGGGGCGCGCTGCCCGGCGTACCGCATGAGGAGTTGGCGCTGGCCCTGGCGTCCGACACGCTCCGCGCGGTGCTGGCCTGCCCGGCGGTCGCCGAGGCCCTGGTGGTGACCGACGACGCCCGGGTGGCGGCGGCGGCGCGGGCCGACGGCGCGCGGGTGCTGCCGGACGAGCCGGACGCCGGCCTGAACGCCGCGTTCCGGCACGGGGCGGCCAGCGCCGTCGGCGGGTGGGTGGCCGGGATCACCGCGGACCTGCCGGCGCTGCGCCCGGCCGAGTTGGCCGGTGCGCTGCTCGCGGCGCAGAACAGTCGACCCGGGGTACGCCGGTTCCTGCCGGACGCGCCCGGCGGGGGCACGGTGCTGCTCACCGCCGGGCCCGGTGTGCCGCTGGATCCGCGTTTCGGGGTGGGCTCGGCGGTAGCGCACGCGGCGAGCGGTGCACAGCCGCTGGAGGGCGACTGGCCCAGCCTGCGCCGGGACGTGGACACCGCAGCGGACCTGGTCGCCGCCGCCCGACTCGGGCTGGGGCCGCGCACTGCCGCGCTGGTGGCCGCCGGTCGCCCCGCCCGCGCCGCAGGCTGAGCCGCCCGGTGGGCTGAGCCCGCGCCACCGGGTGAACCACCGGGTGTACGGTGCCAGCATGCAGGGCACTGTGGCCAGCTACGACGCGGCGACGCGCAGCGGTGTCCTGCTGCTCGACGACGGCACCGAGATGCGTTTCCCCGCGCGGGCCTTCGACGCCTCCGGGCTGCGGCTCCTCCGCCTCGGGCAGCGGGTTCGCATCGACATCGATCCCGACGGCGAGGTTGTCCGGGTGACATTGCCGACGATGATCTGACCTGGCGAGCCCAAGTTCATTTTGCGTTTACCGTAATCGGGTGATTATGAGCGGGTGAGCACCCCTCGCGAGCAACCGGCCCACCCGCCCGCCACCGACCTCCGCAACGGCTCCCGTACGCGCGGCACCGATGGGCGGTTCCGCCCGTCTCGCGCTGAACGTGCCGGTGCCGCCCGCGCCGACACGCTCGCCGACGATCCCGGTGCCGCCTCCTCCGGGCTGGACGAGGTCATCGACCCCGCTCCGAAGATCGCAGCGGACGGCCCGGCCGCCGGTGACGTCCACCAGGTCCTGCCCGACGACCTGCCGACAGGTGCCGCGCCGGAGGACGACGACGAGCCTCCGGCGGCCCCGCCGCTGCCCGAGGACCGGTTCCTCAACCGGGAGCTCTCCTGGCTCGACTTCAACGCCCGGGTGCTCACCCTGGCCGAGGACCAGCGCACCCCGCTGCTGGAGCGGGCCAAGTTCCTGGCCATCTTCGCCAGCAACCTCGACGAGTTCTACATGGTGCGCATCGCCGGGCTGAAGCGGCGGCTCTCCGCCGGCCTGCCGGTGCGCGGCGGGGACCGGCTGCCCCTGCGTACGCAGTTGGAGCTGATCGCGGAGCGGACCGCCGCGCTGGGTGCCCGGCACGCCGCCTGCTTCGTCGACGACGTGCTGCCCAAGCTGGGCGACGAGGGCATCCGCATCCTGCGCTGGGGCGAGCTGGGCGACGGCGAGCGGGAGCGGCTGCGCACCTACTTCCGGGAGCACATCTTTCCGGTGCTGACCCCGCTCGCGGTGGACCCGGCGCACCCGTTCCCGTACATCTCGGGGCGGTCGCTGAACCTGGCGGTGGCGGTTCGTGACCCGGACGGCGGTTCGGAGCTGTTCGCCCGGGTGAAGGTGCCCAACAACGTCCCCCGCTTCGTCCGGGTGGACCGTGACCAGCCGGGCGTCCGGATGTTGCCGGTGGAGGACCTGATCTCGGTGCACCTGGGGCAGCTGTTCAGTGGCATGCAGGTGGTCGAGTGCCACCTGTTCCGGGTCACCCGCAACGCCGAGGTGGAGGTCGACGAGGACCGCGACGAGGATCTGCTCCAGGCCCTGGAACGGGAGCTGGCCCGACGGCGGTTCGGTCCCCCGGTCCGCCTGGAGGTCGCCGCGTCCATCTCCGACCACATGTTGGAGCTGCTCGTCCGCGAGCTGGACATGGACGACCAGGACGTACTGCGGGTGCCCGGCCTGCTCGACCTGTCCGCGCTGTGGCAGGTCTACGGCGAGGCGGACCGGCCGGACCTGAAGGACCCGCCGTTCGTGCCGGCCACCCATCCCCGCCTCGCCGAGGGCGAGGTGCCGCGCAGCGTCTTCTCCACACTGCGCGACGGGGATATCCTGGTGCACCACCCGTACCACTCGTTCGCGACCAGCGTGCAGCGCTTCATCGAGCAGGCCGCCGCCGACCCGAACGTGCTGGCCATCAAGCAGACCCTCTACCGGACCAGCGGCGACTCCCCGATCGTCGACGCGCTCGTCGACGCGGCCGCCGCCGGCAAGCAGGTGGTGGTGCTGGTCGAGGTGAAGGCCCGCTTCGACGAGGTGGCCAACATCGGCTGGGCCCGCACGCTGGAACGCGCCGGCTGCCACGTGGTGTACGGCCTGGTCGGCTTGAAGACGCACTGCAAGACCGCGCTGGTGGTCCGGCAGGAAGGCAACCAGATCCGTCGCTACTGCCACATCGGCACCGGCAACTACCACCCGAAGACGGCCCGACTGTACGAGGACTTCGGCATGCTCACCGCCGACCCGGAGATCGGCGCCGACCTCACCGACCTGTTCAACGTGCTCACCGGGTACAGCCGGCAGACCGCGTACCGGCGGTTGCTGGTCGCCCCGCAGGGCATCCGCAGCGGCCTCATCGAGCGGATCGAGCGGGAGATCTCGCACGTCCGCCTGGGCATGCCCGGCCTGGTCCAGTTCAAGGTCAACTCTCTGGTCGACGAGGGGGTGACCGACGCGCTGTACCGCGCCTCCCAGGCCGGCGTCCACGTCGACCTGCTCATCCGGGGCATGTGCACGCTGCGCCCGGGGGTCCCGGGGCTGTCGGAGAACATCAGGGTCCGTTCGATCCTCGGCCGGTTCCTGGAACACTCCCGGGTCTTCCGGTTCGGCAACAACGGTGAGGCCGAGTTCTGGATGGGCTCGGCCGACCTCATGCACCGCAACCTGGACCGGCGGGTGGAGGCGCTGGTGCAGGTGAGCGACCCGATCGCCCGCGCCGAGTTGGACCATGTGCTCACCGCCGCGATGAGCCCCGAAGTGGACGCGTTCGAGCTGGCCGGCGACGGGACCTGGACCCGGCGTACCGGCGGTGACAACGCCGCCCGAGCCCATCTCCAGGAACTGCTGCTGCGCCGCGTCGGTGGCACGGCCAGCTGACCGCGCAGCGCATAGGCTGAGCTGATGGTCGAGGAGGAGCAGAAGTACGAGGTGGACGACGCCTACGTGCTGCCGGACCTGACCGGCACGGCCCCGGCCGGCGGTCGGGTCCGGGCACTGCCACCGGTGACGCTTGTCGCCCGCTACCTCGACACTGTCGACCTGCGGCTGGCCCGGGCCGGTGCCTCGCTGCGCCACCGCCGGGGCGACGAGTTGCCCTGGACTGTGAAACTACCGACCGGGACGCCTGGCGTCCGGCACGAGATCTCCCGTGCCGGGCCGAAGGGGCAGCCGCCTCCGGAACTGGTGGAGCTGGTCACCGTCCTGCACCGGGGTGCGCCGCTGGCCCCGGTGACGGTGGTGCGGACGGTGCGGCACGCGTACGAGGTGTGTGACCGGGCCGGCGCCGTCCTCGCCGAGGTGGTGGACGACCGGGTGACGGTGCTCGACGACACCGGCAGCACCACCGACACGTTCCGCGAGGTGGAGGTGGAGCTGAAGGCCGGCGACCGGAAGCTGCTCGA
Organism: Micromonospora sp. NPDC053740; assembly: GCF_040677775.1. Lineage (NCBI taxonomy): Bacteria > Bacillati > Actinomycetota > Actinomycetes > Micromonosporales > Micromonosporaceae > Micromonospora > Micromonospora sp. NPDC053740. The sequence goes on from NZ_JBFASO010000015.1 coordinate 169,183, forward strand.
CCGGGTCGGCGGGGTGCTGCGCGAGGCTGGCGCCCGGGGCGGGTCGTTCACGCCCAAGCACGTACGGGCGCTGGGCGAGACGGCGCAGGCCGATCCGGACCTGGTCGCGCCGGCCGGGCTGACCGCCGAGCCGAGCGCCGGTGACGTGGTGACCGAGGCGCTCCGCAAGGAGATCCGCCGGCTGTTGGCGCACGACCCGCTGGTCCGGCTGCGCGCCCCCGCCGCCGGTGGCGACACCGCGGTGCATCAGATGCGGGTGGCCTGCCGACGTCTGCGCAGTGATCTGCGCACCTTCAAACCGTTGCTGCGAAAGACCTGGTCCCGCCCGCTACGCACCGAGCTGCGCTGGTTGGCCGACGTGCTCGGCGCGGCCCGCGACGCCGAGGTGCTGCGCGCGCGGCTGCGCCGTACCGCCGACGCCGATCCGCTGAGCCCGCTCGACCGGGGCGCGGTGGACCGCCTCGACGAGGTGCTCGCCGAACGGCAGCGGCGGGCGCTCACCGCCATCGACGAGATGCTGCGTTCCGCGCGCTACCTGGCCCTGGTGGACTCCCTGGTGCTGGCCGCCCGCGCGCCCCGGTTCACCCGCCGGGCCGCAGCGCCCGCCGGGCAGGCGCTACCCGCGCTGGTGGCCCGCCCCTGGCGACTGTTGGCCGGGCCGGACGGCGTCGGTGGGCTCGACGCGCAGTCGCCGGACGACCGCTGGCACGCCGTCCGCAAGGAGGCCAAGCAGACCCGGTACGCGGTCAACGCGGTGGCCCCGACGGTCGGCACTGGCGCACGACGGCTGTCCCGCGCACTCGCCGGCGTGCAGGACGTGCTCGGCGAGCACCAGGACGCGGCGGTGGCGGCGGACACCTGGTTGGAAATCGCCGCCGAGCGACCGGACGACCACGAGCTGGCCGTCACCGCCGGGCGGCTGGCCGAGCGGGAACGTCTGTCGGTACGCCGGATGCGGGGTCTCCTCCCGGCCGCCTGGCACCGGGCCACCCGGCGACGGCGTACCAGTTGGCTGCCGTGACGGGCATCCGGGCGGCCGGCGGGGTGCCCTGGCGGCCGACCGACGACGGCGTACACGTCTGCGTGGTGCACCGCCCCCGCTACGGCGACTGGACGCTGCCGAAGGGCAAGCTGGAGCCGGGCGAGCACGCGCTGGCCGCGGCGGTCCGTGAGGTGGCCGAGGAGGCCGACGTGCGGGGTGTGCCGCAGGTGCGGCTGCCGTCGGTGCGGTACCGCAGCGAGGGGCAACCCAAGCTGGTCGACTACTGGTCGATGCTCGCGGTGGCCAGCGGCGGTTTCCAACCGGACACCGAGGTGGACGACATCCGCTGGCTCGCGGTGGACGACGCGATCCGGTTGGTCAGCTACCCGCACGACGCCGAGGTGTTGGCGGCGTTCGCCGCGCTGGAGTCGGTCACGGCGACTGTCGCGCTGGTCCGGCACGCGCACGCCGGTAAGCGGGCCACCTGGTCCGGCCCGGACGTCGGGCGGCCCCTGGACGCCGAGGGGTGGGCCCAGGCGAGCAGGCTGGCCGAGCTGATCGCCCTGATCCGACCGGCCCGACTGGTGTCGGCGTCACCGCGACGGTGCGTGCAGACACTCGACCCGGCCGCCGCGTTGCTCGACCTGCCGATCGAGGTCTGCGGCGACCTGGACGAGCCACAACCCGGCCAGCAGAGCGACGAGCAGATCCTGGCCACCGCCGCCCGAGTGCTGGAGCTGGCCAGCGCCGGTGGGCAGTCGGCGGTGTGCAGCCAGGGCAAGGTCCTGCCGGGCGCCCTGGAGCGGCTGACCGGCCGCACCGATGAGGACTTCACCACCCCGAAGGGCGGCGGCTGGCTGCTCGCCTTCGCCGCCGACCGGCTGCTCGCCGCCGACCGGCTGTAGGGCACCGCGTTCGTACGGGCCCGGCCTGGTCAGCGGGGCGGCAGGGTCACTGTCACAGCGACCGGCAGATGATCGCTGGCGGTGCTGCGCGGCGCGACCGGATCGCCGGGAGTCAGGCCGGGCGAGACGAAGATGTGGTCGATCTGCTGGCGCGGGTCGTCCGCCGGGCTGGTCGCCAGTGGTCGGGCGGCAGCCAACGCGTCGACCAGGCCGGCCTTGGTGAACTGGGCGAACGCCTCGTCCCCCGGCTCGGTGTTCAGGTCACCCGCCACCACCAACGGCCGACCGGCGGCGTACCGGGTGGCGAAGTCGGCGACCGCGCGGGCCTGGACCACCGGGCCCTTGCCGGGCGGCGGTTGCAGGTGGGTGCTGACCACTGCGGTACTGACACCGTCGCCGAGATCCAGCGTGACGGCGAGGGCCTGCGCTCCGGTGGGCGCGCCGACGGCGGCCAGCGGAAGGGTCCGCGGATCGCGTACCGGCCAACGGCTGAGGACCGCGTCACCCCAGACCGGGTCGGCGGCCGGCCCGAAGACGTACGGCATGGCGAGCCGGTCGGCCAGCAGGTCCAGGGTGTCGTGCCCGCCGTTGAGCAGCCACGCCCGGTCCACCTCGCTGAGCAGCACCACGTCGGGCCGTTGCCTCTCGACGACCTGGGCGAGGCCGGTCAGGTCGAACCGGCCGTCCAGCCCGAACCCCATCCGGATGTTGTACGCCACCACCGTCAACCGTTGCGGTGGGCCGTCGCGGTTGCTGGCCACCGGCACCTCGTCGGCGAGCACCGGTGCCAGCACCGCCAGCGCGGTGACAGCGGCGGCGGCCCGGAGCGGCGGAAACGGCCCGGGAAGCCGGTGGACGACGGGCCGGGCGGTGAACGCCACCGCGGCGATCAGCACTGCCACCACCACCGGCACCGCCGCGTTGGGGTAGCCGAGGTCGTAGGCCGAGTAGTAGCCGACAGCACCGAGCGCGAAGACGAACATCCCGGCGGCGACCGCGTACCCCCGCCGGGAGGCGCTGGCGCCACCAGCGGTGTCGGCGCTCGCGGTGTCGTTCGCAGGCTGATTCGTGTCGTCGGTCAGGGCGAGGCAGGCGCCGAGGCCGACAGCGGCGAGGAGGATCGCCGGCAGGAGCAGGTCGCCCCGGTCGAGGGCGAACAGCACCGCGCCGCCGAGCAGCGCCAGCGGGCCGTACGCCCGGCCCCACCCACTGGGCGGCCGGGTCAACGCGGCGCACAGGAACCCGGCGACCGCCACCGGCACCGGCGCCAGGCCGAACAGCGGCGAACGAGCCACCCCGTCCCCGGCGACCAGGTACGACATCCCGGTTCGGGCCAGCGCCGGGGAGAGCGCCACCATTCCGGCCAGCAGCAGCGCCGGCCCGGCCAGCAGCCAGGCTCGGCCACCACCAGGGCCGGCAGCGGCGTCAGCGGGGCCGACAGGGCCGGCAGCGGCGTCAGTGACGGCGTCCCCCGCACCGCCGCGCTGGCCGGGTTGCGCCGTGCCGGCCAGGAACACCACCACCGCGACGGCGCTGAGCAGCCAGGCCACCCAGTCACCCCGCCAGACCAGGTCGACGGTGTCCAGAACCGCGTGCACCGCCGCGTTGACAGCGAACCCCAACGCCAGCCCCGGGACCGGGCGGTCGGTGTCGGCGGCGACGCCGACCAGCCAGACCAGCCCGGCGAGCAACCCGGCGGTGGCCAACCAGAGCTGCGTACGCCCGCCGGGACCGGCGGTGAGCGCTAGCCGTGCGACGGCGAGCGCGACGGCGGCGACGACAGTGACCGGGCGGGCTCCGACTCGGCGGACCACTGCGGGTGCGCCCATCGCGAGCACGAACCAGCCGAGGGCGAACGCCCCCATCAGCTCGGCCGGGGTGGACGCCGCCTGACCGAAGATGGTGATGATGCCGGGCAGCCAGACCCGCAGCACGTCGATGAGGAGGAGCACGCCCAGCGCGAGCGTTCCGGTGGTGAGCTGGCGGTAGCGCACCGGCGCCCCATTTCCCGTCGACGGGCCGGCCCAGGGGTGGCCGGCACGGCGATTCTGCGCGAGCGAGCCAACCCGGTCAACGGTCCCCGTACGCCGAAGAGCCGTCCCGGTACGCCGCAAGGGCGCCCACCCACTGGTGGACGCCCTTGCGGTTCGGGTCGGTCAGCGCTTGCTGGCCGCCTTCTTGGCCGGAGCCTTCTTCGCCGGCGCCTTCTTGGCCGCCGTGCTCTTGCTCGCCGCCGCGGTGGTCTTCTTCGCCGCGGTCGACCGGGTCGCGGCGGTGGTCTTCTTCGCCGCGGTGGTCTTCTTGCTGGCAGCCGTCTTGGTCGCCGTGGTGGTCTTGCTCGCCTTGGCCGGGGCGGTCTTCTTGCTGGCGGCCGTCTTGGTCGCCGTGGTGGTCTTGCTCGCCTTGGCCGGGGCGGTCTTCTTGCTGGCCGCCTTGGCAGTGGTCGCCTTGGTGCCCGCCGCCTTGGCGGTGGCCGCCTTGGTGCCGGTCGCCTTGGTGCCCGCCGCCTTGGCCGTGGCGGTGCTGGTGGCGGTCTTCTTCGTCGCCACCGTGGCCTTCGGCACCTTGCCGCTGGCCACCATCTCCTTGAACCCGGCGCCGGGGCGGAAGGTCGGGACTGACGTCTTCTTGACCTTCACCGCCTCGCCGGTACGCGGGTTGCGCGCTGTTCGCGCGCCACGCACACGCTTTTCGAACGCTCCGAATCCGGTGATCGCCACCTTCTCGCCCTTGGTGACCGCCGCCTGGACCTCGGTGAGGACCGCGTCGAGCGCGGCCGTCGCCATCTTCCGGTCCCCCAGGCGAACGGCGAGCGCCTCGATGAGCTCGGCCTTGTTCACGACTTCCTCCCGATTGTGCAACTGACTCGTCGCGAGCCATTCTGCGCGCACGGTATGCCCTGTGCTGCCGGGACACAAACATTCGGTAGAAAAAAGCCCTTGTGTCGTAACGGATTCACCCCCACCGGTTGGACCGATGGGGGTGAAATCCGCTGTGCGAGCGGCCTAACGGCTATGCCACGGAGGGCAGGAACGGCAGTCGGCGCGCCTCGTAGGAGTCGATGTCGGCGGCGTGGCGGAGGGTGAGTCCAATGTCGTCGAGGCCTTCCAGGAGCCGCCAACGGCTGAAGTCGTCCAGCGGGAATGACCAGCTCGCGTCCCCCGCCCGGAGCTGGCGGGCGGTCAGGTCGACTGTCACCGCAGTGGTGGGATCCGCCTCGACCAGGTCCCACAACTCTTCGACGGCTTTCAATTCCAACTCGACCGGCAACAGACCTTCCTTGAGGGCGTTGCCGCGGAAGATGTCACCGAAGCGCGGGGCCACCACGGCACGGAAGCCCCAGTCCCGTAGCGCCCAGACGGCGTGCTCCCGGGATGAGCCGGTGCCGAACTCCGGGCCGGCGATGAGGATCGACGCCCCGGAATAGTTTTCATCGTTGAGCACGAATGTCGGATCTTCCCGCCAGGCGCTGAACAGCCCGTCGGCAAAGCCCGTCCGGGTCACCCGCTTGAGGTACACGGCGGGGATGATCTGATCGGTGTCCACGTTGGACCGGCGCAGCGGCACGGCGGTGCCGGTGTGGGTGGTGAACTTGTCCATCTCGTCGGTCCCTTCTACAGGTCGGCGGGGGCGGCCAGCCGGCCGGCCACTGCGGTGGCCGCGGCCACCGGCGGGGAGACCAGGTGGGTACGCCCACCCCGGCCCTGACGGCCCTCGAAGTTGCGGTTCGAGGTGGAGGCGGAGCGCTCGCCCGGCTTCAGCGTGTCGGGGTTCATCCCCAGACACATGGAGCAGCCGGCGAACCGCCACTCGGCCCCGGCGTCGGCGAAGACCTTGTCCAGACCCTCGGCCTCGGCGGCCTCGCGCACGGCGGCGGAGCCGGGCACCACGAGCATCCGGACGCCGTCGGCGACCCGGTGCCCACGCAGCACGTCAGCGGCGGCCCGCAGGTCCTCCAGGCGACCGTTGGTGCAGGACCCCACGAAGACGACGTCGATGGGCAGCTCCCGCAGCGGGGTGCCGGGGCGCAGGTCCATGTACTCCAGGGCCCGGCGGGCGGCCGTGCGCTCCGAGTCGGTGGTGAACTCCTCAGGGTCCGGCACCGGGGCGCTCAGCGGCGCACCCTGCCCGGGGTTGGTGCCCCAGGTGACGAAGGGGGTGATCTGGCTGGCGTCCAGGGTCACCTCGGCGTCGAAGCGCGCGCCCTCGTCGGTGGGCAGCGTCCGCCACCACGCCACCGCCGCGTCCCAGTCCGCGCCCTGCGGCGCGTTGGGACGACCCTTGAGGTACGCGAAGGTGGTCTCGTCCGGCGCGATCATGCCGGCCTTGGCACCCCACTCGATGGACATGTTGGCGATGGTCATCCGCCCCTCCATGGAGAGGGCGCGGATCGCCTCGCCGCGGTACTCGACGATGTGCCCGCGACCTCCACCGGTGCCGACCTGCGTGATCAGCGCGAGCACCAGGTCCTTGGCGGTCACGCCGGGCGCGAGGCGACCGGTGACGTTCACCGCCATCGTCTTCGGCCGGCTCTGCGGCAGCGTCTGGGTGGCCAGGACGTGCTCCACCTCGCTGGTGCCGATGCCGAAGGCGAGCGCGCCGAAGGCGCCGTGGGTGGCGGTGTGCGAATCGCCACAGACGATCGTCAGACCCGGCTGGGTGAGGCCGAGCTGCGGGCCGATCACGTGCACGATGCCCTGGTTGTCGTCGCCGAGCGGGTGCAGTCGCACCCCGAACTCGGCGCAGTTGCGGCGCAACGTCTCGATCTGCGTACGCGACGTGGGGTCCGCGATGGTGAGCAGGTCACCACGGCGGAGGCGGAACGCCGGGCCGGCGTACCCGGTAGGGGTGTTGTGGTCCTCGGTCGCGAGGGTCAGGTCGGTACGACGCACCCGGCGTCCGGCGAGCCGCAGCCCGTCGAAGGCCTGCGGGCTGGTCACCTCGTGCAGCAGGTGCAGGTCGATGAAGAGCAGGTCCGGCTCACCGGCGGCGGACCGTACGACGTGCGCGTCCCAGACCTTCTCGGCCAGGGTCCTCGGCTCAGGAGTGACTCCCACCATCTGGACATCCTAAATTCTGGGAGGTAAGTTTCGACTTGTGGGACACAGTATGAGCGGTGTCGGCGTTCTCGACAAGGCGGTGGTCATCCTGGCCGCCTGCGTCGACGGCGCCAGCCTTGCCGAACTCGTCGAACGCACGAAGCTGCCCCGGGCCACGGCACATCGCCTGGCCCAGGCCCTGGAGATCCACCGAATGCTGGTGCGTGACACCCAGGGCAGATGGCGGCCCGGCCCCCGCCTGGGCGAGTTGGCCAACGCCGCGCCGGACGTTCTGCTGACCGCCGCCGAGCCGCTGCTGGCCGCGCTGCGCGACGCCACAGGCGAGAGCGCGCAGCTCTATCTGCGCCGCGCCGACGAGCGGATCTGCGTGGCCGCGGCGGAACGCGCCAGCGGTCTACGGGACACCGTTCCGGTCGGCTCGGTGCTGCCGATGACGGCCGGCTCCGCGGCCCAGATCCTGCTCGCCTGGGAGCCGCCGGAGGCGGTGATGCCGCTGCTGCCGCGCAGCAAGTTCACCGGCCGCACCCTCGCCGAGGTACGCCGTCGCGGCTGGGCGCAGAGCGTCGCCGAGCGGGAGGCCGGTGTGGCGAGCGTCTCCGCCCCGATCCGCGACCGTACCGGCCGGGTCATCGCCTCGGTCAGCATCTCCGGCCCGATCGAACGCCTGGGCCGCCGCCCCGGCGAACGCCACGCCATGGCAGTGGTAAGAGCCGGCCAACGCCTATCCGGCCTCTAACCCCACCCCAACCCCCACCCTCCCCCTCCCACCCTCTCCCCGTTGATCATGAAGTTATTGCCACCCACTCCGGCGTGTCATGGCAATAACTTCATGATCAACGCCGGGA
>NZ_JBFASO010000016.1:0-164454 GCF_040677775.1 Micromonospora sp. NPDC053740
TCGTCTCCCCATCCCCACACTCCCATCTTTACTCCCCCCCCCCCGCCGCCGGGGCGCGGCCCCCCCCCGCGGGGGCGCCGGGCCCCCCCCCCCCCCCCCCCCCCCCCCCCCGGGGGGGGGGGGGCCCCCCCCCCCCCCCCCACGGCTCTGCGGCCCCCGCTGCCGACCCGACCTTCGCCACCTGAGCCACCGCCGCCCGACCACGTCAGGAGGTGGCCGGGCATTCCCGTTCGGCCCTGTGATCGAAATCCGTTGCCGAGCCCGACGAGAACTCGATAACGTGGCCGTACACGTGAAAGGAGGTGGTCCAGACTTGTATAGCAATCGGACTCGTGAGGTGGCTGTCAGCTAGCCGCTGTCCTCGACAGTGATCGGCTCGTCGCGAGGCGGGCAAAAAGCACCATCGTCGAGACCGTGTGGCAGCGGTGCGGCGAATCCACGACAGCCACCCGACCCCCGGGGTGCCGGCCAAGTCCAGCCGGCCCGCGCACATGCGCGGAGCGCCCCGGGGGTCGCTCCATATCCGCAGGAGTGGCGATGTCAATGCGTGAGCTGGTGGTGCTGGGGACGGCCAGCCAGGCGCCGACCCGTCAGCGCAACCACAACGGGTACGTGCTGCGTTGGGACGACGAGGTGATCCTCTTCGACCCGGGTGAGGGCAGCCAGCGCCAACTCCTGCACACCACTGTCACCGCCACCGACCTGACCCGGATCTGCGTCACCCACTTCCACGGCGACCACTGCCTGGGCCTGCCCGGCACCATCCAGCGGCTCTCCCTGGACCGGGTGGCGCACCCGGTCGCCGTGCACTTTCCCGCCGGCGGCGCCGAATACTTCGCCCGACTGCGGTACGCCACCTCGTTCTACGAGACCGCCGAACTGCGGGTCGAGCCCATCGAGGCGGACGGGCAACGGATCGCCCTGCGCTGCGGCACGCTGGAGGCACGCCGGCTCCGGCACCCCATCGAGACGTACGGCTACCGGCTGGTCGAGCCGGACGGGCACCGGATGCTGCCGGAGAAGCTGGCCGCGTACGGCATCACCGGGCCGGCCGTCGGCGAGCTGATCCGCGTCGGGCACCTGGACCTCGACGGACGCCGCGTCGCCCGGGACGAGGTGAGCGTGCCCCGGCCGGGGCAGCGGTTCGCGTTCGTGATGGACACCGGGCTCTGCGACGGGGTGTACGCCCTCGCCGAGCACGCCGACCTGCTGGTCATCGAGTCGACGTTCCTGGAGTCGGAGGCCGCGCTCGCCGCCGAGGTCGGCCACCTGACCGCGGCGCAGGCCGCCCGGGTGGCCACCGAGTCCGGGGTACGCCGACTCGTGCTCACCCACTTCTCCCAGCGCTACCCCGACCCGCGCCGGTTCCACGACGAGGCGCGCGCGCACTTCGACGGCGAACTGATCATCGCCGAGGATCTGACCACGGTGCAGCTTCCCCCGCGCCGGGTAGCCTCGGCCGGGTGACCGTCACGCTCCGCCCAGCGACCGAAGGCGACCTGATGGCGGTGGGTGCCCTGCACCAGCGCTCCCGGGTCGCCGCGTACTCCGCCTTCCTGCCGGCCGAGGCGCTGGCCGACCCGACACCGGAGGCGATGGGACGGTACTGGGTCGAGCGGTGGATCTGGGAGCGGGACACCCACCGGATGACAGTGGCCGAGCGGGCCGGGGCGTTGGTCGGGTTCAGCCACCTGGGCCCGGACGACGAGGACGACCCCGCCACCGGACTGCTCAACGCGATCCACCTCGACCCTGCCGAGCAGGGCCGCGGCGTCGGTCGCACCCTGATGGTGGACGCCCTGGAAGCCATGCGGGCGCAGGGCTGGCGGCGTGCCGTGCTGTGGGTGCTGCGGGACAACGCCCACGCCCGCTCGTTCTATGAGCGCGGCGGCTGGACCCCCACCGGCGACGAACGCGACGAGGCGATCGGGTCGGCCCCGACCCGACAACTCCGCTACGCCCGCCCCCTCTAACCGCCCACCCCGCCCCGCTCCGCCCCACCCCGCCTCGCTCCGCCCCCACCCCGCCTCGCTCCACCCCCACCTCGCCGATCTTGCACTTTCTGTCGGGACAAAACGCTGCAGTAACGACATTCAGGCGACAGTAAGTGCAAGATCGACGGGACGGGACGGGGGGCGGGGGGCGAGGACGGGGAGCGGGGGGGTTAGTGGGCGCCTAGGTGGGACAGGAGGTCCTGGCGGGTCAGGACGCCCTTGGGCTTGCCGTCGACCAGGACCAGGGCTGCGTCGGACTTCTCCAGCATGCCGACCGCCTCGCTCACCGGCTGACCACCACCGATCATCGGCAGCGGGTCGCCCATGTGCCGCTCGATCGTGTCGTGCAGGTGGGCCTGGCCGGTGAACAGCGCGTCGAGCAGGTCCCGTTCGGCGATCGAGCCGGCGACCTCACCGGTCACCACGGGCGGCTCGGCCTTGAGCACCGGCAGCTGCGAGACGCCGTACTCGCGCATGTAGTCGATCGCGTCGCGGACGGTCTCGGTCGGGTGCACGTGCACCAGCTCGGGCAGCCCGCCCGGCTTGCTGGCCAGTGCGTCGGCCACCGTCGGCTCCGCGCCCGAGTTGTCGAGGAAACCGTACCGGGCCATCCACGAGTCGTTGAAGATCTTGGAGAGGTAGCCACGACCGCCGTCGGGCAGCAGCACCACCACCACGTCGTCCGGGCCGGCCCGGCGGGCGACCTCCAGGGCGGCGACCACAGCCATTCCGCAGGAACCGCCGACCAGCAGCCCCTCCTCGCGGGCCAGTCGCCGGGTCATCTCGAAGGACGCCTTGTCGGAGACCTCCACGATCTCGTCGGCGACACCCCGGTCGTACGTCTCCGGCCAGAAGTCCTCGCCGACGCCCTCCACCAGGTACGGGCGGCCAGTGCCGCCGGAGTAGACAGAGCCCTCCGGGTCGGCCCCGACGACGCGCACCCGGCCGTCGGACGCCTCCTTGAGGTACCTGCCGATGCCGGAGATGGTGCCGCCGGTGCCGACGCCGGTCACGAAGTGGGTGAGCCCGCCCTCGGTCTGCTTCCACAGCTCCGGGCCGGTCGTCTCGTAGTGCGAGCGCGGGTTGGCCGGGTTGCTGTACTGGTTGGGCTTCCAGGCGCCGGGAATCTCCCGGGTCAGCCGGTCGGAGACGTTGTAGTACGAGCGCGGGTCCTCCGGCGCGACGGCGGTCGGGCAGACCACCACCTCGGCGCCGTACGCCCGGAGCACGTCCTGCTTGTCCTGGCTGACCTTGTCGGGGCAGACGAAGACGCACTTGTAGCCCTTGAGCTGGGCCACCAGGGCCAACCCGACGCCGGTGTTGCCGCTGGTCGGCTCGACGATGGTGCCGCCGGGCTTGAGTAGGCCGGCGGCCTCGGCGTCCTCCACCATCCGCAGCGCGATCCGGTCCTTCACCGAGCCGCCCGGGTTGACGTACTCCACCTTGGCCAGCACGGTGGCCTGGATGCCCTCGGTGACGTTACGCAGACGCACCAGCGGGGTGTTTCCGATCATGTCGACGACGTTGTCGTAGTACTGCACGGTGTGCCCTTCGTTGCGGCGCCGACGGTGGCGGCCAGGAAGACGTTCGCTCACCGCCCAGCGTACGTGTCGTCAGGGCACCAACCCCTCGGGGATGACCGAGCTACGGCGGGCCTCCCACTCCAGGAACCTGTCGGTCTCGGCGAGCACGCTGCCGGCCAACCAGGTGACCATTACCGCGTCGTCGGCCAGCCCGAAGATCGCCAGCGGGATCTCCGGAAGCAGGTCGATCGGCGAGACGATGTACGCGGTCGCCGCGGTCATCAGGGCCAGCCGAAGGCCGCCGTCGTACTCCCCCTTGGTGGTGGCTCGAATCATCCGGGGCAGCGCGGCCAACCGCGTGCCGATCGACGGCCCGTTGCGCGCCCCGGCCGCCAGGGCCCGCGCCAGGGCCGTGAACGCCGCGCTGCGCTTCAGTGTCTTACCCATCGTCGCGCTCCTCTCCGCCGGATCAGCGTGGCGGGTCGGCGCAAGTCGGCCGGCCTCTGGAACCCAGGTACCCCGTCGCGTCGGTTTCCAGGCACCCGGGTGCCGTCACGACGACAGCGGTGTGTCGGGCCAGCGCGATAATGTCGAGATATGGGGGTGGCAGGTTTCGTCGTACCCGATGAGCGCTGGCGGCAGGCCAGGCGCGTCGCCCTGCTGGCCGCTATCGGGACCGGCGCCACAGCGGCGGCCGCTGTGGCGACCGGCGGGGTGCTGGTCGGCCAGGCCCGCCAGGCTCGACGGACCATCCCGATGGCCGAGGCGCCGCCGCCCCGCTGCGATGGGATGTACGGCGCGAAGTTTCCCGGTCCGGCGCTGACCATGGTCGTGCTCGGTGACTCGTCGGCGGCCGGCTACGGGGTGCACCGCCGTCGGGAGACGCCCGGGGCGCTGCTCGCCACCGGCCTGTCCCGTCGACTGCACCGGCCGGTGCAGCTGCACCGCTTCGCGGTGGTCGGTGCCATCTCGGCGGCGCTGCGCCACCAGGTGGAGGCGGCGCTGGAGTGCCGACCCGACATCGCGGTGATCCTCATCGGCGGCAACGACATCACCAACCGCACCCCGCGCGGTCTGGCGGTGCGCTACCTGGTCGAGGCGGTGCACTCCCTGCGTGACGAGGGGTGCGAGGTGGTCGTCGGCACCTGCCCCGACCTGGGCGCGATCCGCCCGATCCAGCCGCCTCTGCGCTGGCTGGCGCACCGCTGGAGCCGCCAGCTCGCGGCCGCCCAGACGGTGGCGGTGGTCGAGGCGGGTGGGTGGACGGTCTCCCTCGGTGACCTGCTCGGCCCCCGGTTCGCGGCCGAGCCGACCCGGATGTTCGCCTGGGACCGGTTCCACCCCTCCGCCGAGGGGTACGCGATGGCCGCCGCCGCGCTCCTGCCGACGATGCTTTCCGCCCTCGGCGCGACGCCGGAACGACGGGCCACACCGACGCGCGCCGACGGCGTACGGTCGCTGCCGAAGGCCGCGCAGGAGGCGGCTCGACACGCCGGCACGGAGGTCAGCGGCGTCCAGGTCCGGGGCCGCGACCGAGGGCCGGCCGGCCGTTGGGCGCAGCTACGCCGACGGGCGTTCTTCGGTGTCGGCGCGGTGCCGCAGCACGGGTCCGCCTCGGACACCTCGACAGTGGAGGGACTGGCATGAACGAGCGCAGCGCACGGAGCGTGACCTCCGGCCTCGCCGGCCGACTGGGTCGGGCGGCGGCGATCTCGCTGTTCGCCGGCACTGTCGGGGGCGCCGCCGTCCTCGCAGGTGAGGCGTTCATCGCCCGGCACCGACGCTACGCCGAACCGGAGCTCGGCCTTGCCCTGCGCGCCACTGTCGGCCGGGCGGGCGCTTCCCCGCTGCGACTGGTGTTGCTCGGCGACTCGTCGGCACTGGGAGTCGGTGTCGACCGTCTGGAGGACACCATCGGCGGGCAGTTGGCCAACCTGCTCGCCGAGGGCCCGGCCGGCCGCCGGGTGCACCTGTCCAGCGTCGGCGTCTCCGGCTCCCGCTCGACGGACCTCGCCACCCAGGTGGCCCGGGCCCTGCTCGGCGAGCGGCCCGACGTGGCGTTGATCCTGATCGGCGCGAACGACGCCACCGGGCTGCGCCGACCCTCCGACGCGGCGGCCTACCTCGGCGCGGCGGTGCACCGCCTGCGCGAGGCGCGCGTCGAGGTGGTGGTGGGCACCTGCCCGGACCTCGGGGCCGTACGTGCCATCGCGCCGCCGCTGCGGCAGGTGGTCGGCTGGTCCGGGCGTCGGGTGGCCCGCGCGCAGACCACTGCCGTGCTGGAGGCGGGGGGCGCGGTGGTCGACCTGGCCACCGAGACCGGGCCGGTGTTCCGGGCCGACGCCGGGACGCTCTGCCAGGACGGCTTCCACCCCTCCGCCGACGGCTACCGGGTGTGGGCGCACGCGCTGCTGCCCGCCATCGTCGCCGCGGCGGCGGCCACGACCCGGCGCTAGATCGCCCCCGGCCAGGGTGACATTTCCCGCCGCGCCGGCTTCTTCCGCGCCATGTTACCGGCGGGTTAACGTTGGTCCATGCCGATTGAGTCGTCCCGCGACGCCGTCATCGTCGCCACCGCCCGCTCCCCCATCGGCCGGGCGCACAAGGGTTCCCTGCGCGACGTCCGCTCCGACGACCTCGCCGCGACAATCGTCCAGGCCGCGCTGGACAAGATCCCCGCGCTCGATCCGACAACGATCGACGACCTCTACCTCGGCTGCGGCCTGCCCGGCGGCGAGCAGGGCTTCAACATGGCCCGGGTGGTGTCCACCCTCCTCGGTCTGGACACTGTCCCCGGGGCCACACTGACCCGCTACTGCGCCTCCTCGTTGCAGACCACCCGGATGGCGATGCACGCCATCCGGGCCGGCGAGGGCGATGTGTTCGTCTCCGCCGGGGTGGAGATGGTCTCCCGCTACGCCCGGGGCAGCTCCGACGGGCTGCCGCCCGAGGCGCAGGCACTGGTTGGCGGCGGCTGGGAGAACCCCCGGTTCGGGCCGGCCGGCGAGCGCTCGAAGCGCCGCGCGCAGGGCGGCGCCGAGGTGTGGACCGACCCGCGTGAGGCCGGCGAGCTGCCCGACATCTACCTGACCATGGGGCAGACCGCGGAGAACCTGGCCCAGGTGCACGACGTCACCCGCGCCGACATGGACGAGTTCGGCGTACGCAGCCAGAACCTCGCCGAGAAGGCCATCACCGACGGTTTCTGGGCCCGGGAGATCACAGCGGTCACCACGCCGGACGGCACGGTGGTGAGCACCGACGACGGGCCCCGGGCCGGCGTCACGCTCGACGCGGTCGCCGGGCTGAAGCCGGTGTTCCGCCCGGACGGTCGAATCACCGCCGGCAACTGCTGCCCGCTCAACGACGGGGCCGCCGCCGTGGTGGTGATGAGCGCCCAGCGGGCCGAGGAACTCGGGCTCACCCCGCTGGCCCGGATCGTCTCGACCGGTGTGACAGCCCTGTCGCCGGAGATCATGGGTCTCGGGCCGGTCGAGGCGTCCCGGCAGGCGCTGCGCCGAGCCGGCATGACCATCGACGACGTCGACCTCGTCGAGATCAACGAGGCGTTCGCCGCGCAGGTCATCCCCTCCTACCGCGAGCTGGGCATCCCGGAGGAGAAGCTGAACGTGATGGGTGGGGCCATCGCTGTCGGCCACCCGTTCGGCATGACCGGCGCCCGGATCACCGGCACCCTGCTCAACGCGCTGGAGTGGCACGACAAGACCATCGGTCTGGAAACCATGTGCGTGGGCGGTGGCCAGGGCATGGCCATGGTGCTGGAACGGCTCAGCTGAGCTGCCCCGCCTTTCAGAGCGCGCTGCGGGTCGCCGTCACCTCGGCGGCGGCCCGGGCCAGCGCCTCGGCCCCCGGGTCGGCGGCCAGCAGGTCCGCCGTGACCACCCGCAACTGATCGGGTAGGGCCAGGTCGTTGTCGAGCCGGGGCACCACCCGACGGGGCTCCCCCTCGGCGTCGGCGGCCAGGTTGGCGACCTCCTGCACCAAGCGGTGCACCAGGTCGGCGCGGGACACGTTGCCGACGGTCGCCACCGCCGCCCACCGGGGCTGCTGCCAGTGCGCGATCTGACGCACCAGCAACTGCACGGCCTTGTCCAACTCCGCTGCGCTCATCGCCGCCGAGTCTACGGCCGACACCGGCCGCGCCCGGGTCGGCCCGGTCAGCGGCGCAGGTAACTGAGCAGCCGCAGCAACTGCCAGTAGAGAAAGACCAACCCGGTGAGCAGGCCGAACGCGCTCAGCCACGCGTACCGACGGGCCCGGCCGTCCCGCACCGAGCGCTCGACGAGATCGAAGTCGAGGATGAAGCTGAACGCCCCGGCGATGATGGCCACCACCGAGAAGGCGTACGGCAGCCAGCCGACCTCCCCGCTGACGCTGTAGCCCGCCAGGCCCGGCCGCCCGCTGATCAGGTACGACACCAGGTTGACCACGCTGAGCACGGCGATGCCGAGCAGGGTGCCGATCACCAGGCGGGCCAGGCGGGGCGTCGCCCGGATCACCCGGGCCCGGTAGAGCGCCGCCATGCCGAGGAACACGCCGAAGGTGCCGGCCACCGCCTGCACCACGATGCCCGGATAGACCTGCTCGAAGGTGCGGCTCGCCACCCCCAGCAGCAGCCCCTGGAGGATGGCGTAGCCGACGATCGGCACCGGGTTGGTGATCGCTCGCAACGAGATGACCAGGACCAGCGCGATCGAGGCGAGCGCGCTGCCCGCCAGCGCGGCGCCCAGCCACACCGCGTCGGGGATCACCGCCCAGGACACCGCCGCGGCCACGCCGGTCACCAGCAGCAACCCGACGGTACGGACCACCACGTCGTCGACTGTCATCGGCTCGACGTCACGGGCGCCGAGCACCCGGGCCTCCACCCGGCCGGTTTCGTCCAGCCGGTTGAGCACCGGGTTGTTGCTGCGCACCGCCGCCTCCTTCGCCCGCGTACCCCCAGGGCATGTGTCAAAGCCCCTGGCCGGCCTGCGACGGGCCCAGACGACGACCGGCCGCGTTGGGAATTGGCCCGGATACAACACCGGTATCCGGGCCAATTCCCGCCTTGCCGGACCGCCGCCTGGACTCCGCCTCGGCTCGACCGAGGCTTTGACACATGCCCTCGCAGTCACTCTGCCTCGGGCGGACCGGCGGCGGCGGGCAAACGGCGCGGACGACGGCGCCCGCCCCCACCGGAGTGGGGACGGGCGCCGGTCGGCAGTGCGGACGAGGTCAGTCGTCGCCCTGGAAGTAGCTCAGCAGGCGCAGGATCTCGATGTAGAGCCAGACCAGGCTGACCAGGATGCCGAACGCGGCCACCCAGGAGTAGCGCTGGGGCAGGCCCATCCGGACGCCGTCCTCGATCTCCTTGAAGCTGAGCACGAAGCTCAGCGAGGCGACCACGATGCAGACCAGGCTGAAGCCGATGGCGAGCGGGCTGCCGTCGCGCAGGCCGGTGTTGACGCCGAACAGCGCCAACACCAGGTTGATCATCATGACAGCGAAGAGGCCGACCATCACGGCGATCATGCCCTTGACGAAGGCCGGGGTAGCCCGGATGACCTTCGCCCGGTAGAGCATCGCCATCAGGAAGAAGATCCCGAAGCTGGCTGCGGCGGCCTGGAGCACGATGCCGTCGTAGGCAGTCTCGAACGCCTTGCTGACCATGCCGACGAAGACACCCTCGACGACCGCGTACGCGATCACGAGCGCCGGGTTGGCCATCCGGGAGAACGAGATGATCAAGCCGAGCACCAGGCCGACCACCGCCGCGCCGACCCAGGCGGTACTGACCAGCGCGTCGGGCACGAGCACCCAGGCGGCCGCGGCGGTGATGCCGAGAATGCCGAGCAGAGCGACAGTCTTGACGACCACGTCGTCGACGGTCATCGGTGCCACGGTCGGCGGCGCGGCCAGGTAGTCGGCCTGGGACGGGTACTGCTGGGGAATGCCGGGCTGTCCGTACGGCCCGGCCGGGGCGTACCCGGCGGAGCGCTCCCGCTCGGCCGCTTGGCCGAGCCGGGCGAGCACCGGGTTCGAGGTCTTCACTGTCTGGCCTCCCTCAGGGGGTCGTTTGCACGTGAACGTGCCCTCCAAGAGTAAACGGCAGAGCCAAGTCCTGGAGATCACGAATGAGAATGTGTGAGTCGACCGGTGCCCGGGGCGGGGGTCGAACCCGCACGCCTTTCGGCAGCCGCTTTTAAGGCGGCCGTGTCTGCCTTTCCACCACCCGGGCGAGTGGCACCGGCGCGCCGACACGCCTGGTGCAGTGTCACCGTAGCCGGTCTGCGGCGACCCGGCGTACCCCGCCGGCCTGGCCACATTAGGGTCGATGCCGTGAGCAGCGCAGCCCCCACGGCCCCCGACGCCGCCCCTGAGCAGGCATTCCGCCTCGCCGATCAGGTCAACCGCCGACCCCGGGCCACCCGGCTGCTGGCCGCCATCCGCCGCCACCGGGCGGACCTGCTGGCCGCACTGCTCTTCGCGGTGCTGGCCGGCTGGCTCACCCACGGGCTGTGGCCCGACCCGGGCGCCCGAATCCTGGCGCTCAACCCGGAGGACCAGGCCCTCTACGAGTGGTTCCTGGCGGTGGACGCCCGCGCGTTGCTCGGCGACTTCGACCTGCTCACCGACCGGCTCAACGCTCCCGACGGCGTGAACCTGATGACAAACACCACTGTGATCGCCCTCGGGGTCCTCTTCTCGCCGGTCACCCTGCTGCTGGGCGCACCTGTCACCTTCGCGCTGCTCGCAGCCGGCAACCTCGCCGGCACCGCACTCGCCTGGTACCTGCTGTTCCACCGGACGCTGCGCGCCCGCCGGGTGGCCGCCGCGCTCGGCGGCGGGCTGTGTGGATTCGGGCCCGGCATGGTCTCGCAGACCAACAGCCACCTGCACATGACCGCTCAGTGGCTGGTGCCGGTGATCGTCTGGCTGGTGGTCCGGCTGCTGCGGGCGGCCGACCCCGGGCCTGGGACACCCGACGAGACCGGCCGTACCCGCACCACCGGGCCGGACCGTCGGCGGATGTTCACCTCCGCGGTCGGGCTGGCCGGCGCGGTCAGCGCGCAGGTCTTCATCGGCGAGGAGGTGCTCTTCCTCGCCGCGATCACGCTGCTGGTGATGGCAGTCAGCTACGCCGTGTCGGACCGGGACCTGGCCCGCCGGGCGCTCCCCGGGTTCGCCGGCGGGTTGGCGATCGCCGGCGGGCTCGCCCTGCTGGTGCTCGGCTATCCGCTGTGGTTCCAGTTCGCCGGGCCACAGGGAGTCGCCGACGGGATGTTCACCCCGGCCTACTTCTCCGCCGACCTGAGCAGTTGGTGGACGTTGTCCCCGCTGTCGGTGGCCGGCAGCGACGCATCCGCCCGGCTGACCACCGGCCCCGCCGAATACAACACGTTCCTCGGCTGGCCACTGCTGCTGGTCACCGCGGTCTGCGCGATCTGGGCCGGGCGACGCCGGCTGGTCTTCGCCTGCGTCGTGGCGGGCCTGGTGATGGGGGCGCTCTCGCTCGGCCCGGAGGTGGTGCTCGGCGGCACCAGGACGGCGATCCCCGGCCCGTACGCGGTGATCGGAGGGCTGCCGGTGGTGGACGGGGCGTTGCCGATGCGGTTCGCGCTGGCGTTGCTGCCGATCGTCGCGACGCTGCTGGTGCTCGCTGTCGACCGGGCCCTGCGCAGCTCCGGCCGGGCGCGGCGGCTGGTACCCCTGGCCGTCGGCGTGGCGCTGCTGCCGGTCTTCCCGACCCCCCTGCCGACCGCCGGACGACCCGCCGTGCCGGAGTTCATCACCGGCGGCCACTGGCGGCAGTGCGTACCGCCGGGCGGGGTGCTGGTCCCGGTGCCACTGCCCACCCCGAAGGAGCCCTGGCCGATGCGCTGGGCGACCGCCGCCGACGCCGCTTTCGGGCTGCCGGAAGGCTTCTTCATCGGCCCGTACGGTAGGGGCGGCAGCGCGGCGATGGGCACCTTCAAGCAGCCCACCTCGGCGCTACTGGCGGACGTCGCCCGCCGTGGCGACCAACCGGCCATCGGCGACGAGCAGCGCCGCCAGGCGGTCCGCGACGCGGACTTCTGGGGCGCCTCCTGCGTGGCGCTCACCGACGACGCCCCCCACGCGGACAGCCTGCGCGCCACCCTGGAACAGCTCTACGGCCCAGCCACCCGCATCGCCGACGCCTGGACGTGGCGGGTCTAGACCAACGAAAACCCCGCCGATCTTGCACTTTCCGCCCGGACAGGCCGGAAGTGCAAGATCGACGGGGTTGGCGTCGGTTTCTGGTCAGACGCGGGGCGCGCCGACGGGCTGGGATGCCTCGACGAACTCCTCACGCGGGTCGTGCAACTGACCCAGGGCGACCACCTCGCGCTTGAGGAAGAACGCCAACGACCAGTCCACCACCACGCGGACCTTCCGGTTGAACGACGGGATCCGGCTCATGTGGTACGTCCGGTGCATCACCCAGGCCGGCCAACCGGT
The DNA here is from genome assembly GCF_040677775.1 of Micromonospora sp. NPDC053740. Classification (NCBI taxonomy): domain Bacteria; kingdom Bacillati; phylum Actinomycetota; class Actinomycetes; order Micromonosporales; family Micromonosporaceae; genus Micromonospora; species Micromonospora sp. NPDC053740. The sequence continues at coordinate 12,002 of NZ_JBFASO010000016.1, forward strand.
CATCTTGATCCCGTACACCTGGGCCACGCCCTTGTGCAGGCCGAGGCTCGCCACGCTGCCCACGTGCTTGTGCTTGTAGTTCACCGGCTCGCGACCCCGGATCACCGCCGCGATGTTGTCGGCCATCCGGGCGGCCTGGCGCACCGCGTGCTGAGCGCTCGGCGAGCAGAAGTTGCCCGGCTCCTTCGTCAGGTCCGGCACGGCCGCGCAGTCCCCGGCGCTCCAGGCACCCTCAAGCACCTGGTCACCGTCGACCACCTGCAGCGTGGGCAGGCAGGTGATCCGTCGACGGTCGTCGCGCGGGAAGTCGGTCGAGTCCAGCATCGGCGACGGCTTCACACCGGCCGTCCAGACGATCGTGTCGGAGCGGAAGCTGTCACCGTCGGAGAGCTTGACCACCCCGTCGACGCAGGACTCCAGGCGGGTGTCCAGCCGGATGTCCATGTTGCGCTTCAGCAACTGCTGCACCGTGTAGGCACCCATGTCCCGGTCGACCTCGGGCAGCACCCGTTGGGTGGCCTCGACCAGCACCCAGCGGACCTCGTCCTGCTTGAGCTCCGGGTAGTAACGCAGGGCGTCGCGAGCCATGTCCTCCATCTCGGCGAGCGCCTCGATGCCGGCGTACCCACCGCCGACGAAGGTGAAGGTCAGCGCCGAACGGCGGACGTCCGGATCCGGCGTGGCGGCCGCCACGTCGAGCCGATCCAGCACGTGGTTGCGCAGGTAGATCGCCTCGCCGATGGTCTTGAACCCGATGCCCTGCTCGTGCAGGCCGGGGATCGGCAGGGTGCGGGAGACCGAACCCGGGGCCACGATCACGTGGTCGTAGGTGATCTCCCGGGCCGGGCCGCTGATCGGCTGCACGGTGGCCACCTTGCGGTCGTGCTCGATCCGCGTGACCGTGCCGGCCACCATCTTGCACCGGCGCAACTCCCGCCGCAGCGGCACCACCGAGTGCCGCGGGGAGATGTTGCCCGCCGCAGCCTCGGGCAGGAACGGCTGATAGGTCATGTGGGGTTGGGGGTCAACCACCATGACCTCAGCCTCACGGGAGCTGAGCTTCTTCGACAGGCGCAGGGCCGCATACAGACCGACGTGCCCGGCACCAACCACAAGGATCCGCTTCGGATTCACGTTGTCTATCTTTCCCCGGCCGGCTCAGGTAATCCCGCTCGCGCCCCCCATCTGTGACGGAGCACAACCCATGTGACCTGCGTAACCCTTGGCTCGCAGTGGTCACCGACGCCGCAGAAGCCAGCCCAGCAACACTGCCACCCCCACCGCCACCAGCAGCCCCAGCACTGTCACCCACTGGTATCCGGCGGCCCCACCCGTCCCCGTCGCCTGCAACAACAGCACGCCGAGCACGGCGGAACCCAACAGCACCGCGGCCGACCGCGCCAACCACCGGGTGATCAACTCGGGGTCCACCATCGCGTCATAGGGCAACAGCGCGGCCAGCGCGCACAGGGTGTGACCCAGGTAGAGCAGGGCCGCGACGCCGAGCAGCCGCCAGAGCGTGACCGGACGGCCGTACCCGTCGGTGGCGAGCAGCCAACCGCCGACTGTGACCAACGCCGTGAAGGTCGTCCAGACCTTTCGCGGCCCGAACGCGGGCAGCAGGGCCGCCATCGCCAGCAAGAAGACCGGCCGACCGGAAAGCACCTCGGCGGGGAACGCCAGGGCGAACCCGGCAAACACGATGACGAAGATCCCGGCCCGGACCAGCAGCGGGGCCACACTGACGCGAGCGACGGCGTACTGCGCCGCCCGAACCCGCTCCACCAGAGCGCTCACCGCACCCGCCCTCCGTTCGCGACTGCGGGGCTCGCAAGCTCACTCCTCGCGCTCACCGCACCCGCCTTCCGTTCGCGACTGCGGGGCTCGCAAGCTCACTCCTCGCGCTCACCGGCCACCCACCCTCGGGGCCGTCGCCAACCGGGCCACGTCCCGCAACACCTGGTCCAGGCTGCCAGCACCGGCCCAGCGCACCACAGGTACGCCGTGCTCCCGGAGCTGGCCGATCATGATCTCCCGATCCAGACGCCACAGCCGGTACGCCACCTCGGCCCAACCCCGGTCCTTCGGCGACGCCAGGTCGGCCGGCAGCGTGTCGACCGCCACCACGAACCGCCCACCGCGGGCCAACCGGGCGAGCATCTGCGCCGACCGTTCGTCCAGCAGCGGGGTGAGCACCACCACCAACGCGTCCGAGGAGAGCAACTGCGGGCCGAAGACCTGGTCGTACGGTTCGTGGGCGGACGCGTGGACCCGGACGTCGAGCAACCACTCCAGGACGGTCAGGTACTGCCGCCGCCCGGCAGCCGGCCGGAGCCGACGGGCCGCCGGCCCGTACTCCAGCAGCGAGACCCGGTCGCCACGGTGCAGGTAGTGCTCGGCGATCGCGGCGGTGGCCCGGACCGTGGTGTCCAGCACCGACGCCGCGCCGTCCACCCCACCGGAGCGGCCCGCCTCGGCGAGCACGTCGAGCAGCACCACCACCTCCGCGTCCCGGTCGGAGAGGGTGGCGGCCACGTGCAGCTGCCGGGCCCGCAACGAGACACGCCAGTCGATCCGGCGCAGCCGGTCCCCGGGGGCGAAGACGCGTACGCCGGCAAGCTCGCCGCCCTCTCCGGGTCGGCGGGAGTGGTGCGCCCCGACCAGTCCGGCGGCGCGGGGCATCGCCTCGACCGCCTCGAACGGCTCGGTACGGGGATACACCCGTACCCGCACCGGCTCGATGATCACTGCCCGGGAGACCAGCAGACCCCCGGCGGTGGCGACCCGGGCACCGGCGGGGCCGATCGGGTGCCGGCCCCAGCGCAGGGCCTTGCCGGCCAGCTCCAGGTCCACGGCGGCGCCCATCGGCACCGAGGTCACGAACGGCCGGTCCGCTACGGAACGACGCCCGCCGTCGCCCTGCGCCGTCGCACCGGTTTCCGGGGTGGCGCTCGGCCCCCCGTCGTCGACGGCCTCGTCGCGGGCGAAGCCGGCCCTGTCGATGCGCAGCCACGGCGACACGCGGGTCCGCATCACCACCAGGTCGTAGTCGACAGTGTCCGGGTTGCCGACGCTCACCGCCGCCGCCACGTCACCGCCCTCGACCAGCGGCCCACCGTCGGCCTGGCTGATCCACACCTGCGGCAGCGCCGTGGGCCGTCGGCGCAACGCGTACGCGGTGCCCAACGCGAACGGGGCGGCGAGCACAATCAGGTCCACCCGGCCCAGCAGCACCCCGGCCACCAGCAGCAGGCCGGCGAGCAGCACCGCGCGGCCGAGCGCCGGGGTGGGCGCCCAGCCGGCAGCCGGTTCCGCTTCGGTGGCAGTCGGCACTGTCGGTCCGGTCATCAGTGCCGGGGCCCGCCGGCGGCGTAGCTGGGCAGCGCGCCACTGGCCGGGGCGGGAGTCGCCTCCAGCACCTCGCCCACCACGAACGCCGGGTCGACCCGGCGCAACCACATCTCCGGGCGCAGGGTGATCCGGTGGGCCAGGGCGGGCGCCGCCACCGACTTGACGTCCTCCGGCACCACGTAGTCCCGTCCGCCGAACACCGCGCGGACCCGGGCCAGCAGCAGCAGCGCCAGCGAACCGCGAGGTGAGGCGCCGACCAGCACCGACGGGTGCTCCCGGGTGGCAGCGGTGAGCGACACGATGTAGCGGCCGATGGAGTCCTCCACCACCACGTCCTCCAGGGCGGCCTGCATGGCCCGCAGCGTCGCCGCGTCGACAACCGCCTTGATGTCCGCCTCCTCCCGGCGACGGCTCATCCGACGGCGCAGCACCTCCCACTCCTCTTCGTGCTGCGGGTAACCGAACGAGACCCGCAGCAGGAACCGGTCCAGCTGCGCCTCCGGCAGCGGGTAGGTGCCCTCGTACTCGATGGGGTTGGCGGTGGCCAGCACGTGGAACGGTTCGTCGAGCTTGTAGGTCACACCCTCGACCGACACCTGCTTCTCCTGCATCGCCTCCAGCAGCGCGGACTGGGTCTTCGGCGGCGTCCGGTTGATCTCGTCGGCGAGGAGCAGGTTGGTGAAGACCGGGCCGGCCCGGAAGGTGAAGTCGCCGTTGCGCTGGTCGTACAGGAAGGAGCCGGTGACGTCGGCGGGGAGCAGGTCGGGAGTGAACTGCAACCGGCGGAAGTCCAACCCGAGGGCCTGGGCGAACGAGCGGGCGGTGAGTGTCTTACCGAGGCCTGGCAGGTCCTCCAGGAGCACGTGCCCGCCCGCGAGGATGCCGGCGAGGACCAGCTCCAACGCGTCCCGTTTGCCGACCACGACGGTGCCGACCGCGTCCAGGACCGCCCGAGCCAGGTGCCCGACCTCGGCGGGGGCAATGCTCCGGTCCACGTCGTTCATCAGATGCTCTCCAGTTCGGCGACGATCACCGCGAGGTCGCGCGGCGACGGGGTGCGGCGAGGCGGGGTCTCCAGGAACGTCCACAGGCGGTCACCCAGCAGGACGCGAGCGCGGGCGGGATCCGACTCACGGGTGACGCCGTGCTTCAGCCGCATCCGCTCGTCGGCCAGTTCACCGATCCGGGGAAGGACCACCTCGGTGAAACGTTCGGTTCGGTTCGAGGACCAGTCCAGGGGCCGTTCCCACTGGTTGATCGCGCCACGCAGCGCGTCCCGGGCGCCCCAGTTGTAGTTGCCGTCCTCTTCGCCCGCGCCGGCCCGGCGAGCCGGCGGCGGCGGGGGTGGCGGCGCGAGCAGGGCGGTGACCCGGCGGACCGCCAGCACGGCGAGCACCCCGGCGATCAGTACGGGCAGCGAGACCTGGAGGCCCACCGCGCGGAGGCCGACCAGCAGGACCGCGACCACCGCGGCGGCCCACGCGAGCGAGCGCAGCACCGGACGCCATCGGGACGGGCGCGCCTGCGGACCGACCGGCGCGGCCTCCTCCTCGAACGCGAGCAGATCGTCGATGCTGGTGCTGCTCATGAGGCCACCGCCGCGGTGAGCTCTCCGCGCAGCCGGCCGAGCGCGGCGCGGGCCTGGTCCCGGGTGCGTTCGCCGACCGGGTGGGTGGCGTACCGGGCCTCCCGGTAGACGTGCGCGAACTCGGCCAGCACGTCGGTGCTGGCGATGGCCGGCACGCCCGCCCCCGGGTCGCCCTGCAACAGTCGGCTGACCAGGTCGGTGGGGGTGTCTCCGGCGAACTTCGGCACACCGGCAGCGGCGGCCGTCTCCTCCAGGCGCACCCAGCAGGCGATCACCGCCACCCGGGGGTCGGTGTCCCGGTCGTCGAGTTCCACCAGGCCGGCGTCGAGGGCGGCGACCACCTCACGGGCGGTGCCCTCGGCGGTACGGCGGGCCCGCTGCGCAGGAAGCGCCCGGGTGGTACGGCGCAGCGCGCCCCGGATCAGCACCCAGCTGAGGTAGCCGAGCGCGGTGAGGATGGCCAGCCCGAGCAGGACCACCGCCACGGTGCCGACCCACTGCGGGATGTGCGCCTGGGTGGCCTCGCCGGCGTCGCGTGGCTCGAACGGGATGGACGGTGACGGCTCAACGGTCGGGTACTCGGGAACCCAGGGAACGTTGTCCGCGGCCGGCGGGATGCGACTGGCCCCGATCGACGAGTGAGCGGACGCCAACGCGGCACCGGCGAGCAGTGCGGCGACCGCGCCGACCGGCCACCACCGGCGGAGCAGGCCCAACACCGGCCGCAGCACACCCGGCTCGGCGGACTGTACCGGTGTGGGCGGGCGTGTTCCGTCTGTCATCGCCACCACCCCACGCGTCGTCTCAGTCCACTCCGGCCAGCTGTTTGGCCTGGCCGAAGACGTCGTCCAACATCCCTGGTGTCAACCGCCCGGTGAAGGTGTTCTGCTGACTGACGTGGTAGCAGCCGAGCACGTCCGGAGCGTTCGTGCCGGACCAGTGTGCCCCATGACCGAACGCCGGTCGCGGGCTGGGCGGGCGCTGCCCGTACACCGCTCGGAGCACCGGCCACCACGCGGCCCAGGCGAACGCGCCCAGCGCGACAACCACCCGCAGCGTCGGCCGGATCAACGTGACCTCGCGGTGCAGCCAGGGCGCGCAGGTGTCCCGTTCCAGGGGGGTCGGCTTGTTGTCCGGAGGCGCACACCGGACGGCCGAGAAGATCCGCAGGTCGCGCACTGTGAGCCCGTCGTCGGCGGCGACGCTGGTCGGCTGGTTGGCCAGCCCGGCCCGGTGCAGCGCGGCGAACAGCACGTCACCCGACCGGTCACCGGTGAAGATCCGGCCGGTGCGGTTGCCACCGTGTGCGGCGGGTGCCAGCCCGAGGATGGCGATCCGGGCGTCAGCGCTGCCGAGGCCCGGCACCGGCCGACCCCAGTACTCCTGGTCACGGAAGGCGGCCCGGCGGGTGCGGGCCACCTCCTCCCGCCATTGGACCAGCCGTGGGCAGGCGAAACAGTCGCTCACCGCCGCGTCGAGGTCGGCCAGGTCGGTCGCCCGCGCTGCGCGGGCGACCACCTGTGCGGGGGTACGCGTCTCAGCCAAGCTTGGCCCGGAAGAGTTCCAGGGTGCGGGCCCAGGCGCTGGCGGCGGCGCGCTGGTCGAACGCCTCCGGCCGGTCGTCGTTGAAGAAGGCGTGCGAGGTGCCCGGGTAGTCGTAGAGGTGGCAGTCGCCGCCGGCCTCCTCGATGGCCCGCCGGGCGGTCTGTACGCCCTCATCGGCCGAGGTGCCGTCCTCTTCGGAGCAGTGGATGACCGCTGCCTTGCCGGCGTAGTCGGCCCAGTCGGGGCGCATCGACTCCCAGGGCAGCACGGGATAGAAACCGGCGGTCGCGACGATCCGCTCGGAGATGGTGGCCGACCAGAGGGCCAGGCTGCCACCGGCGCAGAAGCCCACGGCGCCGACCTTACCGGTGACCTCGGGTCGCCCGGCGAGATAGTCGGCAGCGCCGGCGATGTCCTTCGCCGCCTCGTCCATCCGCATCGCCAGCAGGAGCCGCTGCGCCTCGTCCGGCTCGCTGGTCGTCTCACCGTGGTAGAAGTCCGGGGCGAGGGCGACGAAGCCGGCTTCGGCGAACCGGTCCGCCACCGACCGGATGTGCGGGACCAGACCCCACCATTCCTGAATGACGATGACGGCGGGGCTGGCCGTGCCGCTGGCGGGTATCGCGAGATACCCCTCGCTCGTGCCCCCGTTGCTGCGGTAGCTCACCATTTCGCCCATGGGCCGTCCTCCTAGCGGTCAGTCATCGTTGGCTGGTCGCCCAGTGGTCCTACGTGCCGGTAGCCTGCCACGCCACGCGGCCGTCGGGAAGACGCCGGAACAGTGGCATTCACCTCCTGTTCGCCCCCCGGTGACTCCGGGTACGCCGACGGCGGCGGGGTCTGCTCCCGCCGCCGTCGATGCCGAGCTACCGCTGTGGTCAGACCTTCTTGGTCAGGCAGAGCACGTAGCCCGTCTTGCCCGGCTCGATGCTGGAGAAGATGTACCCCTCCTCGCCCTCCTTGAAGAACTGGGTGCAGGTGGTGTCGGCCTTGGCCTGAGCCTCGCTCTGGCCGTCCACCCGACCGACCACGCTGTACGCCGCGTCGGTGGAGGTGCACTCGACGACCTTGGCGCCGTCGACCTCCTCCTGCTCGGTGCCGGTGACCTCGGGCAGCTCGGCGATGCAGTCACCGGTCTTGGCGGCTGCCGTCTCGTCCTTGTTGAAGTAGTTGCCGATCGCCGAGGCGACGCCGAACTTCAGGCCGGCGATGACGACGACGGCGAGGATCGCACCGACGATGCCGAGGGCCTTCTTCGCACCGGACTTCTTCGCCGTCGGCTCGGCCGCCGGCGGCGTCTCGGCCGTCAGTGGCGTCGCGGCCGTCGGCTCCGTCTCGGCCGTCAGCGGCGTCTCGGCCGTCAGCGGCGTCTCGGCCGTCAGCGGCGTCTCGGCCGTCAGCGGCGTCTCGGCCGTCAGCGGCGTCTCGGCCGTCGGCTCCGGCTTGGCCGTCGGCGGTGTGTCGGCGGCCGGCTCCGGCTCGGCCTGCTGCGGCGCGGCCGCTTGCGGCGTCTCGACGGCCGGCTCAGGGGTTGCGGCGTCGGGCGCGGGGGGCGGTGCGACCTGCTCTGGCACGGGGGTTCCTTCCGAGGGGTTGATGAGCAGACGACACCGTAACGATCATTGATTTCCGGTGCCGTCCCGCTCGCCTCGTCCGTTCAGATATTTCCCAGCTTCCTCTGCATGATCCAGTTCACACTGTGGTTCAGCGCGTCGGGGTGGGGGTTGGCGTTCCGCTCGGCGGCAGGCCGGTGGCCGTGGCCGTACCGGTCGGCAGCGGCGGCCCGGTCTCCCCGGATGTTCCGCTCGGGTCCGGCGTGCTAGCCGGGTCCGGGGTGGTGGCCGGGTCCGGCGTGCTGGCCGGGTCTGGCGTGCTGGCCGCTGGCGCGGGTGGAAGGGGCGCGCCCGGTGCGCGGGGCACGAAGGGCGCCTGCTCCGGGCAGTACGGGTACGCCCGCAGCGTCTGTTTCACATAGCCGCCTTCCAAGCAGTCCGGGTAGCCGAGCCGGATCGGGTTGCCGTTCTGGTCGAAGAGCCGGGCGTTCTCCACCAGGCGTCCCTCGCTGTCGTAGACGAAGACGTCCCGGACCCGGTCGTACGGGCTGTCGACAGAGGTCTGGTCGTAGCCGTAGTCGCCGTAGCGCATCCGGTCCTCGGCCTGGATCAGCGCGGCGAACGCGAAGACCACCAGCACCACACTGGCGACCTGCACGACCGAGCGCGGCCAGCGGGTCAGCTGGGCCGAACGGCGACCGATCCAGATGGAGCCGAGCACGAAGCCGATCAGCATGATCAGACCGGCGAGCAGCTCACCGCCGAACCTCGGCAGCAGCCCGAATTCGCCACCGGTGGTGATCACGGTGACCAGCATCGCCGCCAGATAGCCGCGCAGCACCCACCATGCCGGACGCAACAGTCGGAGGAAGTCGCTGGCCGTCTCGTACCCCAGTGGTGGGCCGAGGCGGGTATCCATGCCGCGCAGCCGGCCGCGGACCCGGGCCATCGCGCTCGCCACCCGCTGGTCGAGGTTGCGCCCGCTGCCCGGCGCGGCGCCGGCTGCGGCGCGCAGCTCGGCGGCGTACGTCTCGGGCTCGCCCAACCGCTCGACAAGGGTGCCCTCGGCCTCGGCGGCGACCTCGGTGAGGTGGTCGGCGAGATCCTCGGTCAACTCGTCGCGTTGCCCGGGCGGCAGGTCGGCCAGAGCGGCCCGGACCCGCGCCACATAGTCGGTGATCTCCTGCTCCGCGACGGTCATGCCGCCATCCCCCGATCGTCGAGCAGACTGTCCATTGTGGTGGCGAACGAGCGCCAGAGCTTGCCGGAGCGGGTCAACTGGTCACGCCCCGCGGCGTTGAGTGAGTAGTACTTGCGGTGCGGCCCGGATTCGCTCGGCACGACGTAGGTGGTGAGCAGGCCGGCGGCGAAGAGGCGGCGCAACGTCCCGTAGACCGAGGCGTCACCGACCTCTTCCAGGCCGGCCTCGCGCAGCCGGCGCAGGATGTCGTAACCGTAACCGTCCTCCTCTCGGAGAACGGCCAGGACGGCCAGATCAAGCACGCCCTTCAACAACTGTGTGGTGTCCACGCATTGCACACTACTGCGTAATACGAAGTAGCGTCAACGAATCCGCCCCGACACGCCAAGCCGGCTGGCGCGCGGCCCGCCCGGAGGTGCGCTGGGCCGCTCCGGGGGTGCGCTGGGCGGAGATCGACTCGGTTTTCAGGAAGTCGGGGCTTCCGAGGCGACCAGACAACGCGGTTTCAATGAAAGCGAGTTGATCAAGATCGCTGGCGCGCGGTGGCTTACTGGAGGCTCCAGGCGATGCCGTCGAGGATGTCGTGCTCCGAGGCGACCACCGACGGCATCCCGGCCCGCTCCATGATCACGCGAAGCACCAGCGCACCAGCGCCGATCACGTCGGCGCGACCCGGGTGCATCACCGGGTTCGCCAACCGCTGCGCACGGGTTTGACCCAGCAGCTCCGCTGTCACCCGGGCGACCTCCTCGTACGACACCCGGGCGTGGTGGATGCGCTCCGGGTCGTACTCCCGCAGGCCCCGCGCGAGCGCGACCACTGTGGTGACCGACCCGGCGAGGCCGACCAGGGTGGCCGCCTCGCGACCGGGCACCACTGCGAGCGCCCGGTCCACCACCGCGGCGATGTCGGCCTGCGCCGCCGCGACCTGCTCGGACGTCGGCGGGTCACCGGGCAGGTGCCGCTCGGTCATCCGGACGCAGCCGATGTCCACCGAGATCGCCGACCGCACACCGGCGGCCCGGTCACCGACCACGAACTCGGTGGAACCACCACCGATGTCGACGACCAGGAACGGCTCCTTCGCGTCGGCGGGCAGCCCGCGCACCGCGCCGGTGAACGACAGCCGGGCCTCCTCGTCGCCGCTGACCACCTCAGGCGCGACACCGAGGGTGGCCTGCACCATCTCGGTGAAATCGGCGGCGTTGGCGGCATCGCGGGAGGCCGAGGTGGCACACATCCGCACCCGCTGCGCGCCGAGCTTCTCAATGTCGGCGGCGTACGACGCCAACGCCACCCGGGTCCGTTCGATCGCCTCCGGCGCCAGTCGGCCGGTGCGGTCCACGCCCTGCCCCAACCGGACGATCTCCATCCGCCGGGTCAGGTCGACCAGCGGTGCCTGCGGCCCGGCCGAGGCGTCGGGCAGGTCGGCGACCAGCAGTCGGATCGAGTTGGTCCCGCAGTCGATGGCCGCCACACGCGTCGTCACGGCAGCAACCTTACGGCAGGCCAGGCAGCCGTCCGGCGGCTTGGTCGGCGGTGGGCCACGACTCGCCCAGGTCGCCCGACGGGCCCCGCAACAACCCCACCCCGAGCGCGGTCAGGTGATGTCGGACGGCCCCGCCCTCCCGCTCGCTGGTCACCAGACCGGCCATGCGCAGCGCGCGGGCGTGCTCCGAGGCCGAGGAGAGACTGATCCCGACCGCCCGGGACAACACCGTGGTGGTCAACCCGCCGTCGGCAGCCAGTCGGCGCAGTACCAGCGCCCGGGTGACGCCGAGCAACCGACCGAGGGCATCGTCGTCGGCGGGAGCCCCGCGCGCGGGCATGACCACCGGGTAGACGAGCAGGATCGGGTAACCCTGCTCGACAAGCACCCGGGGCCGCGGCCCGGCCAACGGGGAGGGCAGCAGGATGATCCCGTGGCCGGTGCCTGGGAGATCGCCGTCCCACCACGTCCGCACCTCCAGCACCGGCTCCCGCCACCGGATCCCCGGGTGCAGGCCGGCGAAGAGACTGGCCAGGCCGTGCTGCGCCAGCCGCTGGCTGGCAGCCGTCACCTGCTGACGGTACGCGGACACCAGCTCGGCCCAGTGCGGTTCGAGCACCGCGTCGCACCAGGTCCGCACGGCCCCGCCGAACAGGTCCAGCACCTCCGGGTCGGCCGCCGCGAACCGTCGCCGCAGCGGGCTGGCCGACGTGTCCGCGTACGCCAGGGTGACCTCGGCGCGGACCCGCCGCGCCGGGGTGGCCCGGATCGCGTCCAGCCCGGCCTCCACCGACTCCAGGCCGTCGAAGGGGGTGACGAAGTCGGGCAGACGTCCCCGGTCGGGCAGCAGATGCCGCAGAATCGCCGTGGCAGTCTGGGCGGCAGCAGTGCCCTCGGCCGCCGCCGCCCGCCTCGCCAGGGTCGGTGCCATCGCCGCGACAGTCGGATCGCGCAGCCACTGACCAGCCAGCAGCGCGATCCCGACCGGATGCAGCCGATCGGCGAACCGCACCCGGCACAGGTCGGCGGACCCGAGCTGGAGGCGAAGCATGGCAACAGCCTGCCTGCCTTCGCCCAGGACCGAAAGGGTTGATTCGCTGCCGAACGCTCTCCAGTGTGGACCGCGAGGTCGACGGGGGGTGGCCGGCGTGCGGCGAACAGTGGCGGTGTTGACGGGGCTCTGTCTCCTGGTCGTTGCCGCAGCTTGTGGTGAGCGGGGGCAGCCCTCGTCGGCCTCGCCAGCCTCACCGTCCGCGTCGAGCGAACGGCCGGCGGCCGGTGACCACCAACTCACGGTGCGCCACAACGGACGCGACCGCACCTACCTGCTGCACGCCCCACCGGGGTACGACCCGGGCAGAGCCTCCGCGCTGGTCGTCGCGCTGCACTTCTATCCCGGCCTCGGATCCTCGGTGCGGGAGTTGGCGGGCCTGGAGGCCAGAGCCGACACTGACAACGTGCTGGTCGCCTACCCCGACGGGCAGGGAGGCGGCTTCAACGCGCTGATCTGCTGCGGCAGCGAGGACGACGTCGGCTTCCTCAACGCCCTCACCGATCATCTGGTGCAGACCTGGCACGCGGACCCGAACAGGGTGTTCCTCACCGGCATCTCGAACGGCGGCGACATGAGCTTCCGGGCGGCGGTGGAGAGCACCGGCAGGTACGCCGCGATCGGGGTGGTCAGCGGTGGTTACAGCGGAAACCTGACCACCGCCGACAGTTACGTGCCGAAGAGCCCGGTCTCCGTGATCACCTTCATCGGCGGCCAGGACCGCTACGCCTCGACCTTCCAGGCCGGCATGCGGACCTGGCAGCAGCGGCTCGGCTGCCGGCCGAGCCCGAAGGCGTCCGGGGTGCCGGGCGTGACGCACACGGTGGCGGGCTGCGCGGACGGCAGCGAGGTCAGCGTCTACACGATCGCCGACATGGGTCACAGTTGGCCGGGGGCGACGTCGGGCCAACTCGCCGCGTCCTCCGCAGGGCTGTCCGCCACCGACCTGATGTGGGAGTTCTTCGCCGCCCACCCCCGCAGGGCCTGACCTAGAGGCGCAGCAGCATCCGGGTGTTGCCCAGCGTGTTCGGCTTGACCCGCTCCAGGTCCAGGAATTCCGCGACACCCTCGTCGTACGAGCGCAGCAGCTGCTCGTAGACCGGCTGCGGCACCGGAGCGCCGTCGATCTCCCGGAAACCGAACGAGCCGAAGAACCGGGTCTCGAAGGTGAGCACGAAGATCCGCGCCACGCCCAACTCCCGGGCCGCGTCGATCAGCTCAGCGACCAGCCGGTGACCGATGCGCCGGCCCCGGCAGGACGGGTCCACCGCCACAGTGCGGATCTCGGCCAGGTCCTCCCACATGACGTGCAGCGCACCGCAGCCCACCACGACGTCGTCCTCGGCCCGGACCGCGACCCGGAACTCCTGCACGTCCTCGAAGAGGGTGACGGTGGCCTTGCTCAGCAGCCGCCGGTCGTCGGTGTAGGTGTCGACCAGTCGCCGGATGCCCCGCACATCGCCGGTGCGGGCCCGCCGGACGAGGATCTGGCTGTCGGCCTGCGTTGTCATTCGCCCGTCGGCACATCCACGCAGGGCCCGGCGGACCACCAGGGCTCGACCAGGCCCAACGTCTCGTCGCCGAGCGGGTTCACCCCGGGGCCTGCGCCCAACGCGTGGCCCAGGTGCACGTGCAGGCACTTCACCCGGCCCGGCATCCCACCGGCCGAGATGCCGGCGATCTCCGGCACCTCGCCGATCGCCTCCCGGCGGGTGAGGTAGTCCTCGTGCGCGGCACGGTAGTGGGCGGCCAACTCCGGATCCGTCGCCAGCCGGTCCGCCATCTCCTTCATCAGCCCCGCCGACTCCAGTCGGCTGCACGCGGCGGTGGCCCGGGGGCAGGTCAGGTAGTAGAGCGTCGGGAACGGGGTGCCGTCGGCGAGGCGGGGGGTCGTCTCCACCACGTCGGGAAGGCCACACGGGCACCGGTGGGCCACCGCGCGGGTGCCCCGGGGCGTCCGGCCGAGCTGCGCTGCCACAGCGGCCAGGTCGGCCTCGGTGGCCGGTTCGCGCTGCGGCAGGGGAACGGAATCCGCCGCCGGCTCCGACGGTGGTACGACAGTCACGGTGCCCATCTCTCCTGGTGTGCTGGTCGGTGGATCACTGGCCCGGCTGCTGGCTGTCCGCCGCCCGCACGCTGGACCAGAGCGTGTCGTACCAGGTCACCGGCCCGGCTGGCGGGGCCGAACCGGCCGACTTCCCGGCGTCCCGGGCGGCGCCCTCCGGGTCGTGCAGCACCACCATCATCTTCTCGCCGGGCCGGCCCATGAAGAACCGTTCCCGAGCCTGCGTCTTGATGTACTCGGGGTCCTTCCAGTTGGCGGCCTCGGCGGCGAGCTTGGCGATCTCCCGCTCCTGCACCGCCTGGGCCGCCTCCATCCGCTCGATGTCGGCCTGCTGGTCCAGGTAGACCCGGACCGGATAGGTGTAGGCCAGAGCGAGCGCGATCAGGACAGCGAACAGCACTGTGGCCCGGCCGGTGAAGCGACGGGGGTGGGGTGCGGCGAGCCGCTTCACCGCACCAGCGGCAGCGGTACGCCGCGCGGCGGCCGGACGATTCGCGGAGCGAACGCCTTCGGCGCCACGGGTAGCACCCGGCGCGCGACCGGCGGCACGCGGCTCGGCGCGTACGCCGGCCTCCCGGACCGACCCCCGCGTGGCGCGCCCACCGCCCGGCCGACCGGACTGACCCGACCGGCGGGCGGGACGCTGACCACCCGGTGTGCGGCGCTGCTGCATCGTCACACCCCTCCCCCGAGGCTTTCGTGGCTCAGGCCGAACGGTAGCGCGGGAACGCGCCAGCGCCGGCGTAGCGCGCCGCGTCGGCCAGCTCCTCCTCGATCCGGAGCAGCTGGTTGTACTTGGCGACACGGTCCGAGCGGGCCGGGGCGCCGGTCTTGATCTGGCCGCAGCCGGTGGCCACCGCCAGGTCGGCGATCGTGGTGTCCTCGGTCTCGCCGGAACGGTGGCTCATCATGCACTTGAAGCCGGCCCGGTGGGCCAGGTCCACCGCGTCCAGGGTCTCGGTCAGCGAGCCGATCTGGTTGACCTTGACGAGGACCGCGTTCGCCGCCTTCTCCGCGATGCCGCGGGCGATGCGCTGCGGGTTGGTCACGAACAGGTCGTCACCGACGATCTGCACCCGGTCGCCGATCGAGGCGGTCAGCGTCTGCCAGCCGCTCCAGTCGTCCTCGGCCAGCGGGTCCTCGATCGAGACGATCGGGTACTCGTCGGCCAGCTTCGTGTAGTAGGTGCTCATCTCCTCGGCGGACTTCGCGGCACCCTCGAACGTGTAGGCGCCGTTGTCGAAGAACTCGGTGGCCGCCACGTCGAGCGCGAACACGATGTCGGTGCCGAGCCGGTAACCGGCCTTCTCGACCGCCTCGGCGATCAGGTCCAGGGCCGCCGCGTTCGTCGGCAGGTTCGGCGCGAAGCCACCCTCGTCGCCGAGCCCGGTGGAGAGGCCCTTCTTCTTCAGCACCGACTTCAGCGCGTGGTAGACCTCCGCGCCCGAGCGCAGCGCCTCACGGAAGGTGGGCGCGCCGATCGGCGCGATCATGAATTCCTGGATGTCGACGTTCGAGTCGGCGTGCGCGCCACCGTTGAGGATGTTCATCATCGGCACGGGCAGGAGGTGCGCGTTCGGGCCGCCCAGGTAGCGGAAGAGGCTCAGCTCGGCGCTGCCGGCAGCGGCCTTCGCCACCGCCAGGGAGACCCCGAGGATGGCGTTCGCGCCCAGCTCCGACTTGCTCTCCGTGCCGTCGATGTCGAGCATCTTCTGGTCGATCAGCCGCTGCTCGCTGGCCTCGTACCCGATGATCTGGTCGACGATCTTGTCTTCGACGTTGGAGACCGCCTTCTCCACGCCCTTGCCCTGGTAGCGGTCGGCGTCACCGTCGCGCAGCTCGATCGCCTCGAAGGCGCCGGTGGAGGCACCGGACGGCACGGCGGCGCGGGCTACCGTGCCGTCGTCCAGACCGACCTCGACCTCGACCGTCGGGTTGCCCCGCGAGTCGAGAATCTCCCGGGCGACGATTCCCTCGATGGTTGCCACTAAGTCGCTCCTCGTTGTTGTGATCCGGTCCGTGGGTGGGCCGCGACGGTGCGGCTGAGGCAGGTGTTGAACGCAGCGTATCGGGCGGCGCGAACGGGCACGGCGTCGCCCGCGCACCCGGGTCACCCCGCGTTGACGGACATTCCCGGATTTCCGGGCGTCAACCGGCAACGGGTTTGCGCTGCGCGGACCAGATCCACCAGGCTGGTCGCCATGCCCGCCGCCTCGACCACCCTCCGCATGCTCGCCGTGTCGGTCATCGCGTCGCTCACGGTCACCGGCTGTCAGACATTCGAGGACGCCGGAGTCGCCATGGGCCGCTCGGATCTCGTCAACGACCTCGCCGCCCGGCTCGATCGGGCCCTGGAGTTGACCTACTCGGCCGACTACCAGTTGCCCGGCGGCCAGCGCGCCGCGATCGTGCAGGCGCAGGACCCGGCGCGATCCACGTACACCTATCCGGGCGGGCAACTCACCGTCACCCCGGAGGCCATCACCCGGTGCGCGACGACCGCCGCCCGCCCGCAGTGCACGCTGATCACCCCGCCCACCCCGGGCAGCAAGCCCACAGTGACGCTGTTCGGCGAGGCCAACCAGCAGGGCCTCGTCACCCCGCCGGTGGTGGTCGGGCTGCTCACCGCCGCCGCGCTCGACCCACAGGCAGTCATCAGGCAGAGCGACACCACAGTCGCCGGGCACCACGCCGCCTGCGTCGCTGTGCAGAGCTCGTCGTCCGGCGACTTCACCGCCTGCGTGACCACCGAGGGCGTGCTCGGCAGCTTCACCGGGCCGGTCGACGGGAAGCCGATGGATCTGGCACTGAGCAACTACTCCGCGACAGTCGACGAGGGCGCGTTCGACCCGCCCGCCGGGGCCGACGTCGTCGACCGCCGCCCCGGCGGCTCGTGACCGACATTCAGGCAGAGCGCCCAACAGGCGCAACTGCCGCCCGCGTACTCCATCTCGCGCTGGCTCATCGGCGCGACGGTGACCGCCGGGCGGCGGTGAGACCCGCGCGGCGCGGCGTTCTCAGAGACCGAGCAGGGTGCGCAGGTGGCGCGGGGGCGGGCAGTCGTGGGCGAGCATCGCGTCGTGCCAGTCGCGGACCGACACCCCGTCCGGGCGGGCGGCGGCGATGTCGGCGACCTCGCTGTACCCGACGAAGTAGGTGGAGAGCTGGGTGGAGGTGAGCTGGGCGCGCCGCCACTTGCCGGCCGCCTCGCCCTCCTCCTGGAAGCCGCGCCCGGTCATCAACGCCATCGCCTCGGCCTCGGGCAGGTCCTCGGCGTGCACCAACTGGTCGAGCAGCGCGTTGATTGTCATCCGTAGTTGCATCTTGAGCTGCTGCAACCGCACCGGCAGACCGCCGAAGCCGAGGCCCGTCATCACCTCCTCCGCGTAGACCGCCCAGCCCTCGATGAACGGGCCGGACTCGGCCAGCGCGCGGACCCGTGTACCACCCACGTAGCGGCGGGCGTGGGCGAGCTGGAGGAAGTGCCCGGGCATCGCCTCGTGCACGGTGAGGTTGCGGATCATGTGGTCGTTGTATTCGCGGTAGAACGACTCCACCCGCTGCGCCGGCCAGTCCGAGGGGGTGGGCGCGATGCAGTAGAAGGTCGGCACGGCGGCGGTCTCCAGCGGGCCGGGCGCGTCGCAGTACGCCACAGCGACCCCCCGGGCGAACTCCGGCATCTCCTGGATCACACACCGGTCGTCGACAAGGGTGACCAGGTCGTGTGCGCGGACGAAGTCGGTCGCCTCGTCCAGTGTCACACCGGCCAGCTCGACGATCGTCGCGTCGTTCGGGTGCTCGGCGGCGAGCAGGTCCAACGCCCGACGTACTGACGTGTCGTCGGCCGGGCCGCCGACCAGCTCGACGGCCGCCTCGCGGATCTCCGCGGTGACCCGGTCCAGGTTGGCCCAGGCGCGACGCTGGATCTCGGCGGCGCCCAACTCGGTGTCGAGGGTGTGCCAGAGCCGGGCCTCCCAGCGGCGCCGGCCCAGTCGCGGGTCACGGCCGGGGCCGGCGTCGGCGGCCAGGCCGACGCGCAGCCAGGCGACGAACTCGTCCAGCGCGGCGATCGCGGCGGTGGCCGCCGGTTCGACCCGGCCCAGGTGGCCCGGCGCCTGGGCGAGCAACGCCGGCAGCTCGTCGCGGATCAGCGCGGCAGTGCCGGTGAACTGCCCGACCGCCGTCTCCGCGTGGATGCGCGGCATGTCACGCAGCGTCGCGCGGGCGGTGGCGAGGGCGTCCGGTACGGCGGCGAGCCGCCCGGCCAGTTGGGTCAGCCGCACGTCCGCGGGGGCGTACGGGCGGGCCAGCAGCGGGTGCAGCAGCGGGCCGGGGTTGTGCCGCAGCGGATCCCACTCGTGCGACCGGATCTCGGTCAGCTCGAACAGCTCCCGGTCCACGAATGAGGTGAGCAGCGCGTGGTCGACCTGCTCGTCGACGTCGAGCGAGTCAGGGTCCAGTTCGGACAGTGCGTTGGCCGCGTCGGAGAGCATCGCCCGATCGGCGGTCAACCCGTCGGCGGACAGGTCCGGCAGGCGGTCGTCGAAGCGGTGGTCGCCGGCGGCGGTGGCAACCCCCGGCCGCGACTCCAGTAAAGCCTCGACAACCCGCTCAGCCAGCACCCCAAACGCTTCCACCGCCCCACCCTACCGACCGCCGCACGCTCCGCCGCCGGTTTCACCCACCCCGTCGATCATGAAGTTGTTGCCATCCGCCTCGGCGTGTCGGAGCAATAACTTCATGATCACCGTGGGCTGGCGGGTGGGGGTGGGGGTTCGGCTTGGCGGATGGTTTCGGCGTGGGCGAGGGTGGTGCGGCGGAGAGCCGCTTCTGGGTCTGTGCCCGCCTCGCGGGCGGCGGCCACCCTTGCCAGGAGATCGGCGCCCAGCCTTGCCTCGGCGTCGGTCTGGTCGTCGGCCGACGGGAGTGGGACGTTGACGCCAGTGCGGGCGGCCCGGTCCAGGATCTGCGTTGCCAGGGCCAGCGCGGGCTGACTCAGGGCAACGCCGTCCAACGCCGAGTGCCGTGCCTTCTCCGCGCGCTTGATCCGCTCCCAGTTCTCGGTGATCTCCTCCAGGGTGCCCGCCTCAGCACCGGCGAAGACGTGCGGATTGCGCCTGATCATCTTGTCGACCAGACCACCGGCCACGTCGTCGATCGTCCACCGCTCGTCCTCGGGCAACTCCTCGGCGAGCCGCGCGTGCAGCACCACCTGCAACAACACGTCGCCCAACTCCTCGCGCAGCGCGTCGGTGTCGTCGGCGCAGATCGCGTCGTACGCCTCGTAGCTCTCCTCCAGCAGATAACCGGCGAGGCTGCGGTGCGTCTGCGCCCGCTTCCACGGGTCGCCACCTGGAGAGGCCAGTCGATCCAGCACGGCCACGGCGTCGAGCAGCCTGGCACCCGGCGGATCCCAGGAGCCGTACATCAACTCCATCTCGGCCAACCCCGGCTGCCGGGCCAACCGCAGACCCAACTCCCGGGCCAGCGTCTCGTCACCCGCCGGACCGGCCAGCCACACCACAGTGCCGTGCGTCGCCACCGCGTCCAGCAACGGCTGCGTCGCCGGGCCGTCCACCACTGTAACCTCGGCGCCCGCCTGGCGCACGGCCGTGGTCAACTCGCTGTCCGCGCCGGTCAACACCGGGTGCTGGCGTACGACGTCCCAGGCGGCGGCCGTCAACAGGCCGGCGGGCAACCGGGGTGAGGTGACCAGGAGGACGATCCGTACGGTCATGCTCAGCTGGCCGTGCCCTCGGCCTCCGGCGTCCCGGTCGGCCCCTCCGGGGTGGAGATGTCGGTGACCGCGTCGGAGCCCGGCTCACCCAATGGCACGCTCACCGCGGGTGCGTCACCGGCGAAGCTGAGCAGCGGGAACTCAAGCGGACGGTATCGAGGGCTGACCGTGACGTCGTAACGACCGACCGCCTCGGCCAGGATCCTCTTGGTCGCCAGCGCGCCGCGTAGCTGCTCGCCGTCGAGCTGCTGGGCGGCCTCCGCATCGGTCACCTCAGCGGGGATCTTGCCGGCCGCACGCCCGGCGGCGATCACGTCGGCGATCTCCTCCTTGCTCGGCTCGACCGGCTCGGCCGGCAACCCGGACAGGCAGGTGAAGAGCTTCGCCACCTCCCGCACGTGCCCGGTCTCCGGGTCGAGACCGAGCTGCTGGGCGGCCTGGTCGGCCGCCACCTGGCCGCGCGGCTGGTAGTTCTTCTCGGCGGAGAGCTTCTCGCACACCTTCGTCAGCACCATGGTCCGCACCACGTCGGCCACCTTGGGCACTGTCGGTTGCGGCGCCGCGGGCTGCCCACTGGCGGATGACTCCGGGCCCGGGTTCTTCGTCCGCAGGTCCTGCATCGCGGTGGTGACCTGAACGTCGGTGATGCGCTGGTCACCGACGTAAGCGGCGATACCAGGCTCAGCACGGCAACCGGAGAGGGCGACGAGGCCGAGCGCCACAGTGGCGACGGCGGCAAGACGGCGAGCACGCATAGCCGTCACTCTCTCACGCCGTCACCCGGGGTTGTGACACCCCCCACCTTCGGGCATACCCGTACCAGGGACGGCGTCGACGCGCCGTCCCTGGTCGAGAGCACACCGCCGGCTCAGGCGCTCGCGGCCACACCGCCGGCTCAGGCGCTCGCGGCGACGGCGAGTGGGGCGGGAGCACCGAGCACATCGGAGAGCAGTTGCGCGCACCACTGAAGCAGCGCCTGGTCACGCAGCGGCTCGCCGCCGATCCGACGGGTGGTCGGTCGGGGCACGCTGACCTGGTCGGTGGCCTGCTTGTAGACGGCATCCGGGTGGTAGCGCTTGAGCCGCAACTGCTTCGAGTCCGGTAGCGGCAGCGGACCGAACCGTACGTGCTTGCCTTGCATCGACACGTCGCTCAGGCCGTAGCGGCGGGCCAGCAGACGGAACCGGGCCACCTCCACCAGGTTCTGCACCGGGGCGGGCGGCTCGCCGTACCGGTCGGTCATCTCGGCGATCACCTCGCCCAGCCGCTCCTCGTCGCGCGCCTCGGCGAGCTTGCGGTACATCTCCAGGCGCAGCCGCTCCACGCTCACGTAGTCGTGCGGCAGGTGCGCGTCGACCGGCAGGTCGATCTTGACGTCGGTCTCCTCCTCCGGCCGCTCACCCTTGAACGCGGAGACCGCCTCGCCGACCATCCGCACGTACAGGTCGAAACCGACGCCCTCGATGTGCCCGGACTGCTCGCCACCGAGCAGGTTGCCGGCGCCCCGGATCTCCAGGTCCTTCATGGCCACGTACATGCCGGCACCCAACTCGGTGTGCTGGGCGATGGTCGCCAACCGCTCGTGGGCGTGCTCGGTGAGCGGCTTCTCCGGCGGGTAGAGGAAGTAGGCGTACGCCCGCTCCCGGCCCCGGCCGACCCGGCCCCGGATCTGGTGCAACTGGGCCAGGCCGAGCAGGTCGGCCCGCTCCACGATCAGCGTGTTGGCGTTCGGGATGTCGATGCCCGACTCGACGATCGTGGTGCAGACCAGGACGTCGAACTCCTTCTCCCAGAAGCCGACCATGACCTTCTCCAGGGCGTCCTCGCCCATCTGGCCGTGCGCCACAGCGACCCGCGCCTCGGGCACCAGCTCCCGCAGCCGCCGTGCCGCCCGGTCGATCGACTCGACCCGGTTGTGCAGGTAGAAGACCTGCCCGTCGCGGAGCAGCTCACGGTGGATGGACGCGGCCACCTGACGGTCGTCCTGCGCGCCGACGAAGGTGAGCACCGGGTGCCGCTCCTCCGGTGGGGTGGCGATGGTGGACATCTCCCGGATGCCGGTGATCGCCATCTCCAGGGTGCGCGGGATCGGGGTGGCCGACATGCTGAGCACGTCGACCGACGCGCGCAGCGTCTTCAGGTGTTCCTTGTGCTCGACACCGAAGCGCTGCTCCTCGTCGACGATCACCAGACCCAGCTGCTTGAAGCGGGTCGCCGTCTGCAACAGCCGGTGCGTACCGATGACGATGTCGACGGTGCCGTCGGCGACCATCTCCAGCGTCCGCTCGGTCTCCTTCGCCGTCTGGAACCGGGACAGCTGCCGGATCTGGACCGGGAACTGGCTCATCCGCTCGGCGAACGTGTTGTAGTGCTGCTGAACCAGCAGGGTGGTCGGCACCAGCACCGCCACCTGCTTGCCGTCCTGTACCGCCTTGAACGCCGCCCGGACCGCGATCTCGGTCTTGCCGTAGCCGACGTCACCGCAGATCAGCCGGTCCATCGGGACGGTCTGCTCCATGTCCCGCTTGACCTCGTCGATAGCGGCGAGCTGGTCCGGCGTCTCCTGCCAGGGGAAGGCGTCCTCCAGCTCCCGCTGCCACGGGGTGTCCGGGCCGAACGAGTGCCCCTTGGACGCCTTGCGGGCGGCGTAGAGCTGGATGAGCTGCGCGGCGATCTCCCGGACCGCCTTACGGGCCCGGGCCTTGGACTTCTGCCAGTCCGAGCCGCCCATCTTGTGCAGGGTGGGCTGCTCGCCGCCCACGTAGCGGGAGAGCTGGTCGAGCTGGTCGGTCGGGACGAACAACCGGTCGCCGGGCTGGCCCCGCTTGCTGGCCGCGTACTCGATGACGAGGTATTCCCGGCTGGCGCCGTTGACGGTGCGCTGCACCAGCTCCACGTAGCGGCCGATGCCGTGCTGCTCGTGCACCACGAAGTCGCCGGCCTTGAGCTCCAGCGGGTCGATGGTGTTGCGCCGCCGGCTCGGCATCTTGCGCATGTCGCGTGTCGAGGTGCCCCGACCGCCTGTCACGTCATTGCCGGTGAGCAGCACGAAGCGGGACGCCTCATCGACGAACCCGCTGCTCAGCGCACCGCAGGTGACCACCAGCTCGCCGGGGACGGGCGCGGTCGGCACCTCCTCGGTCAACCGGGCGCCCAGGCCGGCGTCGCGCAGCACCTCCACCGCCCGCTGGGCGGGGCCGTGCCCCTCGAAGACCAGCGCGATCGACCAACCCTCGCCGGCCCAACGCTTGAGGTCCTCGACCACCCGCGAGGTCTCGCCGTGGTAGAGCGGCGCCGGTTGGGCGGACAGGGTCACCGCGATGGCGTCGTCCGGAGTGACGGCGGCCTGCTCGGGCGCGTCCTCCCACGGCTGCCGAGTCTCGGCGGTCTCCCCCTCGACAAGGCCGAACGGGGACAGCGTCCACCACGGCTGGCCGAGCCTGCCCGCGGCGGCGCGTACCTCGCCGAGGGTGCGGAAGGCGGCGGCGCCAACGTCCACCGGGGCCTGGCCGCCGACCGCGGCGGCGGCCCAGCTGGCCTGCAAGAACTCCTCCGACGTACGTACCAGGTCGTGCGCCCGTGTGCGGATCCGCTCCGGGTCGCAGAGCAGGACGTGGGTGCCGGCCGGCATGGCGTCCAGCAGCAGCTCCAGCGAGTCGGGGCCGACCAGCACCGGGGCCAGCGACTCCATCCCCTCCACCGGGATGCCCTCGGCCAGCTTGTCGAGGATCTCGGCCAGCTCGGGGTGCTGCTCGGCGAGCGCGGCGGCCCGGTCGCGGACCGCCGGGGTGAGCAGCAGCTCGCGGCAGGGCGGTGCCCAGAGCAGCGGAACCTGCTCGATGGTCCGCTGGTCGGCGACGGCGAAGGTGCGGATCTCCTCCACCTCGTCGCCCCAGAACTCGACACGCGACGGGTGCTCGTCGGTGGGCGGGAAGACGTCCAGGATGCCGCCACGCACCGCGAACTCGCCGCGCTTGGTGACCAGGTCGACCCTGGCGTAGGCCATGTCGATCAGCCGGCGGGCGACCTCTTCCAGGTCGGCCTCCTCGCCGGCGGCGAGCTGCACCGGCTCCAGATCGCCGAGCCCCTTGAGCTGCGGCTGGAGCAGGGAACGGACCGGGGCCACCACCACTCGCAGTGGCCCGGTGCCGCCGTGCGCGTCGGTCGCCTCCGGGTGCGCCAGCCGGCGCAGCACTGCCAGCCGCCGGCCGACGGTGTCGGAGCGGGGGGACAGCCGCTCGTGCGGCAGCGTCTCCCAGGAGGGGAAGACCACCACCTGCTCGGCCGGCAGCAACCCGCCCAGCGCGGCGGCGAGGTCGTCGGCCTCCCGGGTGGTGGCGGTCACCGCCAGCACCGGTCGCCCGGCGCCCTCGTTGTCGGCGGCGACCGCCGCGACGGCGAACGGGCGCAGGGCCGCCGGGGCGGTGATGTCGAGGCCGTCGACCTGGGCGGCACCGGAGCGCGCCAGGTCACGCGCCCGGGTCAGCCCGGGGTCGGCCAGGGCTGCGGTGAACAGACCGGTGAGCAAGGGAAACCTTTCGGGGAGTCGACGCACACGACGGCGGCCCCTCGTCCAGCCGGACGGGGGGGCGCGACAACAAGCCTAGCCCCGTCGACCGACAGCCACCCCCTTCCGCCCAGGTCCGCGCCGCGCGCCGTGTCCCCGCAGGCCACCCCTCGTTCCAAGATCCGCGCAACTTCCCGGAGATTGCTGCGTCCGGGGCGCGGGAGGCGGCAGTTCTCGATGTTGTGCGGATCTTGTCGGTGCCGCACTGTCGACCGCGCCGGGGCGCGCCGACAGGTGACCGGGCGGGGCGATCCGTCCCGCTGCCGCCTCGCGCGACGGACACACCGAGCAAGATCGTCCTCGATCCAGGATGTAGTGGGTCTCGAAGCCGGCAGACCGCACTCTTTCCTGGATCGAGCACGATCTTGGCCGATCGGAGAGCGCGGACCGCTGCCCCGCCGATGGGGGCCGGCACGGGCACCTTTCGGTCCGCGCCTTCGCCGTCGTCGACCCCTGACGCCTGCCGCACCGCTGGTCTCTGCCGCGCCTCGGGGGCGGCGAGCTGGTTCCACAGTGCGACCCACAAAACCGGCCATAGGCTAACAACGTGGACGAAGAACCGCGGGGCACGGCTCGCGACTGGGCGCCGCGCAGCATCGGACTGCTCCTCGGCACCCTCGTACTGGCCACGGCGTTCATCGCTGCCTACGTCGGCGCGTTGCACCAGCCCACACCCCGCGACCTGCCGATCGGCGTCGTCTCCGGCGACCAACGCGCCCAGGCGACGCTCGACGCCGTGCGCGGCCAGACCACCATCCTCAAACCCATCGGGTACGACGACCCGACCGCCGCCGAGGACGGGCTGCTCAGCCGCGCGGTGTACGCAGTACTCAGCACCGGAGAAGACAACGGCCTGCTCCTCACCGTGGCGAGCGCCTCCGGCCCCTCCGCCACCAGCGCGATCAAGGAGGTCCTGGGCACCGCCACCACCCGCACCGGGACCCCGCTCCGGATCGTCGACGAGGTTCCGGTCACCCCGGCCGACACGCGCGGGGTGGTGCCCTTCTACCTGAATGTCGGGTACGTGCTCGGCGGCTACCTCGCCTCGACGGTGCTCGGGATATCCGCCGGCACCACCCCCCGTACGGCGCGACGGGCCGGACTGCGCGTCGCCGCCCTGGCGGTCTACAGCGTGCTGCTCGGCATCGCCGGCGCGGTGGTGGTCGGACCCGTACTGGACATCTGGCACCACAACGTACCGACGATCGCCGCCATCGGGGCGCTGGCCGTCTTCGCCGCAGCCATGTTCGCCAGCGCCATTCAGGGCTGGCTCGGCGTCGCGGGCACCGCGCTGGTCATCCTGCTGTTGGTGGTGCTCGGCAACCCGGGCTCCGGTGGCATCTACGCGCCCGAGTTCCTGCCCGGGGTGCTGCGCGGCATGCACCGCTGGAACATCCCCGGGCTCGCCAACGACCTGACCAAGGCCGCTGTGTACTTCGACTGGCGGTCGGCCGGCTGGCCGGCTTCCGCCCTCGGGATCTGGGCGGTGCTCGGAGGGCTCGGACTGGTCAGCGCGAGCCTGGTCCGGGGTCGCCGGGCCGCCCCCTCCGGCCCCGCAACGACCCACTCGGGCCCCTCGTCGGACCGCGACGGTGGTTGAGATCACCCCGGAAAACACCCTCCTGCGGGCAGTGGATCACCAGGGGGCCCTCCAGACATCCCCTGCGCGCGGATACCATCCAGTAAGTCGGACAGCGCTGTCCTTCGTATCCACGTAAGGGAGCGCATCGTGACCGACCAGCACGACCACGACGGCCCGGACGCCGCACTGCGCGCCGACATTCGCCGACTCGGCACCCTCCTCGGCCAGACCCTGGCCCGCCAGGAGGGTCGCCCGCTGCTCGACCTCGTCGAGGAGATCCGCGCCCAGGTCCGCTCCGACGCCCCGGCGGCCGCCCAGCGCCTCGGCGGGCTCGACGTGACCACCGGCACCAAGCTGGCTCGCGCCTTCTCCACCTACTTCCACCTGGCCAACATCACCGAGCAGGTGCACCGGGCGCGGGATCTGCGCCGCCGCCGCGCGGTGCAGGGCGGCTGGCTGGACCAGGCCGCCAAGATGATCGCCGAGCGCGGGGTGCCGGCCGAGGAGATCGCCAACGCGGCTCGCCGGCTGGCGGTGCGACCGGTCTTCACCGCGCACCCGACCGAGGCGGCTCGTCGCTCGATCCTGTCCAAGTTGCGGGCGATCGCCGACGAGTTGGACACCGAGACCGCCAACGCGATCCTCTACGGCGCCAGCGACGAGGGCCCGGCCAACCGCCGGCTGGCCGAGTTGCTGGACCTGATGTGGCAGACCGACGAGCTGCGGCTCGACCGGCCGGACCCGACCGACGAGGCCCGCAACGCCATCTACTACCTGCGCGACCTGTACGCCGAGGCCGCCCCGCAGGTGCTCGACGACCTGGCCGACACGTTGCGCACCCTCGGTGTGGAGACCTCACCGACGGCCCGGCCGCTGAGCTTCGGCACCTGGATCGGCGGCGACCGCGACGGCAACCCGTTCGTCACCCCGGCGGTCACCCGTGAGGTGCTGACCATCCAGCACGAGCACGGCATCGCGGCCACCGAGAAGGCGATGGACCACCTGATCAACGAGGTCTCGGTGTCCCGCCGACTCCGCGGGGTCTCCCTGGACCTCTCCGCCAGCCTCGCCGCCGACCTGGACGCGCTGCCCGAGGTGGCGCAGCGCTTCCGCCGGGTCAACGCGGAGGAGCCGTACCGGCTCAAGGCACGCTGCGTGAAGGCGAAGCTCGCCAACACCCGGCTGAGGTTGCGCCAGGGCACCGCGCACGTACCGGGCCGTGACTACCAGGGCTCCGCCGAACTGATCGCCGACCTGGACCTGCTGCGCGCCTCGCTGGCCCGCAACTCCGGGCAGCTCACAGCGGTCGGCCGGCTGGCCTCCACCATCCGTACGGTCTCCGCGTTCGGCCTGCACCTGGCCACCATGGACGTCCGGGAGCACGCCGAGGCGCACCACGCGGTGCTCGCGCAGCTCTACGAGGCGGTCGGCGAGGTCTCCGACTACCCGGCGCTGACCCGGCTGGAACGCACCAAGCTGCTCGCCGACGAGCTGACCGGTCGGCGCCCGCTGTCGACTGTGGACACCTCGCTGTCCGAGTCGGCCCGCAAGACGTTCGACGTGTTCAGCACCATCCGGGAGGCACAGGACCGGTTCGGTGCCGAGGTGATCGAGTCGTACATCATCTCGATGACCCTGGGTGTCGACGACGTGCTGGCCGCCGTGGTGCTGGCCCGCGAGGCCGGCCTGGTGGACGTGCACAGCGGGCGGGCCCGGATCGGGTTCGTCCCGCTCCTGGAGACCCCGGCCGAGCTGAACTCCGGCGGCGAACTCCTCGACGAGCTGCTGTCGCTGCCCGCGTACCGGGCGCTGGTGACGGCCCGGGGTGACGTGCAGGAGGTCATGCTCGGCTACTCCGACTCGAACAAGGAGGCCGGGATCACCACCAGCCAGTGGTCGATCCACCGGGCGCAGCGCGCGCTGCGCGACGTGGCCGCCCGGCACGGTGTGCACCTGCGGCTCTTCCACGGCCGGGGCGGCACGGTCGGGCGCGGCGGCGGGCCGACGCACGAGGCGATTCTGGCGCAGCCGTACGGCACCATGGACGGCGCGATCAAGGTGACCGAGCAGGGCGAGGTGATCTCCGACAAGTACACACTGCCCTCGCTGGCCCGGGAAAACCTGGAGCTCACCCTCGCCGCGGTGCTCCAGGCGACCCTGCTGCACACCGCACCCCGGCAGCCGGCCGAGATGTTGGAGCGCTGGGACGCGACGATGGACGTGGTCTCCGAGTCGGCGTTCCGGTCCTACCGGTCGCTGGTCGAGGACCCGGACCTGCCCGCGTACTTCTGGGCGTCCACCCCCACCGAGCTGCTCGGCGCGCTGAACATCGGCTCCCGGCCGGCGAAGCGCCCGAACACCGGCGCCGGGCTGTCCGGGCTGCGGGCCATCCCGTGGGTGTTCGGCTGGACGCAGACCCGGCAGATCGTGCCGGGCTGGTTCGGCGTCGGCTCCGGGCTGGCCGCCGCCCGCGAGGCCGGTCTGGCGGACGTGCTGGCCGAGATGCACCGCAACTGGCACTTCTTCCGCACGTTCCTGTCGAACGTCGAGATGATGTTGACCAAGACCGACCTGAGCATCGCCCGCAGGTACGTCGAGACGCTGGTGCCGAAGAAGCTGCACCCGATCTTCGAGCAGATCGAGCAGGAGTACGAGCTGACCAAGCGGGAGGTGCTGGCGGTGACCGCCTCACCGGCCCTGCTGGAGAACTCGCCGGTGCTCCAGCGCACCCTGGCCGTCCGCGACACCTACCTGGAGCCGCTGCACCATCTCCAGGTGGCGCTGCTGCGGCAGTACCGGGAGTCGGGCGCTGCCGGGCGGGCGATCGCCACCGCACCGGGCGGCCGACGGGCGCCGAGCGACGGCACCGCCCTGGAACGCGCGCTGCTCACCACTGTGAACGGCATCGCGGCCGGGATGCGCAACACCGGCTGATCGACAGGTACGGAAAACGGGCCCCGGTCGCTGCGACCGGGGCCCGTTTCCGTAGCTCTGAACGACTGTCAGAAGTCGCCGCCGCCGAAATCGCCACCACCGAAATCGCCACCGCCGAAGCCGCCGCCACCGAAGTCGCCGCCGCCGAAGTCACCACCGGCGTAGTCGCCGCCGCCGAAGTCCCCACCCTGGTCGCCGCCGCCGAAGTCGCCGCCCTGGTCGCCACCGTCGCCGCCCTGGTCGACACCGTCACCGAAGCCCTCCTGGTAGCCGGCGTCGTAGCCGTACCCGGGGTCGGCGAAGGCGGGCGAGAAGAGCGCGTCGGCGATCAGGATGCCGCCGAGCACACCGGCGCCGGCACCCAGTGCCGTCTTCCACCATGGCGTCGAATACCAACCGGCGGGCACCGGTCGGCCCTGATAACGCCCACCGGGGTAGTAGTAGGGCGTTTCCCGGCCGGGTTGCGGCCCGGCTCGGAAGGTCTGCCCCTGCACATCGACCTCACGTTCCCTGGTGAGCTGTCCCACGCCGCGGGCCGCGGCCAGGGTGGGCAGCTCGGGGCCCGGATCGATGCCCAGCGCCGTGCGCGCCGCCCGGATGTACGCCAGACCCTCCAGCGCGGTCTCCCGGGCCAGCCCGAACTGGTGCGGCGTGGACGCCTGCTCCAGCTGGGAGCCCGCCGCGTTGTACCGCTCACCGGCGTCGGCCAGCGCCTGGCGGACCGCCGGGTCGTCGCCGTGCAGGTTCATCAACTGGCCACCGAGGCGCTCGTACCACCGCTGCGCCTCCGCGCGGGCGTCGCCGAGCTCGGTGCGCCGACGGGCACCGGCCTGAGCGCGGACGAGCGCGGCGGCGCCCAGCGCGCCGACCAGCACAACGGCGAGGCAGAGCACAAGTTCCATGTCATCGAACGTACCCCCGGGTCGCACGTCGTATCCGTCTGGCAAGCTCCGGTGATGGACGTCTCGACGCTGCTCCTGGTGATCGTGTGCCTCGGCGCTGGCGGGGCGGTGGGCTGGCTCGCGGCCCGGTCCCGGTCGGCCGCCGACATCGCCCGCCTGGATGCCACACTGGCCGCCACCCGGGAGGGCGAGGGTCGACTGGAGCAGTCCATGCGGGCGTTGAGCTACGAGGCCACCGCACAGTCCCAGGAGGCGGTGGCCAGGGCGGTCGCGCCGCTGCACGACACCCTGCGCCGTTACGAGCAGCGGGTGGCCGAGCTGGAGCACGACCGCGTCGACGCGTACGCCGAGCTGCGTGAGCAGGTCCGCTCGATGAACGCGGTCTCCGGTGAGCTGCGCACCGAGACCAAGCAGTTGGTGGCGGCGCTGCGCGCACCGCAGGTGCGGGGCCGCTGGGGCGAGCACCAGTTGCGCCGGATCGTCGAGGCTGCCGGCATGTTGGAGCACTGCGACTTCTCCGAGCAGGTCACCGCCGCCACCGACCAGCAGGTCGTCCGACCGGATCTGGTGGTTCGCCTGCACGGTGGTCGCTCGGTGGTGGTGGACGCGAAGGCCCCGTTCGACGCGTACCTGACAGCCATGGAGGCCCGCGACGAGCGCGGCCGGGACACCCACCTCGACGCGCACGCGCGGCATCTGCGGGGGCACGTCGACGCCCTGGCCGCCAAGTCGTACTGGTCGGCGTTCGACAACTCGCCCGAGTTCGTGGTGCTGTTCGTCCCGGCCGACCCGTTCCTCGACGTCGCGCTCCAGCGAGACCCGACGCTGCTGGAGCACGCCTTCACCCGCAACGTGGTGCTGGCCACGCCGGCCACGCTGGTCGCCCTGCTCCGCACTGTGGCCTATTCCTGGCGGCAGGAGGCGCTGGCCCGCAACGCGCTCGCCGTGCACACCCTCGCCCGGGAGTTGTACGGCCGGCTCTCCACGCTCGGCGACCACGTGGGCAAGCTCGGGTCCTCGCTGGCCGGTGCGGTGACCGCCTACAACCGGGCGGTCGGCTCGCTGGAGGCCCGGGTGCTGGTCAGCGCCCGCAAGCTCGCCGAGTTGGGTGTCTCTGACGACGAGTTGGCCACGCCGGCGCAGGTCGAGTTGACACCCCGGCAGCCGCAGGCCCCCGAGCTGGCCGATCCGGCAGCCGACGAGGTCTCCACCCGCTCTCCATCCATGTGACAGTGCGTATACCCGCATGTCACGAACTGGTCACAAGGGACTGACCAGTAGTGACAGTGCTCGGCGGTAGCACGAAAGATTCTGCTCACCACAGCGCCCTTCTCTGATGGGCCCTGTTCTCTGGAGGTAAAGAGAACGTGAGCAGACTCCGAAACCTGAGCCGGCGCACCTCAGCCGCGCTCTTCGCGTCGGTCCTGGCGGCGAGCGCCATGACGACAATGGGTGGTGCCGCCACAGCGGCCGCCGCTCCCGCCGCCACACCGGACGCTTCCCCGGCCACCGCCGCCGAGACGCTGGGCGCCCACGACGCCAAACTGCTCAGCGAGGCCCGCGCCAAGAAGGCCCCGACCGTCACGTTGATCGTCGCCACCGAGAAGGGTGAGGCGGGGGACGTCGCCGACAGCCTCACCAAACTCGGCGGCACTGTGAGCCAGCGGCAGGACCGGGTCGGCTTCGTGCTGGCCAAGGTCCCGACCGACCGGGTCCTCAAGGCGGCGCGGCTGCCCGGCGTCTCGGCCGTCGACCTGGACGAGGTCATCCAACTGCCGGACCCGGCCCCGGAGCGCACCGCCACCGGCACCGCCGGCGCGCGGCAGGCCACCGTCGGGGCGCCGGGAGAGACCACCCCGGCTGACAACCCCTACATGCCGACGAACGAGACCGGCGCTGTGGCGTTCACCGCGGCCCACCCCGAGTGGGACGGCCGGGGCGTCACGATCGGCATCATGGACTCCGGTGTGGACCTGGCCCACCCGGCGTTGCAGCAGACCACCACCGGCGAGCGCAAGATCGTCGACTGGGTCACCGCTACCGATCCGCTCGAGGACGGCTCGTGGCGGCGGATGCAGGCCGAGGTCGCCGGCCCGTCGTTCACCATCGCCGGCGGCACCTGGACGGCGCCGGCCGGCACGTACCGGTTCAACCTGTTCAGCGAGTCGGTCACCACCGCGAGCGACGCTCGGGGTGACGTCAACCGCGACGGCGACACGACCGACACCTGGGGTGTGCTCTTCGACCCGGCCACCAACAACATCCGGGTGGACGCCAACCAGAACCTCAACTTTACCGACGACCCGGTCATGCGGCCGTACAAGGAGAAGTACGACATCGGCTACTTCGGTACCGACAACCCGGCGACCCCGGTCGCCGAGCGGCAGCCGTTCGTGGTCGAGTTCCGCAAGAACGTGGACACCACGCCGATCGGGCTGCCTGGCACCTACGACTACGTCAACATCGGCATCGTCGAGAGCACCCACGGCACCCACGTCGCCGGCATCACCGCCGCCAACGACATGCTCGGCAACGGAGCCTTCGACGGCGCCGCGCCCGGCGCGAAGCTGGTTTCCGCCCGCGCCTGCTCCTGGGGTGGCGGCTGCAGCGCGGCGGCCCTCACCGTCGGCATGATCGACCTGGTGGCCAACCGCGGCGTCGACATCGTCAACATGTCGATCGGTGGTCTTCCGGGCCTGAACGACGGCAACAACGCGCGGACGAACCTCTACAACGAACTGATCGAGACGTACGGCGTGCAGTTGGTCATCTCGGCCGGCAACTCCGGCCCGGGTCTCAACACCGTCGGCGACCCGTCGGTGGCCAGCAACGTGATCAGCGTTGCCGCCAACATCAGCAAGGACACCTGGCTGGCCAACTACGGCTCGGTCGTCAAGAAGAAGAACGCTCTGTTCAACTTCTCCTCCCGTGGCCCGCGCGAGGACGGCGGCTTCAAGCCGAACATCGCCGCCCCCGGCTCGGCCATCTCCACCGCACCGACCTGGCAGCTCGGAGCCCCGGTCCCCGAGGCCGGATACGCGCTGCCCCCGGGCTACGCGATGCTGAACGGCACCTCGATGGCGTCACCGCAGACCGCCGGCGCCGGCGCGTTGCTGCTGTCGGCCGCCAAGGCCACCGACCGGGGCGTCAGCCCGGCGGCACTGCGGCGGGCGCTGTTCAGCTCCGCCAAGCCGATCGCGGACGTGCCGACGTACGCGCAGGGCTACGGCATGGTCAACGTTCCGGGCGCGTGGCAGCTGCTGCGCCAGGGCGTCGAAACCCGGTCGTACGTCTCCGACGCGCCGGTCTGCAGCCCCCTGGCGGAGCAGCTGACCATCTGGAACGGTGTGAAGTTCGTGCCGAACCCGGGTCGGGGCACCGGCGTCTACAACCGCTGCACCTCGTCCGAGGGCGGCCACAAGGTCGGCCAGAGCAAGACGTACCCGGTCAAGCTCACCCGCACCAGCGGCCCGGCCGGCACCATCAGGCACACCATCACGCTCCAGGGCAACGACGGCACCTTCAAGGCGCCGAAGAGCGTCGCGCTGCCGCTCAACAAGCCCGTCACCATCAGCGTCACCGCCAAGCCGGCCACCGAGGGCGCGCACGGCGCGATCGTGCGGATCGACGACCCGACCACCAACGTGGTCGACTTCGAGGTGTCCACAGTGGTGGTGGCGTCGAACGACGTGAAGAAGCCCAACTTCTCGTACGCCAACGAGGGCTCGGTCGACCGCAACGGCTTCACGTCGTACTTCGTGACGGTGCCCGAGGGCGCCAAGGCACTCCAGGTGAACCTCTCCGGAATCGCCACCGGTTCACAGACCCGGTTCATCGCGATCAACCCGCTGGGTGTGCCGGTGGAGGCCACCACCAGCACCGTCTGCTACACCAACTTCTCCGACGTGAACGTCTGCAAGCCGCAGGAGCGTGACTACCAGAACCCGCTTCCCGGGGTCTGGGAGATCGAGGTGGAGTCGCGGCGGACGTCCCCGACGCTGAACAACCCGTTCAAGCTCCAGGCGCGGGTGCAGGGCCTGACTGTCGAGCCGGCGCTGGTCGAGCTGCCCAGTGTCGAGGCCGGCGAGCCGACCCCGGTGAGCTGGAAGGTCACCAACGCCTTCGGTCCGGTCTCGGTCAGCGGCCGCAGCGGCGCGCTGACCGGTGTGCGGACCGAGCGTCCGACCATCACCGAGGGCGGTCCCAACCAGGAGTGGACCGTCGAGATCCCGGCGGGTACGTCGACGTTCACCGCCCGGATCGGCAACCCCGCCAGCGCGGGCGCCGACCTGGACCTGTTCGTCTATCGGGGTACCACCGAGGTCGGCCGGGCCGCGGACGGCGACTCGGAGGAGACGGTCACGCTGACCAACCCGGCCGCCGGCACCTACCGAGTCGTGGTGGAGCCGTACGGGGTTGACGGGCCGGGGACCAGCACCGCCTACGACTACTACGACGCGTTCGCGTCCGCGTCGCTGGGCACGATCACCGCTTCGGCCGTCGCGGTGCCGCTGATGCACGGCGAGTCCGCCACCATCACCGGCACGGTGACCGCGGTGGCCGTTCCGGCCGACGGACGTCAGCTCTCCGGTGAACTGGCGATCGTCACCAGCGAGGGTGCGATCGTGGGGCGCGGCAACGTGTCCATCGGTGCCGTGAACTGATCCGCTCGTAACACCGGCAGGAGCCCGTCCCCACGTTCGGGGGCGGGCTCCCGCATGTCACTGGTGCAAGGTCAGGACCGGTGGGCGGCCGTCACGACGAACGGGGTGCCCTGCTGACAGGTGGTCATCATGCCGGGCTCCACCCGACCGGTGACCTCGACCCGGGCACCCGGCGTCAGCACCTCACGCGGGCCGCCGAGCAGCAGGTAACCGTCGAGCAGCACGCAGCCGGGCTCCACACCGCCCTGGACGGTGCCGCTCAGTGTGGTGGCTCCGACGCCCGGCGGCGTGCTCGGGCCGCCCGGTTTCGGAGTTTTCAGCCCGGGCGGCACGGACCGGGTGCCGGTCTCCGGCGTGGGCGTCGGGTCGGGCGTGGGCTGGCTGGTCACCGGCTGCGCTCCCGTCGGGGTCGGGCTGGGTGTGCCGCCCCCGACGCCCTGGCCGCCGCAGGCGCTCAGCGCCACGCAGACGGCCAGCGCGGGGACGGCGAGCCGAAGAGTCCTCATGCCGAATCTGACGTACGCCGACCCGAGTTCGTTCCCGCGCTTCAGCCGCGCGCCGCTGCGGCCTTCATGTCCCGCCTCAGCTCCTGCGGAAGCGAGAACGTGAGCCGCTCGTTGGCGGTGGTGATCTCCTCGACGTCGGCGAAGCCGCGGGCGGCGAGGTGGACCAGCACCTCCTGGACCAGGTCGTCCGGGACGCTCGCGCCCGAGGTCAGGCCGACCGTGGTGGCCCCTTCCAGCCAGGCGTCGTCGATCTCGTGCGCGAAGTCGACGAGGTGACCGGCGCGGGCGCCGGCGTCCAGGGCGACCTCGACCAGGCGGACCGAGTTGGAGGAGTTCGTCGAGCCGACCACGATCACCACGTCACAGTCGGCGGCGATCTCCTTGACCACGTGCTGGCGGTTGGAGGTGGCGTAGCAGATGTCGTCGCTGGGCGGGGACTGCAACAGCGGCAGCCGCTGCTTGAGGCGGGCCACCGTCTCCAGCGTCTCGTCGACCGAGAGCGTGGTCTGGGAGAGCCAGACCACCTTCTCCGGATCACGTACGGTGATCTTGTCGGCGTCGTCCGGGCCGTCTACCAGCTGGATGTGCGCGGGGGCCTCCCCGGCGGTGCCGATGACCTCTTCGTGCCCCTCGTGGCCGATGAGCAGAATGTCGTAGTCCTCGGCCGCGAAACGCCGCGCCTCGTGGTGCACCTTGGTGACCAGCGGACAGGTCGCGTCGATCGCCTTCAGCGAACGCGCCTTGGCCTGCTCGTAGACCTCCGGCGCCACACCGTGCGCGGAGAAGATGACGGTGGCGCCCTCCGGCACCTCCTCGTTCTCCTCCACGAAGATGGCGCCCTGGGCCTCCAGGGTCTGCACCACGTGCTTGTTGTGCACGATCTGCTTGCGCACGTAGATCGGGGCGCCGTAGAGCTTCAGCGCCTCCTCCACGGTCTGCACCGCGCGGTCGACACCAGCGCAGTAGCCGCGGGGCTTGGCCAGGAGCACGCGCTTGCCGGTCCGGTGAGTCGCCTGAGCCTCAGTCACCACCCCATCGTACGTGCCACTCCTCCCCCCGCCACCGGGCCGCAACTCCACCCCCGTTCCGCGTTGATCATGAAGTTGTTGCCCCGACACGCCGGCACGGAGGGCAATAACTTCATGATCGACGGCCCAGATGGGGTGGGTCGTAGGGTGGGCGGGTGACTGACGGTGGGGGGCGGGTGGGCGGCGGCGGGGCCAGCAGCGCTGAGGAGCCCTGGCCGGTACGGGTGGTCAGCCAGAAGGTGGGGGCCTGGATCGCCAAGCTGGGCTGGGTATGGGTGGACGGGCAGGTGGCGCAGATCAGCCGCCGCCCCGGGGCCAGCACCGTCTTCCTCACCCTGCGTGACCCATCGGCCGACCTGAGCCTGACCGTCACCACCAACCGGGACGTCCTGGACTCCGGCGCGCCGGAGCTACGCGAGGGCGCACGTGTGGTGCTGCACGCCAAGCCCGAGTTCTACGCCGCCCGGGGCACGCTGAGCCTGCGGGCCGACGAAATCCGTCAGGTGGGGCTCGGGGAGCTGCTGGCCCGACTGGAGAAGCTCAAGAAGCTTCTCGCCGCCGAAGGGCTCTTCGACCGCGCCCGCAAGCGTCGACTGCCGTTCCTGCCCGGCCGGATCGGGCTCATCACCGGCCGCGCCTCGGCGGCGGAGCGGGACGTGCTGACAAATGCCCGACGGCGCTGGCCGGCCGTGGAGTTCCGGACTGTCAACGTGGCCGTGCAGGGCCCGTCCGCAGTGCCGCAGATCGTCGACGCGCTCAAGGTGCTGGACGCCGACCCGAGCATCGAGGTGATCATCATCGCCCGGGGTGGCGGCGGCATCGAGGATCTGCTGCCCTTCTCCGACGAGGCGCTCTGCCGGGCGGTGTTCGGCTGTCGTACGCCGGTGGTCAGCGCGATCGGCCACGAGACGGACGCGCCCTTGATCGACTACGTCGCCGACGTCCGCGCCTCCACCCCGACCGACGCGGCGAAGCGGGTCGTCCCCGACCTCACCGAGGAGGTACGTCTCATCGGCCAGGCCCGGCACCGCCTGGAACGGGCGGTGCGCAACCTGGTCGACAGGGAGACGCACCGGCTCGACGGGCTGCGTTCCCGGCCGGTGCTGGCCCGGCCGCAGGTGATGGTGGAGCATCGGGCGACCGAGCTGACCGCGTTGCGTCAGCGGGCGGGCCGCTGCCTGGAGCACCGGCTCGGGGCCGCGGAGGATGACCTGCGGCACACCCTGGCGCGGCTGCGCGCCCTCTCCCCCGCTGCCACCCTCGACCGGGGGTACGCGATCGTGCAGCGCGCGGACGGCCACGTGGTCCGCGCGGCGGCGGAGGTCGGCAAGGGCGACCCGCTGCGGGTACGACTGGCCGACGGCGAGCTGGCCGCCACCGTCGATGGCTGAGTGGCGACGCGGCGCGGTGGGGAGTGATGTGCTGAGATGAACGCGATGACTGATGACACGAAGGCCGGGCCGGAAGAGCGGCTCAGTTACGAGCAGGCCCGCGCCGAGCTGGCCTCGGTGGTGGAGCGGCTGGAGGCCGGCGGCACGTCCCTGGAGGAGTCACTGGCGCTCTGGGAGCGCGGCGAGGCGCTGGCGGTGATCTGTCAACGCTGGCTGGATGGTGCGCGGGCGCGGATCGACGCCGCCCGGCAGGAGCCCGCTTCCTGACCGATCGCCGGTGGGGCGGCCGGAGCCGCCCCACAGCGGTACGTCAGTTGAACAGGCTGTACAGCTCGGCCGGCGCCTCGACGACCTGGTCCGCCGGCGGCTTCTGCGCGGCGGTGGCCGCACCGTAGTCGGAGTAGGTCATCTTGATCTCCTGGGCGGCGGTCTGTCCGGCGGCCGGCAACTGCAGCACCAACTCGCTGAGCCGACCCTGCGGGTCCACCTTCGCGGTGAACGGGACAGTCTTCGCCTGGGTGCCCAGCGCGGCGATCGTGGCGGCGTTCAACGAGCCCGCCTCGGCGGCCTTTGTGACGTCGATGGTGCCGGCGTACGCGCCGGTGCCGGTGCTGCGGACCTCGGTGATGCCCTGGGTGAGCACCGCGCTACCGGCCGGGTCGACCTTCTCGAAATCGAAGCCGAGGTTGCGGTTGCCCTTGATCCGGTTCTGGTCCAGGTGCTGGTACTTGCCGAGGTTGAGCTGCTTGATCGCGGGCAGGCTGTCGGCGGTGGGGCCGGTCAGCTCCAGCTTGACCCAGCTGTCCGGCTTGAAGTGGACCACGTCGAGCTTCATCGCCAGGTCGGACGAGGGGCCACCGATCGCGATCTTCATCGCCGCGCTCTGGCTCGGCTGGTGCACCAGCCCTTCCGCCGTCGAGCCGGCACCGGCCAGGCTGAACCGGAAGTTCCCGTTGCTGATCTCCTTGGTGGAGTCGAGCAGGGCCTGCTTGGCGTCGCCCGCCACCGGGGCACCGGACGCGCTCGCCGTGCCGGACGCACTCACCGTCGGGGACGGCGTCGATCCGGTCGTGCCTGTTCCGCTGGCGCAGGCAGCCAGTGCGGGCGTGATCAGAGCGGCGGCTACCAGGCCGGCGCCGAGTCGTCGAACAGTCATACGTGTCTCCCAAGGGGGTCACCCGACGACCTGGACGGCGCCGGAAACTCCGGGCGACGCAGCAGCACCGTCGGCTGCGTCGCGCGACCCGGACCGAGCAGCGCGCCCGGGTCACTCCCTCCTTGTTCCCTGTCGACGCGTCGGACAATCACCCTTCGGGCCTGTTGCCCAGATTCGGCGCCAGCGGGGCCATCCCACCGGGTCCGGTCAGCGCAGCGAGCCGGCCAGTTCGCGGAGTTCGTTGTCCCGGGCGTCGCCGACGACGATCACCGTGCGGGTCGGCTCCAGCAGGACCAGCGCCTGCTGGTTCCCCCGGGCCGTGTAGAGCTGCCAGGCGCGCCCGGCCAGCTCGGTGGGGCCCTGCGGCTGGGCCTGACTGGTCAGCTCGGCGGGGAGCAGACGGTCCGCCGGGACGCTGCTCTGCAGCAGTTGGACGCCCCGCCCCTCCGGCGTGAGGTAGCCGAGTCGCAGGTTCGCACCGCCCTCGACGGTCTGGTAGCGGGCGGTGACCGTCTTCCAGTCGGCACCGAGCCCCTGCGGCTGACTCACCGGAAAGACGTTCGCCGAACGTGCCTGCTCGATGGCGGGCGCCGGATCGACGGTGGTGGCCTGGTCGCCGCCGAGGAATCCCCGGTAGAACGCCAGCAGCAGCGCGATCGGGACGAGCAGCACCAGCAGCGAGATCGCCATGTCCTTCGGCGACCGCTCGGACTTGCCGGACACCGCCGGCGGCGGTGGGGTCGGGTCGGTCGCGGCGGGCTCACCACCGCGCCCGGCGGGGACGTCGGCCGGCGGCTGACCGTCGGGCGGCGGCTGACCGTCGGGCGGCGTGCGGTCGGCGGGTACGCGGTCGGCTGGCTGTGCGGGTTCCACCCGTCCATCTTCGCAGCCGCCCGACCGGCGGTATCCGGGCCATCACCGCCCCGCGCCGATGCCCGGTCGGCCATCGTGTGAGGATCAGCGACAAAGCCGGCAGTGGGGGCCTCCCCGCCGCCGGTCGTCCCCGCACCGTCGCGAGGAGGAGTAGCCGTCATGACGAACACCAGGACGCGGATCCCACAGGATCTCGACCGAAACCTTGCCCTCGACCTGGTCCGGGTCACCGAGGCCGCGGCGATGGCCGCCGGTCGGTGGGTCGGTCGGGGCGACAAGGAGGGCGGCGACGGGGCCGCTGTCGACGCGATGCGCAAGCTGATCAACTCGATCCAGATGCGCGGCGTGGTGGTGATCGGCGAGGGCGAGAAGGACAACGCCCCGATGCTTTTCAACGGCGAACACGTCGGCGACGGCACGGGCCCGGAGGTGGACGTCGCCGTCGACCCGGTGGACGGCACCACCCTGATGAGCAAGGGCATGCCGAACGCGGTGGCGGTGCTCGCCGTCTCCGAGCGTGGCGCGATGTTCGACCCCAGCGCCGTGTTCTACATGGAGAAGCTCGCCGTCGGGCCGGCGTACGCCGACGTGATCGACATCAACGCCGGTGTCGCGGAGAACCTGCGCCGGATCGCCAAGGTCAAGGGCACCGACGTCTCCGAGGTGACAGTCTGCGTGCTGGACCGGAGCCGGCACGACGACCTGGTCGCGCAGATCCGCCGGACCGGGGCGGGGATCCGGTTCATCTCCGACGGCGACATCGCGGGCTCCATCGCGGCGGCCCGGGGCGAGTCGGACGTCGACGTCCTGATGGGCATCGGCGGCACCCCGGAGGGCATCATCTCCGCGTGCGCGCTGAAGTGCATGGGCGGGGCGATGCAGGCCAAGCTGTGGCCGCGCGACGATCAGGAGCGGGAGAAGGCGATCGCCGCCGGGCACGACCTGGACCGGGTGCTGGGCACCGACGATCTGGTCACCGGCGACAACTGCTTCTTCGTGGCGACCGGGGTCACCTCGGGCGACCTGCTGCGCGGGGTGCGTTACCGGGCGGGTGGCGCGTACACCCAGTCGATAGTGATGCGCTCGAAGAGCGGCACCATCCGGGTGATCGACTCGTACCACCGGCTGGAGAAACTGGCCCTCTACTCCGCTGTCGACTTTGATGGTCGTCCGCTGGCCGAGCAGGAGTGACAGCCACCGACACGGCGACCCCGCAGACCCTGTCGGCCGCCCGCCGGATCACCGGCGTCGCGCTGGCGTCGGCCTCCGGGGTCGCGGTGGCGGTGCAGTCGCGCATCAACGGCGAGTTGGGGGTACGCCTCGACGACGGCTTCGCCGCCGCTGTCGTCTCGTTCGGCGTCGGCCTGCTGGTACTGCTGGTGCTGGTGCCCGCCACCCCCGGTGGCCGGCGGGGGCTGACCGCGACGCGGCGGGCCCTGCGGACCGGCACGCTGCGACCTTGGCAGTGCCTCGGCGGGATGTGCGGGGCCTTCCTGGTGGCCACCCAGGGCCTCACCATCGGCACGTTGGGCGTGGCGGTCTTCACGGTGGCTGTGGTCGCCGGCCAGACCGGCAGCAGCCTCGCCGTGGACCGGGCCGGGATCGGCCCGACCGGCCGGCAGCCGGTCACCCGGCAGCGGCTGGCCGGCGCGGTGCTCACCGTGCTGGCGGTCGGCCTGGCGGTCGGCGACCGTCTCGGCGACCCGGGCGCGCTGGCGCTGGCCCTGCTGCCGCTGCTCGCCGGGGTGGGT
The DNA here is from genome assembly GCF_040677775.1 of Micromonospora sp. NPDC053740. Classification (NCBI taxonomy): domain Bacteria; kingdom Bacillati; phylum Actinomycetota; class Actinomycetes; order Micromonosporales; family Micromonosporaceae; genus Micromonospora; species Micromonospora sp. NPDC053740. The sequence goes on from NZ_JBFASO010000016.1 coordinate 52,936, forward strand.
ATCGCCTGGCAGCAGGCCGTCAACGGCCGGGTCCGAGCGGCGGCCGACAGCGCGTTGACCGCCACGCTTGTCAACTTCGCCGTCGGCACTGTCACCCTGCTCGTCGCGTTCGCGATCGACATCGCCGTACGCGGCTGGCCCGGCGGTCACCTGCCGAGTGAGCCGTGGCTCTACCTGGGCGGCCCGATCGGCATCGTGTTCATCGCGATCGCCGCCGCGATCGTCCGCTTCACCGGTGTGCTGCTACTCGGCCTGGCCACCATCGCCGGGCAGATCGTGGGCGCCGTCCTGCTGGACCTGATCCTCCCCACGGCGGCCTCGCACCCGGGTGTGAACACCCTGCTCGGGGCGGCGTTGACAATGGTGGCGGTGCTGATCGCCGCGCTGGCGCCACCCGCCCGCCGCTGAGTACGACGACGTCGGCTCTCGCACCGCGGCCCCGGCCGGGACGACTGTCAGCCGGCGTCGGAGGTGTGCCCGGGGAAGGGGCGTGCGCTCGGGTCGATGGCCATGGCCGCGCTGTTGACCGCCGTCGCCGCCTCACCGAAGCCGGTGGCGATCAGCCGGACCTTACCCGGGTACTCGGTGATGTCACCCGCCGCGTAGACGCGGGGCAGGTTGGTGCCCATCGCGCTGTCGACCAGGATGCGCCGCCGGTCCAGGCGTAGCCCCCACTCGGCGAGCGGGCCCTGGTCGGCGGTGAAGCCGAGCGCGGCCACCACGATGTCCACCGGCAGCGTCTCGGTCGCGCCGCCGCGCACCGTCACCTCGGCACCGGTCACCGCGACGTCCCCGAGCAGCCTGGTGACCTCGGCGTTGACCACCACCCGCACCGGCAGGGAAAGCACCCGGGCGACCGTCGAGGCGTGGGCCCGGAACTTTTCCCGGCGGTGCACCAGGGTGACCGACCGGGCCAGCGGTTGTAGCGTCAGCGCCCAGTCGAAGGCGGAGTCGCCGCCACCGACGATCAGCACGTCCCGATCGGTCAGCTCGGTCGGCTCGGTCACGAAGTGGACGATCCCCGAGCCGGGGGCGCCGTCGGCGCACGGCAACGGCCGAGGGCTGAAGCTGCCGAGCCCGCCGGTGACCACGATCGCGCCGCACTCAAGCTGCTCGCCACCGGCCAGGCCGAGCACCGGGCGACCGTCGGCGTACGCGAGCTTCTCCACCTGGGTGCCGAGCAGGTACCGCGGATCGAACGGGGCTGCCTGGGCCAACAGGTTGGCCACCAGGTCGCGGCCCTTGACTGCGGGAAAGCCTGCGACGTCGAGGATCAGCTTCTCCGGGTACATGGCGGTGACCTGGCCGCCCGGCTCGGGCAACGCGTCGATCACCGCCACCGACAGCCCCCGGAACCCGGCGTAGTACGCGGCGAAGAGGCCGGCCGGACCGGCCCCGATCACGGCGACATCGACCTCGCGCATGGCGTACCGTCGCTTTCCGCTCACGGATCAACGCGTGCTGATCTCGACCGTAAGCGGGTGCCGACGGCCGGGCAAGCTCGTCCCAGAGCCGCGCCGGAGAGCCGCCTCAGGGCAGGCTGAGCGTGGAGCCGGAGTAGTCCGAGCCGCCCACTGCGGGTCGCCGCCGACGGAACAGGATCGCCGCCACCACCCCACCGAGCAGGCCGAAGAGGTGCCCCTGCCAGGAGATCCGCTCGTCGGTGGGGAGGATGCCGACCAGCTGCCAGCCGTAGAGCAGACCGACCAGGAGGAAGACCGCGAAGTTCCACCAGCTGCGCTCGACGATGCCCCGGGTGAGCAGGATGCCCAGGTAACCGAAGATGACACCGCTGGCGCCGACCACCACCGAGTTGGGTGAACCGGTGAACCACACGCCGAGCCCGCTGACCAGGATGATGACCAGGGTCGACCAGAGGAACCGGCGGGCGCCGGCGGCGAGGACGAAGGTGCCCAGCAGGATCAGCGGGATGCTGTTGCTGTAGAGGTGATCGAAGCCGTGGTGCAGGAACGGGGAGAAGAAGACCCCGTCCAGCCCGTCGATGCGCTGCGGGATGATGCCGGCGGTGGCGTCCAGGCCGAACGCGAGCCCCTGGTCGACGGCCTCGATGAGAAAAAGGAACGGGACCACCGCGCACATGGCGACGAACGCCCGGCCGAGCGCGGCGTAGAACGCCTCGGTGCCGAACTGGTAGGGGTCGCCGCTTGACGGGTGCAGGGTCACTCCACAACTGCTATCAGCAAAAGCGGCCGACCGCCACTCACGTCCCGTCCGGAGTACGCGCGAAGGCGGGGCGAGTGGAGAGCCACCTGCCCCGCCTTCGCGGGCCGTCAGTAGTGGTTGTTGTTCTGGAAGTAGGTCCAGGCGCCGCAGGGCGTCTTGTACTTGCCCTTGACGTAGCCCAACCCCCACTTGATCTGCGTGGCCGGGTTGGTCTGCCAGTCGGACGCGACGGAGCTCATCTTGCTGCCCGGGTACGCCTGGGGGATGCCGTACGCGCCGGACGAGGAGTTGCGGGCCTTGTGGTTCCAGCCGCTCTCCTTGGTCCAGAGCTTCTCCAGGCAGGGGAATTCGGCGATGCCGAAACCGGCGTCGATCATCAGGGCGCAGCCGGTCTTGCGGTTGCCGCTGTACTCGGCGCAGGACGCCGGGATCGGCCCGTTGTACGGCTTGGCCTCGGCGTTGGCGGCTGCGCGCTCGCGCTTACGGGACGCTGCGGCGGCCTCGGCACGGCGAGCACGTTCGGCGGCTTCCTTGGCGGCCTGCGCCGCCCGCAGCTTGGCCTGGTACTCGGCGGCCCGCTGCTTGGAGAACTGCACCTGGTGGGCGGCCTGCCGCTCGCGCTGGTACGCGAGGTCGGCCCGGTCGACCTCGAGACTGACCTGCTCGGTCAGACCCTGTTGCTGGGTTTCGCGGTCTTCGCCCAGGTAGAAGCCACCGGCAACGCCCACGGAGAGCAGGGCTACAGCAGCCGTACGGGCGCCCAACCGGCTCCACAGCCGACTCACGAAGTGGTCCCTTCGTCGGGAGCAAGGACGTGGCGCGGCGCAGACCACAGGTGGGCCCTCAGCCGTGCCACGAGCGCCCCGACCGGTTGCCGGCCGCGCCGACGCACCGACCTTCGCCGATGTCGTCCGTCTCGTGACGAACGATCGCCAACGATTCCGGTGGTGCATGGACGCTCGTGGGACACGATTGCGCACAGTGAGGCTGATGGGAAACCAACCAGACCGTTTGTGATCTGTGCCACACCAAAAATGCGGACAAAAGCCCGCATAACACCCATTAGATCGGGATGTCCTCCAGGAGGTCCGTGACCATTGCGGCGATCGGCGAACGCTCCGAACGGCTGAGGGTCACGTGCGCGAAGAGCGGATGCCCCTTGAGCGCTTCGATGACAGCCGTCACCCCGTCGTGCCGGCCGACCCGCAGATTGTCCCGCTGGGCCACGTCGTGGGTGAGCACCACCCGGGAGCCCTGCCCGATCCGGGACAGCACGGTCAGCAGCACCCCGCGCTCCAGCGACTGGGCCTCGTCCACGATCACGTATGCGTCGTGCAGGCTGCGCCCACGGATGTGGGTCAGCGGCAGCACCTCCAGGATGCCCCGCGAGGTGACCTCCTCCAGCACGTTCTCGTGCACCACCGCGCCGAGCGTGTCGAAGACCGCCTGGGCCCACGGCGACATCTTCTCCGACTCCGAACCCGGCAGGTAGCCCAACTCCTGGCCACCGACGGCGTACAGCGGGCGGAACACGATCACCTTCTTGTGTCGGCGGCGCTCCATCACCGCCTCCAGCCCGGCGCAGAGCGCCAGCGCCGACTTGCCGGTGCCGGCCCGGCCACCCAGCGAGACGATCCCGATCGACTCGTCCAACAGCAGGTCGAGAGCGATCCGCTGCTCGGCCGAGCGGCCGTGCAGCCCGAACGCCTCCCGGTCGCCCCGGACCAGACGCACCGACTTGTCCGGCAGCACCCGACCGAGCGCGGAGCCACGCCCGGAGTGCAGCACCAGACCGGTGTGGCAGGGCAGCCCGGCCGCCTCGTCGAGGTCGAGCGTCTCGCCGGCGTACAGCTGGCCGATCTGCTCCTCGCTCAACTCCATCTCGGACATGCCGGTCCAGGTCGGGTCGCTGGCCTGGCCGTGGCGGTACTCGTCGGCACGCAGACCCACCGAAGCCGCCTTGACCCGCAACGGCATGTCCTTGCTGACCAGTGTCACCTCCCGGCCCTCGGCGGCGAGGTTGAGCGCGACGGAGAGGATCCGGGCGTCATTGCTCTCGGTGCGGAAACCGGGCGGCAGGACACCGTCGTCGGTGTGGTTGAGCTCCACCCGCAGGGTGCCGCCGACGTCGTTGGCGGGCACCGGGCGGTCGAGTCGGCCGTGCCGCACCCGCAGGTCGTCGAGCATCCGCAGCGACTGCCGGGCGAACCAGCCCAGCTCCGGATGGTGTCGCTTGCCTTCCAACTCGGTGATGACCACCAGAGGTAGCACCACCTCGTGCTCCGCGAACCGGTGGAACGCCGCCGGATCGGAGAGCAGAACCGACGTGTCCAGGACAAAGGCCTGGCCGGCTGGTCGTGGCTCCTTGGGGTCGGCCGGCGCGGCGGCCGCCGAACGGCGGCTCCTGGTGGCTCGGCGGGGCGTGGCAGTCGCGGCCGGGGTCTGGTCGGCACCGGCGATGGTACGGCGAGTCGTCACAGGCCTGCTCCGACGGATGGGCACCCGCCACCCGTGTTCCGCCTCCTCCGGTGCCCGGGGACACGGGGTCGGATGCGGAACCCCATGCGCGAGGTCGCAGATCCGGGCGGACCGGCTGGCTCGGGAGAACCCCGTGCCATGCCTAGACGCTAGCCCCGCCGGACCTTCCCGGCTAGGGGCCGAACGTGGATCTCCCAAGACGCGCTCGTGAACAGCGCTCCGTCGACGCCCGCACCAGCCGAAACGCGCTGTCGTGAACGCGGCGGAACCGGCCGGGATGCATGCCCCCTGCGCGCACCCCGGCCGGTGGGGCCACCGTCACCGGTCTGACGTGACCCCGACGGTGCGTGTCCGCCGCGGACGACGCACCGCGCTCGTGGCGTCGGTCGGCGGGGCAGCCCCGCCGGCCGACCTCACCCGGTACGTCGAACGAGCGTGCCGGTCGGGTGCCGCCCGGTGATCGGGGCGGCCGGCGCGCTGAACGACGAGCCGGTGTACGTGGTGCCGGGGCGTTCGACAGCGCCGGCGGACCGGACCACGCCCGCTGGCGACACCGACAGGGCCGAGGCGATCGCCGCCTGGGCGTCCCGACGACGCCGGTTCCAGGCGCCCCGGTCACCGTCGAAGTAGCCCTGCCGGTACCCGAAGCGGTAGCCGATGCGGTAGCTGAGCTGCCCGTGCAGCCGGCCGGCCGCGTAACTGGTGGCACCGAGCACCAGGACGAGGAACACCGCGAGGAACGGGCTCATCGGGCAGCTCCGGCCCAGCCGGGACGCCAGGTCATCGCTCCTCCGGCTCGATCGTGGTGGGGTCGGCGACGAGCAGCCGGTCCAGGTCGTCGGTGCTGACCTCCTCGACCAGCTCGACGCTGATCCGGCAGCCGTCCAGCACGACTTCGGCCACCGAGGACCGGCGGATCTCGCCCCCGGCGTCGTAGACCCGGACGCTCAGCTCCGGGCAGCCGAGATGGGTACGCCAGGCGTTCCACTCGGCACGATCACCGACGCTCAGCGACAGGTAGCGGCAGCCTCGGGCCAGGTAGAGGCGCCAGGGGGCGGTCAGCCCTGCGGCGACCCCCTCGGCGATCAGCCCGAAGGCCTGGGCGCGGGTGGCGAGCTCGGTCACCACGACCCCCTGGCACCGGGGGCGTGACGCATGTGAGCACCAATCGTCTCATGCACGTGACACACCGTAGATTGTCCCATGGGCGTGACAGTATCAGCTTTTCGTCCGCTTACGTTTGCCACTACGTTCATCTATTCTGCCCGCGTGACACCCCTCAACAGTGGCACTGACTCGTTTACCGGAAATCCGAACCCTTCGTCACGTCTGCGTGACAGTGGCGAGCCGGGGCGCGCACCCGCAGCTGGCTGGCCGTACCGTCACGGAGTGACCGAGACGGCCAATGCGCGGAAGATCGCCTTCGCCACCTTCGTCCGGCGGGCCCTGGACGAGGCACGGGCGACCCGAGCCTGGAGCGGCACCGAGGTGTCCCGACGCACCGGCGTCTCCCGGCAGACCATCAACCGCTGGGTCCGGGGCGACTGGGCCAGCGACCCGGAGGCCGAGCGGGTGGTCGCCTTCTGCGAGGGCCTGGGGTTGAACCCGGCCGCGGCCTTCGCCGCACTCGGCTGGGACCGCGCCGCCTCCGGCCCCCGCCCCGGCCAGGCCGCCCCTCCGATGGACCCCGACGTGGAGGCCCTGCTGCGCCGTCTGGTCGATCCGCAGGTGTCGGACGCGGAGAAGTTCCACATCCGGGAAACCATCAGATACCTCGCATACCGCCCAACGTTGCCGGTCGATGTCCGAAAAAGGGGCAATCAGGCAGGCTAGTTCCTCAGATAGCGAAAGAACGCCTGGTCAGGTTCATTCGTTTACCTCCGGGGTTGGAACGGGCACGCTAGCGTCCCTATTCGTACTGCTTGGGCTCGTCATCGGCGGGGGGACGGGACAAGGCCGAACCCAGCCCTGCGGGACAGAAGGAGGGGTCTGTCCATGACCCTGAAGTGGTTGGCAGTCGTGGTCGCAACGGTGTCGGTGACACTGTGGGCGACCGGCAACACGGTGACCCTCGCGGTCGACGGCGGGCAGCTGCCGCTGCTCGTCAACCTCTTTGCGCTCATCACCGCCGGCACCGCGGTCGTCCTGGCCGTCGTCGCCGAGCTGCACGAGCGTCTGAACAACCGAATCACCGCGCTCACCGAGTTCCTGGTGGCACGGCTCAACGAGATCGACAACCACACCGGCGATCGCAACACCGGGTTCGTGGAGGGCTACCTGTTGAGCCACGGTCAGGAGGCGGCGGTGGTGCCGTTCGGCCGGCGCGGACGAGGAGCCGCCGAACGCTGATCGCGTACCGCTCAATGGGTTCGCTCGGCCAGGAATGAGCCTGGATCGCCGGGGTACGCTGACGCGCGTGCCGCCGTTGAATCTGGGCAATCAGCAGCCGAGGACCCCGTTGAACGCCGACCAGGCCTGGCAGACAACCGCCAGCCGGGCGGCCGGGACCGTGCTCTTCTTCGACTTCGACGGCACGCTCGCGCCCGTCGACGACGATCCGACAGCGGTACGCCCGGCGCCCAAGGCGTTGGCAGCGATCGAGGCGCTCGCCCCGGTCGTGCAGCGGGTCGCGATCGTCTCCGCCCGACCCGTCGAGTTCCTTCGGGATCAGCTCGGCGGGCTCGCCGGCGTGGACCTCTACGGCCTCTACGGGCTGGAGCACAGCCACTCCGGCGGCGAGACAGTCACCGAGCCGGCCGCGCTGCCCTGGGTGCCGACGATGGCGGAGCTGGCCGACCTGGCTCGGGCGGAACTGCCGCCCGGCACGCTCGTGGAGTACAAGCGGCTCTCGGTAGCGCTGCACTGGCGTACCGCCCCGCAACTCGGCGCGACGGTGCAGCAGTGGGGGCAGGCGCAGGCCGACCGTCTGGGGTTGCGCTCGCAGGCCGGGCGGATGGTGCTGGAGCTCAAGCCACCTGTCGACCGGGACAAGGGCATGGTGATCGGCGAGGCGATCAAGGGTGCCACCGGCGCGTGGTACTTCGGCGACGATGTCTCCGACATCAAGGCCTTCGCGGCGCTGCGCGCTCGCGCCGCCGCCGACCCGGACTTCCTCGGTGTCTGCGTGGCGGTGGCCAACCCGGAGACCGGCCACGAGGTGGCAAACGCCGCCGACCTGACCATCGAGTCGCCAGCCGCCCTGGGTGACTTCCTCACCCAGGCGCTGACCCACCTGACCTGACTCCGACGGCGTCGCCGCCCGGGTCAGGCGCCGTAGCGGCGTTGTCTGGTGGCGTACGAGCGCAGCGCTCGCAGGAAGTCGATGTGCCGGAAATCCGGCCAGTTGAGCTCGCAGAAGTAGAACTCCGAGTGCGCGGACTGCCACAGCATGAAACCGGACAACCGCTGCTCGCCGCTGGTGCGGATGACCAGGTCCGGGTCGGGCTGGCCCCGCGTGTAGAGGTGCTCCGCGATGTGCTCGACGTCCAGCACCTCGGCCAACTCCTCGATCGTGCCCCCGGTGGCGGCGTGCTCCAGCAGCAGCGAACGGACCGCGTCGGTGATCTCCCGGCGGCCGCCGTAGCCCACCGCGATGTTGACCTCCGCGCCGCCGGTGCGCTCGCGGGTGCGTTCCTCGGCGCCCTTGAGTGCCGCAGCGGTCTGCGCCGGCAGCAGGTCGAGCGCTCCGACGATGCGCAGTCGCCAGGGGTTGCCCTCCTCGGAGAGCTCCACCACCAGGTCCTCAATGATCTTGAGGAGCGGGTCCAGCTCGGCGGCCGGACGGCGCAGGTTGTCAGTGGCCAGCAGGTAGAGGGTCACGTGCCCGACGCCGGCCTGGTCACACCAGCCGAGGACATGCTTGATCTTCGCCGCGCCGACCCGGTGCCCGTCGTTCGGGTCGACGAAGCCCATCTCCCTGGCCCATCGGCGGTTGCCGTCGCACATCACCCCGACGTGCCGGGGCACCGGCTTACCCGCGAGCTTCGCCGTGAGCCGGCGCTCGTACACGGAGTAGATAAGGTTCCGCAGCGTCATCACCTAGCAGCGTAGCGACCCTTCGGCCAGTTCACTGCCTCGGAGCCCCATCCCCGCCGCCCAGACCGGCGCCGATCAGTGCGAGCGTACGAGCGGTGAGGCGTCCGTCACCCAGTCCCAACTCGACCACGTCGTAGAACACCCTGTCGTCCCGACGGGCGGCCCGGACCGCCGCGTCCACCACCCGGCGTCGCCGGGCCAACCAGGCCGCCACCGAACTGTGCCGCAGGTGGGTGCCGAGGCGGCGGCGCAACCCGTCGGCGTAGCGGCCAGCAGCGCCCTCGGGCGACCGGGCCGCCGCCGACCCGGCGAGCGCGCCGGAGAGCAACGCGTAGAAGATCCCCTCCCCGGTGAACGGATTGATCAGTGACAGGGCGTCCCCGGCCAGCAGGGTGCGCCCACGCCCCGGCGACGGCCGGTGAGTGGAGAGCGGCAGGTGATGCGCGCGCAACGCGGTCACTGTCGCCAGATCGGTGCCGGGCAGCAGCGCGGCAAGCCGGTCCAGCAGGTACCCGCGGCTCAGCGGCTCACCGCGCAGGACCTCCCCGTACCCGACGTTCGCCCGTCCGTCACCGATCGGAAACGACCAGGCGTACGCCGGCCAACGCGCCTTCGACGTGACGATGAGCTGCTCGGACGGGCCGGGCAGAGCCGGGGCGTACCCCCGGATGGCCAGCGCGAGGTGCCGGTCGGGGTTCTGCTGATGGCCGAGCGCCCGACGTACCACCGAGCCGGCGCCGTCCGCGCCGATCACCACCCGGCCGGACACCTGCCCGTCGAGCACCACCCGGTCCGCGCGCGGCTCGACCCGGCGCACCGTGTGCCGGCGAAGCTGCGCGCCGGCGGCCACCGCGGCCGCCACCAGCCGCGCGTCGAAAACCTCCCGGGGCACCGTGTACGCGGGTCGGGGCAACGCCCGAGCCACCGCACTCCCACCGGGCGAGATCATGCGTAACGCCGGCAGCGGCGCGTAACCCGCCACCGCCTCGGTCACCCCCAGCTCGGCGAGCACGTCCACCGAGTGCGCGGCGATCCCGTCTCCACACGCCTTGTCCCGGGGAAAATCGGCCCGGTCCAGCAGCAGCACGCTGGCACCGGCCCGGCGCGCCGTCAGCGCGGCTGCCGCCCCGGCCGGCCCCGCCCCCACCACCACCACGTCGAACTCGTCGCCCACCGCGCGCCTCCCGTCAGCCCGACGTGGCGCGACATGGTCCCGCGCCGACGACAACCACCCACGCCGCACCGGCGCCGACCGTGGTGACCGCCGCCATCCCCATCCTCCCCCACCCACCCCTCGGGTACCGCTCGCCGTGCCCGGCGTTGCCGCCGCCCACCGCCACGCGATCTTGCAGTTTGTGTCGACGTTCTGCGAGGAATGCACCTTTTGTCGCCACACAAAGTGCAAGATCGACGGCGCGGGGGGCGGGGCGCGGGGCTGCGGGGGTGGGGTGGGGTGGGGTTGGGGGTCAGGCTGGGGTGCGGGTGGCTCGGTATAGGCCGTAGAGGGTCAGGGCGGCGGCGGCCAGCAGGGGGGCGCCGTCGCGGATCAGGCCGTCCACGCCCAGCAGCCACCAGCACAACGGCAGATCCACCGCGAGTACGGCCACCGTGACGACGACCAGCAGGCCCCGTGCCCAGTCCTTGCCCCGCATCAGGAACGCGGTGCAGAACAGCACCGCGTAGCTGGCCGTGATGCCCGCGCCGAACCAGAACAGCACGGCCGGCACCGCGGTCACTCGACCATCCAGGATGGAGCCCCCGGCCACCAGTGCCGGCACCAGCATCAGCGGGCTGTAGGTGAAGGCCGCCACCCTGCTGGTCAACAACCAGGCACTGGCCTGTGGTCGGCGGGGAGGGGTCTCCCGCCAGGAGATGCCGTCCCGATCGATGACGAGGCGTGGACGGTGCCGGACCAGGTGCCCGGCCAACGCCGACGAGCGGTAGAGCAACCAGACCACCGCGACACAGAGCGCCGCGAGAATGGCGAAGCCGAGCAGGCCGGGCAGCGGCGGCACCCCCTGCCGGGGCACGATGAGCCGGCCGACCGCGAAGATCGTGGTGACCGCGAGGATCAGCCCGAACGGGCGGGCCACCGTACGACCCCGTCGCACGTGCCCGATCAGCAGCAGGAAGCCGAACGAGCGCAGCATGGCCCAGCCGGTCCGTATGGCCAGCCCGAATCCCTGCTCCGGGGCGTACCACCAGTTGAGCAGCTCGACCACGACGGTGGCCGCCGCAGTCGTCGCCAGCAGGGTGGTGAGCACCCGGACGGCGGACGGCCGCCGGACCTGGGTCTCGGCGGCCGTCCTCATGAAATCCGATGGTGCCCGCGAACTGTCTCGTTCACACCTACCGCTGTGGCTGTGTGGCGTCCAGGCGGGCGCGCAGCGCGTCCAACTCGGCCCAGAGCACGCCGGGCAGCTTGTCACCGAACTTCTCGAACCACTCGGTGATCATCGGCAGCTCGTTACGCCACTCGTCCGGGTCGACCTTCAACGCGATCCGAACATCCTCAGGGGTCATGTCCAGGCCCTCGACGTCCAGGGCGTCCGGCGCGGGGACCATGCCGACCGGCGTCTCGACAGCGGCGGCAGTGCCCTCGATCCGCTCGACGACCCACTTGAGCACCCGGGAGTTCTCCCCGAAGCCCGGCCAGAGGAACGAGCCGTCCGGGTCCTTGCGGAACCAGTTGACGTAGTAGATCTTCGGCAGCTTCGCCTCGTCGCCGTCGGCGCCCTTGCCCATCTCGATCCAGTGCCGGAAGTAGTCCCCGGCGTGGTAGCCGATGAACGGCAGCATCGCCATCGGGTCCCGCCGGACCACGCCGACGGCGCCGGACGCGGCGGCGGTGGTCTCCGAGGAGAGCGTCGCGCCCATGTAGACGCCGTGCACCCAGTCGCGGGCCTCGGTCACCAGCGGGACGGTGTCCTTGCGGCGTCCGCCGAAGAGGATCGCGTCGATCGGCACGCCGTTCGGGTCGAAGTACTCGTCGGCGAGGATCGGACACTGGGTGATCGGGGTGCAAAACCGGCTGTTCGCGTGGGAGGACAGGCTGTCGCTCTCCGGCGTCCAGTCGTTGCCCTTCCAGTCGATCAGGTGTGCCGGCGGCTCGCCCATGCCCTCCCACCAGACGTCGCCGTCGTCGGTCAGGCCGACGTTGGTGAAGACGGAGTTGCCCCGGTCCAGGGTGCGCATGGCGTTGGCGTTGGTCTTCCAGTCGGTGCCGGGCGCGACGCCGAACAGGCCGTACTCGGGGTTGACCGCGTAGAGGCGGCCGTCCGGGCCGAACCGCATCCAGGCGATGTCGTCGCCGATGGTCTCGACCTTCCAACCCGGGATGGTCGGCTCGACCATTGCCAGGTTGGTCTTGCCGCAGGCAGACGGGAACGCGCCGGCGATGTGGTAGGTCTTGCCCTCCGGCGAAGTGATCTTGAGGATCAGCATGTGCTCGGCGAGCCAGCCCTCGTCCCGGCCCATCACGCTGGCGATCCGCAGCGAGTAGCACTTCTTGCCGAGCAGCGAGTTGCCGCCGTAACCCGAGCCGTACGACCAGATCTCCCGGCTCTCCGGGAAGTGCGAGATGTACTTGGTGTCGTTGCACGGCCAGGCGACATCCTGCTGACCGGGGGCGAGCGGGGCGCCGATCGAGTGCAGCGCGTGCACGAAGTCCGCGTCGTCGCCCATGGCCTCGAGGACCCGGGTGCCCATCCGCGTCATGATGCGCATCGAGGCGACCACGTACGGGCTGTCGGTGATCTCGACACCGAACATCGGGGACTCGGCCTCGACCGGCCCCATGACGAACGGGATGACGTACATGGTGCGACCGCGCATGGAACCCCGGTACAGGTCCGTCATCGTCCGCTTCATCTCGGCCGGCGCCATCCAGTTGTTGGTGGGGCCGGCGTCCGCCTCGTCGACGGAACAGATGTAGGTGCGCTCCTCGACCCGGGCGACGTCCGTCGGGTCGGTGCGCGCGTAGAACGAGTTGGGCTTCTTCTCCGGGTTGAGCCGGATCAGGGTGCCGGCCTCGACCAGCTCATCGGTGAGGCGGCGCCACTCCTCGTCGGACCCGTCCACCCAGACGACACGGTCGGGGGTGGTCAGTTCCGCGACCTCACGGACCCAGGCGAGCAGTTTCGGATGGGACGTCGGGGCCTGATCGATACCCCGCACAACAGCCGGAGCAACCATGACACATCTCCTTGTGGTCGACGCTGACCGATCTATGGGATGCACGAGACTCAGCGGCGCGATGCGTCGCCTTCGTGGAAACCTGGGATTGGCCTCAGCGTAAACCGGGCAGCCTTCCGAGTCAGTGGGACAGGTTGTGAAGAACTGCACAAGCTACGGCCCCGCTGCGGCATCACGAGCTGATACCCGCTTTCCCGCGCAGTTTCACGCAAATCTTGTTGTGCACCCCGGCGGACGCTTGTTGCGGTCGGGCCGTGGACCTGCCCCGCCGACCGATGCGGTGATTCCCGTTCCGCGGCGGCTCAGTCCTCCCAATTGGCTACGCTCTGTGCAGTGGTCACGTACGCGGCGCTGGGCCCCTCCGGGAGGCCACGCCCGCTTGCCGTTGCTGCCCCTCTGACTGGCCGGCAGCCGGTAGGCTCCCTCCGTGGCCGCCACGATGACCGGGGAACAACCGGGTCCCCGGCAGACCCGACGGGGTCTCGTCGGCTTACTCCTCGACCGCTTCGGTCACCTCATCCGCGAGATGGGCAAGTTCGCCACTGTTGGTGGTTTCGCCTTCCTCGTCGACTTCGCGCTCTTCAACTACCTGACGAGCAAGCACGGCGTCGAAGAGCTGACGGCGAAGACGATCTCCACAGTGATCGCGGCCTCCGTCGCCTTCGTTGGCAACCGGTTCTGGACCTGGCGGCACCGCCAGCGCAACAACGCGGCTCGCGAGTACGCGCTCTTCTTCTTCTTCAACGCTGTCGGTCTCGGCATCACGGTGGCCTGCCTCGCGCTCAGCCGCTACGGGCTCGGAGCCATCTGGCCGGCGGTGTTCCAGACGCGCCTGGCGGACAATCTCGCCAGCTACATCGTCGGCACGGGGTTCGCCACGCTGTTTCGATTCTGGTCGTACCGGCGGTTCGTCTTCGTCGAAGCGGGAACCCCGACCCTTCCGCAGGTGAATCCCGATCGAGACCACGGGGCGTGACCTGCCGCCCACCTCGTTCGGCCGGTGATCGCCGGCCGCACCGACTGCCCTAAGGTGTTTCGCATGCGTCTTGTCCGCCTGCTGCCTGAGCGCTGGCAGAAGTTCATCCACGAGGCGCTCAAGTTCGGCATCGTCGGCGGCATCAACACCGTCATCAATTACGCGGTGTTCAATGCCCTTGCACTGACCGTTTTCGTCAATGGTCAGTTGAAGGCGACAGTGATCGCGACGATCGTCGCCACCATCACGTCGTACCTCATGAATCGGCACTGGACGTACCGCGATCGCCCGAAATCGGCGCTTCGCAGGGAATATCTCCTTTTCTTCCTGTTCAACGGCGCTGGCCTGCTCATTGAACTGGGGGCCGTGGCGGCGGCCAAGTACGGACTCGGCGTACACGGTCTGCTGGCGCTGAATCTGGCCAAGACCGTCGGCGTCTTGCTGGCCACGTTGTTCCGGTTCTGGTCCTACCGCACCTTCGTCTTCCAACCCGTCGCACCGGCCGAGGACGAGGCAGCGAAGCCCGACTCCACCTGGCACGACATTCCGCGCGACGAGTGGGACACCATGGCGGAGATGGACCCGGTCGCCGAGTTGGCGGAATCGGTGTCCGAGCTGGAGGAGGCGGAGTCCGCGCAACGCCTCGACCCCCCGGCCGGCGCACCGGCTCAGGGCCGGCCCCCGCGGCTGAGCGTCAGCCCCGCCGTCGACCTGGACGCGGAACTCGCCGCGGAGCTGCACGTCAGCACCCGCCGCGCGCCCCGCCGGTGACGACCCCCGACGCCCGCTCCGGCACGGGGCGGCCGGCCGAGCTGTTCTTCGAGGATCTCGTCCCGGGGCTCACCGTCGACCTCGGCGTGGTCACCGTGGACGCCGACGAGATGGTCGCCTTCGCCCGCCGTTTCGACCCGCAGTGGTACCACGTCGACCCGGACCTGGCCGCCGCGAGCCGGCACGGTGGTCTGATCGCCAGCGGCTTCTACACCGTCAGCCTGTTCATGCGCGCGTACGTCGACCACCTGCTGTCCCGGGCCGCCGCGGACGCGTCCCCCGGCCTGGAGGAGCTGCGTTGGCTCGCCCCGGTGCGGGCCGGCGACCGGCTCGCGGTCCGGGTCGACGTGATGGGCGCCCGACCGTCGACCGCCCGGCCCGGGCTCGGCACCGTCAGCCTCACCGGCACCATGCTGCGCCTCGGCCCGGACGACCGGCCCGAGCAGGAGGTGCTGCGGACCCGCTTCCGCGGCTGGTTCGCCGTGCGACCGGTCGAGGCCGACCCCGCCGAAACCGAAGCCGCCGAAGCCGCCCCTGACCAGCCAGATGCGGACCGGCCCGGGATTGACCAGCGCGGGGTTGACCAGCCCGACAGCGGCCCTCCCGCAGCGGATCCGTCCACCGTCGGGACCTCCGACGGCGACCCGACGGAGAGCGGCGGCTCACCCCAGGCCCAACGACCCGACTGACCCGCCCCGACCGTACGGCAGGGGCGGGTCACAACCGTCCGGTTCAGGTAGTGGTGTCGCGCAGCGGCTTGCCGTCCTGCATGTCGGCGAGCATGTCGCGCATCTCGCCATCGCCGAGCGAGTGCTTGTCGTGCTGTGCCTCCACCAGCTCGTACAGGGTGGTCTGCACCTTTCCGACGTCCGGCACGTCGGCGAGCACCGACTGGCCGCGCTCACCTGCCGACTCGATGGTGAGCGTCCCGCAGCCGAGCAGGCGCTCGACGAAACGCTGGTTCATCGAGTGGTCGTTGACCCGGGCGAGCGGGAGGTCCCGCCGGTCCCGGGAGAACACACCCTGCTGAAGCAGGACTCGTTCGTTCGTGAACAGGTAGTGGGTGGTGCGCCAGACCAGGAACGGCCACAGGCCGAGCCAGAGCACCGCGACCAGGGCGATCGCCCCGATCACGGCCAGCGCTATCGAACCGCCGCCACTCTCGGGCAACAGGAGCACGCCGACCACCACCGCGGCGATGGCCAGCACCAGCACCGCGATCGGCCGGATCAACGCCTTCCAGTGCGGATGCAGGTGCAGCACGACATGCTCGTCCTCGGTGAGCACGTCTTCAGGAAACGCCACGGGAACCTCCAACGCGATTTTCTAGACGCGCAGACGGTAAACCCCCCAGGCCCCACCACAACATCCGCCGCGCGGGCCCGTCCCCACCTGCCCGCGATCTTGCACTTTCGGTCGCCGTTACGCGGCTTTCACCCCGATCCACCTCGACAGAAACCGCAAGATCGCCGGGGGCGGGGTGGGGCGGGTTAGCGGAGGTGGAGGACGTCGCCGGCGGCCAGGGTTCGGGCGCCGGTTGACGTGGTGACCATCAGTTGGCCGTCCGGGTCCACTCCGGTGGCGGTGCCGGTCAGGGAATCGCCGTCGGGGAGCAGAACGCGTACCTCGCGGCCGATCGTCGCGCAGGCCGCCAGGTAGGCGTCGCGCAGGCCGCTGGCCACCGCGTCGCCGCCCGCCGAACGCCAACGGTCGTACCAGTCGGCGACCGCCCGCAGCAGCGCCCGCAGCAGCGGATCCCGATCGGTGGCCACCGCGCCGGCCAGCTGGAGCGAGGTGGCCGGCAGCCCGGTCGGATTCACCGGCAGCTCGTCGGCGCGCAACGTCACGTTGAGCCCGATGCCCAGCACGATCGCCGGCGGTTGGTCCGGCGCCCGTCCGGGCACCGCCTCGGCCAGCACGCCCGCGCACTTCGCGTCGTCGATCAGCAGGTCGTTCGGCCACTTGAGGGTGGCTTCCAGCTCGGCCAGCCGGGCCACCGCCTCGACCAGCGCGACGCCGGCCAGCAACGGCAGCCACCCGTACCCGGTGGGTGCCGCCGGCAGCCAGCCGCGATCCGGCACTGCCTCGCCGGGCCGCAGCAGGACGCTCGTCGCGATGCCGGCCCGCGCCGGCGACTGCCAGACCCGACCGCGCCGGCCGCGCCCCTCGGTCTGCCGCTCGGCGACCACGACCAGGCCCTCGGGCTCGTCGGCCCGGGCGGCCTCGGCCACGTCGGCGTTCGTGGAGCCGGTCTCGGCACGCAGCTCCAGCCGGGCCCACGGCCCGTTCGGTGCGGTCAACGCGCGGCGCAGCCGGACCGCCGACAGCGGCGGACGGTCCAGATTCGTGTACGGGGAGCCCGACATTCCGCCAGCCTACGGCGGTGCTCCGGTCGACACTGAGGCGTACTGCACAGCGGCACCCACCTGAACCATCGTTATATTCCCTGGGTGACTACCGAGACCGGGACCAACATGCACAGCACCGCGGGCAAGCTGGCGGACCTGGAGCGCCGGGTCGACGAGGCGGTGCACGCCGGGTCGGCCCGCGCCGTGGAGAAGCAGCACGCGCGCGGCAAGAAGACCGCCCGGGAGCGGATCGAGATGCTGCTCGACGAGGGCTCCTTCGTCGAACTCGACGAGCTGGCCCGGCACCGGTCCACTGCCTTCGGGCTGGAGCGGAACCGCCCGTACGGCGACGGTGTGGTCACCGGCTACGGCACGGTGGACGGCCGGCAGGTGTGCGTCTTCGCGCAGGACTTCACGGTCTTCGGTGGCTCGCTCGGCGAGGTCTTCGGCGAGAAGATCGTCAAGGTGATGGACCTGGCCATGAAGATCGGCTGCCCGGTGGTCGGCATCAACGACTCCGGCGGCGCGCGCATCCAGGAGGGTGTCGTCTCGCTCGGCCTCTACGGCGAGATCTTCTTCCGCAACGTACGGGCGTCCGGCGTCATCCCGCAGATCTCGCTGGTGATGGGGCCCTGTGCCGGCGGCGCCGTCTACTCCCCGGCGGTCACCGACTTCACAGTGATGGTCGACCAGACCTCGCACATGTTCATCACCGGCCCCGACGTGATCAAGACGGTGACGGGCGAGGACGTCGGCATGGAGGAGCTGGGCGGCGCCCGTACGCACAACTCCCGCAGCGGCAACGCGCACTACCTCGCCAGTGACGAGGAGGACGCTGTCGACTACGTCAAGGCACTGCTGTCGTACCTGCCGTCGAACAACCTCGACGAGCCGGTCGTCGTCGAGGCCCCCGCTTCGCTTGAGGTCACCGACGAGGACCGGGAGCTGGACACCCTGATCCCGGACTCGGCCAACCAGCCGTACGACATCCACACCGTCATCGAGCACGTCGTCGACGACGGGGAGTTCCTGGAGGTCCAGCCGCTCTACGCGCAGAACATCGTGGTCGGCTACGGCCGGGTCGAGGGGCGACCTGTCGGTGTGGTGGCCAACCAGCCGATGCACTTCGCCGGCACCCTGGACATCGCCGCCTCGGAGAAGGCCGCCCGGTTCGTCCGCACCTGCGACGCGTTCAACATCCCGGTGCTGACCTTCGTGGACGTGCCCGGCTTCCTGCCCGGCACGGGTCAGGAGTGGGACGGCATCATCCGCCGGGGCGCGAAGCTCATCTACGCGTACGCCGAGGCGACCGTCCCCAAGGTCACCGTGATCACCCGCAAGGCGTACGGCGGGGCGTACGACGTGATGGGCTCCAAGCACCTCGGCGCGGACCTGAACTTCGCCTGGCCGACAGCGCAGATCGCCGTGATGGGCGCGCAGGGCGCTGTGAACATCCTCTACCGCTCCGAGCTGGCCGGGGCCGAGGACCCGGCGGCGGTCCGGGCCGAGAAGATCGCCGAGTACGAGGACACCCTTGCCAACCCGTACGTGGCCGCCGAGCGCGGGTACATCGATTCGGTGATCGCTCCGCACGAGACGCGCACCCAGATCGTCCGGGCGCTGCGCGTCCTGCGGACCAAGCGGGAAACCCTGCCGCCCAAGAAGCACGGCAACATCCCGCTCTGAGGCTGGTCGATCCGCGCAACTTCACGAGAAGCTGCCTCCGGGCGGCGGGCAACAACTCCGAGGTTGCGCGGATCGACAGTGGTCAGCAGGCTGGGTTGGCGGCGACGCACATCCGGCGGGCGGCGACCTCCGCCAATCGGCGCAGGTCCAGCTCGGTGCCCGTCTGTCGGAGGCTGAGCACGGTGATCAGGTCGCCCACCCGGACCACCGCGGTAATGGTCGGCCGAGGTGGCGCGGCGATGGGCTTGCCCGTCTTCCGGTCGACGGGCTGCGAACCGGTGTGCCGCAGCAGCGCAGCCCCGTCACCGGCGAAGTCCCGCTGGGTCACCGCCCAGCGGTGCGTCGCCGACGCGGTGCCTGTTGCGCCCTGCGCCTTGTATTCGCCGACGCTGGTCCATTCGGCACACGGTGCGACCAGGTCGTCCATGGTGGCGAGAAGCTGAATGGAGGCGTCCGGAGTCAGCCGGTAGAGATCCTGCGTGACCAGACCATCGGACTGGGTGAGGACTGCCGCGGCGCGCTTCGGCACCAGGGTCTGCGAGCGGGACAGGATCGAATACTGCAAGCCGTCCGATCGCCCCTGACTGGTCCGGCAGGCACCGAGCATGCGGTCCAGCAGGACCGGCTCGCCCAGGCCCGACTGGCTGAGCTGCACGTCGACCTGCTGCGGCAGGTCAGCCGGTTGCAACAGGGCCTCGGTGGCGATCTCGTGCCGGGTCGGCGCGGCGGAGGGCGCGGCGGCCGGATGAACCGGCGGCGCAGACTTCCTCGGGGCGGCGACCGCCACCGCGGAAACCCCGGCGAGGGCCAGCACGACGGTGGCCACCACGATCTTGCGCTGGCCGCGGCGGCGGGCCCGGGAGCGGATCTCCTCCGGGCCGAGCCACCGCACGTCCTGCAGGTCCCGCTGGATCTGTTCGACGAACGTCGGGTCGTCACGCATCGGTAGCCTCCTCCAGATCAGAGACGGCGAGCAGGCCGGCGAGCGCGGTACGCCCCCGGGAGAGACGGGCCTTGACGGTGCCCACCGGGGCCGCGGTCTCCCGCGCGACCTCGGCGACCGGCATGCCAACCAGGTAGTACAGGGCGATGGCGACGCGTTGCTCCTCAGGCAGTCGACGCAGGGCGGCGACCACGGCGACCGTGTCGGTGCCCGGCCCGGGAACGGTCTCGGTGGCCCCGTGTCGCAGGTAGGCGCGGGCGCGGCTACGCAGGCTGCGCCACCGGCTCACGGCGATCCGGCTGGCCACCACCCGCACCCACGCCTCCGGGTCGTCGTACGCGCTGATTGTCGACCAGCGCTGCCACGCCCGGACGTACGCCTCCTGCACGGCGTCCTGCGCCTCACCCCGATCGCCGGTTAGGGCGTAGACGAACCCGAGGAGTCGTTGCCGACTCCCCCGGTAGAACTCGTCGAACCCGTCGACGTCCGGCACCCGCTACCTCCCCGTGTCGGTCGCTGGGAACACGCACCGGCAAGGGCCGTTGGTTGCCCGGTCAGGCGATCGACTTTTCCAGCTCGCTGAGTGGGAACGCGCCGGCCCCGATCCGCTCCCGGACCGCCCGGCGTACGGCCCGCTGCACGGCGACGTTGACCGGTGTCGGTACGCCGTGCAACCGGCCGAGCAGCGCGATCTCACCGTTGAGGTGGTCGACCTCTGTCGAGCCGGTGCCCCGGGCCAGGCTCTGCCAGGTGGAGCCGCCGGAGCGGGCTTCGCCGTCGACAGGGCGCTGCCCGACCAGGTCGCCGCGTTCGGCCTTCTCCTCGTCCGGTGAGGTGTGCGAGATGCCGGCAGCGGCGAGCGCGGCGACACCCTCGGCGCGTACCCGCTCGACCAGCGCGTCCGGGATGTCCCGGCCGAGCAACGCCTGTAGGCCGTTGCCCAGGTTGCTGAGCAGCTTGCCGTACTTCCAGCGCAGCACGTCGGCGCGGACCGGGGCGACGAACCCGGCGGCGGTCAGGTCCGTGGCGATCCCCCGGTCGGTGTCGTCGACGCCCCCCGGGTACCGCCCGATGTGGAGCATCCCGGGATGCGGGTACCCGTTGGCGACCACCACGCCCGGGTCCAGGTGGGTGGCCGGCAGCCAGACGCAGACCGGGTGCACGTCGGCGAAGAGGCGCAGCGCGGCCCGCTCGTTGGCCACCCCGTTCTGTGCGGTCACCAGCGGCAGACGTTCGCCCGCCGTGCCGCCGCCGACCACCGGCGCGTCCACCCAGGCAGCCAACGCGCCGGCAGTGTCCTGCGACTTCACGGTGAGGATCAGCACTGTGTCCGCCGGCAGCGGCTGGTCACTGGGCCGGTCCACCGCGGCGAGCCGGGCGGTGACCTCACCGTCGGGCTGCCGCAATCTCAGACCCCGCGCGCGGATCGCGTCCAGGTGGGCGCCCCGGGCCACCACTGTCACGTCCCGGTCGGCCTGGGCCAGCCGTACGCCGATGGTCCCGCCGACCGCACCCGCCCCGATAATCACGTATCGCATGCCCAAATCCTCCCCTCCCCACCCTGCCCCGCCCACGCCCCACGCCCACGCCCCCCGCCGTCGATCATGGAGTTGTGGTGCCCGAATGAGGACTGATCGCGGTTTTTGTGGCCCACCGCAACTCCATGATCGACCCGGGCGGCGGGCGGGACTGTCAGGGGTTGGGGAGGAACGGGCCAGCGAGCAGGAGCGCGCCGGCGATCAGGGCCGCCAGGTTGACCAGGGCGAAGACACTCACCCAGAAGAACGCCGGGAACGGGGTGAGGCCGGCGAGTTGGTCGGCGTCCGAGGCGGGCATCCGGCCCCGCGAACGCAGCCGTTGCAGCTCGACCACCGGCCGCACCCCACCGAGCAGCAGAAACCACACCCCGGTGTACGCGAAAGCGGCCTGGACCTGCGGCGTCGCGTACCACGAGACGGCGAACACCAGCGCGCCGGTGACCAGCAGCGACACCACGCCGAAGACGTTGCGGATCATGACGAGCATGGCCAACAGCAGCGCCACGGCCACCCAGAGCAGCAGGGTGATCCGGTTACCGCCGAGAAGCCAGGCGCCGGCCAGCCCGACCAGCGGCGGCGCGACGTATCCGGCGAGCAGGGTGAGGATCATGCCCGGTCCGGTGGGACGGCCGGCGGAGAGCGTCAGCCCGGACGTGTCCGAATGCAACCGGATGCCGCGCAACTTGCGGCCGGTGAGCAGGGCGACCAGGGCGTGCCCGCCCTCGTGCGCGATGGTGATGGCGTTACGGGCGATCCGCCACGGCAGCCGAGTGGAGACCACCACCAGTGCTACGGCCCCGGTGATCAGCACCAGTAGCGCTGGCGGGTCCGGCTGCGCGCCGAACAGCGTGTCCCACAGGTCGCCCAGACCGTCGATCGACATCATGGGGCGCGAGCCTACCGGCGGCGTTCCGTGTCGCTCCCGAGGCACCGGCTCGTATCCGGTGAAAGTATCGGGTGGCGAGTGAAGCGGGAGGCGGACGCAGGTGAGCGCAGCCCCCTGGAGTCGCACGTCGGCCTGTGGACCGAGGCCGACTACTTCGCCCTGGGCGAGACGTCCGACCGGATCGAACTGCTCGTCGGCAGCCTGCTGGTGAGCCCTGCACCGAGCCGACGGCACCAGCGGGTGTCGCGCCAGCTGGCAAACAGCATCGAGGCCGGGACGACCAACGGCCGTCGATGAAGCTTTCTTCAGTCGCACTTGTGATCTAGGGCACTTATCTCCAAAGATGGGTGTCGATAGAGCGACGTCCTTGGAGGAACTCATGGCCCGTACCTCATCAACGCTGCGCCGCGCGCTCGCGGCCGGCCTCACCGTCCTCGCCACCGCGGCGGCGGCCCTGGTAGCGACCGCCGGACCGGCGGCCGCAGCCACCACACCCGGTGTCGACGTGTCCCGCTACCAGGGCAGCATCAACTGGACCAGTGTCCGCAACGCGGGCATCCAGTTCGCCTTCATCAAGGCGACCGAGGGCACCAGCTACAAGGACCCGAACTTCAACGCCAACTACGTCAACGCGTACAACGCCGGGGTGATCCGCGGGGCGTACCACTTCGCCCGCCCGAACATCTCCGCCGGCTCCACCCAGGCCAACTACCTGGCCTCCAACGGCGGGGCCTGGTCCGCCGACAGCCGCACCCTGCCGGCCGCGCTGGACATCGAGGGCAACCCGTACGCCGGCGGCTACTGCTACGGGCTCAGCACGACCGGAATGCGCAACTGGGTGCAGGACTTCCTGAACACCTACCGCTCCCGCACCGGCCGGTACGCGGTCATCTACACCACCACGAGCTGGTGGAACCAGTGCACCGGCAGCTGGACCGGCCCGTGGGCGAACCACCCGCTCTGGCTGGCCCGCTGGTCGAGCACCCCCGGCGCCCTGCCGGCCGGCGCGCCGGTGTGGAGCTTCTGGCAGTACACGAGCACCGGCGCGGTCTCCGGGATCAGCGGCAACGTGGACCGGAACTACTGGAACGGTGACCGGAGCCGCCTGATCGCGTTGGCCAACAACACCTGACCGGGCCGTTGGCGGCAGCGGGATCGACTGTCACCACACGGTCGACAATCGGTCCGGCTGCCGCCACACCACCGGTCACGGGTCAGGCCCGCCGCCGGCTCAGGGCCGGCACCACAGCGTCCTCACGAGCCAGGGCACCCCGGCGGGGCATCCGCCAGGCGGCAACGCCGAAACCGGCAACGATCACGACGCCGAGCAGTGCGACGAGCACCGAAACCCCCGCGCTGACCAGCAGCAGGATCGCGTCGCCGAGCGCCACGAGCATCCACAGTGCCAGCCGGGGCCGAGCGTCCCTCCGTCGGTAACCCATGTCGTGCCTCCTTCCGTCGTCGAAGGTCAATTACCCACGACGACGCAAGGTCATGCGAATCAGTTTCAGTCCTGGCGGTCGGGCACGAAACCCTTGGCGATCCGGTCGAAGTTCGGCAGGTTGGCCTGCCAGTCCTTCTCCGCGATCTCCCACCGCAGCGCGTAGCCCCGGTTGCTGGCCGTCACGAACCCCCGGTTGCGGACGTGGATCCGCTGCCCGTCCCGGGTCTCCAGCCACTCCCAGTCCGCACAGGTCTTCCAGAAGTTGCAGCGCACGATGTCTAGGTACTGATAGTTGGTGACTTCGTTCTTGCGGCCGCCCTCGATGCTCTTCCAGTCGGCGTATGCGTCCTTCTTCGGCGTGGGGGTCCACTGGACGAGCAGCTCCCCCGGCCCGTTGGACTCGTCGAAGACGACAGTGTTCCGACCAGCGTCGCGGCGCACCCAACCATCGGGAATCGGCAGGGAGAAGCCTTCGGGGTCCTTGTGCAGCTTCCAGCCCGCCGGCAGCGCGTTCGGGTCGGCCGAGGGGGTGGCCGAGGTCGACGGGCTGGGGGCACCGGTAGTGGGCGACGCTGGCGCGGAAGCGGAGGTCGGCGCGGCCCCCGAGGTCGCGGCAGCACCGGTCGGGTTGGCCTGCGGGGTCTTGGGGTCGTCCTTGGTGAGCATCGGCACGACCACCACGAGGCCGATCAGCAGCAGGGCGACCACGGCACCGATCAGCAGGTTGCGTCTGGGGTTGTTCGGCTTCGTGCCGTCCGAGGGCGGCACCGGCGCTCGGCCGGCCGGGCTCAGCGGCGGCATCAGCGACGTCGGCGTGGTCGGCTTGCGCTGCTCCGGAGCCACTGGCGGGCCGTCGACAACAGTCGGCTCGTCGTCGACGTTCGTCGTACCGTCGCCGCTCGTGTCGGGCGCGCCGCTCGTGTCGGGCGCGCCGCTCGTGTCGGGCGCGCCGCTCGTGTCGGGCGCGCCGCTCGTGTCGGGCGCGCCGCTCGTGTCGGGCGCTGCCGTGACCTTCGCGGTCGGCTCGGCAGCGGACGGACGGTCGATCGTGGCGGTCGGCTCGGCCGGCGCCGCCGCGGTCGACTCGCCCGACACCAGGGCGGTCGGGTCGGCGGCCGCACCGGAGGAAACGACGGCCGTCGGCGTGGCATCGGCGGCTGGGGTCGCGGCGGCAGCAGAGGTGGCAGCTGAGGTGGTCGCGGCGGCGGCCGGTGGCGGCGACACCGGCCGGTCGACACTCTCGGCCGGTCGCGGGGCCGGCACCACCGGCAGGCGCGGCTCGCGCGGACCGTTCGGCCCGGGCCGGCGTACGCCATCGAGCAGTGAGATCCCGCGCGACCGCTTGCCCCCGGCGCGACGCAGCAAGCGCTCCGCCACCTCGGCGGTGATCCGCTCGTTCGGGTCCTTGCGCAGCAGCCCGTTGAGGACGGCCTTCAGCGGACCGGCGTTCTTCGGTGGCGGAATCGGCTCGGTGGCCAACGCGGCCAGGGTGCCGATCGCCGACGGTCGGGCGTACGGCGACTTGCCCTCGACAGCCGCGTAGAGCGTCGCGCCCAGCGACCACAGGTCGGCCTCCGGACCGGCGGTGCCGTCCCGGGCCCGCTCCGGCGAGATGTACGCCGGCGAGCCGAGCACCATGCCGGTGCGGGTCACGTTGGGGTCGCCGGGGATCGTGGCGAGACCGAAATCGGTCAGCACCACCCGACCGTCGTCGCCGAGCAGCACGTTGCCGGGCTTCACGTCGCGGTGCATGACACCCGCCTTGTGCGCGGCGCTGAGCGCACCCAGCACGCCCAGGCCGATCTCCACAGTGCGGGCCACCGACACCGGGCCGTCCTCGGCGAGAGTGTCCTGCAACGACCTCGACGCCACGTACTCCATGACGATCCACGGATCGCCGTCGGTGCGCAGCACGTCGAAGATGCGGACGACGTTGGCGTGGTTGAGCCGGGCGATGGCCCGCGCCTCCCGCAACGAACGCTCGCGCATCTCGCGGCGCTCCTCGTCGGTGAGACCGGGCGGCGGCACCAACTCCTTGATGGCGACGTCCCGGTGCAGCACCTCGTCGCGCGCCTTCCACACCCGGCCCATGCCGCCCTGGCCGAGCGGCGACAGGAGCCGGTATCGGTCAGCGACGAGTTGGGGAAGCGCGTTCGACATCGGTGAGACGGTACCCGGACCCGCTGACGCTCACACCGCCGGCACGCCACTGTGCGGTCCCCGTAACTTTCGGCCGCGTACCCTGGCGGCATGTCTGCCGAAGAGCCGCTGTTCCGGGTCGTCCGCGGCGTGCCCACCGCCGAGGAGTTGGCCGCTCTGGTGGGGGCGATCATCGTCCGAACCCGACCGGCCGCCACCCCCGCGCCGGTGACCGCGTCCGCATGGGCGCGCAGCAGTCGACCGGGCAACTCCCGCGGCTGGCGCGCCGCCGGCCTGCCCCGCTGACCCGACACCCACCACGTACGGGGGCTGTCAGGGTGGCGTTGAGCCGTTAACCTCACTCAGGGAAACGGTGCCGCTACGGGTAGGGAGGATCCATGATCCCCGAAGAGGACCGGCCAGCACCCTGGCTACGCGGTTACGGCGGCATCGAAGCCGACATCAGCCAGCTCAGAGAGTTCGCCGACCGGCTCGCCGCCGAGGTTGAGAGCAACTACGCGCCGCACCTGTCGTACATCGCCGAAGACATGTCAGCGAAGGTGCCCAACCCCTGCGACGCCTTCATCGAGCTGGTCACCTTCCTGCACGCGCACCACGAGACGCAGCAGGCCACCGCCGACATGGTGTACGCCGTCCGAGGCGCCACCGGCCACCTGGCCGCCGCCGCCGACCAGGTCGCCACCCACTACGCCGACAGCGACGCCTTC
The DNA here is from genome assembly GCF_040677775.1 of Micromonospora sp. NPDC053740. Classification (NCBI taxonomy): domain Bacteria; kingdom Bacillati; phylum Actinomycetota; class Actinomycetes; order Micromonosporales; family Micromonosporaceae; genus Micromonospora; species Micromonospora sp. NPDC053740. The sequence goes on from NZ_JBFASO010000016.1 coordinate 79,286, forward strand.
ACCGCCGCCCGAGTGGTGGACGTGCAACGAGCCCTCGCCAACCCTTTGAACATGCTGCCCGGCGGCCCCACGTCGATGCTGACCGACCCGACCGGTCCCGACACCGAAGGACCGGTGGTGTTGCCGTGATCGAACGGGGCACCGGCCGCACCTCCGGCCTCACCGACTGGCACCTCATGGACGTCAACAGCATGTGGGCCTGCCTCCAGGACCACGACACCACCAACCACTGGAAACAGGTCGCCGGCTGGCGCAAGGTCTGCGACCTGGCACAAACCCACCTCGGCCGCCTCCAGCAGTACCGACGCGGACTCGCCGAGGCATGGCCCCCCGAGACCAGCGCCGCCTCCCGCACGTACCTCGCCGAACTCGACGCACTCATCGACAAGGTGCAGCGCACCCACGACGCCGCCGCCGCGAACTACACCGCACTCTCCGCCGCAACCCAGGCCATCGGCACCACCCGCGCCGCACTCCGCAAGATCCACGAGGAGTACGCGACCAAATTCCAGCAGAAGCAGGCGTACGAGTCGATGGTCGCCGACCCGAAAGCGGTAATGGGCAACCGGACTACCACGCCGCCTGTTGCTGACGGGGAACTGGAACGGCTCAACGTGCAGGCCCGATCCATGATGTTCAGCCTGAGCGGCGAGCTCCAGCAAGCCCAAGCCACCCTCCAAAAACCACCCCCGCCGCCACGTCGACCCGGCCATCAGCCAAACGATCCCGACGTTTATGACACGAGCGCGCAGAGCCCGGTCATTCCCCCAGTCTTCCCAGTGCCAATAGCGCCAGCGGCCCCGCCATCGCTAACTCCAGCAACAACTCCTGCGGGACCTACGCCTGCCCTGACTCCCCCGAGCGTCGGGCCCATACTGGGTGGGGTGGGCACGGCTTTAACGCCAAGCATGCCGAACCCAAGTCCAGCTGGGTTGGCAAGCCCTCCGCCAGCGTCCCCCGGTGCCCCTATAGCCCCGCCGCCCGGCATCTCAATGCGACCCGTTGGCGAGTTGGCCCCGCACTCGCCGCCAGGGTCAATCGGCAGGCCGCAGGCTGGGGCCGCAAGCCCTGCCCCTCGATCGACGCCCCCGGTTTCCAACAAAGCGATGCCGCCGGGAGGCATCATCGGAGGTCCACCATCAATCGGTTTGGGCCAGCCCGGGTCAGGGCCGAACTCAGCCCGCCGCGTCAACCCGATTGGCGGCGTGATTGGGGGTGGAGGTGCGGGCACTGCACCCAGCGGAGGAGCTGGTTCTCGACCTGGCGCGGGTCGCAGCTTTTCAGCGGCACAGAGCGTCCCCCCAATCGGCGGTGGCCCCGGCCTGACGAGTCCCGGGTATATGCAGTCAAACCCTGCGCGGCCGAGCGCCCGCAGACAGACTGATAACAGCTCACGCCACTGGGATCCGGATAACCCGTGGGAGGTTGAAAAGGGGGTGACCCCAATAGTCCGGCCACCCGACGACGAAGGACCCATTGATCCAGGCCCGGCTATCGGCTTCTCGCGGTAATGCTACTCATTACCCGAGCCATTCTGGTCGCAATGGCCCTGCCGATCGCAAGCCACGGGACGATTGCGGAGGATCGGCCGTATTCGGTACCCGGCACGGTAGGGCCCGACCAAGCCGAGCGCATTCGAGACAACCAGTGGCACCTTCGCTTTCTGAATGTCTCCCGAGCACAGGCGGTCAGCCAAGGCGAGGGAGTTATCGTCGCGGTTCCGGACACTGGCGTCGATCCTCACCCCGACCTCGCTAGGAATCTACTCAAGGGCACAGACACCGTGGCGGGTGGCTCGGGAGATGGCCGGCAGGATCCGAACAGTCACGGCACGAGCATGGCAGGGCTAATTGCGGCGCACGGCAGGGGCAAAAGTTCAGGCGCACTCGGCATCGCACCTAAGTCCAAAATTCTCCCGATAAAGGCCGCTAGCGCGGATAATTTCGGCGAAGCCGATGATCTCGCTGCGGCCGTAGAATATGCGATCGCCAACAGTGCTCAAGTAATTAGCATCTCAAGCGGAGGCGCATCGACACCGCGCCTCGTCCGGGCAATCAAATCCGCCCTTGCAGCGAACATCATAGTTGTGGCATCAGTGGGTAACTCACCCCACAGCCCAACTGCGTATCCGGCCAGCGAAGAGGGTGTTATCGCGGTTGGGGGTGTCGATCGCGCCGGACAACATGCCGCCATCTCGGTCACTGGACCGAATATCGATGTGGTCGCTCCTGCGGTCGACATCTATAGCACCAGCTACGACGGGAAATACTCGAAGGGGACTGGCACCTCGAGCGCGACGGCGATCGTGGCGGGTGCGGCTGCGTTGATCAGGTCCAAGTACCCGTATCTGCCCGCCCGGGAGGTGGCGCACCGACTCACGGCTACCGCCATCGACAAGGGCCCTCCTGGGCGTGACGACGAGTACGGCTATGGAGTGATCGATCTTGTGGCGGCGCTGACGGCAGACGTACCGCCGCTCGGGTTTGAATCGGTGAGCGCTCCGGCCGGTGCTGGCCCGACCACGACGGCTGCCGCTCAGCCGGGGGATGGGAGCGATGGCGCAACCGCGCGCGGCCTGGCCACGCTCGGGGTGCTCGTGGCTGCCGGGGTCGGGTGGGCCGTGATAGCGCGGCGACGGCGGCGTAGTGATGATCCGCCGCCCAGAATCAGTCGCTGATCTATCAACGAAGCGGTGATCCACTCGACTTTCAGGAAACCGCGGTGTCCGGGGAGAGGGGATACCGCGTCTTTCTGAAAGTCGAGTGGATCAAGGACGCCCGGCCACCGAGCCGCACGACCACCGGGGCCGAACGACCACCGAGCCGCACGACGCCGGGCCGCCCGCCCGGCGGCTGGGGAGTACGGGTACGGGCGGGGTGTCGGTCTTGGTGGGGGGCTGGGCGGTAACGTCGGGCTGGTGTCTGAGACTTTGCCGCTTCGCCTCGTGCTCGCATCGGCGAGCCCTGCCCGTCGTAAGTTGCTCCAGGCTGCCGGCGTCGAGCCCGAGGTGCTGGTCAGTGGGGTGGACGAGTCCCTGGTGGTGACCGAGCAGGCCGAGGAGTTGTGCCTGGAGTTGGCTCGCCTGAAGGCACAGGCGGTGTTGACCCGGCTGAACGCGACCGCCGATCAGCGGACGTTGGTGATCGGCTGCGACTCGGTGCTCGCCTTCGACGGGGAGATCCTCGGCAAGCCGGCGGATGCGGCGGACGCGACCCGGCGGTGGCTGCGGATGCGGGGACGCAGCGGCGTGCTGCACAGCGGGCACTGCCTGGTCGACGCTACTGCGGGTCGGCGGGCGGAGGCTGTCGCGTCGACCACTGTCCACTTCGCTGACGTCAGTGACGACGAGATCGCCGCGTACGTGGCCACTGGTGAGCCGCTGGCGGTGGCCGGCGCGTTCACGATCGACGGGCTGGGTGGGCCGTTCGTGGAACGGATCGAGGGTGACCCGGGGACGGTGGTCGGGTTGTCGATGCCGCTGTTGCGCCGGCTCCTCGCCGAGTTGGATCTGCGGATCACCGACCTGTGGACGACTGTCGCGCCGGGCGGCCAGATGGTCGAGCCGCTCGGTAACGTCCGGTCATGACCACCAAGTCGATCCCGCTCACCGACGAGTTGCACGCCTATCTGGTCGCACACGGCTCCCCGCCGGACGAGATCATCAGTGACCTGGCCGAGGAGACCCGGTCGGTGTTGCCGGAGCACGCCGCCATGCAGGTGGCTCCGGAGCAGGCCGCGTTCCTGACGTTCCTCACCCGGCTGCTCGACGTGCGGCAGGCCGTCGAGGTCGGCACGTTCACCGGGCTTTCGTCACTGGCGATCGCCCGCGGGTTGCCCGAGGGCGGGCGACTGACCTGTTTCGACATCTCCGAGGAGTTCACCGGCATCGCCCGGCGCTACTGGGCGCGGGCCGGCGTGCAGGATCTGATCGACCTGCGCATCGGCCCGGCAGCGGACGGGCTGCGGGAGCTGCCGCACGAGCGGCACCTGGACTTCGCGTTCATCGACGCCGACAAGACCGGCTACCCGATCTACTGGGCGGAGTTGGTGCCCCGGATGCGTCCGGGTGGGGTGATCGCCGTCGACAACGTGTTGCGGGGAGGGCGGGTGATCGCCCCGCAGGACGCTGGCGATCGGGCCATCGCCGCGTTCAACGACGAGGTTCTCGCGGACGTGCGGGTGGACCCGGTGATGCTGCCGATCGCGGACGGCCTCACCCTCGCCCGGGTCCGCTGACCGCCGACCGCCGACAACCGCCGACCGCCGACAACCGCCGACCGCCGCCGACCGCCGACAACCGCCGACCGCCGACAACCGCCGACCGCCGCCGACCGCCGGCAACCGCCGGCAACCGCTGAACACGGTATTGGGGTGTCCCCACCAGGGGACACCCCAATATCAAGGAACAGCGAAAGTCGGCGTCAGCGGACGCTGCGGGCGAACTGGCGGGCGGCCCAGTAGACACCCAGCGCGGCGAGGACCGCGGTGATGCTGAGGCCCTGCCAGACCTTGTCGCTGCCCAGGTCACCGGCGAACAGCGCCCGGGTGCCGTCGACCGCCCAGGAGAACGGGTTCCAGTTGGCGATGCCCTGCAACCAGCCGGGTGCGAAGGTCAGCGGCAGCAGGATGCCGGAGAGCAGCAGCACCGGCTGAGCCACTGTGTTCATCAGCGGGGCCAGCGCATCCTCGCTCTTGACCTTGAGGGCGACGCCGTAGGAGACGGCCGAGGTCATGAGGGCGATCAGGGCGAGCATCAGGTACGCCAGCAGCAGGTCCCCGATGAACACCCGCAGGTCGAAGATGAGCGCCAGGAGCGTGATGATGACCGCCTGCACCAGGAGCGAGACCACGTCGCGCAGCGAGCGGCCGAGCAGCAGGGCGAGCCGGCTGATCGGGGTGACCCGGGAGCGTTCGATGACGCCGGCCCGCAGCTCGGCGATCAGGCCGAAGCCCTGGAAAAGGCCACCGAAGATGGCCAGCAGCACCAGCAGACCCGGTACGAAGATCTTGTAGGCGGCCGCCTGGGTGGGTGCGTTCAGTGCGGGCTTGAGCAGCGGGGCGAAGAGCAGCAGGTACATGACCGGCTGGAACACGCCGACGAAGACCCAGACCGGGTTGCGTAGCAGGAGTTGGATCTGGCGCTGGAAGATCAGCCACGTGTCACGGGCGAATTTCATGAGAGTCGTCTCCGGTGGTCAGGACTCGCGCAGCGAGCGGCCGGTCTTGGTGAGGAAGACGTCGTCCAGGCTGGGTCGGTGCAGCTCGATCGAGCGCAGCTCCAGCCCGGCGTGGTCGAGTCGGCGCAGCACCTGCGGAATGGCTGTGGCGCCCTCGTCGACGTAGAGGCGCAGGCCGCCCTCGTCGACAGTCTCCAGCTTGTTGACGTACGGCTCGCCGTCGAGCGTCTGGGCGGCCTGCGGGGTGGCGGCCAGGTCGAGACCGACCAGCACCACGTCGCCGGAGATCTCCCGCTTGAGCTCGGTCGGCGTGCCCTCGGCCACGACCTCGCCGTTGTCCATGATCGCGATCCGGTCGCAGAGGGCGTCGGCCTCGTCCAGGTAGTGCGTGGTGATGAAGACGGTCATCCCGTCGGCGCGGAGCCGGCGGATCTCGTCCCACATGTGGGCGCGGCTCTGCGGGTCGAGGCCGGTGGTCGGCTCGTCCAGGAAGACGATCTTCGGCTCGTGGATGATGCCGAGGGCGATCTCCACCCGGCGCCGCTGGCCGCCGGAGTAGGTCTTGCACTTGCGGTCGGCGTACTCGGTGAGCTGGAAGGCGTCCAGCGCGCGGGCGGCGCGCCGCTGCGCGTCGGCCTTGCTGATGCCGTACATCCGGGCGTGCAGCACCAGTTCCTCGCGGGCGGTGGACTCGTCCCAGGTGCTGCCGCCCTGCGGGACGTACCCGATGCGGCGGCGCACCTCGGCCGGGTCCTTGCGCAGGTCCGCGCCCGCGATGGTGGCCTCGCCGCCGTCCGGCTCGATCAGTGTGGCGAGCATCCGCAGCGTGGTGGTCTTGCCGGCGCCGTTCGGGCCGAGGAAGCCGAAGATCTCGCCCTTGGCAACGTCAAGGTCGACGCCCCGCACGGCGTCCACCGTCTTCGTCTCTCGACCCGCGCGGGAGCGGAACGACTTCCGCAGCCCCCTGGTCTCGATCATTTCTGCTCCTGGTCGTTCGGGCCGGTCGGGCCGGCCGTCGAGTGGGACGACGCCGGACGGCGCACTCCCCCGCTGTGCCGCCAGCAGGCTAACGCGATATAGCTTTTTTAGTCAACGTTGATTATTCCGCGTCGGTGTCGGACGGCTCCACGCCGTCCCGCCACCCCGACCAACCCTGCGCTTCATCCAGCTCAGCAGGCAGGTACGACACTCCGGAATCGATCCGCTCGGCGATCCGCTCGCACCAGCTCATCTCCGCCTCCGCTCGCGCCGACCACAGCTCGAACATCCAGCCCACGTGCGCAGGCTTGCGGTTGCGCACCCAGTCCGACTCCAGCGAGGCGCGCATGGATTCGACGCCGGCGCGCAGCAGGTTGGCACGGTTACGCAGGGCGGCGGCCGCCTCGGCGCGCGGCATGGCCGGCAGGAAGGAGAAGGCCGCCACGAACGGGTCGGCGGGCTCGCTGATGGTCCACCAGGAGTTACGCAGCAGCGTCTCGAACTCGTCCTCCCCCTTGACCGTCACCTCGTAGGTGGTCCGCGCCGGACGGGCGCCCACCTGCTCGGTCGCGACGGCGCGGAGCAGCCCTTCCTCGGTGAGCTTGCGCAGGGCGTGATAGATCGATCCGGGCTGTATGTTCGCCCACTTGTCGGCGCTCCAGCTCAGCAGCTCACGGCGCACGTCGTAGCCGTGCACGGGCTGCATCCACCGCACCAGACCGAGAATCATCATCCGAGTCGAAGACACCCGATAAGCGTAATAGCCAAGTTTGACTAAACCGTGGCGGGCGCAGTGCGGCATCCCACACTGAGCGATCGTTAGGGCCGCCGTGGGCGGCCGATACACTCCCCGTCAGTAACCTGCCCGGGAGGAGCCACGAAGGTGCGCAAGGTACTCATCGCCAACCGCGGCGAGATCGCCGTCCGGGTGATCCGCGCGTGCCGCGACGCCGACCTGGGCAGCGTCGCCGTGTACGCGGACTCCGACCGCGACGCCCTGCACGCCACCCTCGCGGACGAGGCGTACGCGCTCGACGGGGACAGCGCCACCGAGACCTACCTGCGCATCGACAAGCTGCTCGACGTCGCCGCTCGGGCCGGCGCCGACGCCGTACACCCGGGTTATGGCTTCCTCAGTGAGAACGCCGACTTCGCCCAGGCCGTCATCGACGCCGGGCTGACCTGGATCGGCCCCACCCCCCAGGCCATCCGCGACCTGGGCGACAAGGTCACCGCCCGGCACATCGCCCAGCGGGCCGGCGCACCGTTGGTCCCCGGCACCCCGGACCCGGTGGCCAGCCCGGACGAGGTGATGGCCTTCGCCGTCGACCACGGCCTGCCGGTCGCCATCAAGGCCGCCTTCGGTGGCGGTGGGCGCGGCCTCAAGGTCGCCCGCACGATGGAGGAGATCCCCCAGCTTTTCGAGTCGGCCACCCGCGAGGCGGTCGCGGCGTTCGGTCGGGGCGAGTGCTTCGTCGAGCGGTACCTCGACCAGCCCAGGCACGTCGAGGCGCAGGTCCTCGCCGACCAGCACGGCAACGTGATCGTGGTGGGCACCCGGGACTGCTCGTTGCAGCGACGTCACCAGAAGCTCGTCGAGGAGGCGCCCGCGCCGTTCCTCAGCGACGCCCAGCGCGCGCAGATCCACGAGAGCGCCAAGGCGATCTGCCGCGAAGCCGGCTACCACGGCGCCGGCACTGTGGAATACCTGGTCGGCGTCGACGGCACCATCTCCTTTCTGGAGGTCAACACCCGACTCCAGGTCGAGCACCCGGTCACCGAGGAGACCGCCGGCATCGACCTGGTCCGCGAGCAGTTCCGGATCGCCGACGGCGAGAAGCTGCGGATCACCGAGGATCCGACGCCGCGCGGGCACGCGATCGAGTTCCGGATCAACGGCGAGGACCCGGGCCGCAACTTCCTGCCCGCCCCCGGCACTGTCACCGCGCTTCGCCTGCCCAGCGGGCCGGGTGTGCGGGTCGACACCGGCATCTCGGCCGGCGACGTGATCGGCGGCAACTTCGACTCACTGCTCGCCAAGGTGATCATCACGGGTGAGACGCGGACCGAGGCGCTGGAGCGCGCCCGCCGCGCGTTGGACGAGATGGTCCTCGACGGGATGGCCACCGCGCTGCCGTTCCACCGGCTCGTGGTGCGGGACGAGGCGTTCACCGCCGAGCCGTTCACAGTGCACACCCGGTGGATCGAGACCGAGTTCCACAACACGGTGCCGCCGTTCACCGCCGCCGCCGGCGCCGCCGAGGCGCCGGCCGAACGCGACACCGTCGTGGTCGAGGTGGGCGGCAAGCGCATCGAGGTCAGCCTCCCCGCCGGCTTCGGCGGGAGTACGACCACAGCGGCACCCGCCGCCCGTAAGCCGACCCGGCGCGGCGGCGGCGCCAAGGCCGGTGCTCCGGTCGGCGGCGACGCGCTCACCTCGCCGATGCAGGGCACCATCGTCAAGATCGCGGTGGCGGACGGCGACACAGTGGCCGAGGGCGACCTGGTAGTGGTGCTGGAGGCGATGAAGATGGAGCAGCCGCTGCACGCGCACAAGGCGGGTACGGTCAGCGGTCTCAGCGCCGAGGTCGGCGCCGTGATCACTGCCGGTGCCCCCATCTGCACCATCGCCTGAGCCATCCGGCTGGCGCTCAGCGCAGGGCTTCGGCGGCGACCGTGCGGACGGCGGCGGTCAGGGCGTTCAGCACGTCCGACTCCAGCCGCCAGTGCTGCCAGTACAGCGGGACGTCGAGGTGTCGGCCCGGCACGAGGTCGACGCAACGACCGGCGGTCAGGTCGGCCTCGGCGAGCTGTTCCGGCACCAGACTCCAGCCCAACCCGAGCCGGGTCGCCTCGCTGAACGCCGGCACCGACGGTACGTAGTGCACCGGCGGGTCGAGCGGCCGACCGACCACCGCTCGGATGAACCGGTGCTGCACCCGGTCCTTCCGGTCGAAGACCAACAGCGGGGTGCTCGCCAGCGCGGCTGCGGTGAATCCTCCGGCGAAGTGGGACGCCGCGAATTCCGGGTTGGCCACCGCGCGGTAGCGCATGGCCCCGAGCCGCAGCACCCGGCAGCCCTGCACGGCGTCCCGCTGGGCGGTGACCGCCGCCGTCACCGAACCGTCGCGGAGCAGCTCGGCGGTGTGGTCCTGATCGTCCTGCCGCAGGTCGAACGAGAGCCCGGCCCGCTGCGGCAACCGGGCCAGCGCGGCGGGAAACCAGGTGGCCAGCGAGTCCGCGTTGACCACCACGGCGACGCGGATCCGACCACCGCCGGCCAGCGGGCCGCGGGCATCGGCCAGCGCCTCCCGTTCGAGCAGCGCGAGCTGGCCGGCCAGGCGCAGCAGCGGACGGCCGGCGTCGGTTGCCACGCACGGACGGGCGCGGCGGACCAGCACCTGGCCGACTGTCTCCTCCAGCGCCTTGATCCGTTGGCTCACCGCTGACGGCGTGACGTGCAGCAGCCGGGCCGCCGCGTCGAAGCTGCCCTCCGCCACCACCGCCGCGAGCGTCCGTAGCTGCGCCGAGTCGAGACCATCCATTAGCTGAGCTTAAGTTGCGTCAGAATCTTTAGTTGGACTGGTGGCCGTCGACGGTCCTAGCGTCGACTCCGTGCTCACCTCCGCCGTCGCCGGCTTCTCGATCTCCATCGCGCTCATCGTCGCCATCGGCGCCCAGAACGCCTTCGTGCTGAGACAGGGCCTGCGCCGCGAGCACGTCGTACCCGTGGTGCTGACCTGCGCCGCTTCGGACGCGCTGCTGATCATGGCGGGAGTGGCCGGGGTCGGTTCGCTGGTGACCGGCCGACCGGGCCTGCTGACGGCGATCCGCTGGGGCGGCGCGGCCTTCCTGCTCTGCTACGCGGGGCTCGCCGCCCGCCGCGCCCTGCGTCCCGGCACCCTGCTGCCCACCGAACGGCCGCCGGCCACGTTGGCAGCGACGCTGCTCGCCTGCGCCGCCTTCACCTACCTGAACCCGCACGTCTACCTGGACACCGTGCTGCTCCTGGGCAGCGTGGCCCAACAACACCCGCACCGGTGGGTCTTCGGTGCCGGCGCCACCCTGGCCAGTGTGGTCTGGTTCACCGCGCTCGGCGTCGGCGCGCAGCGCCTCGCACCGCTGCTCGCCCGCGCCGTCGCCTGGCGGGTGCTGGACGCGGTCATCGCGGTCGTCATGGCCGGGCTCGCCGTGGCGCTCCTGCTGGGCTGACCGGTTCGTACCCGGCCGGCCTCGCCGTGGCATCTTCCGCGCTGCTGCCCGGCTCCTGCGGCGAGCACCGACGACGCCACCGGACCAGGACCAACGACGATGCGAGTGTTTTCCACTACCACCGGCGGTGGAACTCGCCATGAGCGGGAATGATTGCCCGGTGCGGTTCCTTCACGGCGCGGCTCCCGCGCACGACCTGACCTATACCGACGTCTTCATGGCGCCGGCCCGCTCCGACCTTGGCTCCCGACTCGACGTCGACCTCTCCACCGGCGACGGCACCGGCACCACCATTCCGCTGGTGGTGTCGAACATGACAGCGGTCGCCGGACGGCGGATGGCGGAAACGGTCGCCCGCCGAGGTGCCATCACGGTGATTCCGCAGGACATTCCGATCGAGGTGGTGGCGAATGTCGTCGCCTGGGTCAAGCAGCGCCACCTGGTCTACGACACGCCCATCACGCTGGGCCCGACCGAGACCGTGGGCGATGCCATCCACCTGCTGCCCAAGCGCTCGCACGGTGCGGTGATAGTGGTCGACGACGCCGGCCGGCCGATGGGTGTGGTCACCGAGGCGGACACCACCGGCGTGGACCGCTTCGCGCAGTTGCGCCACGTGATGTCCACCGAGCTGCACACCGTCCCGGCGGACGCGGATCCTCGTACCGGTTTCGATCTGCTCTCGGCCGGCCGTCGCCGACTCGCCCCGGTGGTGGACGCCGAGGGTCGGCTGGTCGGGGTGCTGACCCGACAGGGCGCGTTGCGCGCCACCCTCTACACGCCGGCCGTGGACGACCGGGGTCGGCTTCGGATCGCGGCCGCCGTCGGGATCAACGGGGACGTGACCGGCAAGGCCTCGGCGCTGCTGGAGGCGGGGGTGGACACGTTGGTGGTGGACACCGCGCACGGCCACCAGGCACGGATGATCTCCGCACTTCAGGCGGTCCGGAAGCTGGACCCGGGGGTGCCGGTGGCGGCCGGCAACGTGGTCACCGCCGAGGGCGTACGCGACCTGGTGGAGGCGGGGGCGGACATCATCAAGGTCGGCGTCGGCCCGGGGGCGATGTGCACCACCCGGATGATGACCGGCGTGGGTCGACCGCAGTTCTCCGCGGTGCTCGACTGCGCGGCCGCCGCCCGCCAACTGGGCCGGCACGTGTGGGCCGACGGCGGGGTGCGACACCCCCGGGACGTGGCGCTCGCGCTCGCCGCCGGCGCGTCGAACGTGATGATCGGCTCCTGGTTCGCCGGCACCTACGAGTCCCCCGGTGACCTGTACACCGACGCGGACGGCCGGCGGTACAAGGAGAGCTTCGGAATGGCCTCGGCTCGGGCGGTCAGCGCCCGAACCGCCGACGACAGCCCGTACGACAGGGCCCGCAAGGCGGTGTTCGAGGAGGGCATCTCCTCGGCCCGGATGCACCTGGACCCGGCCCGCCCCGGTGTCGAGGACCTGATCGACGAGATCATCGCGGGGGTACGCAGCGCCTTCACCTACGCCGGCGCACGGGACCTGACCCAGTTCCACGAGCGGGCCATCGTCGGCGTGCAGAGCGCCGCCGGCTTCACCGAAGGAATGCCCCTCCCCACCAGCTGGTAACCCCCCACCCCCCACCCCGCCCACCCATGTTGATCATGAAGTTATTGCCTCCCGCAGCGGCGTGTCGTGGCAATAACTTCATGATCAACCGGTGAGGGGGTGGGGTGGGAGTGGGGGGTTAGGGCGCCAGTCGGCGTAGGACTGTGCGGGCTGCGTCGCGAGGGTTGTCGCCCACCCGGTCGGGTAGTACGCCGGCCAGCCAGAGGGTGGCGAAGCCGTGCGCGATCGACCAGGCCGCGAGCGCGTCCCGGCCGGGATCGACGGGCGCACTGCCGGTGGGTAGCGCCGCCACCCCGGCGCGAAGTACGGCACCGGCCCGGCCCCGGGCGGCGATCAGCTCGGCGTCGTCGGCCCGGTAGAACTCCGGCCGGAACATCACCTCGAAGTACGCGCGGCGCGTGACGGCGAAGTCGACGTAGGCGACGCCAGCCTCCAGCGGATCGCCATCCGCCGCGGTCAACGCCTGGGCCAGCAGATCGAAGCCCTGCGCGGCGAGCGCGGTGAGCAGGCCCGCCTTGTCGCCGAAATGGTGTGCGGGCGCGGCGTGCGAGACACCGGCCCGACGGGCCAGATCGCGCAGGCTCAACGCGGCGGGCCCCACCTCATCGATGGCCTCCAACGCTGCGGCGAGCAGGGCGCGGCGCAGGTCGCCGTGGTGGTAGGTGCGCGAGTCGGTCACCCCCCGATCCTAATCTTGCCATTGACAAGATGTCACTCCATCGTGCAATCTTGCCACTGACAAGTTCACCAGGAGGAGGATTCCGATGGCACCCCTGATCGCCCTGATCGCCGGCACCGCACTGGCCCGACTCGCCGGCCTGGCCGGCATCACCGCACTCGACGGCTGGATCGCCGCGCTGCGCGTCGGGCTGGCCGTGATGTTCGCGCTGACCGCCGTCGCGCACTTCGCAGGACGGCGCCGCGCCGGATTGATCGCGATGGTCCCGCCCCGACTGCCCCGGCCGGATCTGCTGGTCACCGTCACCGGCGTGCTGGAGCTGATCGGCGCGGTCGGCCTGCTGCTCCCGGCGACCGCCAGGGTGGCGGCGGCCGGACTCGGCCTGCTCATGCTCGCCATGTTTCCGGCCAACGTCTCGGCCGCCCGTCGGCAGCTGACCCTCGCCGGCCGACCGGTCACCCCGCTCGGGCAGCGCACCGCAATGCAGGTCGTGTTCGTGGCCGCCGCCACGGCAATTTCGTTTGGTGCCTGACTATCAGGGGGCTAATCTACTTTTCGTGGAACTCGTGACCCTCCAGGACGTGCCGCTCGGCCGACTGTTGGTGGTGGCCGGGCACCTGGTCGGGCAGCGGTGGAACCGCTACCTCGCCGAGGAGCACGGCCTCACCCAGGCCGGCATGATCACCCTGATGACGCTCGCCCGGCACGGCGAGCTACCCCACCGGAAGGTCGCCGAGAAGGGGTTCGTCCGCCCGGCGACCCTGACCGGCATCGTCGACACGCTCGAACGCGACGGTCTGGTCGAGCGGCAGCGCGACGACAGCGACCGACGCAGCATCCGACTCGCCATCACACCCGCCGGGCGGGAACGGGTGGCCGCGCTCGGCGCGCTCATGCACTCCGGACGGCCCCTCACCTCGGTCGACGCCGACCCGGCGAAGGCCCAGGTGATCCGGGAGTTCCTGCTTGAGGTCATCGGCAGCGGAGACGACCCGCGGATGACCGGACGCCCTACCGAAACGAAGGACCCGGCGTGCTGATCCGACTCCTGCGCGGCCAACTGCGCACCTATCAGAGACCGTTGCTGGCTGTCGTGCTGCTCCAGTTCGTGGGCACCATGGCCTCGCTCTACCTGCCCAGCCTCAACGCGGACATCATCGACCAGGGTGTGGCCCGCGGCGACACCGACTACATCGTGCGTACCGGCGGTTGGATGCTGCTGGTCAGCCTGATCCAGATCGTCTGCTCGATCGCCGCCGTCTACCTGGGCGCCCGGGTCGCGATGGGCTTCGGTCGCGACGTACGCGCCGAACTGTTCGGGCACGTCAACCGCTTCTCCGCCCGCGAGGTGGCCCGGTTCGGGGCACCGTCGCTGATCACCCGCAACACCAACGACGTGCAGCAGGTGCAGATGCTCGTGCTGATGAGCTGCACGATGCTCGTCGCCGCACCGATCATGAGCGTCGGCGGCGTGTTCATGGCGTTGCGTGAGGACGTCGGGCTCTCCTGGCTGATGCTCGTCAGCGTGCCGGTGCTGGCCATCGCCCTCGGCGCGATCATCCGTCGGATGGTGCCGGGCTTCCGGCTGATGCAGACCCGCATCGACACCGTCAACCGGGTGCTACGGGAGCAGATCACCGGCATCCGGGTGGTCCGCGCGTTCGTCCGGGAGCCGTACGAGACGGACCGCTTCGCCGTCGCCAACGCCGACCTGACAGCGACCGCGCTGCGTACCGGTCGATTGCTGGCGTTGATCTTCCCGGTGGTCATGCTGGTGCTGAACGTCTCCAGCGTGGCGGTGCTCTGGTTCGGCGCGCAGCGGGTGGACGCCGGCGCGATCCAGGTCGGCGCGCTCACCGCGTTCCTGCAGTACCTGATGCAGATCCTGATGGCGGTCATGATGGCCACCTTCATGCTGATGATGGTGCCGAGGGCGGCGGTCTGCGCCGAGCGGATCGTCGAGGTGCTGGACACCGACTCGTCGGTGGTCCCGGCCGCCGCGCCGGTCACCGAGCTGCCCACCCGAGCCGAGCTGGAGCTGCGCGGGGTGCGCTTCCAGTACCCGGGCGCTGTGGAGCCGGTGCTGCGCGACATCTCCTTCCGGGCGACACCGGGCACCACCACGGCGATCATCGGCAGCACCGGCGCGGGCAAGACGACGCTGCTGTCGCTGATCCCCCGCCTGGTCGACGTCAGCGACGGCGCGGTGCTGGTCGACGGGGTGGACGTGCGGGAGTTGGCGCCGGACGAGCTGTGGCGACGCATCGGCCTGGTGCCGCAGCGGCCGTATCTGTTCACCGGAACGGTCGCCAGCAACCTGCGCTACGGCAACCCGGACGCCACCGACGAGGAGCTGTGGACGGCGCTGGAGATCGCCCAGGCCCGGGACTTCGTGGCCCAGATGCCCGGCGGGCTGGACGCCCCGATCGCGCAGGGCGGCACCACGGTCTCCGGTGGGCAGCGGCAGCGCCTGGCCATCGCCCGGGCCCTGGTCCGGCAACCGGAGATCTACCTCTTCGACGACTCGTTCTCCGCGCTCGACCTGGGCACCGACGCGCGGCTGCGAGCGGCCCTGCGGCCGGTCACCGCACAGGCGGCTGTGGTCATCGTGGCCCAGCGGGTCTCCACGATCATCGACGCCGATCAGATCATCGTCCTGGAAAACGGAGGGGTCGTCGGAGTGGGACGACATGCGGAGTTGTTGGACACCTGCCCGACGTACGCCGAGATCGTGGCCTCGCAGCAGACCACGGAGGTGGCGGCATGAGCGAGCGTGACGAGCCGCGCACCGCGGCCGTACCCAGTCAGAAGCCGGCCGGCGACGGACGGACGCCGGACGAGACCACGCAGCAACCAGGCGGGGAAACCGCGCCGGAGACCGGCACTGGCGCGCCGACGCCGAAGCGGCTGCCCGGCGGTCAGCGCGGCGGCCCGGGATGGATGAGCGCCGGAATGCCCGCCGAGAAGTCGATGAACTTCGGGCCGTCGGCCCGGCGGTTGCTCGGCCGGCTGCGCTCGCACCGACTGCACCTGGCCGCGATCATCACGTTGGCCCTGGTGAGTGTCGGGTTCAGCGTTGCCGGGCCGAAGATCCTCGGCCACGCCACCGACCTGATCTTCACTGGGGTGATCGGTCGGCAACTGCCGGCAGGCACCACCGCCGAGCAGGCCGTCGCGGCGGCCCGGGCCAGCGGCAACAACAGCTTCGCCGACATGCTGGCCCGGATGGACGTGGTGCCCGGGGTGGGCATCGACTTCAGCGCCCTGAGTCGGGTGCTGCTGCTGGCGCTCGGGCTCTACCTGGCGGCGAGCCTGCTGTCCTGGTGGCAGGGTTGGCTGCTCAACGGGGTGGTCCAGCGCACAGTGCTGCGGCTGCGCGCCGAGGTGGAGGAGAAGCTCAACCGGCTGCCGCTGCCCTACTTCGACAGGCAGCCGCGCGGTGAGCTGCTCAGCCGGGTCACCAACGACATCGACAACATCTCCACCAGCCTCCAGCAGACCCTCAGCCAGCTGCTCACCTCGCTGCTGACAGTCGTCGGCGTGCTGGCCGTGATGTTCTGGATCTCGCCGGTGCTGGCCCTGGTGGCCCTGGTCGCGGTGCCGTTGTCTGTGCTGGTCACCCAGCGCATCGCCAAGCGCTCGCAGAAGCAGTTCATCGCCCAGTGGACGCACACCGGCGAGTTGAACGGCCAGATCGAGGAGGCGTACACCGGTCATGAGCTGGTGAAGGTCTTCGGCCGGCAGCGTGAGGTCGAGGCCGCGTTCCACGCGAAGAACGAGGAGTTGTTCCGGGCCAGCTTCGGAGCGCAGTTCATCTCCGGGATCATCATGCCGTCGATGATGTTCATCGGAAACCTGAGCTACGTGGCGATCGCCGTGGTCGGCGGGCTGCGGGTCGCCTCCGGCACGATGAGCCTCGGTGACGTGCAGGCCTTCATCCAGTACTCCCGCCAGTTCACCCAGCCGCTCACCCAACTCGCCTCGATGGCCAACCTGCTCCAGTCTGGGGTGGCGTCGGCCGAGCGGGTCTTCGCGGTGCTCGACGCGGACGAGCAGACCCCCGACCCGGTCGCGCCGGCCCGGGTCACCGACCCGCACGGTCGGGTCGAGTTCGAGCACGTCTCGTTCCGCTACGAGCCGGACAAGCCGCTGATCGACGACCTGTCGCTGGTCGCCGAGCCCGGACACACGGTGGCCATCGTCGGCCCGACCGGTGCCGGCAAGACCACCCTGGTCAACCTGGTGATGCGGTTCTACGAGCTGGACGCGGGCCGGATCACGCTCGACGGGGTGGACATCACCACGATGCGCCGCGACGACCTGCGCGGCCGGATCGGCATGGTGCTCCAGGACACCTGGCTGTTCGGCGGCACCATCCGCGACAACATCGCCTACGGGCGACCGGACGCGACTGAGGAGGAGATCCTCGCCGCCGCCCGGGCCACCTTCGTGGACCGGTTCGTGCGCAGCCTGCCCGACGGCTACGACACAGTCATCGACGAGGAGGGCAGCAACGTCAGCGCCGGCGAGAAGCAGCTCATCACCATCGCACGGGCGTTCCTCGCCGAGCCGTCACTGCTGATCCTCGACGAGGCCACCAGCTCGGTGGACACCCGCACCGAGGTGCTGCTGCAACGGGCGATGGCCGCGCTGCGCTCGGACCGGACCAGCTTCGTGATCGCGCACCGGCTCTCCACCATCCGCGACGCCGACCTGATCCTGATGATGGAGGACGGTCGGATCGTCGAGCAGGGCACCCACGAGCAGTTGCTCGCCGCCCAGGGCGCGTACCACAGGCTCTACCGCTCGCAGTTCACCGGCGCGGTCGTCGACGACGAGCCGGCCGCCGAACCGGCGGCGGTCTAGAACATGTGGCAGCGCCCCGGGACGGCCGGCGACTCAGCAGTGCGGCAGCAGGTCGGTCGCGCGGGCGGCGACCTGACCGCCGATCAGGGCGAGAGCCTCGTCGGCGGGCATCGGCGCCAGGGCGCGGCCGCCGCGCAGGCGCAGCGCGAGGTGCCCGTCGGCCACCTCCCGGGCACCCAACACCCCGAGGTACGGGACGCGGCGGCTGGCCGCGTCCCGTACCCGGGCGCCCAGCGAGCCGGCGGCGTCGACAGCGACCCGCAGGCCGGCGTCGCCCGCCCGTCGGGCCAGGTCGGCCGCCGCGTCGACCTGACCGTCGTCGACCGGCAGCAACACCAACTGGATGGGCGCGTACCAGGCCGGGAACGCCCCCTCGTGCACCTCGATGAGGTACGCGAACAGCCGCTCCATGCTGCCGACCAGGCTGCGGTGCACCATCACCGGCCGACGCCGGCTGCCGTCCGAGTCGGTGTACGACAGGTCGAACCGTTCCGGCTTGTCGAAGTCCAGCTGGATGGTGGAGATGGTCGACTCCCGGCCTGCGGCGTCGACGATCTGAACGTCGATCTTCGGACCGTAGAAGGCGGCCTCCCCCGGCGCCTCGACGTACTCCACCCCGGCCAGCGCCTCCCGGAGCAACTCCTCGGCGCGGGCCCACTGCGCGTCGTCGCCGACGTACTTCTCGCCCGGCCCGCGCAGCGACAGCCGGAACCCGGCCGGCCGGACACCGAGCGCGGCGTGCGCGGCACGGATCAGCCCGAGGATCTCGACGACCTCCGCGCCGACCTGCTCGGGGGCGCAGAAGGTGTGCGCGTCGTTGAGCGAGATGGCCCGGACCCGGGACAGCCCGCCGAGCACACCGGAGCGCTCCGAGCGGTACATTCCGCCCAGCTCCGCGATCCGCAACGGCAGCTCCCGGTAGGAACGGCCCCGCGCGCGGAAGACCAACGCGTGGTGTGGGCAGAGCGCCGGCCGGAGCACGAACTCGTCGTCGGCGCTCAGCCGCATCGGCGGGAACATGTCGTCGGCGAAGTAACCGAGATGGCCGGAGAGTTCGAAGAGTTCCCGCTTGCCCAGTGGCGGCGAGTAGACGTGCTGGTGGCCGGAGCGGCGCTCCAACTCCCTGACGTACTCCTCGACGGCGTGCCGGGCGGCGGCGCCGGCCGGCAGCCAGATCGGCAGGCCGGCACCGGCCAGCGGGTCGGAGACGAAGAGGTCCAGCTCGCGGCCGAGCCTACGGTGGTCGATCATGTCGGGCTCCTGGATCGGGTACGACCCGGAGGCGACCTGAGCTCCGAACGGCGCGCTGCCCTCGGGGGCGGATCGCCCCGGGGCCTGGTCGACTGTGGTTACGTCAGAGCGGCGCGCCGGGGACACCCGGCGTCGTGGTCATCACTACCGCGCTGCGCATATGGCGACAGTACCCGCGCGACGTTCGGGGATGCACCCGGATTTGCGGCGGAGGGGTGGGCCGCCGGCGCGGGACCCGCCGGCGGCCCTGGCGGCCGAATCGTCAGGAACGGGGGACCCGACGGGCATGGCCGCGCCGACAACGGTACGCCGACGAACGCCGTTCTGCCGCCCGCCCCGAACGGGTGGAACAGCCTCCGGGCCCGTCACCCGGCAGCGATCGACCTCGTTGTAGCTGGGTGGCCCAGTCGTGTCGATGGTCACGACGGGCCGGGGCCGTCCACCGTGACGCCGGACACGACGTCAGGCTCAAGACACCCAATCGGCCGCATCCGGCGAGGTGGCAGGCGTGCCCGAACTTCTGACTGACGTCGCGTCGCCGACGTGGGCGTACCTGGTGCTGCTCGCGCTGCTGGTGGCGGACGCCTTCGTGCCGGTGATCCCCACCCAGATCGTCATGATCACCAGTGGTGCGCTCACCGTCTACGGCGGGCTCAGCCTGCCGGTCACCATCGCCGTCGGCGCGCTCGGCGTATTCGTCGGCGACCTGGCCTGTTACCTGCTCGGGCGCAGCGCACCGGATCGGCGGCAGCCCCGGCACGCCGAGCTGAGCCGCGCCCGCCGGGT
This sequence comes from Micromonospora sp. NPDC053740, assembly GCF_040677775.1. NCBI lineage: Bacteria > Bacillati > Actinomycetota > Actinomycetes > Micromonosporales > Micromonosporaceae > Micromonospora > Micromonospora sp. NPDC053740. The sequence continues at coordinate 98,835 of NZ_JBFASO010000016.1, forward strand.
CGCCAGCCGGGTCACCCAGGGTCTGCGACAACCCGGGCCGCTGGTCATCCTGCTCTGCCGGTTCGTGCCCGGCGGCCGGATGGCGGCCTGTTTCTCGGCCGGGCGCAGCCGCTACCCGTACCGCCTGTTCGTGCTCTACGAGGCCGTCGCCGCGCTGGGCTGGGCCACCTACGGCGCGCTGGTCGGGCACCTGGGCGGCACCGCACTGACCGAGTCGGCCTGGCGGCTGGCCATCATCGCCACCGCCGCGGCGGCCGGCTTCGCCGCGGCGGGATGGGCGATGACAGTGGTCAGCGCCCGCCACGCCCGCGCCGCCGCTGCGGTGGCCGCGGTCGACGTCTCCATCGACTGAGTGCCGCGCCCCAGCCTCCGCGATCTTGCACTTACTGTCCCGACAATCGGGGCATGCCACGCATTCGGACGACCGAAAGTGCAAGATCGCGGCGGGTTGGCGGCAGTCCTCTAGGGGTGGTCCCGGGGAACTTTTTCGGTGGCTGTCCCGGATTCGGGTGGGGTGTCAGCGGCGACAGGCTGAGGCATGCCTGTTCCCCGGAGTACCGGCCTGCTGGCCCTGGGCGGAATCGCCCTGGCGGCGCTGCTCACCGTGATCGGCCACCTCGAAGTCAACGACGACCTCAACCCGTGGGCGTTGACGATCAGCGACTTCGCGGTCTCCGACCGCGGCGGCGTCATCGACATCGCCATGGTGGTGCTCGCGCTCGCCACAGTGGCGTTGCTGTACGGACTGCGCCGCGCCAGCCCACCCCGACCCCGCTCCGGGCGAACTGCCGAACTGCTGCTCGGCGCGTGGGTGGGTGGGCTGCTGCTGGCCGCCGTGGTGCCGACGAACGAGCCGGGCACCGCCATGACCACCGCCGCCTACCTGCACCGGTACGCGTCGGTGATCGCCTTCCTGGCGTTGCCCGCTGCCGGTTGGCTGCTCGCCCGCCGACCCGACCTGACGCCCGCCGCCCGGACGCTACGCGCCCTGGTCCTGCTGAGCCTGGCCCTGGCGGCGGCGATGATCTGGTCCGCCTACCCCGGCGACCGGATGCTCATCGGCCTGGCCGAGCGCCTGCTGATCCTCACCGAGGTCGCGGTCCTGGCCACTGTAGCGACGACCCTGACCCGACCCGCACGGGTCGATCATGGAGTTGTGGTGCCTCACAAAAGGGGTGTGGCTGCGTGAAACGGCCACCACAAGTCCATGATCGACGAAGAGGGTCGGGTCACTCCAACTCGTGCAGCATGAGCTGGCGGGCCGCCTCGGTGATGGAGCCGGAAAGGCTCGGGTAGATCGTGATGGTCTGGGCCAGCTCGTTGACCGTGAGGTTGTTCTCCACCGCCATGGTGATGGGCAGGATCAGCTCACTGGCCTTCGGAGCGACAACCACACCGCCGATCACCTGACCGCTGGCGGGACGGCAGAACAGCTTCACGAAACCGTCGGAGAGGTCATCCATCTTGGCCCGGGCGTTGCCGGACAGCGGCAGCATCACCTGCCGGGCCGGCACCTTGCCCGCGTCCACCTCGTCCTGCGAGACACCCACAGTGGCCAGCTCCGGGTCGGTGAAGACGTTCGCCGCGACGGTACGCAGCCGCAGCGGGCGGACCGCCTCACCGAGCGCGTGCCACATGGCGATCCGGCCCTGCATCGCGGCGACGCTGGCCAGCAACAGCACTCCCGTGCAGTCGCCGGCGGCGTAGATGCCTGGCACGTTGGTCCGGGAAGCCCTGTCGACAGTCAGGTAACCGCCCCGGCCCAGCTCCACCCCGTACTCGGTCAGACCCAGGTTCGCGGTGTTCGGGATCGACCCGACGGTGATCAGCGCGTGTGAGCCGGTCACCTTGCGGCCGTCGGACAGCTCGACCTCTACACCGTCGGCGGTACGCCGGACCGCGTCGGCCCGGGAGTTGTTGAGGATCTCCATGCCGCGGTTGCGGAACACCCGCTCGATGGCGGAGGCGGCGTCGGCGTCCTCGTGCGGCATCACCCGGTCCCGGCTGGAGACCAGGGTCACCTCGACCCCCATCGCCAGGTACGCGCTGGCGAACTCCGCGCCGGTCACGCCGGACCCGACCACGATCAGGTGCTCGGGCAGCTCCGGCAGGTCGTACACCTGTCGCCACGTCAGGATCCGCTCACCGTCCGGTACGGCGGTGGGCAGTTGGCGGGGCGTCGAGCCGGTGGCCACCAGCACTGTTGACGCGTCGATCGAGTACTCCTCGCCGCCGTCGGCGGGGGTGACGACCACCCGGTGGGTGTGCCCGAGGGAGTCCTCGCCGAGCCGGGCGGTGCCGGCCACGAAGGTGACCCCCGCCTTCAGCAGCTTGGCGTGGATGTCCGCGGACTGCGCCAGGGCCAGCCGCTTGACCCGCCCGTGCACCGCCCGCGCGTCGACGGTGACCGCCTCCAGGCCGTCCGAGTGCACCCCGAACTCCTCGGTGTCGCGGTAGCCGGTGACCACCCCCGAACTGGCGATGAAGGTCTTCGACGGTACGCAGTCCGACAGCACGCAGGCACCGCCGGCACCGTCGGCCTCCACCACTGTGACATCGGCGTCCAGCTGGGCGGCGACCAGTGCCGCCTCGTACCCGGCCGGCCCCCCGCCGATGATCACGATCCGGCTCACAGCGTTAGCCCTTCGTCCATGCTCACAGTGACTTTCTTCTCCCGAGCGCATTCGACACGCACTGTCGTATTCTCCCCCACCCGTCGGCCGGGCTATCGTCATCGCCGTGCGTCATCACGCCGCCTACGGCTCAAATCTCGACCCTGCCCGGATGCGTGCCTACTGTCCGCATTCGCCGATGGTGGGCACCGGCTGGCTGGAGGGCTGGCGGCTGACCTTCGCCGGGGCCGACGTGATCGGCTGGGAGGGCGCGGTGAGCACCCTCGTCGAGTCTCCCGGTGACCGGGTCTTCGTGGCGCTCTACGACATCCACCCCTACGACGCGGGCCAACTCGACGAGATCGAGGGGGTGACCGCCGGCACGTACCGCAAGCTGCACGTGCGGGTCTCCACCCTCGACGGCGACGTGACCGCGTGGATCTACGTCTTCAACGGGTACGAGGGTGGCCTGCCGACCTCGTGGTACCTGTCGGAGATCGCGAACGCCGCCGAGAAGGCGGGCGCCCCGGACGACTACGTCACCGAGTTGCGGGCCCGCCCCACCGGCACCGCCTCGGCGTAGCAGCGCGTATCGCACGCCTCCAGTCTGCTCCCGCTGTCGACCGCAGCGCCGTCCGGGCCGGACCGGGGTCGTCAATCACACACCGGCCGCCGGAACGGAAAGCTCGTACATGTCGGTCCAGTGGGTTTCCCGCAGGCCCACCGACCGGTAGAGCGACAGCGGGGCGGTCGGGTTGGTGAGGTCGACACCCAGGCCGACCGACCGCCGCCCCTTCTCGGCGTAGCGGGCGAAGGCGCGGCGCAGCAACGCCGCACCCACTCCCCTACGCCGGTACGCGGACAGCACCGACAGACTCTTCACCCAGCCCGACTGCTGGTCGAGTGCCTGGTCCGAGGACTGCAACGCGCCGACCGGCACCCCGTCCACCTCGGCGACGAACCATTCGTCCCAGGCGGTCAGGTCGCCGATCCGGGCCCGCCACCGCTCGTACGACAGCGGCTCGTGGTCCGGGGTGTCGCCGAAGGCGGCCTCGTAGATCCGGTGGAACTGCACCAGGTCGGTCTCGTCGTCCGGGCGGACCTGTCGCACCGTCACGGCCGGTGGCCCGGCCGGCTCGTCGGGCAGGTCGATCAACGGCCGGCTCATCCGGACGTACCGCTTGACCAGGGCGAACCCCAGCCCGCGCAGAGCGTGTTCCCAGTCGCGTTCCGGGGCGAAGACCGCGCAGCGGACGGTGAGTGACGGCAGACCCCGCTCGGCAGCGCGCTCGGCGACCCGGTCCAGTTGGCGGAGCAGCAACGGCACGCGGACGGCGGCGGCCCGTACCGGGTCGACGTAGACCTCCACGAACTCCCTGCCCACCCCGGTCGGGTTGTCCAGCGTCGCCCAGCCGACAACTGTGTCGTCCGGGTCGATGGCCAGCCAGGAGTCCCGGGTCGGGTCGAAGTGGGGGCCGGTCAGCGACGCAGCGACGTCCTCGGCGTCGAAATCGGGATGGCCGATGGCGAAGGTGTCGGCGGCGTGCACCACCGCGAGGATCGCCGGCACGTCGTCGAGGGTGGGTCGGCGCGTCGTCCAACCAGCGGGAAGGGTCACGGCAGGACATCCTGGCAGCCGCTCGGCTCCGACGCCGCCCATTTTCCGGCCGCCGGCAGGCTCAGCCGAGGTCGGCCCGGGTGCGGTGCAGCAACTCCACCAACTCCGCGCCGTCGGCGGGCCCGAGGACAGTGAACGCCGGCGCGGCCAGCCGGTTGGTCACCGCCTCCGCCCAGAGCCGGCGGCGCACCAACGGCCCGATCGGCGGGTACGGCGGCGGCCAGCCACAGGCCACCGCCCCGGCCTCGCCCTCCGGACCGGCCAGCACCGCCTCCAGCGGGGTCATCCCGGCGGCGCGTACCGCCAGCAGGTAGGCGCCGGTGAAGTGTTCCCGGAGCAGCCGCAGCCCGGCGGCGCTGCGAGCCCCGGGCGAGAGATCCGGGAGCGGCATGGCCCGCCACGCGGCGAAGAGCGGCATCCCACTGGCCTCCGCCGCCACAACGGCCCGCTCGACGAGCGCCGAGAGGCGCTCGGTGCCGGGCAGGGGGCCGAGCTGCTGCTCCCCCCACCGGCAGCACTCGGCGAGGCTCGCGGCGGCCACCTCGAACGGCGCGACGACCCGGGCGGCGGCGTCCCAACCGTCGGCGACCGCGTCCGGGGCGATGAACCCGAGGGCGGCGGCGGCCGTCTCGGCCCGCACACCACCGAGCGCGCCGGCCCGGCCGCTGATGTAGAAGGCCCAGCCGGAGATGCCGAGCAGTCGGGCCCGGCGCAACGTGGTCGGATCCCGACTGAAGGCGTCGCCGAGGTCGAGCACGACGGGCTTACTGGCGGCCGCGACCTGCTCCGGAGTCACCGCGCCGCCCCGCTCGGGCAACCCGACCCGGCGACCACGACCACGCCCCGACCCGGGGCCACTCGCCGTGTACCGCCCGCACACTCGTCGTCGTCCATCGATGTCAGTCTGCCGCGCCGCCGCCCTCGTCCGCATTCCCCTCTTCGGCCGCCAGTGCCTCGACCGCCGCCTCGACCTCACCGGCGCGTCGCCGGGCCACAGTGACCGCCCGCTCGGCGGCACGCCGGGCGAGCTTGGCCCGGCTGAGGTCCTGCTCGGCGACCGCGCGCCGCCGTTCCAGCTCGGCCAGCTCGGCCTCAAGACGATCGAGTACGGCCACACCGTCGCGTTCCTGCCCGGTCGCCTCGGTCAGCTCGGTCTCGGCCCGCTCCTGCTCGGCCTGGGCCTTCGCCAACTCCCGGTCCAGGGCACGGCGCTGCCGGGCCCGCTCGGCTCGGGCCGCCCGCTGTGCTGCCTGCTCGGCACGCTCGGCAGCCCGGTCCGTGCGGGGTGCCGCCTCGGGACGGCCCCGTTGGGGGCCGGGTCGGCGGGCCGGGCGCTCCTCCTCGCGCTCCTCGTCATCGTCGGTGACCAGCCGCAGTTGGGGCCGGGGCACCTCACCGAAGCCGGCGTAGCTGGCCGCCCGCAGCAGCCGGCCGGCCCGCACCTGCTCGGCGACCTCGACGTCGGAGAACGCCGCGTTCAGCGTCGCCTCCACCTCGGCCAGGGGCAGCCGGCTCGCCGGTGGCGCGTCCGGCTCGGCTGCGGCGAGCTTGCGAACCTCGGCGACGAGCGCGCCGACCGCCGCCCGGCGCTGCGCGGACAGCTCCCGCAGGCGGGGCCCCCGCAACTCCCGCTGGGCGACTCGCAGGGCGTCGGCGAGCTGCACCAGATCGGCTACCAGTTCCGGGCGTCGGATGGCGAGGAGGTTCACCAACCAGGCGGCCACCGTCGGGCGACGCAGCCGGGCCAGTTGCCTTGCGGTGGTCGGGTCGCCGGCCCGGCGGGCCTCGGCCACGGCGGCGTCCCGGGCGGCCACGAACCGGTCCGGTGGGGTGCGGTAGAGCTGCTGCACCAGCTCCGCGGAGAGGCCGGGCATCGGGTCAGACGTCCACCCGGCTACCGGGCTCCAGTCGCTGGTATTCGGTGCCGGACAGCGCTGTGTACTGCCGGTCGAGCACGCCCAGCCCGTTGTCGTTGAGCGACGCGTCGTGCACTGCGTACGCGCGCCGCGGTGCTACCGCGCGGATGAAGTCGACCACCTCGGAGAACTTCGACCAGGGGGCGTGGATCGGCGCGAAGAGCGTGTCGACCGGTGTCTCGTCGGGCACCACGAGCGAGTCTCCCGGGTGGTAGACCACGTCGTTGATCAGGTAACCGAGGTTGTCGATCACCGGGATGTCGGGGTGGATCACGGCGTGCCGCCCCCCGTACGCGCGCACCGCGACCCCGGCTGCGGTGAACGACTCACCGACGCTGACCGGGCGCAGCACGTCGGCCGCGTCACCGAGGGTCCCGCCGAGTGAGGCGGGGCCGTAGATCGGGAACGGCTGTCGGTCGAGTTGGAGGCGCACCGCTGCCAGATCGAGGTGGTCGGGGTGTTCGTGGGTGATCAGCACCGCGTCCGCACCGTCCAGCGCCGCCGAGGCGTCGCCGAACACCCCGGGGTCGACGACGAGCACTCCCCCGTCGTGTTCCACCCGAAGGCAGGAGTGGGCGTACTTGGTGAGCCGCATCGTGACTCCTCGATTATCGAATCGTGACGTCCTCAGCGCAGTCTGCCGGAACCAGCCGGTGTGCGCGTCGCGTCCGAGCTATCGCCACACCGGTTGACGACGATGGGAGCGGGGATGGACGGACAGGTGGGACGACGCCGCAGTGCGCTGCTGGCGGCTACGACACTGGCGGCGGCCCTGGCGCTGACAGGGTGCGGTGCCGGTGACGGGGCGCAGGACAGCGCCGGCTCGGCGGCCGAGGCGCCGCCGGCCAACGGCGGCGAGGCGGGCCGGGACGCCGCAGCTGGCGCGCCGGAGGGGGCCGGCGCCGGCGCACCGGACCTACGGGTCGACCAGCGGGCGATCATCTACACCGGAAGGATGCGGGTGCAGGTGGACGATGTGGACTCTGCCGCCCGCGAGGCCACCGCCGTAGCCATCCAGGCCGGCGGCTTCGTCGGCGGCGACCAGCGGCGCAGTGCCGACGCCGACGCGGTGGCGGAGTTGGAGTTGCGGGTGCCGGCGGCGAAGTTCACCGGCGTGGTGGAGGAGATCGCGAAGCTCGGTCAGCAGCAGAGCAGGCAGATCGACACTCAGGACGTCACCGAGGAAAGCGTCGACCTGGAGGCCCGGATCACCAGTCAGCGGGCCCGGGTGGAGAGCGCCCGCCGGTTGCTGTCCCGGGCCACCTCGATCACCGACCTGGTGTCGCTGGAGAACGAGCTGGGTCGCCGGGAGGCCGACCTGGCCTCGCTGGAGGCCAAGAAGCGACGCCTGGCCGACCTGACCGCCCTCTCCACGATCACCGTGTCGCTGGCGGGGCCGGCGGCGAAGGACACCGAGGAAGAGGCCGAGACCGGTTTCCTGGTCGGGCTCAGGGGCGGCTGGAAGGCGTTCGTCGTCTCGATGACCGTCCTGCTCACAGTGCTGGGCGCGTTGCTGCCCTGGCTGGTGGCGATCGGCGTACCGCTGGTGGCGCTGCTGGTCGTGCTGCGCCGACGGCGCAAGTCCCCGGCTCCGGTCGCGCCGGTCAGCGCGCCGCCGCCAGTGCCCGCAACGCGGTCTGCACCATGACGCGGACGCCGACCGCGATGGACCGCTCGTCCACGTCGAAGCTCGCCCGGTGCAGGTCGACGTTGGGGCCGGAGCGACCCACGCCGAGCCGGGCGAGGGCGCCGGGGACGTACTCCAGGTACCAGGAGAAGTCCTCGCCGCCCATGCTCTGCGGTGTCTCGGCGATCCCGTCCGGGCCGAGGGCTGCGGCGGTGGCGGCGGTCAGCACCTGGATGGCGTGGGCGTCGTTGCACACCGGCGGCCGGCCGCGCAGGTATTCCAGGTCGACGGTGGCGCCGGTCGGCGCGATCACGTCCCGCACCACCTGAGCGACGATCTTGGGCGCCTGCTCCCAGGTGTCGCGGTCCATCACCCGGAGGGTGCCGGAGGCGCTCGCCTCGGACGGGATGACGTTGTAGCGGGTGCCGGCCGAGGCGTGGCCGAAGACCAGCAGCAGGCCGCTGTTGGCCGGCACCCGGCGACTGACCAGGGCCGGCACCTCGGTGATCAGCCGACCGAGGGCGTCGACCATGTCGACGGTCAGGTGCGGGCGGGCGGTGTGCCCGCCCGGGCCGGAGAGTCGGACGGTCACGTTGTCGGCGGCCGCGGTGATCGGGCCGACCCGCAGGCCGACCTGACCCACCGGCAGGTTCGGGTCGCAGTGCAGCGCGAAGATCTGCACCACGTCGTCCAGGCCGCCGGCCTCGATGACCTCCAGCGAACCGCAGGGCAGGATCTCCTCGGCCGGCTGGAAGATGAGCCGGACCCGACCGTCCAGCTCACCGAGGTCGGCGAGCTGGGCCAGCAGCATGCCGACGCCGAGCAGGACCGAGGTGTGCACGTCGTGCCCGCAGGCGTGGCAGACGCCCTCCACCGTCGACCGGTACGGCACGTCCTTGGGATCGTCCAACGGCAGGGCGTCGATGTCGGCGCGCAGCGCAACGACCGGGCCGTCCGGTCTGCCGTTGACGTCGCAGATCACGCCGTTGCCCTTGGGCAGCAGACGCGGGGTCAGCCCGGCCAGCGACAGCTCCCGGGCGATCAGCGCGGCCGTCTCGAACTCGTTGCCGGAAAGCTCCGGGTGCGAGTGGATGTGACGGCGCGTAGCGATCAGCCCCGGTACCCGGAGCGCGAGAAGGTGATCCAGCTCGCGGGGCAGGGGCTGGGATCCCGGTGCCGTCTCCGGCCAGGACGACGCCAGCTGGCCGCTTGTGGGCAGCGTCAACGCACTCGTCACGTCGAATTCTCGATCACTAGGAATGGATGGATCATCGGGGACAGCAGACAGCCTAGACCTCCGACGGTGACGCTGCGCAACCTCGTTACGGTAATGATCGGACCGCGCAGAGTCACGTATGCCCTGCTGGGGGCGCTCGTCCAGGTGAGGGACAGCAGGTAGATCACGGTCAAACGCCGTCATCAGCCCCTCACCTCCTACAACGCGTAACCGATCGCGGCGGTCACGAATCCCGGCGCCAGTCGGAGACCCGTTGCCAAATTGTCGCATTAGTCGGGGTGATGAACTGACACTCCGACAATTAGCCGACCACACACCGCAACGAGCCGGATAAGGACGCTCACACGCACCCATCCACCGTGGGCGCACACTGTGTGCGTCCCGGCTCAACCGACCGGATACCCGCTGAGAGCGTCGGACACACCGCGCCCCGAGGCCGCAGTGGCGGCCGGACGCTCAGAATCGGTCGGTGGGCCGGTACAACCCCCACACCTCACGCAACGTCCCGCAGACCTCACCCACCGTCGCCCGGGCCCGCAGCGCCTCCTTCATCGGGTACAACACGTTCTCCGTGCCCTCGGCGGCGGCTCGAAGATCGGCGAGCGCCCGAGTGACAGCGTCGGCGTCCCGCTCGGAGCGCAACCGGGCCAACCGGTCGGCCTGGGCCGCCTCGATCGTCGGGTCGACCCGCAGCGGCTCGTACGGCTCCTCCTCGTCCACGGTGAACCGGTTGAGCCCGACCACCACCCGTTCCCCCGAGTCGATCTCCTGGGCGATCCGGTACGCGGACTGCTCGATCTCCCGCTTCTGGAACCCGGCCTCGATCGCGTCCACCGCCGAGCCGTGGTCGGCCACCCGCTCCATCAACTCGACGGCGGCGGCCTCGATCTCGGCGGTCATCGCCTCCACCACGTACGACCCGGCGAACGGGTCGACGGTGGCGGTCAGGTCCGTCTCGTAGGCCAGCACCTGCTGCGTACGCAGCGCGAGGCGGGCCGCCTTCTCGGTGGGCAGCGCGATCGCCTCGTCGAAGCTGTTGGTGTGCAGCGACTGGGTGCCACCGAGCACGGCACCCAGACCCTGCACCGCCACCCGAACCAGGTTCACCTCCGGCTGCTGGGCGGTGAGCTGCACGCCAGCGGTCTGGGTGTGGAACCGCAGCATCATCGACTTCGGATCCTTGGCGCCGAAGTCGTCCCGCATCAGCCGGGCCCAGATCCGCCGGGCGGCGCGGAACTTCGCCACCTCCTCCAGCAGCGTGGTGCGGGCCACGAAGAAGAACGACAGCCGGGGCGCGAAGTCGTCGACGGCGAGCCCGGCGGCCAGCGCCGCCCGTACGTACTCCACCCCGTTGGCCAGCGTGAACGCGATCTCCTGCGCTGGCGTCGCGCCGGCCTCCGCCATGTGGTAGCCGGAGATGGAGATGGTGTTCCACTTCGGCACCTCGCTGCGGCAGTACGCGAACGTGTCGGCCACCAGGCGCAGCGACGGCTTCGGCGGGAAGATGTACGTCCCCCGGGCGATGTACTCCTTGAGGATGTCGTTCTGGATGGTGCCGTTGAGCGCCGTGCCCGGCACCCCGTTCTCCTCGGCGACGAGTTGGTAGAGCAGCAGCAGCACCGAACCGGGCGCGTTGATGGTCATCGAGGTGGACACCTTGTCCAGTGGGATGTCGGCGAAGAGCAGCCGCATGTCCTCGATGGAGTCGATCGCGACACCGACCTTGCCGACCTCGCCGTGCGCGATCGGCTCGTCGGAGTCGTAGCCCATCTGGGTCGGCAGGTCGAACGCGACCGAGAGGCCCATCGTGCCGGCCCGCAACAACTGGTGGTACCGCGCGTTGGACTCGGTGGCGGTGCCGAAGCCGGCGTACTGGCGCATGGTCCACGGGCGGGAGGTGTACATGGTGGGGTAGACACCCCGGGTGTACGGAAACTCGCCCGGGCTGCCGAGCCGGGAGTCCAGTTCCTCCGGAAGGTCGGCCTCCGTGTAGACGCCGTTGATCGGGAAACCGGACTCACTTGACCGCCGTTGGTTCATCCCCGGATGGTAGGACGCCTGGCCACGTCGTCGGGTGAGGGATACCGCACAGTGCGTCCCGACCTGTCGACACCAGGTGAACGACAGGGCACGTTCTGTCGACTTCGATAAACGTCCGCCGCGTCGGCTTTCGCATCGGGCGTCGGAACCAGCAAGATAGGGGGGTTGTGTCCCAGCCCCCCTCGATTTCCCCCGGTGGCTTTTCTGTGACTCAGATCCCGACGTGGAGCGGCGGACCAGTTAGTCCCGCCAACGGACGAGCGGCGCCCGGCACCACCATCGGTGGCCGGTACTCGCTGCGGTCCTCGGTGGGCAACGGCGGCATGGGCACGGTGTGGCGCGCCACAGACACCCTGCTGCGCCGCGACGTGGCGGTGAAGGAGGTCGTCCTGCCCCCGGGGCTGGCCCCCAGCGACCGCGACGCGATGTACGAACGCACCCTGCGCGAGGCCCGGGCCGCCGCCGCCATCCAGCACCCCGCTGTGGTGCAGGTGTACGACGTGGTCACCGAGGCCGGCCGACCGTGGATCGTGATGGAGCTGCTGGACGCCCGCAGCCTCGCCGACATGGTGATCGAGGACGGGCCGGTCGCGCCCCGCGCCGTCGCCAAGATCGGCATCGCGCTGCTGGGTGCGTTGGAGGTAGCGCACGCGATCGGCGTGCTGCACCGCGACGTCAAACCCGCGAACGTGCTGATCTGCACCGACGGGCGCTGCGTGCTGACCGACTTCGGGGTCGCCCGGATGCCCACCGACGTGCAGCTCACCACCCCCGGCATGGTGCTCGGCTCGCCGCACTTCATCTCCCCCGAGCGGGCCATGGGCCAGGAGTTCGGCCCGCCCAGTGACCTCTTCTCGCTGGGTGTGACGCTCTACACCGCCGTCGAGGGGCGGCCCCCGTTCGACAAGGGCGACCCGATCGAGACCATGCACGCAGTGGTGGAGGACCCGCCCGCCCCACCGCAGCGCAGCGGCCCGCTGACCCGGGTGCTGATGGGTCTGCTCGAGAAGGACCCGGCGCGCCGCCTCGACGTGCACACCTCCCGGGCGATGCTGCGCGAGCTGCTCGCCGGCCCGCTGGGCAGCACGGCGACGGCTGTGCACTCGGTCACCGACCCGTACGCCGTGGTGCCGGTGCAGCAGCGCCCCATCCCCGTCCTCCCGCCGGCCCAGCCGGAGCCGAAGCCGGACAGCCAGATCGGCGGCCCGGCGATGCTGGCCCCGGGTGAGTCCCTGACCGACCGGCTGGCCTCGCTGCGCCGGGGCGAGCGCCCGCAGGCAGCTCGCGCGGCCGGCACCACCGGTGGGCTCGACGAGACCAGCGCCGACGCCCTGGCCGGTCCGCTGCACACGCCGACCGGCGCGATGCCGACTCCCGGCCGACCGGCGGCCGGGCGCACCTACGGTGGCAACGCGGACGCCACCCAGCGGGTGGACGCCGGCGGGCACCCCGACGCCACCCAGCGGGTCAGCTACGGCAGCCCTGCCGATGCCACCCAGCAGGTCGGGTACGGCGGCGCAGCACCGGAGGCCACCCAGCGCGTCGGCGGCACCTACGGCGGCGGCAACCAGTGGTCGGTGCCGGGCACCGGTCAGCCCTGGGCCACCACGCCCGCCGCTTCGGGCGGCAGCGCGCTGGACAAGGTCCGGGCCACCGGTGGTCAGCTCGTCACCACCGTCAAGGGCTGGCCGCGCAAGGCGCAGCTCGCCGCGGCCGGCGGGTTGGTCGTCGTGCTGCTGGTCACCGCCGTGGCGCTCTCCGGCGGCGACGACGCCCCGCCGAGCACCCCGGCAGCGCAACCCACCACGTCCGCCCCGGCGGCCCCCACCGTCGAGATGCAGGAGCACACGGCCCGCGGGATCCAAGTCATGGTGCCGAAGGGCTGGAAGAAGGCCACCGGCGGCTCGTACACCGACTACATCGACCCGGCGGACAGCGGCCGCAAGGTCCGCATCATCACCGAGAAGTGGACCAGCAGCTCCACCCGGTGGGCCGAGACGGCCGAGAACGGCCTCAAGACCCGGAGCACCTCCTGCGTCAAGCCGTACAACCAGATCGCCTCCACCGAGACCGAACTGGCCAGCAAGCCGGCAGCGGAATTCGAGTACACCTGCGGTGAGGGTGACGCGATGCGGCACGGCGTCTGGCGGGGCGTCGCCCAGGACGGCAAGGCGTACTCGTTCTACCTCACCGCCACCGACGCCAAGTTCGCGGAGAGCAAGCCGATCTTCGACGAGATGGCACGGACGTTCCAGCTCACCGGGAACGGCTGAGCCGGAGGGAACGCACAGGGGTGATCCGTCGCCGTGCTATCAAGGGGCATGGCGGCGGACACCACTGACATCGACGACATTCGTGAGCAAGCCCGGCGTTGGCTGGCCGACGACCCCGACCCGGCCAGCCGGGACGAGCTGGCGGCGGTGCTCGACGGGCTTCCGGCGAGCGCCCCGGAGCTCGCCGACCGGTTCGCCGGCCCGTTGACCTTCGGCACGGCGGGCCTACGCGGCCCGCTGCGAGCCGGCCCGAACGGCATGAACCTCGCCGTGGTCACCCAGGCCGCTGCCGGCCTGGTCACCTGGCTCGCGGCCCAAGGCGGCACCGGCCCGCTGGTGATCGGGTACGACGCCCGGCACGGCTCCCGGCAGTTCGCCGAGCGCACCGCCCAGGTGGCCACCGGCGCTGGCCGTCCGGCGCTGCTGCTGCCCCGCCCGCTGCCCACCCCGGTGCTGGCGTACGCCGTGCGGCACCTCGGCGGTGTCGCCGGCGTGATGGTCACGGCCAGCCACAACCCGCCGCAGGACAACGGCTACAAGGTCTACCTCGGCGCGGAGCTGGGCGGCGAGCTGGGATCCGGCGCGCAGATCGTGCCCCCCGCCGACGCCGGTATCGAGGCCGCCATCCGATCGGTCGGGCCGCTGGCCCAGGTGCCGTTGGGCGAGCCCGGTCAGGTGCTCGGCGACGACCTGGTCGCCTCGTACGTCGAACGGGCCACCGCGGTGATCGACCCGGACGGCCCACGGGACCTGACGGTGGCGTACACCCCGCTGCACGGGGTGGGCGCGGCGGTGCTCACCGCCGCCTTCGCCAGCGCGGGCTTTCCGACCCCGGGGGTGGTGCCCGACCAGGCCGAGCCGGACCCGGCGTTCCCCACCGTGTCGTTCCCCAACCCGGAGGAGCCGGGTGCCGTGGACCGGCTGATCGCCCTGGCCGACTCCACCGGCGCGGACATCGCCATCGCCAACGACCCGGACGCCGACCGGTGCGCTGTGGTCGTCCGGGAGGGCGCGCCAGCGAGCGCGAGGAGTGAGCTTGCGAGCCCCGCAGTCGGGAGCGAAGAACGGCCCGGCTGGCGGATGCTGCGGGGCGACGAGGTAGGCGTCCTGCTCGCCGACCACCTGATGCGCCGGGGGGTGACCGGGCTCTACGCCACCACGATCGTGTCTTCGTCACTGCTGCGGGCGATGTGCGCGGCCCGGGGCCTGCCCTACGACGAGACGCTGACCGGCTTCAAGTGGATCGTGCGGGCCGGCGGCGGAAGCGCGCCGCTGGTCTTCGGCTACGAGGAGGCACTCGGCTACTGCGTCGCCCCGGAGCACGTCCGGGACAAGGACGGGATCACCGCCGCGCTGACGGTGGCCGAGTTGGCCGCCGGCCTGAAGACGCAGGGTCGTACGCTGACCGACCGGTTGGACGAGCTGGCCGCCGAGTTCGGCGTGCACCACACCGACCAGCTGTCCGCCCGGGTGGACGACCTGCGGGTCATCGCCGACGCGATGACGCGGATCCGGGCGGCCACCCCGGCCACCCTGCTCGGGCAGCCGGTGGACAGCGTCCGGGACCTGCTGCCCGAGTCGGACGTGGTGATCCTGCGGACCGCTGTGGCCCGGGTGGTGATCCGCCCGTCCGGGACCGAGCCGAAGCTCAAGGCGTACCTCGAGGTGGTGGAACCGGTCGTGGACGGCGACGTGCGGACGGCCCGCAGCCGGGCGGCGCAGGCGGTCGCCGCCCTGCGCGGCGAGATCGCCGCAGCTCTGGGGCTCTGACCGGCGGGCCGGGTCAGCGGCGCGGGCCGAGAGCCTGGTCGACGGCCCTGGCCAGGGCGGCGACGACCAGGCCGACCGACGGACGGACCACCGAGTCGTCGGTGCTCACCTCGCCGGAGAACCCGGCGCCGGTGGCGATCTCCGTCAGCCGGCGGCGGGCGTCGGCGGCGGCCTCGCCGCTCACCCCGAGCGCGGACTCCATCCGGAGCACCACCACCAGGGTGGCCAGCGCGGCGGTCCGCTCGTCCGGGGCTGCCGCGCCGGTCAGCGCCTCGGCCAGCCGCTGCCGGGTCTCCGCCTCGACGGAGGTGTCCACGACCGGGTAACGGTGCACGTGGATGAAGCCCAGCTCGGTCTCGTCGACGTCCCGGACGACGCCCTGCCGACACAGGTCGGCGAGGATCCGGTCGCGCAGGCCGTGCCGCAGACGCTGCACCCAGGACGCCGGGGTGTGCGGGGTGTCGGCGGCGATCCGGCTGAGGACATCGTCGCTGAACGGCTCGCCGATCGGCGTCGGGTCGATCACCGCCAGGGACCCGTCGGCGTACGCGATCCGGCCGGCCAGAGCCAGCTCGACCAGCACCGCGGCGGCCATGCCCAGGTCCAGGCTGATTCGTGGCATGGTCGCCTTGCCGGTCGTGTCGTCGTAGGCGAGGAGCAGCAACTCCTCGGCGAGCGCAACACCAGTCATGGCCGGAGACGGTAGCGGGTCCGCGCACCGCGCGCACGGACCCGCCGGACCCGGCACCGACCGGGTATCAGCTCAGAAGCGGGGCATGCCACCGAACTGGCGGTCGCCGGCGTCGCCGAGGCCGGGGACGATGAACATGCTGTCGTTGAGCCCCTCGTCGATCGAGGCCGTGACCAGGCGCAACGGCAGACCGGAGCGCTCCAGCCGCTCGATGCCGACAGGGGCGGCGAGCACACAGAGCACCGTGATGTCGGTGCAGCCCCGGTCGGCCAGCAGCCGACAGGAGTGCTCCAGCGAGCCACCGGTGGCCAGCATCGGGTCGAGCACCAGCACCGGCAGCCCGGCCAGATCGCGGGGCAGCGACTCCATGTACGCGCGGGGCTCGTAGGTCACCTCGTCGCGGGCCAGGCCCACGAAACCCATCGACGACTCGGGCAGCAGGCCCAGCGCGGCGTCCGCCATGCCCAGTCCGGCGCGCAGCACCGGGACCAGCAGCGGCGGGTTGGCCAGCCGGGTGCCCTCGGTGCCGGTGACCGGCGTCTGCACCGGGTACCGCTCGACGGGGAAGGTGCGCGCCGCCTCGTACACCAGCATGGTGGTCAGTTCGTGCAGCGCCGCCCGGAACGTCGAGGAATCGGTGCGCGCGTCCCGCATGGCAGTCAACCTGGACTGGGCCAGCGGGTGGTCAATGACGTGTACGTCCACGATCGCTCAACCTACCGGTCCGTACCGTGGCGCGGTGCGGGTGCGGTCGGACCAGGGACGCCGCTCACGTCAGCACGTCATCGAGCGGTCGTGAGCAAGATCACTCGGCGGTCTCGTGCGTAGACTTCTCGGCATGACGGCGACAACGACGTCGGCCCGGTCGGAGCTCTCCGAGCTGGGACGATCCGAGACCGCTCTGCGGACCTTCCTGCACGGCCTGCCCGGCGTGGACCAGGTCGGCGCGGAGCAGCGGGCGGCACAGCTCGGCACCCGCTCCATCAAGACCACCGCCAAGGCCCAGGCGATCGACCTGGCGATCCGGATGGTCGACCTGACCACCCTGGAGGGGGCGGACACCCCGGGCAAGGTGCGCGCGCTCGCCGCGAAGGCCCTGCGTCCGGACCCGGCCGACCCGTCCTGCCCGCACGTCGGCGCGGTCTGCGTCTACCCGGCGATGGTCCCCTACGTGGCAGAGGTGCTGCGCGGATCCGGTGCCGGGTCCGGGCGGCCACCCGGCGGGCCGGGACAGCCGCACGGCGCCGCGCCGGCCGGACTTGGCATTGTGCACCTGGCCAGCGTGGCGACAGCGTTCCCGTCGGGGCAGGCGCCCTTGGAGATCAAGCTGGCCGACACCCGGGCCGCCGTCGCGGCCGGCGCCGACGAGATCGACATGGTGATCAACCGAGGTGCGTTCCTGGCCGGGCGGTACAAGGAGGTCTACGACGAGATCGTGGCCACCAAGGAGGCCTCCGGGGATGCCCACCTCAAGGTGATCCTGGAGACCGGCGAGCTGGCCACCTACGACAACGTGCGGCGGGCCTCCTGGCTGGCCATGCTGGCCGGTGGCGACTTCATCAAGACCTCCACCGGCAAGGTCCCGATCGCGGCGACGATGCCGGTGAGCCTGGTGATGCTGGAAGCGGTCCGCGACTTCCGCGAAGCGACCGGGCGGCAGGTGGGCGTGAAGCCCGCCGGTGGCATCAAGACCACCAAGGACGCGATCAAGTACCTGGTGATGGTCAACGAGACCGTCGGCCCGGACTGGCTCGACCCGGACTGGTTCCGCTTCGGCGCGTCCAGCCTGCTCAACGACCTGCTGATGCAGCGCACCAAGCTGACGACCGGCACCTACTCCGGTCCCGACTACTTCACCCTGGACTGATAGCCGATGTTCGAATACGCCCCCGCCCCCGAGTCCCGCTCGGTGGTGGACCTCAAACCCTCGTACGGGCTGTTCATCGACGGTAAGTTCGTCGACCCGACCGACGGTGGCAGCTTCAAGTCGATCAACCCCGCCTCCGAGGAGGTGCTGGCCGAGGTCGCCGAAGCCGGCGCCCAGGACGTGGAACGCGCGGTACGCGCGGCCCGCAAGGCGTACGACAAGGTCTGGGGCCCGATGCCGGGCCGCGACCGGGCGAAGTACCTGTACCGCATCGCCCGGCTCATCCAGGAACGCTCCCGTGAGCTGGCCGTCCTGGAGTCCCTCGACAACGGCAAGCCGATCCGCGAGTCCCGGGACGTCGACCTGCCGCTGGTCGCCGCGCACTTCTTCTACTACGCGGGCTGGGCCGACAAGCTGGAGCACGCCGGTTTCGGTGCCAACCCGCGGCCGATCGGCGTGGCAGCGCAGGTCATCCCGTGGAACTTCCCGCTGCTCATGCTGGCCTGGAAGATCGCCCCGGCGCTCGCTGCGGGCAACACCGTGGTGCTGAAGCCCGCCGAGACCACCCCGCTGACCGCGCTGCTCTTCGCCGAGATCTGCCAGCAGGCCGAGTTGCCGGCCGGTGTGGTCAACATCCTCACCGGCGCCGGCGACACCGGCCGTGCGCTGGTCGAGCACCCCGGCGTGGACAAGGTCGCCTTCACCGGCTCCACCGACGTGGGCCGGGCCATCGCCCGGTCCGTCGCCGGCACCAGCAAGAAGCTCACCCTGGAGCTGGGCGGCAAGGCCGCCAACATTGTCTTCGACGACGCACCCATCGACCAGGCCGTCGAGGGAATCGTCAACGGCATCTTCTTCAACCAGGGGCACGTCTGCTGCGCCGGCTCCCGACTGCTGGTTCAGGAGAACGTGGCCGACCGGGTGCTGGAGTCGCTGAAGCGACGAATGGCCCAGCTGCGGGTCGGCGACCCGCTGGACAAGAACACCGACGTCGGCGCGATCAACTCGGCCGCCCAGCTGGAGCGGATCCGCGAGCTCTCCGACGCCGGCTCCGCCGAGGGCGCCGAGCGCTGGTCACCGCCGTGTGACCTGCCCGACCGGGGCTTCTGGTTCGCGCCGACGATCTTCACCGGCGTCACCCAGGCACACCGGATCGCCCGCGAGGAGATCTTCGGCCCGGTGCTGTCGGTGCTGACCTTCCGCACCCCGGCCGAGGCCGTGGAGAAGGCCAACAACACGCCGTACGGGCTGTCGGCCGGGATCTGGACCGACAAGGGTTCCCGGATCCTGTGGATGGCCGACCGGCTGCGCGCCGGCGTGGTCTGGGCCAACACGTTCAACAAGTTCGACCCCACCTCGCCGTTCGGTGGTTACAAGGAGTCGGGCTACGGTCGCGAGGGCGGCCGGCACGGGCTGGAGGGCTACCTCAATGTCTGAGCGGGTCGCGGTACGCAAGACGTACAAGCTCTTCATCGGCGGGAAGTTCCCGCGCAGCGAGTCGGGACGGTCGTATCTCGTGCAGTCCTCGAATGTGTCACTGGCCTCCCGCAAGGACGCCCGGGACGCGGTGGTCGCCGCCCGCGCCGCCGTCAAGGGCTGGGCCGGCGCGACAGCGTACAACCGGGGTCAGATCCTCTACCGGGCCGCCGAAATGCTGGAGGGCCGCCGCGAACAGTTCGTCGCCCTGGGCATCCCCGGCGACGAGGTGGACGCCGCCGTCGACCGCTGGGTCTGGTACGCCGGCTGGGCCGACAAACTGGCCCAGGTGTACGGCGGCGCCAACCCGGTCGCCGGCCCGTACTTCAACATCTCCGCGCCCGAGCCGACCGGTGTGGTCGCTGTTGTCGCCCCGGAGCGCCCGGCGCTGCTCGGCCTGGTCAGCGTGATCGCACCGGCGATCGTCACCGGCAACACGGTGGTGGTGGCGGCGTCGGCGACCGAGCCGCTGGCGGCGGTGACGCTGGCCGAGGTGCTGGCCACCTCCGACCTGCCCGGCGGTGTGGTCAACATCCTCACCGGCGCGATCACCGAGACCGCGCCGACGTTGGCCGCGCACATGGACGTCAACGCGATCGACCTGACCGGGGTCACCGACGCCGCGCTCGCCACCGACCTGGAGGTCAAGGCGGCGGAGAACCTCAAGCGGGTGCTCCGGCCGGCCCCGGCCGACCACGACTGGACCGCCGACCCGGGGGTGGCGCCGATGACCGCGCTGTTGGAGACGAAGACGGTGTGGCACCCCAAGGGGGTGTGATTCGGTCCCGGCCTTTGGTTTTCCGGGGGAGCCCGCCCACTCCGGGCGGTCGGGCTTGATCCCTGCGTGGGCGGGCTCCCCCGGAAAACCTGACCTGGGCCGGGGTCGTCGGGTGGGTCCGCTTGCGGGTGCTGCCTTGGGTTGGGTTGCCGGTCGGCGCGGGCACGCCAGGGTCTACTACCGGGGGTAGGATTGCGGTGTGACTCGGTTGGGCGATCTTGAGCGTGCGGTGATGGACGTGCTGTGGGACGTGGTTCCCGGCACGTCGGACGGGGTGACCGTGCGCGAGGTGGCCGACGCGCTCGATGGCCGTGAGCTGGCGTACACCACTGTGATGACGGTGCTGGACCGGCTCGCCGGCAAGGGCATGGTGCAACGGGAGCGGGAGGGGCGGGCCTGGCGGTACCGTCCGGCGGCCAGCCGCGAGGCGCACATCGCTCAACTCATGCTCGACGCCCTCGACCTGGGTGGCAGCCGGGACGCCGCGCTGGTGCGCTTCGCCCGCTCGGTGACCGGCACCGAGGCCGAGGTGCTGCGAGCGGCCCTGGGCAGCGAGGCCGGCCTGACCGGGCCGGGCTCCACCGGCGGCGACACGGGCGGGGCCGACGCCCTGACCGACCGGGTGGACGGGCCGGCGGGCAGACGACCCGCCGGCGAGGCAGCGGAGCGGTAGGGCGCGCGCCATGGCCTACGCCGTGCACTTCGCCGCCACGATGCTGGCCTGCTATCTGACCGCCCAGGTGTTGGCCCGCTCCACCTGGACGTGGCGCAGCCCCCGGGTGGCGATCATCTGCTGGCAGGCTGTCGGGCTGGCGTTGGGCCTCTCGGCGATGGGCCTGCCGATGGCGCTCGGGTTGAGCGCGTACGACAGGCCGACCGGTAGCGCACTGCTCGCCCTGGCCAACGACCTCGCCCACGGCACCCTGCCGATCGGGGTGGGCACGTTCCACCTGGCCGGCGTCGGCGTGGGCTTCGGCATCGGGGCGGTGCTGGTCACGACAACGGTGCGCAGCATCCACGGCACCGTACGCGCCCAGCGTCGCCACCGGGACCTGCTGTCCCTGGTCGCCCGGAACGACCCGGCCGCGCCGGGCGCGCTGGTGTTGGATCATCCGAGCGCCGCCGCGTACTGCCTGCCGGGCGTGAAGCCGCAGGTGGTGGTCAGCGCCGGCACCCTGAGCCTGTTGGACCGGGCCGAGCTGGCCGCGGTGCTCAGCCATGAGCGTGCGCACGCCCACGAGCGGCACGACCTGGTGCTGCTGCCGTTCACAGCGCTGTGCCGGGCGCTGCCGTGGTTCGGCTGGGTGCGCGACGCGCACGAGCGGGTCGCCCTGCTGGTCGAGATGCGCGCCGACGACAAGGCCCGCGAGCTGCACGCCGACGCCCCGCTGGCGGGGGCGCTACGCCGGTTCGCCGCCGCCGGGCACCGGATCACCCCGGCCGGCGCGCTCGGCATGGGCGACCGGGATCTCGATGTACGGGTGCAGCGCCTGCTGGTCAGCGACCGGCCGCCCCGGGTGCTCGGTGCCACCGCTCTCGCGGTCGCCACCACCCTGGTCGCCCTCCCGGTCACCCTCTTCCTGAGCTGACGCCGCCCCCAACGCGGCGCTGAGCCCACGCCGCAGAACGGCGCGCAGGGCGCTGCCCTGCGGCGCGCGGCCCCACGGGCCTCCGGACCGCGCACCGCGTGGAAGGCGCTGCCCCGCGGCCCGCGGCCCCCCGCACCGCGCCCTCACGCCCCGCGCTGCGCCCTCGCGCCCCGCACCGCGCCCTCACGCCCCGCGCTGCGCGCCCGCCCCCGCACGCCCGGCACCCCCTCGCAGGATCGCGCTCGATCCAGGATCGAGGGGCATTCCGGGGCCGCGAGACCACTACATCCAGGAACGAGCGCGATCTCGCTCTACTACTACGTGGCGTAGTACCGTTGCCTACGACAGGGCGTAGTAGGCGGACATGTAGCGATGCTACGTGTAGGGTGGCTACGACAAGGGAGCCAACGCTACGGAGGGCTGGTCATGGACACCCTGCTCCTCGCCCGCCTACAGTTCGCCACCACCACCTCGATCCACTTCCTGTTCGTGGTCGTCACGCTCGGGCTGGTCACCCTGCTGGTCGGCATGCAGACCGCGTGGGTGCTCACCGGCAACCCGCAGTGGGAGCGGCTGACCCGCTACTGGGGCCAGCTCTACGTGATCAACTACGTGCTCGGCATCGCCACCGGAATCGTGATGGAGTTCCAGTTCGGGCTGAACTGGAGTGGCCTGTCGCGCTACGTCGGCAACGTCTTCGGCGCACCCCTGGCCATCGAGACGCTTGTGGCGTTCTTCCTGGAGTCCACGTTCCTCGGAATGTGGATCTTCGGCTGGCATCGGCTCGGAAAGGGCGTCCACCTCGCGCTGCTGTGGGGCGTGGCGATCACCGCGTACGCCTCGGCGTTCTGGATCATGGTGGCCAACTCCTGGCTCCAGAATCCCGTCGGCTACGAGGTCCGCGACGGAATCGCCCACCTCACCGACTTCGGCGCGCTGCTCACCAACCCCAGCCTCGGCATGGCCTTCGGGCACGTGGTCTCGGCGGCGCTGCTGGTCGGCGGGATGCTGATGGCGGCGGTCAGCGCCGGGCACCTGATCCGGCGTACCCCGGACTTCGCGCTCTTCCGCACCTCGCTGCGGATCGGCCTGGTCACCGCGGCACTGGCCATCACGATGGTGCAGGGCTTCGGTTTCGCCCAGTTCGGCCCGGTGGGCGCGGTGCAGCCGACCAAGTTCGGCGGCGACGGCCCGGAGAGCCAGGCGCTGATCGCCGAGTGGACCACGCGGTTCGGCCCCGGCGACTACACACCGCCGGTGCTGGCCAGCGTCGGGTTGGGCTTCATGATCCTGATCGGTTTCACCCTCGGCTGCGTCTGGCTGCTGCTGCCCCTGCTCTTCCGGGACTGGATCATCCGACTGCGCTTCCCGCTCTGGCTGATCCTGCTCGCCCTGCCGCTGCCGTTCATCGCGGTGATCCTCGGCTGGATCTCCCGGGAGGTCGGCCGTCAACCCTGGGTGGCGTACGGGCTGCTCCCCACCGAGCAGGCCGTCTCCCCGGTCAGCGCACCGCTGATGCTCGCCTCGCTGATCGGGTTCAGCCTGCTGCTGGGCACTCTCGCCGTCACCAACTGGGTGCTGCTCGCCCGGCACGCCAGGCGCGGCGCGGCCGACCCGGCGCTCGGCCGCCCACCGGCACCGTCCAGCGAGCCGGCCCACCCCGAACCCGCCCTCCTCTGAGGAGTAGACAGTGGACCTCGCCTGGTACGCAGCGCTCGGCCTCTTCTTCGCCAGCTACCTCGTGCTCGCCGGCTACGACTACGGCGTCGGGCTGCTGCTCGCCCGCGGCGTCGGTCCGGCGGGGCGGCGGGAGGCGCTCACCGCGCTCGGCCCGTTCTTCCTCGGCAACGAGGTCTGGCTGGTGGCCGCCATGGGCATCCTCTTCGGCGCGTTCCCCCTCCTGGAGGGCGAGTTGCTCGCCGGCTGCTATCCGGCCGTCGCCGGTGCCCTGGTCGGCGTCATCCTGGTCACCGTCGGGGTGCAACTGCGCAGCCGACCCGACGACGAGCGGATCCGGGCCCGCTGGGACCGCGTCGTGGTGATCGGCAGCGCCCTCGCCGCGCTGGGGTGGGGTGTGCTGCTCGCCGCGCTGTTGCAGGGTGTGCCCCTCCAGGCCGACGGGCACGTCGCCGGGGTGACGCACCTGGCCACCCCGTTCGCGGCTGCCGCCGGGCTGGCCATGGTCGCCCTGGTCGCGGTGCACGGGGCGACCTTCCTCACCCTGCGCCTGCCCGCCGAGGCCGCCGCCGTGGTCGGCCGGACCGCCCGCCGGCTGGTGCCGGTGGCGCTCACCGCGGTCGCCCTGACCACCGTCGTGGGCCTGCTCTCCGCCCGGGTACGCGACGCGGTGCAGCGTCCGGCGGTGGCCGTACTCCTGCCGGTGCTGCTCGTGGCGGCGCTGCTGGCGGCCCGCGCGGCGCTCGCCCGGCGGCGGCCCGGGTGGGCTCTGGTCGCCACCGGCGCGGCCCTGGCGCTGCCGGTGCTGCTGGTCGGAGCCGCGCTCTGGCCCTACGTGCTGGTGTCCACGACCGACCCGGACGCCTCGCTGCGGGTGGCCGACGCCGCCGCCAGCGCGCCGACACTGCGGCTGCTGGGCTGGGTGGCGCTGCCGCTACTTCCGGCCCTACTAGGCTTCCAGGCGATGTGCTGGTGGGTTTTCCGAGGACGGACCGACGGTAGGGCACCGGTGTACTGGTGAGCCGCCGTCCGTTCGACAGGCGTCTGCTGCGCCGGGTCCCTGCGGCCCGGGGCGATCTTGCCGTGCTCGCGCTCCTGGGGGTGCTGGCCGCCGGGTTGATCGTCGCGCAGGCCACAGCGCTCGCGTCGCTGCTGGCCACCGCGATCGACGGTCGGCTGGATCGACCGGCGCTGGCCGGCTTCGTGGTAGCTGTCGCCGCCCGCTCTGCACTGGTCTGGGCGCAGGGCACGGTCTCGGCGCGGGTCGCCGCCACGGTCAAGGCCACGCTGCGGGCCGACCTGCTCGGCGCTGTGGGCCGGCACGGGCCCGGGTGGGTGGCCGGGCAGCGGGCCGGTGAGATCGCCACCCTGGCCGGGCGTGGGTTGGACGCGCTGGACGCGTACTTCACCGGGTACCTGCCGCAACTGGTGCTCAGCGTGACGGTGCCCCTCGCGGTGCTGGCGCGGGTCGTCTTCGCCGACTGGAGTTCGGCGGTGATCATCGCCCTGACCCTGCCGCTGATCCCGGTCTTCGGTGCGTTGCTCGGCTGGCAGGCGCAGGCCGCCACCGAGCGGCAGTGGCGGCGGCTCGCGCTGCTCGGCGGGCACTTCCTGGACATGGTCGCCGGGCTGCCCACGCTGCGCGCGTTCGGACGGGCCCGGGCGCAGACCGACGTGGTACGCCGGATGGCCGACGGTCACCGCGTCGCCACAATGAAGACGCTGCGGATCGCGTTCCTCTCCGCGCTGGTCCTCGAACTCGTCGCCACCCTCTCGGTGGCGCTGGTGGCGGTGCCGGTCGGCATCCGCCTGCTCGGCGGTGGGCTGGCCCTGCAGACCGCGCTGCTGGTGCTGCTGCTGACCCCGGAGGCGTACCTGCCGTTGCGGGCCGCCGGCAGCCGCTTCCACGCCAGCATGGAGGGGCTGGCCGCGCTGGACGAGGCGTTGACAGTCTCCGCCGCACCCACAGCGCCCCGGGCCGCCGAGGGCGCCTCCGTCCCGGACGCGCGGGCCGTGATCCGGTTCGAGGGGGTCACAGTGGCGTACGAGCGGACCACCGCGCTGCGCGACGTGACACTGACCATCAGGCCCGGTGAGCGGATAGCCATCATCGGGCCCAGTGGCGCCGGCAAGAGCACGCTGCTCGGCCTGCTGCTGGGTTTCGTGGCACCGACCAGCGGGCGGATCACCGTGGACGGGGTCGACCTCGCCACCGCCGACCCGGACGCCTGGCGCCGGCAGCTCGCCTGGGTGCCGCAGCGGGCCCACCTCTTCGCCGCCTCGCTGGCCGACAACATCCGCCTCGGCGCGCCGGACACCCCGGACGACGTACTCACCGCCGCGGTGCACGACGCCGCCCTGGACGACGTGGTGGCCGGCCTGCCCGACGGCCTGGACACGCTGCTCGGTGAGCGCGGTCACGGGCTGTCCAGTGGGCAGCGGCAGCGGGTCGCACTGGCCCGGGCGTTCCTGCGCTCCGCCCCGGTGGTGCTGCTCGACGAACCCACCGCCCGACTCGACACGGCAGCCGAGGCGGTGGTGCTCGACGCCACCCGTCGACTGGTCGCCGGGCGGACGGCGCTGCTGGTCGCGCACCGACCGGCGTTGCTGGCCGACGCCGACCGGATCCTGCGCATCGAGGACGGTCGGGTCACCGAGTTGACGCCCGAACCGACCGGGAAGGCCGCCCGATGACCGCCGAACACGGGCCGGCGGTGGTGGCCGACGCGGCACCGGCCGGGCGGGCCGCCGCCGAGCGGGCCGTGCTGCGACTGGCCCGGCCGTACCTGGGCCGCCTGGTCGGAGCCGGGCTGCTGGCAGCCGCCACCGAGTTCGCCGGCCTGGCCCTGATGGCCACCGCCACCTGGCTGCTGATGAGCGCCGCCGGTCAGCCTCCACTGGACCGCCTCACCGTGGCGATCGTCGCGGTCCGGGCGCTGGCGATCAGCCGGGGCGTGTTCCGCTACACCGAACGGCTCGCCGGGCACGACGCGGTGCTCCGCATGATCACCGACGTCCGGGCCCGGGTCTTCGCCACACTGGCGGCCCGCCGTGGCACGGCGCACCGCTCGGGGGACGTGCTGAGCCGACTGGTCTCCGACGTGGAGGCCGTCCAGGACCTGCTGCTGCGGGTGCTGGTGCCCGCTTCGGCGGCGGCGGTGGTCGGTGTGTCCGCGGTCGCCGTGGCGGCGCTGATCTCACCACCGGCCGCCGGGACGCTCGCCGTCGGGCTGCTGGTCGCCGGGGTGGCGCTGCCCGCGTTGGCCACCGCGGTCACCCGCCGCAGCGCGGCCGAGGTGGCCCCCCTGCGGGGCGCGCTGGCCACCGACGCGATCGACCTCACCCACGGCGCGGCCGACCTGGCCGCGTTCGGGGCGACCGACGTCACGCTGCGCGCCGCCGAGCAGCGCGCCCACCGGCTGGCCCGGCTGGAACGTCGGCTGGCCGCCACCGGATTCGCAGTGGACGCGGCCGGCGTGCTGGCCGCCGGCGTGACCGCCGCAGCGGTGGTGCTGGTCGCGCTCGCCGCCGACGTGTCGGGGGTGCTGGTGGGCGTCCTGGCCGTCGGCACACTGGCCGCCGTCGAGGTGACGCTGGCGTTGGTCGCGGCGGCCCGGCAGTGGACGCAGCTTCGGCCCGGCCTGACCCGGGTGGCCGACCTGCTCGACGCCGACCCGCCGGCCGCGCCGCCGGCGACCGGTCCAACGGACCTGACCGGCCCGCACGAGCTGCGCTTCGTCGACGTGACAGTGCGATACCGGGCCGGCGCGGCACCCGCCCTGGACGGGGTCAGCCTGGACCTGCCGGCGGGACGCCGGATCGCCGTCGTCGGCCCGAGCGGCGCCGGCAAGAGCACACTGGCCGCCGTGCTGACCGGCACCGTCCGGCCCGCGTCCGGCCGGGTCACCCTGGACGGTGACGACCTCTCGGCGTACGCCGAGGAAGCGCTGCCGCGTGCTGTCGGCGGGCTGCTGGCCGAGGCGTACGTCTTCCATGCCACGGTGCGGGAGAACCTGCTGCTCGGGCGGGCCGGAGCGGGCGAGGAGGAGCTGACCGCGGCCACCGCCGCCGCCGGCCTGCTGGACTGGGTCCGCGCTCAGCCGGCGGGCTGGGACACGCTGGTCGGCGAGGAGGGCGGGCAGCTCTCCGGCGGGCAGCGGCAGCGGCTGGCGCTCGCCCGGGCCCTGCTCGCCGCGCCGCCGGTGCTGGTGCTCGACGAGCCCACCGAAGGTCTAGACCCGACCGCCGCGGACGCGGTGCTCGCGTCCGCCCTGGCCGCCACCCCCGCCGGGCACTCGGTGCTGCTGATCAGCCACCGGCTCAGCGGGTTGGCCGAGCTGGACGAGATAGTGGTCCTGGACGGCGGCCGGGTGATCCAGCGCGGTCGGCACGCCGAGTTGGTAGCGGCCCCGGGCTGGTACCGGGACCAGTGGCTGCTCCAGGCCGCTGCCGAACGGGGTTACCTGGCGCTCGCCCCCTGATCCGCCTCGGGGGCGGACCAGGGTTCTCCCGGACGTCGACCGGCCGGAGTCCGTGGCACTGTGGTGCCATGCGGCGCGGTGAGGACGTGATGGTCGACGAGCACCTGCGGGAGCTGGCAGCTCGGTTGCAGGGGCCGGCACGACTCAAGTCCGACCTGCTGACCGAGGCCCGGCACGGGTTGCTGGACGCCGTCGAGGCGTATCGCGAGAGCGGGGTGCCACCCACCGAGGCGCAGCGCCGGGCGGTGGTCGAGTTCGGCTCACCGGCGCAGGTGCTCCCGTCCTGGCAGGCCGAGCTGGCGGTGGGCGCTTTGCGTGGGCTCTCCATGCGGATGCTGGCGATCGCCGGGGTCGGGGTTGTCGCCGGTGATCTGACCTGGCGCGGGGCGAGCTGGAGCGACGGCCCCCGTCCGCCGGCCGGTTACCTGCTGCTCTCCAACTCGGTCGACTGGATCTGGATGAGCACGCTGCTGCTCGCCGTGGTCGGTCTGCTGGTGGTCCGGGCCAGCGCCCGTTCGCCCCGGCCGGGCCTGGCTCTGGCCCAGCGTGCGGTGGGCACCGGTCTGACCGGCCTGCTGGTCCTCGGCATAGTGACCGGCGGCGCCCTCTTCACCTGGTCGCTGAACCTCTGGGACGCTGCGCTGCACTGGCCCCCGATGATCATCGGCGCCGTGTTGGTGGGCGGCGCCTACTTCTCGCTCACCCGCGCGGCGCGCGGCTGGCTGCTGGCCACCACCCGCTGATCGGCGGCGGTTCAGGCCGGGGTGGGCGGGCTGCCCGGGTCGAGGAACCGGCCGACAGTCAGTTGGAACTCGCGCCAACCGGCCCGCTCCCCCGCCAGCGCCCGCCGGCCGGAGTCGGTGAGCTGGTACGTCCGCCGTTCCCGGCCGCTGACAGTGCTCCAGGTGCTCGCCACGTGACCGGCGCGTTCCAGGCGACGGAGCGCCGGATAGATGGTGCCGGTGGGCAGATCCAGACTGCCGTCACTGCGGGCGCGCAGCGCCTCGATGATCGCGTAGCCGTGCAGCGCGCCCTGTTCGAGCACGGCGAGCAGCAGAGCGTCGAGATGGCCGTGCAGCGCCTGGGCCTTCATACGTAGCTACGCTACTTGTCGAACCGTCACTTCGCCAGCGGCGACGACCAGCAGGTCGGACCCGTGCGCCAACCGGCCACCGGGGTGCGGGCATCGGTCACCCAGGGCCGCCGACTAGGGTATGTGCCCAGAGTCACTCGCCGGTCAGAGACCCCGGTGGGTGGGCAACCCGAAGCACACGGAGGTCAGCGTGGCCCGCCAGTCGCCCCAACGGCCCGACGCCGACGAGCCCGAGCTCGACGACACCACCGGCGCGGCCGAGCCAGACGAGACCGAGACCGACCCCCCGTCGGCGTCGATCGACCGCTCACTCTGGGACGAGCTGCGTATCGACCCAGTGGAGATCGCCCTGCCCGCCGGCACCGGCTTCACGCTTCGGGCGTACCGGCCGGCCAGCTCGCTGACTCCCACCGACGTGACCGAGCGCGACCAGGACGACCCGTTCCTCGCCCGCCGCCAGGCCGTCGAGGAGGAGGAGGACGACGAGACCGTCGTCATCCTCGACGAGGAGCTGGCCCAGGAGTTCGCCGACGAGGACGACGAGTCGACGCGCCGCCGGGACGGCGCCGCCACCGACACCGACGACGAGACCGACAAAGAGTCGGACGAGGCCGTCGCGGACGAGGCGGACGACGAGGAGGTGCCGGTCTTCCTCAGCAACCAAGGCAAGCTGCTGCTGTTCAAGACCCCCGAGTCGCTTGTCAGTTTCATCCGATCCGGTGCGCCCAACGATCTGTCCCAACTGGACAGCTGGAATGAATTGTCCGAACGGGTGGAGCCGGCAGATATTGCTCCGCTCGACGAGGACACCTACGAACTCGACCTGGTCGTGGAGAACCTGCGCGGCGGGCACGACACCTGGGATTCGACCCTGCTGATCGAGGCGGGCGAGGCCGCGCGTGACCTCTCGTACGCATTGCGGCTGCCTGCGGTACTCGACATGCTCTCCGCCGGCTCCAGCCTCGACGACCTGGACGAGGCTCTGCGTGGCACCGCCAACGGTGGGATCGGCGCGTTCATGGCTCGGCGACGGCTGAAGAAGATCGGGGCGCAGACCGCGAGTTTGGGTTGGCGCACCATTGTCGGCAAGATCTCTGCGGTGGTGGACTGGCGCGACTGACCCGTACCGGGGAGCATCAGTTGCTGGCAGAGGAAAGACCTGTCCCGGGAGGAGGACGACGCCGTGGCGCTCGTGCGCGTTTACTGCGGTCTGGCCTCGGCGGATCCGGCTGACCGACCGGCCTCCGCCGGTTCGACGCTGACGTCCGCTGTGGTCGACGACGCAGGCCGTCTGCTGCATGTCTGCGAGATCAGCGATGACGCCGCTGGCTACGCCCAGCTCGTCGCGCTGCTCGTGGAGCGGTCGGGCGGGCCGAGCGGTGCGGCCATCGCCGCCGACAGCGACGACCACACGGTCACCTCGCTGCTGAGCGCGGCGGGGCGACCCCTGGCGATCGCCGACGACGACTCGGTGGACGACTTCGCCGAGCGGTTCGCCGACGACGACTCCCTTGAGGAGATGCAGTCACCTCCGGCCGAACGGCGGGCGGTCGGCCTCGCCCGCGCGTTGCAGGCGGGGGCGCTCTCCGCCGTCACCCTGCCGGCGCCCCGGGACCTCGCCGGATACAAGCAGGTGCTCTCCGCGCACGCCGCGCTGGCCAGTGGCCGGCACTCCGCCGCCGTGGCACTGCGCGAGGTTCTGCGTGAGCTCTACCCGGCGGCCCTGCGCGCCTACCCGGACCCGGCCGAGCCGGTCTCTCTGGCCGTGCTGGACGCGCTGCCCGAGCCGGGCATGCTCGGCGGCACCGTGGCCCGGGGCCGCGAGGTGTCGGTAGCGGCGGATGCCATCGCGGCGCACCTCGCCGCCGACGGGGTAGCCGATGCCGAGGAGATCAACGAGGCGGTCACCGCCCTGCGGGTCGCCATCTCCGAGACACCCCGACGTGCCTCGGTCAACCGGGCGCTCACGTCCGCTGTAGCCGAGACGGTCCGTCAGGCCGTCGCCTCCGTGCGGGCCTGCGACGCCGGGTGTGAGGCGCTGGTCAGCGCGCTCAGCTCGCGGGTCAGCACGCCTGCCCAGGCACCCGGCCGCCGGGCCGCGGCGCGCCGCGGCGAGTCCGTCGGCGAATTGACCGGCCTGGCCGGCACCAACGCCGGGTTGACCGGCCTCGCCGGCACCAACGCCGGGTTGCGGTCGGTGCGACCCACCCCGCCAGCCGCCGACCCGGCACCCGCCGTCGGGCGGCGCAGCCGTCCCGAGCCGGTCCCCGGTAACGCGCCGTTGGCGTCGCCCCGCCCGCTCGGGCCGCCGCCGGTCGCACCCGCGCCGGTCACGCCGCCGCCGGTCGCACCCGCGCCGATGACTCCGGCGGCGATGGCTGGTCCGCCGCAGTCCACGCTGCCCAGTCGCGGCGAGCCGCTTCCCAGCCGGATCGACGGCCCGACCAACCGGCCGGTCTCCTCGCCGCCGCCTCCGCCGCCCGGGATCACCCCGATCGCGCCGGCGCAGCGTGGCATGGTGCCGCCGGCCGAGGCCGGTGAGCCGTTCCGGCCGACGCTGACCACTGCCGCGATCAACAACGCGCGGGCCGAGCGGCAGCGGACGGTCATTCCGCCCCGCCCCAAGACCAACGGCGAGCCCCGGCCGAGCCACCTGCAACGCCCCCCTGTCGACGAGCCACCCACCGGCGGGTTCAGCGCCACCGATCTCAGCATTCCGGTGCCGACCCCCCGACCGGGTCAGGAGGCCGCACCGCCCGGCTCCCGGGCGAACTGGCCGCTGGTGAACAACCCGGAGGACCCGTCCGACAGCTCACCGAACAACCCGGTGGCCTACTCGTACGGCGGCAGCCGCGGTGTCGACGCCCCGACCGACCCGGGTCGGGCCGACGGTCGGGTCACCCCGCCGTGGTTGGCGGACGACCTGCCACCGGAGCCGCCGATGCTGCGGCTGGTGGAGCCGCCGCCGCTGGCCGACCGGGCGCTGCGCGAGGGGCTCACCCCTCCCGCGGACCAACACCTGGAGACGCCGCCGCTGCGCCTGGTCGACCGCGAGCAGGCCGCTCGCAACGGTCGGGCGGCCGCCCGCACCGAGCGCGCCGCCGAGCACCGGCCGTCGCCCCCTGTCGAGCACCGGCCGCCGCCCATGGAGCACCGGCCGCCGCCGGTCGCCGACGAGGGCGACGGTGATCTGCTGATCTTCGCGCAGGCCAAGTCGGCCTGGTTCGTCGGGCAGCCCGAGGAGTCCGACCTGGACTGGTCGACCACCGCCGACACCGGCTGGCAGGCCGCGGAGCAGGCGGCCCGCCCGGCCGTGGGCGCCGAGACCAACGCCGGGCTGCCGAAGCGCGTGCCGCAGGCCAACCTGGTGCCGGGTTCGCCGCTGCGCGAGGAGCGCCCATTGCGGATAGTGCGTGATGCGGCAAGCCTCGCGGAGAACACCACCGGCTACTTCCGTGGCTGGCGTCGCGGCCAGGAGATCGGCGGTTTCGCGGTGGGTGGTCGGCCCGGTCGCGAGGCGGCCGGCGGTTGGGACTTCAGCCGCGACCACGGGGACCGCGACGACGACCGGGAGTACGAGTACCGCTCGGCGGGCTACCAGTCCTGACCCCGTTCTCACACGCGTGAGCGCCCCCAGCCAACTGGCTGGGGGCGCTTCCGCGTCAGCAGGGCGATCCCCCGGGCACGCAGAAGCCGCCTCGCGAGGACCGTGGGTGGGGGCCTGCCCCGAGAGGGGGCTGACAGCTTCCAGGTCGTCAGGAGGCGGCTCAGCGGCGCGCTGGGTCGTCTGAGCGACGAGCCAACGCGAAGACACTCACCGGGGCGGCTGGCAGCGCCCGGTGGCGGCCGGAGCCACCACCGGGGCGTGCAGCGTCCCGGATCAGGCCGGGGCGACGGCGCGCGTACGGCGCATGGTCAGCACGTACTCGACCAGCGAGATCAGCACGTGCTTCGTCGACTCCCGGTTACGGGCGTCGCAGGCCACCACCGGCACGTCGCTCGAGATCGCCAAGGCGTCCCGGACGTCCTGCGGGTCGTGGTACTGCATCCCGTCGAAGCAGTTGATCGCCACCAGGTACGGCAGGCGTCGGTGCTCGAAGAAGTCGATCGCCGCGAAGCAGTCGGCCAGCCGGCGGGTGTCCACCAGCACGACCGCACCGATCGCACCCCGCACCAGTTCGTCCCACATGAACCAGAAACGGGTCTGACCCGGCGTACCGAACAGGTACAGGATCAGGTCACGGTCGATCGAGATCCGGCCGAAGTCCATGGCCACCGTGGTCGTCGTCTTGCCCGGCACCTGCCGGGTGTCGTCGACGCCCACGCCAGCGGAGGTCATGATGGCCTCAGTGGTCAGCGGCGTGATCTCCGAGACCGAGCCGACCAGCGTCGTCTTACCGACGCCGAATCCACCGGCGATAACGATCTTCGCCGACGTCACGCGGCCGCTCGGGTTCGGCGGGCGGTGCGACATGTCAGAGCCTGCGAAGTCCACTCAGCACCCTCTCCAGCAGTTCAGTGCCCACCGCGTCGTCGGAGTCGTCCAAAATGGTCGGCTCGTGGACCGCGACCAGGCCGTCCGTCGCCATGTCGGCGATGAGCACCCGGGCCACACCGAGCGGGAGCTGCATCCGCGCCGCGATCTCCGCGAGCGATTGCACGCGACCGTCACACAGCGCGGCGATGTACTGGTGTTCGCGGCCCTGGCCGCCGTTGCCATTGGCAGCGGCCCGGCCGCGCACCGTCGTCTCGACGAGCGCCTCCAGCGCGATGTCGAGCCGGGGACGGGTGCGACCACGGGTCACGGCGTATGGACGGACCAACGCTCCGGTTGGTTCGTCACGATCGGCCATCTCGCCGCTCACCTCCTTCGCACCCGTTACCGGCTCCCACCGGTGAAACCCGTCGTTGTCGTTGTTGCAGTCGTGCCGACCTCACGATCGGCGAGACGTCAGCCCAGCATGCCCGCAGCCGCACGCGGCTGCGGGGTCAGTGCGTCGCCCACCCGGTCGACCAGCAGCGCCATCTCGTAGCCAACCTGGCCCACGTCGGAGCTGCGGGCTGCCAGCACGGCGAAGGACGAGCCGTCCGAGATGGACATCAGGAACAGGAAGCCATTGTCCATCTCCACGACGGTCTGCAACACCGCGCCTCCCTCGAAGCAGCGTGCTGCCCCCTGGGTCAGGCTGACCAGACCCGAGGAGATCGCGGCGAGCTGGTCTGCCCGGTCGCGCGGCAGATCCCGTGACGACGCGAGGAGTAGGCCGTCCGCCGATACGGCGACCGCATGCGCGACGCCGGGCACCCGGTCGGCGAAGTTGGCCAGCAGCCAACCAAGATCCTGCGTAGTTGTCATCCTTCTTGCTCCTTCTGCCCGCTCCCGGCCACCGGGCCTGAGCCAGACTGCGAGGATTGCCCTCCCGGAGTTGCCTCCGGGCTGGTCGGGTTGTCCGAGGTGCTACGCCCTCGCTGCACGCCCCGGTGGTAGGCGGAGAGCAGGCCACGAACCGCCTCCGGGGAGCGCCGCTGGACCGAGGTGGTGGGCTTCTCCACCGCACCGGGTACCAGTTGCGCCATCGGCTTGCGCTTCGGCAGACCGGTAGTGGTGGTCTCGTTCACCGGCGCCGCGCCGGCCGCCGCGGAGGCAGCACGCCAGCCGTCGTCGGCGGCGGTCTGCCAGCCGTTGCTCTGCGGTTGGGGCCGGCGGTTCGGCAGGCTCTCGGCGAGGCTGGGGCGGGTGCCCTCGTTCGCTGTGGAGCCGTTGTCCCGCGGCGCTCCTCCGACCGTCGGAGTGTCTGCCATCGGTGTGTTACCTGTCGTCCCGGGTGGTGTCTTGTGGACTGCCCGACCGGTGGCCTCGACCGTGGCGAACTGCTGGGTAGCGGAGTCGCCGTTCGTCGCTGGCTGAGCGCCGGCCGCGGTCTCCTCGGAGCCCGGGCGACGGGTACGGAACCAGGCCGACTCGAGCTCCCGGAAGATCGGCAGCTCCATCGTCTCATCCGCGTACCGCTGACGGTTCTGCGCCTGCGGCTGCTGCGGCGTCGGCCGAGTCTGCGGCGTTGGCCGAGTCTGCGGAGCCGGAGCCGGCGTTGCCGCCGGGGTCGGCGCAGGAGCCGGAGGCTGGGCTGCGGCCGGCTGCTCGCCGGGTCGCGGGACCCGCGGCAGTTCCGTCGTCATGTCCAGTGCGGCGGCGAGCCGCTCGGGCACCGGCGGGGTGGCCGTGTCCCGGTCGCTACCCGGCACTGGCGGCCAGGCCGGCGGCGCCGGGGCGTTGGGTGCCTGCGCGGGCGGGGCGGATCGGGGCGCGAAGCCGCTGAACGACTGGCTGGAGGCCGGCGGCGCCGAGTACGGCTGGTTCGAATACGGCTGACCGGACGCCGGCGAGGCCGAGACCGGCGACGCGGACACCGGCGGACCGGCGTACGGCTGCCCGGAGGCCGGAGCGGCGGACACCGGCGCGCCGCCGTACGGCGCACCTGAGTAGGGCTGCCCGGAGTACGGCTGGCCGGAGGCCGGCGAGGCGGAGACCGGCGCACCGGAGTAGGGCT
Organism: Micromonospora sp. NPDC053740; assembly: GCF_040677775.1. NCBI lineage: Bacteria > Bacillati > Actinomycetota > Actinomycetes > Micromonosporales > Micromonosporaceae > Micromonospora > Micromonospora sp. NPDC053740. Next base: position 134,128 of record NZ_JBFASO010000016.1, read on the forward strand.
GCGCGGAGACCGGCGGTGCCGAGTACGGGTGCGCCTCGGGGCTGCTCGGCAGCTGACGCGGAATGGACGGCTGCTGGTCGGTGCCCGGGGTCTCGTCCCCGCCCCGGCGCTGCGGCAGCGGGTCGATGCCCTGGCCGTTGGCCGACCGGGGGGTGAACCCGTCACCGCCGTTCGCCCCGGCCGCGCCGGTCAGATCGGACCACGCCGGCATCGACCGGTACGCGCCACCGTTGGCGGGCGTGCCGGCACCGTTGCGCGTCGCGGGGTCGAACGGGCGACCGCCCAGGGTGACCTGGTTGCCGGACTCGCTCGGACGGGGGCCGTTGCCCAGCGCGGGCAGCGCGCCGAAGACCGGCGCGGGCCCATTGGACTGCGGGCCACCGAACTGGGGAGCACCGGCCGCCGGCAGCGCCGGAGGCTGCTGCACCCGACCGGAGAGCGCCCGGGGCACCAGCACCGAGGTGGGCAGGGTCACGTCGGCGACAGTGCCGCGATCGTTGCCGGGGCGCAGCTCGACCCGGACACCGTGTCGGGACGCCAGCCGGGCGACCACGACGAGGCCCATCATCCGGGACACCGCCACGTCGACCTGCGGCGGCGTCGCGAGCCGCTCGTTGAGGTCGTGCAACTGCTCGGCGCTGATACCGATACCGCGGTCCTCGACGTACAGCGAGGAGCGGTCGCCGACGCGCCGGGCCTCGACCATGACCTGCGAGTCGGGCGGGGAGAACGCCGTGGCGTTGTCGAACAGCTCCGCGACGAGGTGCACCAGGTCGTTGACCGCGTGCGCGGCGACCTCGATGTCGCGGTCGATGACACCGAACTCGATCCGGGTGTAGTGCTCGACCTCGGACTGCGCGGCGCGCAGCACGTCGATGAGGGCGGCCGGCTCACGCTGCACGCGGGTGGAGTCGGCACCGGCGAGCACCAGCAGGTTCTCGTCGTTGCGGCGCATCCGGGTGGCCAGGTGGTCGAGCTGGAACAGCTCGGCCAGCCGGTCCGGGTCCTCCTCGCCGCGCTCCAACCGGTCCAGGTGCCCGATGAGGCGGTCGACCAGGATCTGGGAACGACGGGCCAGGTTGACGAACATGGTCGCGACGGAGGCGCGCAGTGCCGCCTGCTCGGCGGCCGTGCGGACGGCTTCCAGGTGGACGGCGTTGAACGCCTCGGTCACCTGGCCGAACTCGTCCTTGCTGCGCACCGGCAGTGGTTCGGCGATCTGGTTGGCCAGCTGCACCGGGGAGAGCTGGCCGACGACCTGCGGGTCGCGCAGACGGGCCACCGCCTGTGGCAGCCCGTACTGGGCCACGGAGAGCGCGCCCTGCCGCAGCTCACGGAGTGAGCGGGCCATCGAGCGGGCTACCAGGTAGGCGAAGAGGATGGCCAGCAGCAGCATGCTGAGCAGCAGGCCGGTCTCCAGGAAGACCTGGCGTTGGACGTCCGAGCGGAGGGTGTCGGCCTGGTCGACCACTTCACTGTCGAGCTTCCGCTCGACGGTGCGGATCAGCTTGGCGTTGGCCGTCATGGCGGCTTCCCACTGGTCCGGGCCGAACGGCGCACCGCGCATGTTGCCGGTGGTGTTGCCGTCGATCCAGCCTGTGTAGTTCTGTGCCTGCCGACGGTCGCCGCCAGCGACCGTCTGGTCGTGGAACTTCGCGTCGTCCGGGGTGGCGACGGCCTTGAAGCTCTGCAGGGCCTGTTGCTGGCCGGTGTCACTGGCGACGTAGTCCCTGCGCAGTGCGGGGGTCAGGCGCTGTCCGCCCTTCACGCCCAGCGCGCGGTGCACCACGACCCGGCGTACGGCGAGGAACTCCTTCTCCCGGGCGACCGCCGCGGCGGCGCGCATCCGGTCGCTGAGTTGGTTGTCACCGGCGAGCTGCGTGGACGAGTCGCGGATGGCGAGCAGGTCACTGATGAGACCCTCGTACGCCTGCACGGTCTCGGTCAGCGCGAGCTTTCCGTTGAACACCTGGCTGCGGACGCCCGACAGGTCCTGCAGGTTCTGGTCGATGCCGTCGAGCAGACTCTCGAGGCTGCTCGGCAGGTCCTCGATCTCGGTCCGCTGCTGCCGGTAGGGGATCGCATCCTGATCCACCCGGGAGTTCACCCGGTTGTAGGCCTCCTGGTACTGCGCCGTCGGCTGCGTCCCGTCCGCGCCCAGCAGCAGCACGGCGGCGGTCCGCTCGTCCTGCAGGCTGTCGACCAGATCACCTGAATAGCTCGACAGATTCGCCAGGTCGCCAGCTCGGTTGGCATTGTTGAGCGTCTCCACGTGGTCGATAAGACCACTGGTGCCCACCACGACCGTGGCGATGGTCGGCACGATCATGATGAGACCGAGCTTGGACCAGATCGGCATGTCCCGGAGCCGGCTGGCCGGCCGGCGCAGCCGCGACAGGAAGGAGCCCGCCGTCTTTGGCCGTTTGCTCACGTCACCGCCCTCGCGATTACAGCTTGAACGCGTTGCCCCGGGCAACGCCCAGCGACCGACCCGGCGGGTCGGACCCCCGAGATTCCATCACGCCGGTCGACAAGAAGAAAGCCCAGGTTGTCCCCAACCGAAGGTGTGATGAGATGTTGATGCGATTTGATAGCAGTCTGTCTGGCCGGAGTAACTGAAGGTAATGGAACATCCGCACCGCGTTGTCCTACTGGCCGGCCCATCGGGGTCCGGAAAGTCGTACATAGCGCAGCAAACCGGCCTGCCGGTGCTGTGCTTGGACGACTTCTACAAAGACGGCGATGACCCTACGTTGCCGAGACGAAACGGCCAGGTGGATTGGGAATCGCCGCACTCCTGGGACGCCCCCAGTGCGGTGGAAATCATTGCCCAACTTGCCCGCGAGGGCCGAGCCGATGTGCCGGTTTATGCGATCGGCGCTGATCGGCGGGTAGCCACCCGGCCATTTGATGTCGCCGGATCGCCACTTTTCGTGGCCGAAGGGATCTTCGCCGCCGAGATTGTCGAGGAGTGCCGTCGCCGCGGCCTGCTCGCCGGGGCGTACGCGCTGCGCCGCCCGCGCGGGGCCACCTTCCTGCGCCGACTCGCCCGCGACCTGTCCGAGCAGCGCAAGGCGCCTCGGGTGCTGATTCGGCGCGGGGTGGCGCTGCTCCGTGCCGAGCCTGCGGTGCTGCGCCGGCAGATGGGCCTCGGCGCGGAGGCGGCCCGGGCCCGGGAGGTGCTGCGCCGGGTGGCCGGTCTGCTCGCCGGCCACCCACATGGCTGAGCTCAGGCCAGCAACTTCGCGTACGCCGGCTTGATCACGTCGTCGATGATCCGCAGCCGCTCGTCGAACGGGATGAAGGCGCTCTTCATCGCGTTGATGGTGAACCACTGCAACTCTTTCCAGCCATAGCCGAACGTTTCCACCAGTAACGACATCTCCCGCGACATCGAGGTGCCGCTCATCAGCCGGTTGTCGGTGTTGACTGTCACCCGGAAACGCAGGTCCCTCAGCAGGCCGATCGGGTGGTCCGCGATCGAGCCCACAGCACCGGTCTGCACGTTCGACGAGGGGCACAGTTCCAGGGGGATCCGCTTGTCCCGGACGTACGCGGCCAGCGGGCCGAGCGAGCCGTCGGGGGCGATGTCGTCGACGATCCGCACCCCGTGGCCGAGCCGGTCCGCCCCGCACCACTGGATCGCCTGCCAGATCGACGGCAGACCGAACGCCTCGCCGGCGTGGATGGTGAAGTGGAAGTTCTCCCGTTGCAGGTACTCGAAGGCGTCCAGGTGCCGGGTGGGCGGAAAGCCCGCCTCGGCGCCCGCGATGTCGAAGCCGACCACTCCGGCATCCCGGTGCCGCACGGCCAGCTCGGCGATCTCCTGGGAACGGGCGGCGTGCCGCATCGCGGTGAGCAGCGTGCCCACCCGGATGGTCAGGCCCGCCTCGACCGCCTGGGCGGTGCCCTCGGCGAACCCGGCCAGCACCGCCTCGACCACCTCGTCCAGGCTGAGGTCCCGTTCCAGGTGCTGCTCCGGGGCGAACCGCACCTCGGCGTAGACCACGCCGTCGGCGGCCAGGTCCAGGGCGCACTCGCGGGCCACCCGACGCAGCGCGGGCGCGGTCTGCATGACCGCCACGGTGTGCGCGAACGTCTCGAGGTAGCGCTCCAGGGAACCGGAGTCCGCCGCGTCCGCGAACCAGCGTCCGAGCGCCTCCGGGTCGGTGGTGGGCAGCTCGTGGCCCACCTCGGCGGCCAGGTCGACGATCGTCGCCGGCCTCAGCCCGCCGTCGAGGTGGTCGTGCAGCAGCGCCTTCGGGACCTTGACGATGTCCTCGTACCGGATAGTTGCGACCATGCTCAGACCCTAGTCAGGGGCCTGGGCGGACCGGTACAGGACCGGCCGGGCGTCACGGTCGCCAGCCGTACACCCGGTGCACGTCGAGGCGGATCACGAGCCGTCCGTCGGCGACCATGGCGGCCCGGTAGTCCGCCCAGTCCGGGTGGTCGCCGCGAATCCGGCGGTAGACCTCCACCAGTTCGTCGACCGTCTCGTCGGTGGTGGCCATGGCCGGCTCGCTGAGCGTCACGGTCCCCTCCGCTACCGCGTACGCGCCGCCGTCCGGGGTGGTGACGTGGAAGCTGGCCCGGGGATCGCGGCGCAGGTTGCGCACCTTCGCCCGGTCCCCGGTGGTGGAGCAGCGGAGCAACTCCGGCTCGGCCAGGTAGTCGAGGTTGGACAGCTGGGGCCGCCCGTCCCGGCGCACTGTGACAAGCACTCCGCGCCCTCGCTGACCGAACAGCTCCCACAGTCGGTGAGAATTGGTTGACATGTCATCGAACCTAGGGGCAAGTCGATGACATGTCAACGAAAGCGTTAGACTCGACCTGTGGAAGCACCCCGCTGGCTGGACGAACGGGAGGAGCGCGCCTGGCGCGGCTACCGCCGGATGCGTCTCCTGCTCGACCTGGAGCTGGCCCGGGAGCTGACCCAGGACGCCGGCCTCTCCGAGGCCGATTACGACGTGCTGTCCGACCTCTCCGAGACACCGCAGGGGCGGCTGCGCCTGCGGGAGTTGGCAGACCGCATGCTCTGGTCGCGCAGCCGGCTCTCCCACCACCTGACCCGGATGCAACAGCGCGGGCTGGTGACCCGCGAGGAGTGCGCCGACGACGCCCGGGGGTCGGTCGTCGTCCTCACCCCCGCCGGGCGGCAGGCCATCGAGTCCGCCGCCCCCGGTCACGTGGCCGCCGTCCGCCGGCACCTGATCGACCTGCTCACCCCCGCAGAGGTCGACGCCCTCGGCGCGCTCACCCACCGGGTGGTCGACCACCTCGCCGCACCCGGCCTCCGAGCCACCCGGCCTCAGCCCGCAGCGGAGGCCTGACGTGGATCCCCGCATCCTCGGCCGTTTGCGCTGCCCGGTCTGCGGCGAGTCGCTGGCCGAGGCGACCGCGGGCAGCACCGCTACGCTGCGCTGCCCGCGCCGACACAGCTTCGACATCGCCCGGCAGGGGTACGTCAACCTCCTCGCCGGGCGCGCCCCGCACGCCGGCGACAGCGCCGAAATGGTCGCCGCCCGGGCGGACTTCCTCGCCGCCGGGCACTACGACCTCATCTCGGCCGCCCTCTCCGCCGCCGCGACGGAGGCCGTCGGTCGGCTCCGCGCGTCGGCAGCCAGGCACCCGGAAGCTGCCCCGTCCGCCCTTTGCTCTGCTTCAACCGACGAAACGGTTTCCGGGCCGGACCGTAGCGCGGAGGTAAGCAGAGCAAAGGACACAACAGCAGAGGTACGGGTCGATCCGCCGACACCCGACCTCGGGGCGTACCCCCTGGTGGTGGATGCCGGCGCTGGCACCGGCCGGTACCTCGGCGCGGTGCTGGCGGCGCTGCCGGACGCCGTGGGTCTGGCCCTGGACGTGTCCAAGCCGGCGCTGCGCCGCGCGGCCCGCGCGCATCCCCGGGCCGCCGCCACGCTCGCCGACACCTGGCAGCGACTGCCGCTCGCCGACGCCTCGACCGACGTGCTGCTGAACGTCTTCGCCCCGCGCAACGGCCCGGAGTTCCACCGGGTGCTCGACCCGGCCGGCGCGTTGCTGGTGGTCACGCCCGACACCGACCACCTCGCGGAGTTGGTGGACGCCCTCGACCTGCTGCGGGTGGACCCGGACAAGGCCGACCGGGTGGCCGCCAGCCTGGGCGGGCATTTCACGCTCGTCAGCTCGGCGGTGCACCGGGCCGAGCTGGCACTGACCCGGCCGGAGGTCGCCACACTGGTCGGGATGGGCCCCAGCGCCTGGCACACCGACCCGGCCGCGTTCACCACCCGGCTGGCCGCGCTGCCCGAACCGGTCCGGGTCACCGTGGCGGTCCGGCTCGACGTCCTGCGACCTCGCTGACCTCAGGTGGAGAGGTCGACCTCTTCCCAGCCGGGCGGCTCGTCGTGGTACGGCCCGCGCAGAATCACCGCCCACTCCAGCGCCCAACGCCGCTGCCCGATCGCGTTCGCGTCGACAAGGCCCGGTGCCCGCCGGCCACCACGCTCGGTCTCCAGGTACGCCCAGTCGAGGCAGTAGTGCAGGTCGAGCAGGGCGGCCGCGTCGGCCGGGTGCTGCGGCGCCGTGAGGATCCGGGAGCGCCAGTGCGGGAAGGTCTCCCCCTCGGCGATGTGCGGCAGCCGCTCGACCAGCCGTTCGTCGACCGCCAGCGTCGGGTCGAGCTGTTTGCTCAGCCCGAGCACCCAGGCCAGCGCGAAGAGCGCGTCGTGGTGCAGCACGAACGACCGGTGGTCGCCTTTGCCGCCCATCACGAACTGCCACTCCGGTGGGGTGACCATGTCGACCAGGTGCGAGCCGAGCAGCCAGCTCATCGCCGCCTGCGGTGGCATCCCGAAACAGCGGGCCAGGATCAGGTGCAGCACCGCGATCCGCGCCTCGATCTCCCCTGTCGGACGCAGGTCGATCTGATCACCCGGCTCCCAGACGAGGGGGAACTGGGCCGGCGGCAACGGCAGGCCGAGCCGGGACAGCTCGTCCAGGCTCGCCTCGCGCACCTCACGTGGGTCGGGGGCAGCAACGGTCACGGCGGATCTTCCTGTCTGCTCGCGCCGGCGCAAGGCCGGTTGTCCCCCCTTGGCCTGCGACAATAGCGCTCCCAGGTGACCGGCACCACGCCAGGGCGACGCTGGATCGGTCAGCCGATGCGTTCGATGACCAACGACGTCGCCGCCGGGGCCGTCGGCGCGATCCGCACCGCGGTGGCGGCTTCGGTCCGCGCGGCCGGAATCCGCGTCGCGTCGTCGGCGCGCAACTCGTAGAGCGCGTCACCGGCCCGCACCTCGTCACCCGGCCGTTTGTGCAACACCACGCCGGCCGGCACGCTGACCGGGTCCTCCTTGCGCGCCCGACCCGCGCCGAGCCGCCACGCCGCAACCCCCATCGCGTACGCGTCGATGGCCGCGACGTAACCGTCCCGCTCGGCGCGGACCACCTCCACCTCGGCGGCCGTTGGCATCGGCGCGTCCGGGTCGCCGCCCTGCGCCCGGATCATCGCCCGCCAGGAGTCCATGGCCCGGCCGTCGCGCAGCGCGGCAGCCGGATCGGCGTCCGGCAGACCAGCCGCGTCGAGCATCTCCCGGGCCAGCGCGAGGGTCAGCTCCACCACGTCGGCAGGTCCACCACCGGCCAGCACCTCGACCGACTCGGTCACCTCGACCGCGTTGCCGATCGCCAGGCCGAGCGGGGTGGACATGTCGGTGAGCAGGGCGACGGTCCGCACCCCGTGCGCACCGCCCAGCTCGACCATGGTGCGCGCCAACTCGCGGGCCTGCTCGACGGACTTCATGAAGGCGCCCGAGCCGACCTTGACGTCGAGGACCAGCGCCCCGGTGCCCTCGGCGATCTTCTTGCTCATGATCGAGCTGGCGATCAGCGGGATCGCCTCCACGGTGCCGGTCACGTCGCGCAGCGCGTACAGCTTGCGGTCGGCGGGGGCGAGCCCGGTGCCGGCGGCGCAGATCACCGCACCGACCTCGTCCAGTTGGGCGATGAACTCGTCATTGCTCACTGTGGCGCGCCAGCCCGGGATGGACTCCAACTTGTCGAGCGTGCCGCCGGTGTGCCCGAGACCCCGGCCGCTCAGCTGCGGCACGGCCGCGCCACACGCCGCCACCAGCGGGGTGAGCGGCAGAGTGATCTTGTCGCCGACGCCGCCGGTGGAGTGCTTGTCGACGGTCGGCCGGCGTACCGCCGACAGGTCCAACCGCTCACCGCTGGCGATCATCGCGGCGGTCCACCGGGCGATCTCCGGCCCGGTCATGCCGTTGAGCAGGATCGCCATCGCCAGCGCGGACATCTGCTCGTCGGCGACAACCCCCCGGGTGTACGCGTCGACCACCCAGTCGATCTGCGCGTCCGACAGCACCCCGCCGTCCCGCTTCACCCGAATAACGTCAACAGCAGCAAAACCACTACTCATCAGAAGATCTTTCTTAGTCGGTTGGAGAAACCGTGCCCGACGGTCGGCCCCGGCCCCAAACAGCAACCACAATCAAGACCAGCGCACCGGGATCTCAGCCGGCGGCTCACCCTCACCGGCCCAGAAGATGGTGCCGGTGGCGTCCACCACTACCACCCGGGGCGTCCGGGCCAGGCCCCAGGTGATCGCCTCGGCCGGGTCGTCCCAGCTCGGCGCCTCCTCCAGCACCCCGGTTTCGGCGCCGACGTCGTCTCCGGCCGACCGCTCCCAGTACGCCGTCCAGACCTGCTGACCAGCGGACATGTCCGGGTGCACGAAGACGGTGCCGCGCCCGCGCCAGGCGGCGAGCCGCTCCGGGACCACCGGCACCGGTGTCTCACCGGTGACGGCTTCCAGGTCCTCCACGCCGAAGGCGTGCGGCAGCAGCTCGGCCATCCGCAGTGGCCGGGTCTTGCTCTCGATCAGGCACTCCGGCCCGCCGTGCTCCCAGAGCAGCTGTCGGCACCGGCCGCACGGCATCAACGGCTCGCCGGTCGCGTCGACGCAGGAGAGCGCGACGATCCGGCCACCACCGGTGGCGTGCAGGCTGGACACGACCCCGCACTCGGCGCAGAGCGTCACCCCGTACGCGGCGTTCTCGACGTTGCAGCCGACAACCACACGGCCGTCGTCGACCAGCGCGGCCGCGCCGACCGGAAACGTCGAGTACGGCGCGTACGCGTGCCTCATCGCGTCGGTGGCGGCGGCGCGCAACTGCGCCCAGTCAATGTCGGTCATGCCATCATTCTGCCGAAGTAGCCCAGGTCAGAGGCGGGCAGGGCCGCTCCCCGGCCCGGCGCGCAGCGGTCTGTGGTGATAGTCGTCAGCCCTTGATGTACGGCTTGCCGTCGGCGGCCGGTGCCCGGACCCGGCCAACCAGCCCGGCGACCGCCAGGATGGTCGCCAGGTACGGCAGCATGGCCAGGAACTGGCTGGGGATGACGCTGTTGATCGCCCCCAGGTAGGTGGCGAGCTGGTCGGCGAAGCCGAAGAAGAGCGCGGCGAGCAGCGCGCCGGTCGGGTTCCACCGGCCGAAGATCAGCGCGGCCAGGGCGATGAAGCCCTTACCGCCGATCATGTTCTTGGTGAACGAGTAGAGCGCCAGCGTGTAGGACGCGCCGCCGATGCCGGCGACCACACCGGCCAGCAGCACGTTGCGGTAGCGGACCCGCAGCACCTTGACGCCGAGCGTGTCTGCGGCGATCGGGTGCTCGCCGACCGAGCGGGTCCGCAGCCCCCACCGGGTGCGGAACAGCCCGATGTGGATCACCAGGACCAGGAGCAGCCCGAGGTAGAGGAAGATGTTGCCGCGGAACAACGCCGGCCCGAGCACCGGGATGTCCTTCAGCAGCGGGATCTCCCAGTTGCTGAAGCGGGGCGCGCTGTTGTACTTCGCGGCGTCGGTCTGCATCAGCCGCTCGTAGAGGAAGCCGGTGACGCCGACGGCCAGCAGGTTCAGCACGATGCCCATGACGACCTGGTCGACCAGGTAGCGGATGGCGAAGACGGCCAGCAGCAGCGAGATGAACGCCCCACCGATGGCGGCGGCGACGAGGCCCACCCAGACGCTGCCGGAGATGCTGCCGAACAGCGCGCCACTGAACGCGCCCATCAGCAGTTGGCCCTCGATGGCCACGTTGACCACGCCGGACCGCTCGCAGAGCACACCGGCGAGCGCGCCGAAGATCAGCGGCAGGGCCAGGATGAACGTGCCCCGGATGATGTTGACCAGCGGCATGAAGTTCTGCCCGGTCGGGGCGGCGGAGACCTGCCAGCAGAGGAACGACAGCACGAAGGCGACCAGCCCGACGCCGAGCACGGGTAGGAACCATCGCTTCGGCACCCCGGCGAGCAGAGCTGCGCCGGCGGCGACCGTGATGATCCCGAACAGGACCGCCCCGATCGTGCCGTTGATCTCCAGTGCGGCGCCGGCCGCGTCGTCGCTGAGCGTGAACCGGGCCTTCTGGTCGGTGGCGAGCGCGCCGAAGAGCACCGCTGACAGCAGGCCGAGCGCCAGCAGCGTGAGACCGACCTTCCGGCTGCGGGTCCAGAAGCCCTCGTCGACCGGGGCGACCGCGATGTCGGGGACAGCCATGGTGGACATGAGTTACCAGCCCTTCGCCAGGCTCGTCTGCAACCGGGCGGCGCGCGCGGCCCGGAGCTGGAAGATCGCCTTCACCAGGGCCGGTGCGGCGATGAAGATGACGATCAGCGCCTGGAGCACCGTCACCAGCTCCAGCGAGATCCCGGAGTACGACTGCATCCGGTTACCACCGGCCTGAAGCGCGCCGAACAACAGCGCGGCCAACAGCACCCCCCAGGGCTTCACCCGCCCGAGCAGCGCCACCAGGATGCCGTCGAAGCCGATCTGCGCGACCACCAGCGGGGTCAACGCGCTGGCGGTGGAGCCGAGCACCATGTTCGAGCCGCCGAGGCCGGCCAGGATTCCGGCGAAGACCATGATCAGGATGTACGTCCGGGTGACGCTGATGCCTGCGGTCCGGGCGGCGTCCGGGTTCGCGCCGACCGCGCGCAGCTCGAAGCCGAGCGTCGAGCGGTTGAGCAGCCAGGCGACCGCCCAGGTGGCCAGCACGGCGAGCAGGATGCCGGCGTGCACCCGCAGGTTGTCGCCGAGCAGTCGGGGCAGCTGGGCGGAGGTGTCGACCGCCTTGCTGATCGCGTCGGTGCGGTTCGGGTCCTGCACGCCGTTCTGCACGATCAACCAGGTGAGGAAGTACGTGGCGACGTAGTTGAGCATGATCGTGTTGATCACCTCGTGCGCGCCGGCACGGGCCTTGAGGATGCCGGGGATGAAACCCCAGATCGCTCCGCCCAGCGCGCCGGCCAGCACTGCCACCAGCAGGTGCAGGCCGGGCGGCAGGGGCAGCAGGAAGCCGGCCAGCGCCGCCATGATCACGCCGATGGTGGCCTGGCCCTGGGCGCCGATGTTGAACAGGCCGCCCCGGAAGGCCAGCGCCACCGACAGGCCGGTGAAGACCAGCGGCGCCGCGTAGGTCAGCGTCTCCGAGATCGGCGCGAGCACGGCCTGCCAGCCGTTGGCGCCGTCCAACCAGCCGGAGAACGCCTCGGGGTCGAAGATCGAGCCCTTGAACAGGTTCGCGTACGCCTCGCTGACGAGCGTCCAGCTGGAGTTGATCGCGTCGGACGGGCGCGAGGTGATGTACGAGTAGGTGGAGAGCACGTCGGGATCAGAGATGATCATCAGCACCGCGCCGACCACGATCGCCAGCACCAACGACAACAGCGTCACAGTGAAGGTGTTGGCCGCCCAGAGGTTGTCCAGGAACAACCGGCCCAGGCTCGGCTTCGGCTCAGGCTCCGGGCCCGGCTTCGCCGCCGAGCGGTCCGGCTCGGTCGCCACCTCGGCGCGTTCGGTGTTGCCGAGCGCGTTCTGCGCGGCCTGCGCCTCGCTCGCCGGCTCCTTGTCCGGGGAGCCCGACTGCGGGTTGGGGTTGGTCATGCCTCGTCCTCGCTCGCGGAGCCTGCGTCGTTCGCCGGGCTCCCATCTGCCACGCCGGGGCTGTCGGCGGCGGTCGCCGCTCCAGGCTCGTCGGCGGCGGGTGCTGCGATGGCGTCGTGGGCCGCGTCCGGGCTGATGCCGGCCATCAGCAGGCCGATCTCCTCACGCGGGGTGTCCGGGCCGACGATGCCGATGATCCGGCCGCGGTACATCACAGCGATCCGGTCGGCCAACCCGATCACCTCGTCGAGTTCGCTGGAGACCACCATGACGGCGGTGCCGATGTCTCGTTCACGGATGACCTGGCTGTGGATGAACTCGATCGACCCGACGTCGACACCACGGGTCGGCTGGGCGGCGATGAGGAGCTTCAGCGGCCGGGACAGCTCCCGGGCCACGATCACCTTCTGCTGGTTGCCGCCGGAGAGGGTGCCCACCGCCGCGTCGGCCGATGAGGTACGAACGTCGAACTGCTCGATCCGCTCCTTCGCGGAGGCGGCGATCGCGTCCGGCTTCAGCGCGAGCCCGGCACCGAACGGCGGCCGGTCGTAGATGTCCAGCACCAGGTTCTCCGCGACGCTGAACTCCTTGATCAGGCCGTCCACGCTGCGGTCCTCGGGTACGTAACCGACGCCCGCCCGGAGCACCCTCTTGGGCTTCCAGCCGTTGATCCGGTCGCCGGTCAGGCTGATCGTGCCGGCGAGCACCGGGCGCAGGCCCATGATCGCCTCGATCAGCTCGGTCTGACCGTTGCCCTGTACACCCGCAACGCCGAGCACCTCGCCCGCGCGCACTGTCAGGTCGACGCCGTCGACCGCGCGGATCTGCCGGTCGTCGTCGACGACCAGCCCGGCCACCTCCAGCACCGGGTCGCCCGGCGTGGCCGGGGTCTTGTCCACCGTGAGCCGGACGTTGCGCCCGACCATCAACGCGGCCAGCTCATCCCGGCTGGCCTCCGGTGAGGCCGTGCCGACTGTCTTTCCGCGTCGGATCACGGTGATCCGGTCGGCGATGGCCTTGACCTCGCCAAGCTTGTGGGTGATGAAGACGATCGACTTGCCGGCCGCCTTGAGCGACCGCATGACCGTCAGCAGCTCCTCGGTCTCCTGAGGGGTGAGCACCGCTGTCGGCTCGTCCAGGATGAGCAGGTCGACGTCGCGGGTGAGCGCCTTGACGATCTCGACGCGTTGCTGGATGCCGACCGGCAGGTCCTCGATCACCGCGTCCGGGTCGACCCGCAGGTTGTAGCGCTCGGACACCTCGGTGACCTCGCGCCGGGCCCGCCGCCGGTCCAGGAAGCCGGCGATGCCGCCCCTGATCTGCTCGGCGCCGAGCATGATGTTCTCGGTGACGGTGAAGACCGGCACCAGCATGAAGTGCTGGTGCACCATGCCGATCCCGGCCCCGATCGCGTCGGACGGGCCCTTCAGCTTCAGCGGCTTGCCGTCGACAAGGATCTCGCCCTCGTCGGGCTGGTAGAGCCCGTAGAGCACGTTCATCAGTGTCGACTTGCCCGCGCCGTTCTCGCCGAGGAGGGCGTGAATCTCTCCAGGCTCCACCGTCAGGTCGATGTGATCGTTGGCGACCAGATCACCGAACCGCTTGGTGATGCCGCGCAGTTCGAGTCTCAGCGCAACCTCCTGGAGTGCGAGCGATGGTGCAGCCTAGCTGCCGTCGTACCGGCCGGACCGGACCGGCCGCCGTGGTGCGCGATCGGCCGCTCCGACCCCGCGGGGTGTCCGCAGAGCCGGAGCGGCCGATCGGTCGTACCTGTCTCCCGCCGGCCCTCCCGATGATCTCACCGGAGCGGCCGGCCGGTTGTCACTTGGTCGGCTGGGCCTTCGAGGTGACGGTGATGGTGCCGGCGGCGATGTCCGCCTTGATCTTGTCGACCTCGGCCTTCAGCTCGGCCGGAACCTTGCTGTCGAAGTCGTGGTACGGAGCGATCGAGACACCGTTGTTGGCCAGGGTGCCGACGAAGCCCGGGTTGGCCGGAAGCTTGTCACCGGCGGCGGCCTTGACCACGGCCTCCTTGACGGCCTCCGGGATGTTCTTGACCACGGTGGTGATGATCGCCGCGCAGTCCGGGGTGCTCTCGCAGCCGTCGACGTCCACCCAGATGGTGCTGTACTTGCCACCCGACGCCTTGGCCGCGGCGGTGGTGCCGAGGCCGGAGCCGCCGGCGACCGGCATGATGATGTCCGCGCCCTGGGCGACCAGCGCGTCGGAGACCTTCTTGCCCTCGTCCTGCTTGTCGAAGGCGTTGGAGAAGGAGCCCTTCTGGGTCTCCTTGTTCCAACCCAGCGCCTGGACGTTCTTGCCCTTGGTGGTGTTGAAGTACTTCACACCATCGACGAAACCGTCCATGAAGATGGTCACCGGCGGGATCGGCACAGCACCGTAGGTGCCGACCTTGCCGCTCTTGCTCATCCCGGCGGCCAGGTAGCCGGCCTGGAACGCGGCCTGGGCGGTGTCGAACTGCATCGGGTAGACGTTGGCGTCACCCGGGTTCGCGTCGACGATGCCGAACTCCTGGTTCGGGTTCGCCTTGGCGATCTTCGAGGTGGCGTTGGCCATCAGGCCACCGACCGCCAGGATGAAGTCGCACTTCTGGTTGACGAACTGCGTCAGGTTCGGCTCGTAGTCGGCCTCGGCCTTCGACGCGACGTACTTGATGTCGATGTTGTCGTTGGCGGCCTTGGCCTCCTGCAGGCCCTTCCAGGCCGAAGCGTTGAACGACTTGTCGTCGATGCCGCCGACGTCGGTCACCATGCAGGCGCTGAACTTCTTGGCGCCACTGCCGGCGTTGTTGTCATCCTTGGGCGCCTCGCCACAAGCGGCGGCGGTGAGCGCGAGCCCACCCACCGCGAAGATCGAGGCGATCCGCATCCCACGCACCGAGCGCAAGACGTCTCCTTCCCATTGCACACCGCGCCTTGTGCGGTGGCAGCCCATCAGCCGACCTGCGGGTGTGCCGCCGGCTGTCCCACGTTACGGACGGGAGCGTACGCCCGCGTCCACCCACCGGCCGACAATCGTGCACGACTGTTGAGCGCCTGTTACCCGGGTGTAACCCTTGCGTGGGGCAAGTCACTCTTCGTGCTGGTAACCGAGCGCCACGGCGTCCGCAACGTCCGTTTTCTGGAGGCATTTTCCTCCTCGGACGTTACCGCCAAAAGACCGCGACCGCCGCGTTGACCAGGGTCAGACCGACGATCGCGAGGAAATGACCGCGGTTGACCACGTCCCGCTTCCGGGAGAAGAAGACCATGACGAAGATCAGCAGCGCGATCACCAACTTCGTCACAAGTTTTGCCGGGTTCGGCTCGTCGTCGCCGCCGCCGCGCAGCGGCGCGGAGAGGCCCAGCCCGGTCAGCAGCTGGATCACCGCACCCCACAGCATGGCCGGGTTGATCCGCAGCCGACCGCTGGCGTACTGGGCGATCGAGCCACCGAGCAGCAGGGCGAACCCGATCAGATGGACGTAGAGAAGGATGAGTCTGAGAGCTTCCACGCCGCCCATCCTCTCCCATCAACGACACTTTGTAGTAGTGGGTAGGCCGGTCGGCGCGTCCAGGCCGACCGGCCACGGTCGACTACCTATCCCTTCACGGCGCCGGAGGTGAGACCGGAGACGATGTACCGCTGGAGGAACTGGAACACCAGCACCGTCGGGATCGCGGTCAGCAGAGTGCCGGCCGCGAAAATGCCGAAGTTGGTGTTCCGCTCACCGCCCTGCAACATGCCCCGCATGCCGACCGCGAGGGTCTTGGCGTCCGTGTCGGTGAGGAAGACGCTCGCCATCAGGAACTCGTTGATGGTGTTGATGAAGGCGAGCAGCCCGGTCACCGCGAGGATCGGCGCCACCAACGGCAGCATGATCCGGAAGAAGACCTGGGCGTGTGAGGCGCCGTCCATGGTGGCCGACTCGTCCAGCTCCCGGGGGAGGGTGTCGAAGAAGCCCTTCATCAGCCAGGTGTTCACGCCCAGCGCGCCACCCAGGTAGAGCAGCAGCAGGCCCCACGGCGTGTTGAAGCCGATGGCCGGCCACAGGTCGGTGATCGTGCCGAAGATCAGGAAGATCGCCACGATCGCCAGGAACTGCGGGAACATCTGGATCAACAGCAGCGACAGCAACCCCACCCGTCGGCCCTGGAACCGCATCCGGGAGAAGGCGTACGCCGCGAGCGCGGAGAGGAAGACCGAGGCGAACGCGGCCCCACCGGCGATGAGCAGCGAGTTCAGGAACCAGTGGGCGAACTCGGTGCGCGCGAACAGGTTCCCGAAGTTCTCCAACGACACCCCGCCGGTCGGCACCAACTCGGTGGACGACAGGGTGCCGAGCGGATTGAGCGCCGCCGAGACGACGAACACGAGCGGAAAGAGACTGAACAGCACGCCGAGCAGGCCGACCAGGTGCCGCCAGCCGACCTCGGCGAACCATCGCTTCTTCCGCTTGCCCCCGTTGCGGTTGACCGCCGCCGGGCCATTCGCGCCGCCCGTGACGGCGGCGCCGGTGAGCATGGTCATGCGTACACCTCCTCCTGTTGGCGGGTCCGTCGGAAGCTGACCGCCGACACCACCGCGACGATGGCGAAGATGAACAGCGAGATGGCCGCGGCGAAGCCGAACTGTGCGGCCTGCCCACCGAATGCCAACCGGTAGGTGTAGGTGATCAGCAGGTCGGTGGCGCCGTTGCTGGGGTTGTCCGCCGGGAACGGCGCGCCCTCGGTGGTCAGGTAGATCGCGTTGAAGTTGTTGAAGTTGAACGCGAACGACGAGATCAGCAGCGGCGAGAGCGCGACCAGTAGCAGCGGCAGGGTGACCGCCCGGAACGACTGCCAGCGCGACGCCCCGTCGACCGAGGTGGCCTCGGTCAACTCCCGTGGGATGGCCTGTAGCGCGCCGGTGGCAACCAGGAACATGTACGGGTAGCCGAGCCAGAGCTGCACCAGGATCACCGCGGCGCGGGCAGACCAGTCCTGCCCGAACCAGTCGACGCTGAGCCCGAACAGGTTGTTGATCAGCCCGAAGTCGGTGTTGAACATGTCCCGCCAGACCAGCAGCATCGCGAAGGACGGCATGGCGTACGGCAGGATCAGCAACATCCGGTAGAGGTTGGTGCCCCGCATTCGGGGCGAGTGCAGCGCCAGGGCGATCACCATGCCGAGGATGAACGTGCCGCCGGTGGAGCCGATGGCGAAGGCGAAGTTCCAGATCAGCGTGCCGAGGAACGGCCCGGAGATCCGCTCGTCGGTGAGCACCCGGGTGAAGTTGGACAGCCCGACGTTCACCTTCCAACCCTGGGCCAGCCGCTCGCCGTCGGCGGCGACGAACGCGCCGACCTCGCCGTCCGCGGTCCAGGTCTTGCCGCTGTCGCTGTCCTTGACGCAGTCGCAGCCGGCGTCGTACGCCCGGACGGCCTTGCCCTCGTACGCCCGGGACAGGCCGGACGAGCGCAGCGCGCCTCCGGCGGTCGGCACCACCAGGTCCGTGATGTCCTTGCTGCGGGCGCTGGCCTGGCCGAAGTTCAGCACTGTGTAGCCGTCGGCCGCGGTGACCTTCCCGCCGGGGCCGACGGTGGCCGCGCCGGGATCGAGCGGGCGCAGGCCCCCGGCGTCGCCGACGGAGACCGTGTCGGTTCCTGGCTTGGTGATCAGGAAGACCAGTGCGCCGGTGGCCGGGTCGCCCTTGGTGGCTACCGACAACGGGTACTGGGTGGACCCCGGGACCTGCTTCACCGAGGAGCTCTGGATCGCGACGATCGCGTCGTCCTTGCTGCCGCGGTGGCCGTCGCCGAAGTTGGTGAAGGCCGTGCTCGCGGTGTAGAGCACCGGCACGACCTGGAAGGCGATCAGGAAGAGCGTGCCGGGGATGAGGTACTTCGCCGGGACGTGCCGGCGACCCAGGTACAGATAGAACAGTGCGGCGGTGGTCAGCACCAGCACCGCCAGCCCGACCCACTTCTCGGCCTCCACGAGCGGGAAGGCCGCCCAGATCGCGATCCCGGCCACCAGGCCGAGCAGGATCACCTTCGCGGCGAGGCCGGCCGCGGTGATCGGCGCGTGGTTCCGCGCGGTACGGGAGGTGCGCGGGGACCCGGTGCGGACGGGCCCCCGGCCCGGGGCCTGCTGGGCAGACCCCGGGCCGGACAACGGTGTGCTCATTACTTGATCGAACCGGCGATCGTCTTGCCGGCCGCGGTAACCGTGCTGGTCGGGTCGGCGCCGCCGATGACGGCGGCCTCGGCCTTGCCGAACGGGTCCCAGATCGCGGCCATGGCCGGGATGGCCGGGAGCACCTGGCCGTTCTTGCCGGCCTCGATGAACTTGGCCAGGTCCGGGTCGCTGCTCTTGACCTGGTCCAGTGCGGCGGTCAGCGCCGGTGGGCGCGGGTCGGCCTGGTAGAGCGCCACGGCCAGGTCCGGCTTGGTGACGTGGTTGGCGACGAACTCCTGGGCGAGAGCCTTGTTCTTGCCCTTGGCCGCCACGTAGAAGGACTGGACGCCCACGAACGGCGCGGCGGCCTTGCCGCCGGCGAAGCCGGGAACGGCGGAGACGTCGTACTTGATGCCGGCCTTCTTCACGTCGGCGGTGGCCCACGGCCCGGAGACCAGGAAGGCGCACTTCTTGCCGGTGAAGGTGGCGGTCGAGTTGGTGTCGGCGATCGAGCGCTTCAGCACGCCCTCGCCCTTCTCGCCGAGCGCGGCGATCTTCTTGAACGCGGCGATCGACTCCGGCTTGCCCACGCCCAGGTCCTTCGGGTCGTAGTCGCCGTTCGCCGTGGTGCCGAAGAGGTAACCGCCGGCCGAGGTGTACAGCGGGTAGATGTGGTATGCGTCGCCCTTCTGGCCGACCTGGAGGCAGAGCGTCTCGGTGACCTTCTTCTGCGCCTTGAGCTGCTTGCCGGTGGCGACCAGGTCCTCGATCGTCTTCGGTGCCTCGGGGGCCAGTTCGGTGTTGCGGATCAGCGCCAGGTTCTCCTGGGCGTAGGGCACGCCGTAGAGCTGGCCGTTGAACGTGACGGCCTTGACGGCGGTCTCGTTGAAGGCGGCCTTCTGCTCGTCGGACAGCTGGACCGGGTCGATGGCACCGTTCTGGACCAGGTTGCCGATCCAGTCGTGCGCGCCGATCACCACGTCCGGGCCGCCGCCCTGGCTCGACACGGTCACGAAGTTGTTCTGGAGGTCCTCGTTCGGGACGGCCTGGACCTCGACGGTGACGCCGTTCTCCTGGCCGAACTTCTCAGCGAACGGCTTGAGGGCGGCGGTCCGCTTGTCGTCCGCCCAGATCACCAGTTTGCCGCCGGCGGCCTTGGGGGTGTCCTTCGCGGCCGGCTCGTCGCTGTCGCCACCGCAGCCTGAGGCGGCGAGCGCCAGGGCGAAGAGGGCGACCACACCCGCGGTACGGATGCGCATCGGTGCTCCTGTCGTCATGGCGGGTCGCCGGGGGACGGGCGGCCCACCAGTGGAAAGTCTGGAAGTTCTTGCCAACCGGCGCATCGATGCTGCGCCGCTGCTCTCGCATGTTGCGGGGACGTTAGCAAGACGTTGCAAGTAATGGAAGGGCTTGCAGAGCACCCCGCAAGAACTTGCCGGTGGGCTAAAGTGCCGCCATGCGCGCTCGACTGTCCGACATCGCCCAGCAGGCCGAAGTCAGCGAGGCCACGGTGTCGCGGGTGCTCAACGACCGCCCCGGCGTGGCCCCCGAGACCCGGCAGGCCGTCCTCACCGCCCTCGACGTGCTCGGCTACGAGCGCCCGGCCCGGCTGCGTAAGCGCAGCGCCGGCCTGGTCGGCCTGGTGGTGCCGGAGCTGGACAACCCGATCTTCCCCGCCTTCGCCCAGGTCATCGAGTCCACACTGGCGCAGAGCGGTTTCACCCCGGTGCTCTGCACCCAGACCGCCGGCGGCGTGACCGAGGACGAGTACGTGGAGATGCTGCTGGACCGGCAGGTCTCCGGGATCGTCTTCGTCTCCGGTCTGCACGCCGACACGGCCGCCAACCACGACCGCTACCGGGCGCTGCTCGCCCGGCCGTTGCCGGTCGTGATGATCAACGGGTACGTGCCCGGCATCGGCGCGCCCTTCGTCTCCTGCGACGACCGGGAGGCGGCCGAACTGGCCGTCGCCCACCTGGTCGCGCTCGGGCACCGACGGATCGGCCTGATCACCGGCCCGGACCGGTTCGTCCCGGTGCAGCGCAAGGTGGCCGGCTGGCGTTCTGCGATGACCCGGCTGGCCGGCGTCGCCGAAGCCGACCTGGGCCCCCTCGCTGAGCTGTCACTGTTCGGAGTGGAGGGTGGCGAGGCGGCGGCCGGCCGCCTGTTGGACCGCGGCGTCACCGGGGTGGTCTGCGGCTCCGACCTGATGGCGCTCGGCGCGATCCGGGCCGCCCGCCAACGCGGCCTCGACGTGCCCGACGGCCTCTCCGTGGTCGGCTACGACGACTCCCCGCTGATGGCCTTCACCGATCCGCCGCTGACCACCATGCGGCAGCCGGTCATCGCGATGGCGGTGGCCGCCGTCCGTGCCCTGGTGGACGAGATCAACGGGCACGGCGCCCCGCACTCGGAGTATCTGTTCCGTCCGGAGCTGGTGGTGCGCGGCTCGACAGCTGTCGCGCCGAGTTCCGCCCGCTTGTCTTACGCAAGATCTGCTTGACTCTTGCAGCGGCGGGCCGGCATATTGCTCGAATGATCAGCACCGCCACCCCGCCGCACGCCACCGACGACGACTGGTGGCGCTCCGCGGTCGTCTATCAGGTGTACGTCCGCAGCTTCGCCGACAGCGACGGCGACGGCACCGGCGACCTCCAGGGCATCCGGCAGCGCCTGCCGTACCTGCGTGACCTCGGGGTGGACGCGCTGTGGCTGACACCCTTCTACACCTCGCCGATGATCGACGGCGGGTACGACGTGGCCGACTACCGGGACGTCGACCCGATGTTCGGCACCCTCGCCGACTTCGACGCGATGATCACCGACGCGCACGCCCACGGCCTGCGGATCATCGTCGACCTGGTGCCCAACCACACCTCCAGCGCGCACCACTGGTTCACCGCGGCGCTCGCCGCCGGCCCCGGCTCACCGGAGCGGGCCCGCTACCTCTTCGCCGACGGTCAGGGCACGCACGGCGAGTTGCCCCCAAACGACTGGGAGAGCATCTTCGGCGGCCCCGCCTGGACCCGGATCCCTGACGGCCAGTGGTATCTGCACCTGTTCGACAGGTCCCAGCCGGACCTGAACTGGCGGCACCCGGAGGTCCGCGCCGAGTTCGAGGACGTGCTGCGGTTCTGGCTGGACCGGGGCGTCGACGGATTCCGCGTCGACGTGGCGCACGGCATGATCAAGGCGGAAGGGCTGCCGGACGTCGGCTTCAGCACGGCGACCACCGGCCAGCGCCAGGTCGAACTGCTCGGCAAGGGCCGGCTGCCGTACTTCGACCAGGACGAGGTGCACGAGATCTACCGGGCCTGGCGGCCCATCCTGGACAGCTACCCGGGCGGTCGGATGGCTGTCGCCGAGGCGTGGGCCGAGACACCACAGCGCCTGGCCCGCTACATCGGCCCGGACGAGCTGCACCAGGCGTTCAGCTTCGACTTCCTCGACGCCACCTGGTCGGCCGACTCGTTCCGCAAGGTGATCGACACCGCGTTGGCAGAGGCTACCGTCGTCGGAGCGCCAACCACCTGGGTGCTGTCCAACCACGACAAGCAGCGGCACGTCACCCGGTACGGCGACGGCGTCGAAGGGCTGCGCCGAGCCCGGGCCGCCAGCCTGCTGATGCTCGCCCTGCCCGGCTGCGCCTACCTCTACCAGGGTGAGGAACTGGGCCTGCCGGAGGTCCTCGACCTCCCCGACGAGCTGCGCCAGGATCCGGCGTTCCTGCGCACCGGCGAGAGCCGCGACGGCTGCCGGGTACCCATCCCGTGGAGCGGCGAGCTGGCCCCGTACGGCTTCGGGCCGGCCGGCAGTGAGCTGAGCTGGCTACCCGCCCCGGCGCTCTGGCAGGCGCTGTCCGTCACGGCGCAGACCGACGTGCCCGGCTCGACGCTGGAGCTGTACCGGAGCGCGCTGCGGATCCGCCACGTTCATCCCGCGCTCGCCCTCGACGCCGACGGGGTCACCTGGCGGGAGAGCGAACCGGGTGTGCTGGCCTTCTCCCGCTCCGCCGGCGCGACCGTGCTGACCTGCGTGGTCAACTTCAGCGGCGCGCCGGTCCTGATCGACGGGTACGGTCAGCCCCTCGTCGCCAGCGACCAGCTCACCGAGCAGGGCTCCGGTCAGCTGCTGCCAATTGACGCGGCAGTCTGGTTGGAACGCCGCTGAACGGGTAACCCGTTCTCGACCTGGTCGTTCGTCGTGCCCCGCGCCGACGGGCGACTGGGCTACCGGCCCCTTGTGGTGGGGGGTGAGGTGCCACCGGCGCCGCGCGGAGTCCGCTCCGTGTGGCGCCGGTGTCCGTGTGCCGCCGGTGGTTGAATCCGCAGCTGGCGGGGTACCGAATCGGGCACCATCACGACGGAGGTGACCCCCATGGCGGTACGGATCGCCCAGTGCACGCTCGACGTCGAGGACCTGGACCTGATGGTTGCGTTCTGGGCCGCGGCGCTCGGCTACGAGGTCGAGAAGGGCGACGACGGCAGCGCCAAGCTCTGGCCGCCGGGGCAGCCGTCCGCCGCCGCGCCAACCGTGTGGTTGCAGGGCTCGGGCACCGCCAAGCGGGGCAAGAACCGGCTGCACCTCGACCTGGTCGCGGACACGGACCCCCGGTCCGAGGTACGGCGGCTGCTGAGCCTCGGCGCGCGGCAGGTCGACGTCGGGCAGACCGGGACCGAACAGTTCACGGTGCTCGCCGACCCCGAGGGCAACGAGTTCTGCGTGCTGGACCGCGCGCCGACCCGCTGACATCTCACTTCGCGGTGAGCAACGCCGCGATCCGGGTGAAGCCCGCGCGCACCTCGGCCTCGTCCGGCGGTTCGGCGGGCTCACCGTGGCCGGCCTCGTCGGCTGCCGCGTCCAACTCCTCGTCGATCACGTCCTCGAAGTCCCCGTACAGGTCGGCCCCCTCCACCTGCCGGGCCTCGTCCTCGGCGGCGACCTGCGCGGCGGCGATCTCGCTGCGGATCTCGTCGGCGGACAGCGCCGGCAGCAGCGGCTCGACCACTGCCATCAACTGCTCCTCGGCCACCACCGCCTCGGCCAGGGCCAACGCGTGCGGTCGCTCGTACGGCCCACAGACCACCGGCTCCCACTCGTCAAGATCACCGAGCGGACCGAAAGTGATGATCCATGGCAGGCCGAGGAGCGGTGAGTCCGCCGGCAGGTCCAGTGTCATGAGTGCGCCCACCGGCTCATCATGGTCCGCGAACGCGAGCGCCGACGCCGTTCTTCTCAGTTATCGCCCGTCCGACTGTCGATCGGCGGCCGGTCAGCCGGGGCGGACCGCGTCCAGGGCGGCGCGGACCAGGGCCAGCGCGGTGGCCGGCGGCACGCCGAGCCGGGTCGCCTCCGCCGCGTATCCGGCCGCCGCCCGCTGCAACCGGTCGACGGCGTCGTCCCGCCCGGGGGCCACGAAGGTGCCGTTGCGCCCCCGCGTCTCCAGCAGCCCAGCCGCCTCCAACTCACGGTAGGCGCGGGCCACGGTGTTCGCTGCCAACCGCAGGTCGGCGGCGAGCTGCCGCACTGTGGGCAGTCGGCTGCCCACCGGCAACCGGCCGTCGCCGATCAGCTCGGCGAGTTGCACACGCACCTGCTCGTACGGGGGCACCGACGAGTCCGGGTCGACCGAGATCAGCACCTGCGCGCCTTCCGTCATCAGCCCCCACCGCCCGGCGTACCGGGATCGATGCCCTCGTCGACATCTTTCGGTGGCGCGGGGGTTTCCGCCAGGTCCACCACCCGGCCGTTGGTGCTGGTCGCCAGGAGCGCCGCGCCGAACAGCACCAACTGGTTGAGCAGGTAGAGGTACAGCAGCAGACCGACGGCGCCGGCCACAACTGTGTACGCCGGGTTCCGCTCGGTCCGCACCACGTAGTACCGCCCGACGGTGTTCAGCAACGTGATGCCGACAGCCACCAGCACCACCACCGGGCGCAGCCGCGACCGGCTCATCCGCAGCCGGGGGACGGCCAGCAGCAACGCGGTGGCGAGCACCGTGTTGACCAGCACGCTGAGCACCGCGCTGATGGTGGTCAGACCCACCGACCCGGTGCTGCGCAGCAGGAAACGCAGCAGCGACTCCAACGCGTCCACCGCCGCGACCGAGACGCCGAGCAGCACGAAGACACCGATCATCACGCCCAGGTCGACGAGCCGCCGCACCACCAGATTGCCCGGCTGCTGGTTGAGCTGGTACATCAGCCGTTGCGAGGACCGGATGGCCTCCACCCAGCCGATCCCGGTGAAGACCAGGATGACAAGGCCGACCACCCCGACAGTGCCGCTGGAGTTGGCGATCTGCTCGGCGTCCAGGAACGGCAGATTTTCCTTGAGGAAGTCGGCCGCCGCCGCGCTGACCTCGTCGTTGTCCTCCAGGATCGCCCCGAAGATCGAGAACGCGACAAGGGCGAGGGCGAACACGGCGAAGAAGCCGTAGTAGGCGATGGCTGCGGCCAGTCGGCCGGCCAGCACCTCGCCGTACAGCACACCGGCCCGCCACACATGATCGAAGAGCCCCGAACGGTGGCGCGCGGCGCTCACCCAGCGGTCGATGCCCGCCTCAATCCGGCCGATCACGTTCACGCGATCATCCTCGCCGATCTCCCAGCGCTGTGGTGGCAACCGGCTCCCGATGCTCGCCGGCCGGCGCGTCGCCGATGCTTCAGGTGCTGACGGTTCGGTCGCTGGCGCTTCGGTTGCTGACGCTTCAGGTGCCGAGGCAGAAGTCCCGACGCGGCTGCCACCTGGCCTGCCCGCTGTGCGAGAAGAGGGTGAACCCGTCGACCTCGAACATCGCGGAGAAGTCGGCCAGATCCTCGTACACCCTGTCCAGGGCCTCCGGTGCCACGTCCTGAGCCACCGTGACGTGCGGATGGTACGGGAAGCGAAGCTCGCGGTGCAGGCCCGGCGCGGCGGCGATGGCCGCGGCCAGCAGCTCGCACTCGCTGATCCCCGCGGCCACCGCGACGAACACCACCTGGGTGACCGGACGAAACGTGCCGGTGCCCCGCAGGTGCAGCGTGAACGGCAGGTGCGCGGCGGCGACGGCGGCCAGGTGCCGCTCGATCGCCGGCAGGTTGGCCGTCCGGATCTCGGTGGGCCCGAGCAACGTCACGTGCGCGGGCACCGCCAGCGGATCACCGGCCTCGACACGCCGCCGGGTGAGCAGGGCGCCCCACGGCTCGGGAATGTCCACCGCGATGCCGATCTGGATGGTGTCGCCGGTCGGCGGCACCCCGCCACTGCGATCCACGCTTCGCGCCGCCCCTCCGACCACCGAACCGTCCACCTGTACCGCGGAATTACTCGCCGCGCACGGGCGGGAAGAACCCCACCCGCTCGTACGCGGACCGCAAGGTCGTCGCGGCCACCACGCGGGCCTTCTCCGCGCCGGCCGCGAGCAGCTTGTCCAACTGCGCCGGATCGTCGAGGTAGGCGCGGGTGCGCTCCTGGATCGGCCGGACGAAGTCCGTCACCACCTCGGCCAGCTCCTTCTTCAGATCGCCGTAGCCGCGGCCCGCGTAAGCGGCCACCAACTCGTCGATGCTGCGGCCGCTGAGCGCCGAGTAGATGGTCAACAGGTTGGACACACCCGGCTTTGTCTCGGCGTCGAAGACGATCTCCCGACCGGTGTCGGTCACCGCCGAACGGATCTTCTTCGCGGACCGGGCCGGATCGTCGAGGAGGTCGATGATGCCGGCTGGCGAGGACGACGACTTCGACATCTTCGCGGTCGGGTCCTGCAGGTCGGTGATCTTGGCAGTGTCCTTGACGATGTGCGGCGCGGGCACCGTGAAAGTCGCGCCGAACAGCGAGTTGAAGCGCTGGGCCAGATCCCGGGAGAGTTCCAGGTGCTGGCGCTGGTCCTCGCCGACGGGGACCGCGTTGGCCTGGTAGAGCAGGATGTCGGCGGCCTGGAGGACCGGATAGGTGAACAGCCCGACGCTGGCCCGCTCGTTACCCTGCTTCTGCGACTTGTCCTTGAACTGGGTCATCCGGCTGGCCTCGCCGAAGCCGGTGATGCAGCCGAGCACCCAGGCCAACTGCGGGTGCTCGGGCACCTGCGACTGGACGAACAGGGTGCTGCGTTCCGGGTCGAGCCCGACCGCGAAGAGCTGGGCCGCCGCCACCCGGGTCCGCTGGCGCAGCAGCGCCGGATCGTGGCCCGCGGTGATGGCGTGCAGGTCCACCACGCAGTAGAACGCGTCGTGGGTGTCCTGTAGCGCCACCCAGTGCCGGACCGCGCCGAGATAGTTGCCGAGGTGGAACGAGTCGGCTGTCGGCTGGATGCCGGAGAAGACGCGGGGCCGGGCGGGAACGTCGGACATGGCGATAATTCTGTCAGCAAGCAACCCGGTCCGTCATGACGGGCCGGCGGGTCGGCTCCGGCCCGCCGGTGCCGGGGTGCTGACCTCGCCCGCTTCGCCCGCGCCGACCCGGCGCGTCGGCCCGACCGCGACCCGGCGGTACTGCCCCGCCACCGCCTCCCGGGCCGGCTCGGGGTCGCCCGCCGAGGCCGACGCAACGTCGTACTCGCAGCGCCGCCCGGTGCCCCGCTCGGTGCTCTGCCCGCGGCGCTGTTCGGTGCCCGGCTCGGTGCTCTGCTCGCGGCGCTGCTCAGTGCCCGGCTCGCGGCGCTGCTCGGTGGTGCGGGCGGCGGAGACGGCGAGTCGGGCCACCCGGCGGCGGTCCAACGTGAGCACCCGCAGCAGCCAGCCGGCCGGCAACTCGGCCGGATCGGGTGCGCCGACCTCGGCGGGCTCACCCGGCACCGGCACCTCGTCGCCGGTCACCGGGAGTCGGCCCAGTGCGGCCATGACGAACCCGCCCACCGTCTCGTACGGTCCGGCGGGTAGGGCCACCCCGGTCCGCTCGGCGAAGTCAGCGAGGTTGAGGCGGCCGTCCACCACCGCGGGCAGGCCCGCGTACACCGGGTCCGGGGTGGCGTCGTACTCGTCGTGGATCTCGCCGATCAACTCCTCGATGAGGTCCTCCAGGGTGACGATCCCGGCGGTGCCGCCGTACTCGTCGACGACCACCGCGAGGTGCTGACCCTCCCGGCGCATCTCGGTCAGCGCGGCGAGCACCCGTTTGCTGCCCGGGAGCCGCTTCACCTCCCGGGCCAACTCGCCGACGGTGACGCACGGGTCGGCGTCCGGGCGCAGCAGTACGTCACGGAGGTGCACGAAGCCGACCACGTCGTCGTGTGTGCCGTCGGTGACCGGGTAACGGGTGTGCGTCTCGGCGCGGACCAGTCGAGCGGCTTCGACGATGGTCAGCCGCGCCGGGAGGAAGACCACCTCGGTGCGCGGCATCATCACCTCGCGGATCAGACTGGCGCCGGCCACCAGGACCTCGTCGATGATCCGCCGCTCGTCCGGGTCGAGCACCGTGTTCGCCGCGACCAGGTCCCGCAGATCGGCCTCGGAGATGTGCTCCCGGCCGGCCGTCGGACCGGTCCCGAGCAGATCGGTGACGAGTCGGGTCGCCCCGTCTGCGGCGCGTACCAGCACCCGGGCAACGGCCCGGGCGAGCGGGCCACTGTCGCGGCGGGGATGTGCCCGCGCGTGTCGCCGGAGCCCGGTACGGGCCGCTTCCCGCATGACAGAGATGGTAGACACCGTGGGCCCACCACGCCGGGGATCAGGTGGAGCGGCGGAGAGATGTTCGGCTCTGTTTAATCATGAAAGATTATGATGGAATGGGGTTGACGGTGGCGACGGCGAGAGCGCCGACCACCGCCCTAGTGTGATCACCGAAGGGCCACGTCCCGGGCGGGCCAGGCAGGAGGCAACGACGTGAAACTGCTCGTCACCGGGGGCGCCGGCTTCATCGGGAGCGTGGTGACCCGGATGCTGCTCGACGCGGGCCACCAGGTGGTCATCCTGGACGACCTGCGTACCGGCCACCGCGAGGCCCTCGCCCCGGACGCCACCCACGTGGAGGCGTCCATCCACGACGCCGCCCAGGTCATCACCGCGGACGCCGGTTTCGACGGGGTGCTGCACTTCGCCGCCCTGATCGCCGCCGGCGAGTCGATGGTCAAGCCGGAGCTGTACTGGCAGAACAACACCATCGGCACGCTCGCCCTGATCGACGCGGTCCGGGCCGCCGGGGTGCCCCGGATGGTCTTCTCCTCCACCGCCGCCGTTTACGGCAACCCCACCGAGCTGCCCATCACCGAAAACGCGGTCAAGGCACCCACCAACACGTACGGCGCCACCAAACTCGCCGTCGACATGGCACTCACCTCCGAGGCGATCGCGCACGGGCTGGCCGCCGTGTCTCTGCGCTACTTCAACGTGGCCGGCGCGCACCTCGACGGCGACATCACGCTCGGCGAGCGGCACGACCCGGAGACGCACCTGATCCCGATAGCGCTGGACGTCGCCGCCGGCCGGCGGGAGAAGCTCCAGCTCTTCGGGGACGACTACCCCACAGTGGACGGCACCTGCGTCCGCGACTACATCCACGTCGCCGACCTGGCCCGCGCGCATCTGCTGGCGTTGGACGCCGCCACCGGCAGCCAGCACCGGATCTACAACCTGGGCAACGGCAACGGCTTCACCAACCGGCAGGTGGTCGACGTGGTCCGCGAGGTCACCGGGCACCAACTGCCCGTCGAGGTCGCGCCACGCCGCGAGGGCGACCCGGCCGAGTTGGTGGCATCGTCCGCACTGGCCCGCGACGAGTTGGGCTGGGTGCCGCAGAAGCCGACACTGCACGACATGGTCGGCGATGCCTGGGCGTTCTACCGCACGCACATCCTGGGGCAGTCATGACCAACCCGAGCGGTGATGTCGCCGAGCGGGCTGCGGCCGGCTTCTCCGCGCAGTTCGGCACCGAGGCTGCCGGCCGCTGGGCAGCCCCGGGCCGGGTCAACCTGATCGGTGAGCACACCGACTACAACGAAGGCTTCGTGCTGCCGTTCGCGCTGCCGATGCGCACCGTCGTCGCGGCCGACCGGCAGGACGGGGAGCACTGGACGGTCTGGTCCGAGCTGTCCGGCGAGGCGATCACCTTCGGCGCGGACGACGTCGCCGAGCCCTGTCGAGTCACCGGCTGGGGCGCGTACGTGGCGGGTGTGGTCTGGGCGCTACGCCAGGCCGGTCACCAGGTGCCAGGCGCCCGGCTGGCGATCGCCTCCGACGTGCCGCTGGGCGCCGGGCTCTCCTCCTCGGCCGCGCTGGAGTCGGCCGTGCTGGCTGCCCTGCTCGACCTCGGCGGGCTGGAACTCGCCCCGGAACTTCAACCCCGGCTGGCGCAACGGGCGGAGAACGTCTACGTGGGCGCGCCGACCGGCATCATGGACCAGTCCGCGGCGATCCGTTGCCGCGCTGGGCACGCCCTCTTCCTGGACTGTCGCGACGAGTCGGTCGAGCACATCCCGTTCGACCTGGACGCCGACGGGCTGGCTGTGCTGGTCATCGACAGCCGGGCGCCGCACCGCCACGCCGACGGGGAGTACGCCGCCCGCCGCCGCTCCTGCGAGGCCGGGGCCAGCGCGCTCGGTGTCAGCGCGCTGCGGGACGTGGGCGTCGACCAGCTCGACGCCGCACTGGCCCGGCTCGACGACGAGGAGACCCGGCGACGGGTCCGGCACGTGGTGACCGAGGACCAGCGCGTACTGGACACTGTGGCGCTGCTCCGCGCCGGCCGGGTCCGCGACATCGGCCCGCTGCTGACCGCCTCCCACGTCTCGATGCGCGACGACTTCGAGATCACCGTGCCGGAGATCGACACTGCGGTCGAGGCAGCGTTGGCGGCCGGCGCGCTGGGTGCCCGGATGACCGGCGGCGGCTTCGGCGGCTGCGTGCTCGCGCTGATCGAGGCCGACCGTGCCGACGCGGTAGCCGCCGCCGTGACCGACGCGTACGCGCAACGAGGTTTCACCGCCCCCGGCACCGTGACGGTCCTCCCCTCCCCCGGCGCCACCCGCCTGCCCTAACCCCACCCCAGCCGGCCCCCGGTCCCCTGCCCCCACCGCCCACCCCCGCTCCGGCCGGTGATCAAGAGATTTGCGTCAGTTCGAGCCCGAATCCTGACGCAAACCTCTTGATCACCCGCTGCGGGCAGGGGGCCGGGCGAAGGCCGGGGATGGAGATCGTGCTTGTTCATGGAAGTAGTGGGCGCGCCGGTGGGGGGGGGCGCCAATTCCTGGAGCGTTGGGGGATTTTGCGGCGCTGGCGGCGCGGCCGGCGCGCCGCGGGGCGTGGAGGGGTGAT
>NZ_JBFASO010000016.1:164464-175276 GCF_040677775.1 Micromonospora sp. NPDC053740
AGGTAGTCGAGGTTGGACAGCTGGGGCCGCCCGTCCCGGCATGGCCTCGCCGTTGGGCGAGGCCACTACTTCCTGGATCGTGCGCGATCTTGCCGGCGAGCGCGAGGCGGCGAGCGCGAGGCGGCGAGCGCGAGGCGGCGAGCGCGAGGCGGCGAGCGCGAGGGCAGGGGACTGTGGGCGCGAGCCGGTGGACGGCGTGGGCGGTTAGCTGGCTTCGACGATCATTGCGGCGCCCACAGTGCGGTTGGTCGCCTCGTCGATGATGACGAAGCCGCCGGTGGTGCGGTTACGGCGGTACTCGTCGGCCAGCAGCGGCACCGTCGTGCGCAGTCGCACCCGGCCGATCTCGTTGAGCCGCAGTTCGTCGGCCGACTCGTCGCGGTGCAGGGAGTTGATGTCCAGTCGGTAGTGCAGCCCGCGCACGATGGCTCGCGCCGACCGGGTGGTGTGCTTGATCGCGTACCGTCCGCCGACCCGCAGCGGAGCCGTCTCGTCCATCCAGCAGACCATCGCCTCGATGTCCTGGGCCACCGCTGGCGCGTTGTTCGGCCGGCAGATCAGGTCACCCCGCGAGATGTCGATCTCGTCGGCCAGTCGTACCGTCACCGACATCGGCGGGAACGCCTCCGGGACCGGCCCGTCGGCGGTCTCCACGGCGGCGATCCGGCTGGTGAAGCCGGAGGGCAGCACCATCACCTCGTCGCCGGGCTTCAGCACGCCGGAGGCGACCTGGCCGGCGTAGCCGCGGTAGTCGGTGACAGTGGTGGACTGCGGACGGATCACGTACTGCACCGGGAACCGGACGTCGACAAGGTTGCGGTCGCTGGCGATGTGCACCCGCTCCAGGTGGTGCAGCAGCGACGGGCCCTCGTACCAGGGCATGTTGTCCGACCTGGTGACGATGTTGTCGCCGCGCAACGCGGAGACCGGCACCACTGTCAGGTCCGGTACGTCGAGCTTCGCCGCGAACGCTGTGAACTCGTCGGCGATCCGCTCGTAGACCTCCTGTGACCAGTCGACAAGGTCCATCTTGTTGACACAGAGGACCAGGTGCGGCACCCGCAGCAGGGAGCAGAGGAACGCGTGCCGGCGGGACTGCTCGACGAGGCCCTTGCGCGCGTCCACCAGGATCAGCGCCAGGTCCGCTGTCGACGCGCCGGTGACCATGTTGCGGGTGTACTGGATGTGGCCCGGGGTGTCGGCGATGATGAACTTGCGCCGGGGGGTGGCGAAGTACCGGTACGCCACGTCGATGGTGATGCCCTGCTCCCGCTCGGCACGCAGACCGTCGGTGAGCAACGCCAGGTTGGTGTATTCGTCACCGCGGGCCGCGCTGACCGCTTCCACGGCGGCCAACTGGTCGGTGAAGAGCGACTTGGTGTCGTAGAGCAGCCGCCCGATCAGGGTCGACTTCCCGTCGTCCACGCTGCCGGCGGTGGCGAACCGCAGCAGGTCCATCGCCCGCGCCTCGGAGGCCGGGGCCATGATCTCGGTGCTCATCAGAAGTAGCCCTCCCGCTTGCGGTCCTCCATGGCGGCCTCGCTGACCCGGTCGTCACCACGGGTGGCGCCGCGCTCGGTGATCCGGGTGGCCGCCACCTCCTCGATGACCTTCTCCACGGTGTCCGCGTCGGAACGGACCGCTGCGGTGCAGGAGGCGTCGCCGACGGTGCGGTAGCGCACCTGCGCCTTGAACCGCTCCTCACCCGCGCGGGGGCGGAAGAACTCGTTGACGGCGTAGAACATGCCGTCCCGTTCGATCACCTCGCGCTCGTGCGCGTAGTAGATCGACGGCAGTGGGATGCGTTCCCGGGCGATGTAGTGCCACACGTCCAGCTCGGTCCAGTTGGACAGCGGGAAGACCCGGATCGACTCGCCCGGGTGGTGCCGACCGTTGTAGAGCGACCACAGCTCCGGCCGCTGGTTCTTCGGGTCCCACTGACCGAACTCGTCGCGGAAGCTGAACACCCGCTCTTTCGCCCGGGCCTTCTCCTCGTCCCGGCGGGCGCCCCCGAACAGCGCGTCGAAGCGGTGCTTCTCCACCGCGTCCAGCAGCACCGGGGTCTGGATCCGGTTGCGCATGCCGTCGCCGGACTCCCGGACCATGCCGCTGGCCAGGGCCTCCGGCACGCTCGCGACCACGAGGTGCAACCCCAGTTCGGCGACCCGTTGGTCGCGGTATTCCAGGACCTCGGGGAAGTTGTGCCCGGTGTCGACGTGCATCACCGGGAAGGGGACGTTGGCGGGGGCGAACGCCTTCTGCGCGAGCCGCAGCATGACGATCGAGTCCTTGCCACCGGAGAAGAGCATCACCGGGCGTTCCATCTCGGCGACCACCTCGCGCATCACGAAGATGCTCTCCGCTTCCAAGGCGTCCAGGTGGGAGACCTGGTACGCCGCGGGGGTGGTCATGACACCGGCTCGATTCGCTCGCTCATCCGATTTCCAGACCTTTCCGGTCGGGCATGTCAAGAAAGTTCGCTCAGGCTACCCGGAATGTTTCTGCAGCGCTGCAAGCAACCGGGTGGCGAGATCCTTGCGGCAGACCAGGAGGTCGGGCAGCCGCGGATCCGCCTCGTTGTATTTCAGCGCAGAACCGTCGATCCGGGAAGCGTGCAGTCCGGTGGCCGTCGCCACAGCGATCGGGGCCGCCGAGTCCCACTCGTACTGCCCACCTGCGTGGATGTACGCGTCCACCTCGCCGGTGACCACTGCGGCGATTTTCGCTCCGGCCGAGCCCATCGGCACCAGGTGCGCCCCGACGTCCTCGGCCAGATCGGTCAGGAAGACCGGCGGCCGGCTCCGGCTCGCGGCCAGGCGGATCTTCCGCTCGCCGGCCGTCGCCGCCTCCACGGTCATCGGCGGGTACGCCGGCGGGTAGTCGGTGCCGAGCACCCGGTGCTGCGCCGGCAACCCCACCGCCCCGGCGACGAGCCCGTGCGGGCTCGGCGCGTTGCGCGCCCAGAGCGCCACGTGCACCGCCCAGTCCGAGCGGCCCTCCTCGGAGAACTCCCGGGTGCCGTCCAACGGGTCGACGATCCACACCCGGTCCGCGTTCAACCGCGACACCGCTCCGGTGTTCACCTCCGCAGCCCAGGCCAACCGCGACCCCTCGTCCTCCTCGGAGAGCACCGCGTCACCCGGACGCCACTTCGCCAACTCCGTGCGGATCAGGTCGTGCGACACCTTGTCCCCGGCCGACTTCAGCGCACCGGCGTCGGCGAAACCCATCTCCGTGCGCAGGTCGAGCAGCGCCTGCCCGGCTCGGGACGCCAACCATCGGGCGAACGCGCCATCGATCATCGGAGGACTGCTCATCTGTCCGCTCCCGTCGCCTCGCCGCACTGCCCGCACGGGCCGATCCGCCGCGACTCGCGTCGCCGGTCGCGGCACGCTGAAAGGCGCAGACTACCGGCCCGCCGTTTCCGATTCGGGTACGCCCCGCCCGGCTCAGCCGCCGTGGTAGAGGTTCTGGGTCGGCTCCACGCCCTTGGTGATCACCGACTCCACCACGTCGGCGGCCCGGTCCACCAGGAAATCCAACTCCTTGCGCTCGGCCGCGCCAAAATCCGACAGCACGTAATCCGCCGGATCCTGCCGCCCCGGTGGTCGGCCAACGCCGAACCGCACCCGGGCGTAGTCCTTGGTCCCCAACGACTTCGACATCGAGCGCAGGCCGTTGTGCCCGCCCTCGCCGCCGCCGAACTTGACCCGCACCTGGCCGAAGCCGATGTCCAGCTCGTCATGCACAGCGATCACCTGCGCCGTCGGCACCTTGTAGAACTGCGCCAACGCCGCGACCGGTCCGCCGGACAGGTTCATGTACGTCAGTGGCTTCATCAGCACCAGCTTCGGCCCACCGAACCCCAGCCGCGCCTCGGCCACCTCGGCCACCGCCCGCTTGTGCCGGCCGAAGCGGGCACCCACCCGCCCGGCCAGCAGCTCGGCCACCATGAACCCGACGTTGTGCCGGTTGCCGGCGTACTCCCGACCCGGGTTGCCCAGGCCGACCACCAGCCACGGCCCCGCCTCGTCCGTCACGACCCGTCCCTTCCGACGCCCAACGCAGCGACTCCCGATATGCCGACAGGCGCCCCCGAACTTTCGGGGACGCCTGTCGCACAGTACGAACCGATCAGGCCTCGGTGCGCGCCTCGGTCGTCTCGGCGCCCTCGGCCGGGGCGGCGTCCGCGCCCTCGGAGCCCTCGGTGGTCTCGCCGACCTCGGCCTCGGCCTCGTCGGTGGCAACCTCGACCTCGGGCAGCGTCGCCTCGAGCTGCTCGGCGGTCGGGGCGGCGGTCACCGACGCGACGGTCAGCTCCGAGTCGACGGCCAGCTCGACGCCGGTCGGCAGCGCGACATCGCCGGCGGTCACCAGGGTGCCCGCCTCCAGGCCCTCGATCGACGCCTCGAGGTGGTCCGGAACCTTGGTGGCGTCAGCGGTCACCGAGAGGGTGTCGTGGTCGTGCACGATCAGGGTGTCCCGGGCGGCCTCGCCGGTCAGCTGGACCGGGACCTCGACGGTGACCTTCTCGCCCCGGCGGACCAGGATCAGGTCGACGTGCTCGAAGGTGTCGCGGATCGGGTCACGCTGGATCGCCTTGGGCAGCGCCAGCACCTGGGTGCCGTCGGCGATGTCGATCGCGAAGAGCTGGTTGGCACCGCCCTTGCGGATCGCGGCGGCGAACTCCCGCGACGGCAGCGCGATGTGCTTGGGCTTCTCGCCGTGGCCGTACAGCACGGCGGGCACCTTGCCGGCCCGGCGGGTACGGCGGGCACCACCCTTGCCGAACTCGGTACGGGGCTCGGCGCTGATCTTTACCTCGGACACGGGGAAACTCCTGATGCTTTTCGCTGCGGCGGCTTGTCGTCTAACGGTGCTGGGGCGAGGGGCTCGCTGGGGCTCATGCGTCATGAACGACTGCCCGGAGCACCGCGTCGATGACGGTGCCTCCGTGCGGCGCTTTTCAGCGGCCCGCCGGGCACCCTCGCCGTGGCAACCGCACCAGTCTACCCGAGCTGTTTCCAGGGTTTCCGGCAGTCCCCGATCACGGCTCAGGACCGGCGCGTCGGTGGCGCTCCCACCAGCGTGCCGGCCCTGTTTCCGTCAGTTTGCCAGCCCCACCCCCACCGGCGCGCCAAGTGGTGGGAACGGGGCTCAGGCTCAGCTCAGGCCACCGAAGAGGGTGGTCACCGAGCCGTCGTCGAAGACCTCGCGGATCGCCCGCGCCAGCAGCGGCGCGATCGACAGCACTGTGAGCTTGTCCAGCTGCTTCTCTGGCGGGAGCGGCAGGGTGTTCGTCACCACGATCTCGCTGATCGAGCTGTTCTTCAGCCGCTCGGTGGCCGGGTCGGACAGCAGCGCGTGGGTGGACGCGACAACGATCTCCGCAGCGCCCGACTCCTTGAGGATGTCGGCGGCCTTGGCGATGGTGCCCCCGGTGTCGATCATGTCGTCGACGATCAGGCAGACCCGGCCCTCCACCTCGCCGACGACCCGGTTCGCCACCACCTGGTTCGGCTTCATCGGGTCACGGGTCTTGTGGATGAACGCCAGCGGGCACCCGCCCAACCGGTCGGTCCACCGCTCGGCCACCCGCACCCGGCCCGAATCCGGTGCCACCACCGTCATCGGCCGGCCGGCGTACTTGTGCTCCACGTACTCGGCGAGGATGTCCATCGCGAAGAGGTGGTCCACGGGGCCGTCGAAGAAGCCCTGGATCTGCGCGGTGTGCAGGTCGACGGTGAGGATGCGGTTGGCGCCGGCGGTCTTCAGCAGGTCCGCCACCAGGCGGGCCGAGATCGGCTCCCGACCACGGTGCTTCTTGTCCTGGCGGGCGTACGGGTAGAACGGCAACACCACTGTGATCCGCTTGGCCGACCCCCGCTTCAGCGCGTCCACCATGATCAGGGTCTCCATGACCCAGGTGTTCACCCCGTGCGTGACGGACTGCACCACGAAGGCGTCCGAACCACGTACCGAGTCCTTGAACCGTACGAAGAGCTCGCCGTTGGCGAACTCGTACGCGTCGGCCGGCGTCGGCGCGACGCCGAGCACCTCGCCGATCTCCTTGGCCAACTCCGGAAAGCCACGTCCGGAAAAGAGCATCAGGCTTTTGCGGTTTTCGGCGACGATGCTGCCCATGGGCCCGTCTGCTCCCGTTATGTCGGCGGTACCCGACCCGGTGGTGGTGGGTCAGGGACTATTCGGTTGCAGTATCTCCCGCGCCGGATGCGCCGCCCACCGTCTCGGTCGCCCCGTGGATTGCCTCACTGTGGCTTGCGGCACCAGTCGTACCGGACGCACCCTTCGCGTCGCGGGCCCGCTGCGCCGCCTCCGCCGCGGCGGTGCCGGCGCGACGCTTGACCACCCAGCCCTCGATGTTGCGCTGACGCGCCCGGGCGACACCCATCGCCCCCGGCGGCACGTCGTCGATGATCACGGAACCAGCCGCCGTGTACGCCCCGTCGCCCACCTCGACCGGCGCCACGAACATGTTGTCCGCGCCGGTCCGCGCGTGGCTGCCGATCACCGTGCGGTGCTTGTTGACCCCGTCGTAGTTCACGAAGACCGACGCGGCGCCGATGTTGGTCTGCTCGCCGATCGTCGCGTCGCCGACGTACGTCAGGTGCGGCACCTTCGCGCCGGCGCCGATCTGCGAGTTCTTCACTTCGACGAACGTGCCGACCTTCGCCTTCTCGGCCAGCTGGGCGGCCGGCCGCAGGTACGCGTACGGCCCGACTGTTGCGCCCGCGCCCACCTCGGCACCCACGGCGTGGCTGCGGATCACCGACGCGGCGGGGCCGACGATCGTGTCGATCAGGGTGACGTCCGGCCCGATCAGCGCGCCCGCGCCGACCACAGTGCCGCCGCGCAACTGGGTGTTCTGGTCGACCACCGCGTCCCGGTCCAGCGCGACAGTCACGTCGATCCAGGTGGTGGCGGGGTCGAGCAGGCTCACCCCGGTGCACATCCACGCCTCGTTGATCCGGTCGCGCAGCAGCCGGCGCAGCGTGGCCAGCTCCACCCGGTCGTTGCAGCCCAACGTCTCGACGTGGTCCACGGCGACGTGCACCGCCACCGGCTCGCCGGCGGAACGAAGCAGACCGAAGACGTCGGTCAGGTACTCCTCGCCCTGGTCATTGTCGGTGGAGAGCTTGCCCAGCGCCTCGCGCAGCCGCACCGCGTCGAACGCGTAGATGCCGGCGTTGATCTCCCGAATCGCGCGCTGCGTCGGGTCGGCGTCGCGCTCCTCGACGATCTGCTCCAGGCGCCCGTCGGCGTCCCGGACGATCCGCCCGAGGCCGGTCGGGTCGGGCACCTCGGCGGCCAGCACGGTGGCCGCCGCGGCGGCCTCCTCGTGCGCGGTCACCAGCGCGCCCACCGTCTCGGGTCGCAGCAGGGGCACGTCACCGTTGATCACCACGACGGTGCCGGCACCGTCCGGTACGGCCTCCAGCGCGATCCGTACCGCATGCCCGGTGCCGAGTTGCTCGGCCTGGAGCACCGGGGTGGCGTCCGGGGCGACCTCGGACAGGTGCGCCCGCACCTGGTCGGCGCCGTGCCCGACCACGACAACGGTGCGGTCCGCGCCCAACGGGGCGGCGGCGCTCAGCACGTGACCGAGGAGCGTCCGACCGAGAAGGGGGTGCAGCACCTTGGGCAGTGTCGACTTCA
The DNA here is from genome assembly GCF_040677775.1 of Micromonospora sp. NPDC053740. Lineage (NCBI taxonomy): Bacteria > Bacillati > Actinomycetota > Actinomycetes > Micromonosporales > Micromonosporaceae > Micromonospora > Micromonospora sp. NPDC053740. The sequence continues at coordinate 172,142 of NZ_JBFASO010000016.1, forward strand.
TCCGCTTGCCCTCACCGGCGGCAAGTACGACGACGGTACGGGGGTGGGGCTGGGGCACGACGTGGCTCCCGTCGGGACGGCGGACACTCTCGCGGCCATGCTAACCGCGAGGCCCGGCACGTTTCCCTCTTACCCCCACCGGACCCTAAAACGGACGTAGATGGGCAGCTCGGCCGCCAGGGTTCGAACCTGAAATACGGGTACCAAAGACCCGGGTGTTGCCAATTACACCACGGCCGATCAGCGACGTGAGCACGTCGCACGAGGGATGGACATCCCGCCGCTACACCTTAGCGCCCCGGCCGTCGGATGCCAGCGCTCATCCCTTCGCACGGCGACCGATCGATGTCGTCGGCCTTCCGGGGGTGGTCGGCCCGCGCCTCGGCCGCTCTCTTCCCGGATCGGTCAGGCACCCGCCATCGGGCCGGCTGACCTGCGACTTCGAGCAGTTACGCGAAGTCGATTCGAAACTTCCCCGTGCGATCTACGGTGCCGTAAGTTACGGTGACGTAGGCGTAGCTTCGTGATCGTAACCATCCCCCTGCGAGGTCCCATGTCCACTGCTCTGCTCGATTCCAACACCGCCGGCCCCGGCCCCAAACCACTCACCGACGGCAGCCAGTCCCCCGGCATCCTGGCCGCCCTCTGGGCCTTCGTGGTGATCCCCTTCGTCGCCCTGCTGGTCGCCGTGCCGGTGGCCTGGGGCGGCTGGCTGGGCTGGACCGACGTGATCATCGGCCTGGTCTGGTACGTCGTCTCCGGGCTCGGCATCACCGTCGGCTTCCACCGCTACTTCACGCACGGCTCGTTCAAGGCCAAGCGGTGGCTACGTGTGACTCTGGCGGTCGCGGGTTCGCTGGCGGTGCAGGGCGAGATCATCCAGTGGGTCGCCGACCACCGGCGTCACCACGCGTTCTCCGACCTGGAGGGCGACCCGCACTCGCCGTGGCGGTTCGGCACCAGCTTCTGGGCGTTGACCCGGGGCCTGTTCCACGCACACGTGGGCTGGCTGTTCCGCCGGGAGCTGTCCAACCGCGGACGTTTCGCCCCGGACCTCATCGCCGACCGGGACATCAGCCGGGTCGACCGGCTCTTCCCCGCGCTGGTGGCCATCTCGCTGCTCGGCCCGGCGCTGATCGGCGGCCTGGTGACCTGGTCCTGGCAGGGCGCGCTGACCGCGTTCTTCTGGGCCGGACTGGTCCGGATCGGCCTCCTGCACCACGTCACCTGGGCGATCAACTCGGTGTGCCACGTCTACGGTGAGCGTCCGTTCGCGATGCGCCAGGGTGACCGCGCGTCGAACTTCTGGCCGCTGGCGATCCTGTCGTTCGGCGAGAGCTGGCACAACCTGCACCACGCCGACCCGACCAGCGCCCGGCACGGCGTGTTGCGCGGTCAGGTGGACATCTCCGCCCGGGTGATCTGGTTGTTCGAGAAGGCCGGCGCGGCAACGCAGGTGCGCTGGCCAAAGCCCGAGCGCCTCGCCGCCAAGCTGGTGAAGCCTGTCGCACCCCACTGAAACCGGGCGGTGCTCGACGATGCCGCCTGGCAGGATGGCCGGATGACCCGAGCCATGCGGGGGGACCAGGCGGCTCGGCGGACGGGAGGCCGAGCCCGTTCCGGGTACTGTCGAACGGCGCGTCAGGGCGGTCGGACCGCCCGACAGTGAGGCGACGACGTGAACGGGCACAGCGGAGGAACCATTCCACGGCAGGGCGTCACCGAGCGCCAGCGAGGCGGCGACATGCCTGAGGTCAGCGACGACGCGCCGGCAGCTGTCAGCGGCCGACGGGCGACGCCGACGGCGGCACCGAAAGCCAAAGCTCCCTCCCGGGTCCGCATGTCGGCCGCCCAACGCCGGGAGCAGTTGATCGCGACCGGCCGGCAACTCTTCGCCGAGCGCGGTTTCGACGCCACATCCATCGAGGAGGTGGCGGCCCGTGCCAAGGTCTCCAAGCCGGTGGTGTACGAGCACTTCGGTGGCAAGGAAGGGCTCTACGCGGTGGTGGTGGACCGGGAGGTCCGGGCCCTGTTGGACCGGATCACCACGGCGTTGACCGCCGGGCATCCGCGGGAGCTTCTGGAACAGGCGGCGCTCGCCCTGCTGACCTACATCGAGGAGGAGACCAGCGGTTTCCGGGTGCTGGTCCGCGAGTCGCCGCTGATGTCCGGCACCGCCACCTTCAGCAGCGTGATGAACGACGTGGCGCACCAGGTCGAGCACATCCTGGGCGCCGAGTACAAGAGCCGAGGGTACGACCCGAAGCTCGCCGAGCTGTACTCGCAGGCGCTGGTCGGCATGGTGGCGTTGACCGGTCGCTGGTGGTTGGAGGTGCGTAAGCCGCGCAAGGAGACGGTGGCGGCACACCTCGTCAACCTGGCCTGGAACGGGTTGTCACACCTGGAGGCCAAGCCGACGCTGATCACCGCACGGCGCAGCTGACCCCGATCAGCGGCGGTGCACGTCGGCCACCGGGTGTTTGCGGTGCTCCAACTCCGCCTCGGCGGACTCCGGTGGGCCGACCTTGTCGTATAGGCCGGTGCCGAGCAGGATCAGGCCGAACAGCATCGACACGACCACTGTCGACATCGAGAAGTTGAGAAAGTTCGCACCGGTCTGCAGCACCGACATCATCAGGATGCTGGTCACCAGGAACACCACGCCCGCTGTGAGGTTCATGTAGTGGCCGAGGTTGCTACGCCGTGAGGCCCCGATGATCAGGACGACCCCGAAGACCACCGAGGCGAGCGAGAAGGCCAGGTTGGTCCGGAGCCCGAGGGCCCAGGTGCTGTTGCGGGCAAAGAGCGGATCCCCGATCGTCTCGGCGACGCCCCAGACGCCGAAGACCAGGATGTAGACGCCGATCAGCCCGGAGAGGATCCGGTAGAGCGGCCGTGCCGGATGGTTGACCGGAAAGTGCGGCATGCCCAGACCCCCTGATGTGACCGTTTCAGGGGGAATTGTCGCCCAAGGCAGCGCTAACTGTCCGCAGAACCCCAAAGCCCAAGGGGTCCGCCGAAAGGCTGGACCGGGTCAGGTTTTCGCCGGAGCCCGAGCTGCGCAGGGATCAAGCCTGACCCGCCCGAGCACCCCGGGGTCCGCCGGAAAACCCCCGGCGGAACCCCGAAGAAAAC
>NZ_JBFASO010000017.1:0-100883 GCF_040677775.1 Micromonospora sp. NPDC053740
CTATCAGCGCCAGGCACTTTTACTACGTTACCCGCTCGTTTCCACCGTGTCAAACCGATATTTCGCGGTTCGCCATGCTTCAACCGATAATGCGGGCACCATGTCGCAACCGGCTTGCGCCGCTCTCGTCATGGATTCGGCAGGCCGGCCGTCGCGATTTCCCGCGACCCGCCCGGTGCCCTGCCGGTTCGTAACCATACCCGGTCGGTTTCGCGGCGCCAAATCCGCCTCGCGGCGTTTCTGGCGGCACCTCCCGGGTGGGGCTCCGGTGGGCGTGCCCACCCGACCCCCAGGTCGTTCGCCGGCGCTCCGGCCGCTTCAGGCTTTCGCCTGTTTCGTCCGTTCCGCGCTGGCAGAGAGAAAGTTACGCGTCCGGCGGGATGATCGTCAAATCCGCCGGACGCGTCCCCCGTCACATCGTCGACAGATGGCTATTCACCCAGCTCAACGCCAGCGAACGAACGCTTTCCACGGCGCAGCACCAGGTATCGCCCATGTAGAAGGTCGGTCGGCGACACCACGGCGTCCACAGCGGTCACCCGGTTGTTGTTGACGTAGGCGCCGCCCTCGGCGATCACCCGCCGAGCCTCCTTGAGGCCACTGACCAGACCGGAGTCGCGCAGCAGACCCGCCACATCCGGCAATTCGCCGGTGAGGCGTACGAGACCCGCCTCGGTCAGGGCCGCCCGCAGGGTCTCCGGCGCCAGCTCGTCCAACGAGCCGCGGCCGAAGAGCGCCTGACTGGCGGCGATCGCCTGTCGAGTCTCCTCGGCACCGTGCACCAGGGTGGTCAGCTCCTCGGCGAGCGCCCGCTGCGCCAACCGGGCCGCTGGCCGCTCGGCTGTCGCCTTGGCCAGCTCCTCCAACTCCTCGCGGGTCCGGAAGCTGAAGTACCGCAGGTAGCGGTCCACCTCCTGGTCCTCGACGTTGAGCCAGAACTGGTAGAACGCGTACGGGCTGGTCATCGTGGGGTCGAGCCAGACGGCGCCGCCCTCGGTCTTGCCGAACTTCGTGCCGTCGGACTTGGTGACCAGGGGCGTGGTGAACGCCTGCACCGGCCCCGCGCCCCGTCGGCGCACGTAGTCGACGCCGGCGGTGATGTTGCCCCACTGATCGGAGCCGCCGAACTGGAGCTGACAGCCGTGCCTGCGGTGCAACTCGAAGAAGTCGTTTGCCTGCAACAGCTGGTAGCTGAACTCGGTGAAGCTGATGCCGGTCTCCAGGCGGGCGCGCACCACCTCCCGCGCGAGCATCTTGTTCACCGGGAAGTGCTTGCCCACGTCACGCAGGAACTCGACCACCGACATCTCGCCGGTCCACTCCAGGTTGTTGACCAACTGGGCCGCGTTCTCACCGGAGTACGACACGAACGGCGCCAGCTGGTCACGGATGCGCTCGACCCATCCGGCGATCACTTCGGGCGGGTTGAGGGTCCGCTCGGCGCTCTCCTTCGGGTCACCGATCTGCCCGGTCGCCCCGCCGACCAGCAGCAACGGGCGGTGGCCGGCGAGTTGCAGCCGGCGGGCCATGGTGACCTGCATGAGCGAGCCGACGTGCAGGCTCGCCGCGGTGGGGTCGAAGCCCACGTAGTACGTGGCGGACTTTCCACCGTCGAGCAGCTCGCGCAGCTCGTCGAGGCCGGTCGAGTCCTGGATCAGGCCACGCCAGAGCAGGTCGTCGGTCAGGGAGTCCCGCCCGGGCGGCGGAGGGCTGCTGTCGGTCACGGTCACCGATTCTCCCCCATGGCCGGCACCAACCCGTACCGGGTTTGGCGCAACCCGCCCCGGCTAGGCTTGCGCCCGTTGATCAAGGAGGGCTTTGCCATGGAGATTCCGGATCTGACGGGCGGTCTCGTCGCCCTGCTCGGCCTCAAGTTCGAGGAGGCCAGCGCCGACCGGGTGGTCATCAGCTGGCAGGTCCGCCCGGAGCTGCACCAGCCGTTCGGCATCCAGCACGGCGGGGTGTACTGCTCGGTCGTGGAGAGTGCGGCCAGCGTGGGTGGCGCCCTCTGGCTGGCCGACCGGGGCAGCGTGGTCGGGGTGTCGAACCAGACCGACTTCCTGCGGGCCGTCCGGGACGGTGAGCTGAGGGCTGTCGGCACGCCGGTGCACCGGGGCCGCAGCCAGCAGCTCTGGCAGGTGGAGATCACCGACGCCGACGAGCGGCTGGTCGCCCGTGGTCAGGTCCGGCTGCAGAACCTCTCGCCCGCCTGAGCGGCGGCACTAGCCGGACCGGTCAACTGCGGGCCTCGTCCAGCATCGGCTCCGCGGCCTGGTCGGTGTCGGCGTCGCCGTCGGCTTCGTCGGGTACGCGGCTGAGCCGTACCTCGGTGATCGCCCGGTGGTCGATGCCGGCCACCATGAGCACCCAACCGTCGAGCGTGACGTCCTCCCCGGCGACGGTGGGGATGTGCCCGAGCCGGGTCAGCACCAGCCCGGCGACCGTGGTGTAGTCACCGGCCGGGCGCGACGGCAGCTCCACGCCGATGTCCGGCAGGTCGTGCACCGGGAAGGTGCCGGGCAGCACCAGCGCACCGTCGGGGTCGCGCCGCACCGAGCGCACATCCCGGTCGGTCTCGTCGTAGATCTCGCCGACGATCTCCTCCAGGATGTCCTCCAGCGTCACGATGCCGTCGACGGCGCCGCGCTCGTCCACGACGAGCGCGATGTGCTGACGCTCGGCCTTGAACTGGCGCAGCGCGTCCACCACCGGTAGCGAGTCGGGCAGCAGCATCGGCGGTCGGGCGATCTCGTCGACCGGCCGGTCGTCGGGCACACCCACCAGGTCACGCAGGTGGATCACTCCGGCCGTGTCGTCCAGGCCGCCGTGGCGCACGACCGGAGCTCGGGAGTGCCCGGTGGCGGCCAGCACGAGCCGCGCGGCCTCCGCTGTGGTCCCGCTGTCGAGCGTGAAGACCTGCAACCGGGGTACGAGGACAGCCCGCAACCGCCGGTCGGCGATCTCCACGGCACCCGCGATGATGGTGCGCTGCTCCTTGGTGAAGCCGTGGTTGCCGGCGACGATGTCACGCAGCTCGTCCGGGCCGATCTCCTCCGGCTCGTGTTTGGGGTTGAGCCCGACCAGGCGGACCACCACGTCGCTGGTGGCGCCGAGCGCCCAGACGGCCGGCCGGGTGAGGCTGGCGAGCAGGTCGAGCGGGCGGGCCACCAGCAGCGCCCAGCGCTCGGCGGACTGCATGGCGATCCGCTTGGGCGCCAGCTCGCCGAAGACCAGGGTGACGAAGGTCAGCGCGAGGGTGACCGCCACGATGGCCGCCGTCTCGGCGGCGCCGCCGAACACCCCGAGCAGCGGCACCAGGGGTTTTGCCAGCGAGACCGCCGCGGCGGCGGAGGCCAGGAAGCCGGCGAGGGTGATGCCGATCTGGATGGTGGCCAGGAAGCGGTTCGGGTCCTTGGCGAGCCGGGCCAGCACCCGCCCGGCCCGGCTGGTGCGCTCCAGCCGCTGGATCTGGCTGTCGCGCAGCGACACCAACGCCATCTCGCTGCCCGCGAAGAGCGCGTTGATCACGACCAGGACTCCGACCAGGGCCAGTTGGCTCCCGTAGCTCTGCACGCCCGGTTCGCTCCCTCGTGGTGGTGGCACCGGCCGCTACACGCGGCACCCGCCGGTCGGCGAGCCCGCCCGGCGTAGGCGTGTCTTTGCCCCGTCCGGCGCCGGCCGAATCCTGCCCCGGCGACGCTACGCCGAATCGGGCGAGGTGACGCTACGTCGAATCGGCGTCGGTGACGCTACGCCGGCAGGGGCGTCGGTGACGCTACGCCGGCAGGGGCCACGGTGACGCTACGCCGGCAGGAGCGACGGTGACGCTACGCCGACTGGGGCGTCGGCGACGTCGGCAGGTCGAGAACGTACGAGTCGCCCTCCGGGCGGAAGCCGAGCCGGTGGTAGTAGGGGGCCACCATCCGGGGCGGGCTGACCACCCGGTGGAAGCCTCTTTCGGTGAACAGGTGGCTGCGCCGGTAGACGAACTCGCCCGGGGTGAAGTCACGGAACTTCGGGGTCACGTAGTCCAGGTCGATCTGGGCGACACCGTGCGCCTCGGCGTGCGACAGCACCACGCCGACCACCTCGTCGGCCGTGACCACGAGGAACGCCGAGCGCCCCGACGCGTCCGGGTCCCAGTGGAAGCCGGGGTTGAACCGGGCGATGTCGGCGGCGTGCACCCGCAGCGTGTGCGCGAGGAACTGGTCACCGACGCCGACCTCCACCACCTGGTAGGTCTTCTCGTCGTGCCGGGTGGCGAGCATCCCGCGCAGGTACCAGATGTTGATCACCGCGAGCACGACGTTGAGCCCGACGCCGGGCCAGACCTCGATCGCGGCGTTGTAGCCGATCAGCACGAAGCAGCCGACGAGGTTGAGCGCCCGCAACCGCAGGATGCGCGACTGCAGCAGCGACCAGACCAGCACCGCGGAGCCGGCCCAGCCGACGAGATCCAACCAGTTCACGCCGCGAGACTAGTGCCCACCCAGGTCAGAGGCGTCGGCGGGCAGCTCCAACAGCCACTCCTCGACGTCTTCGCCGCGGCCGTTGGCGTACCCCGAGTCTTCACCGACCACCACGAACCCGCACTTGCGCAGCACCGCGAGGGAGGCGGCGTTGTCCTTGGCGGCGCGGGCGTGCACCGGCCGGGGCAGCTCGCGCAGCAGGGCGGCCAGGGCCGCGGTGGCGTGGCCCCGACCCCAGCGCGCCGGGTCGATCCAGTAGCTGACCTCGGTCTGCCGCTCGGCCGGGAAGGCGGTCACGTAGCCGACCACCTCGCCGTCGACCTCGGCGGTGCGGACCAGGTTCGCCGGGTTGGTCAGCACCCGGGCCCAGTGTGCGGCGAACTCCCGACGGTCGGACGGGTCCTTGGGGCCGAACGCGGCCATCCGGTTGGCCTCCGGGTCCTGCTGGTGCAGGAAGAACTCGACGAGGTCGTCCTCACGGACCGGGCGCAGCAGCAGATCGGAGGTCATCGGCCGAGGGTACGCAACGGCCGTGACACTAAGCGGCGGCGCGGAGTCAGCCGGCGGCGGCCACGGGCCGGCGCGTCCGGCCCCTGCGGAGCGCCCGAGCGGTCGACAATGACCTGACCGACCCAGGGAGCGCCGATGAACCGACCTGTCGTGGTGGGCGTTGACGGATCGCCGTCCAGCCTCGTCGCCGCCGAACACGCGGCGCGGGCCGCCGTGCTCCGGTCCCGACCGCTGCTCCTGGTGCACGGCTACCTGCATCCGTCCGGCTACGGCGTGCCGCTCAACCCGTACGACCTCGGGGTGCCGGCGCCGCCCGAGGAGGCGCAGCAGATGTTGGAGCGCACGGCGGCCGAGCTGACCGGCCGGTGGCCCGGCCTCGCCGTCGAGGTGCGTCAGGTCCTCGGGGGCCCGGCGGCCACCATGATCGAGGAGTCACGCCGGGCGGAGCTGGTCGTGGTGGGCAGCCGGGGCCTGGGCGGGTTCACCGGGCTGCTGCTCGGCTCGGTCGGCGCGCAGGTGGCCGCGCATGCCCACTGCCCGGCGCTTGTGGTCCGCCCGGACGAGCAGCCGATCCCGGTGGACGGCCCGGTGCTGGTCGGCGTGGACGGGTCCGAGTCGTCCCGGCTCGCCGCGGGCCTGGGCGCCGACGAGGCGGGGCTGCGGGACGTGCCGCTGGTGCTGGTGCACGTCGGTCCTCCGAACGAGGACCGGAGGGTGCCCGACGAGATCGAGGAGTCGCAGGCCGTGTACCAGGCCGAGGCGGTGAAACTCCTCGCCGACGCCTCAGCCGTGGTGCGCGCCGAACACCCCGACCTTGTGGTGCGGGAGCATCCGGTCCGGGCGGACGGCGCGGCCCAGGGGATCATCGAGGCCAGCGCCACGGCGTCGCTGCTGGTCGTGGGCACCCGGGGCCGGGCCGGGTTCGCCGGTCTGCTGCTCGGCTCGGTCAGTCAGGCGGCGATCCAGCACGCGCACTGCCCGGTGCTGGTCGCCCACCCGGTCAGCTGACCGCCTCGCCGTCACCTCGGCCGAGCATCTGCAGGAAGTCGGTGGTGAGGGCGAACGGGTCGGCCGGACCGGTGGCCGGTGGCCGGCGCTCGATCTGGTCGGCCAGCTCCCCGGCGGCGCGCCGGATCCGAGCGCGCAACGCGCCATCGGCGGTGCCGTCGGACCAGTCCTCCGGGGCGGCGAAGACCGCTGTCGGGACGACCACCGACCGAAGGTAGGCGAACATCGGGCGGACGGCGTGTTCCAGTGCCAGCGAATGCCGGGCGGTGCCGCCGGTCGCGCCGATCAGCACCGGCCGGTCGACCATCGACTCGGAATCCAACACATCGAAGAAGGACTTGAACAGCCCGTTGTACGAGGCGCTGAAGATCGGGGTGACGGCGATGAGCCCGTCCGCCCCGGTCACCGTGTCGATGACCTCGCGCAGCGCTGCCGGCGCGAACCCGGTGAGCATGTTGTTCACCACGTCGTGGGCGTACTCGCGCAGGTCGACGACGTGCAGCTCCACTTCGGAGCCGCGCCGGACCAACTCGTCGCGGGTGGCCGCGGCGAGCTGGTCGGCGAGCAGCCGGGTCGACGAGGGCTGACTCAGCCCCGCCGAGACCACGGCCAGGGTGCGGCGGGTCATCGGGTCGCCCCCTCCGGCGCCTTGCCCGTCACGTCGTCGACGGCGTGCACGGTGCTGTCAGTGGCACCGCCCGCGGCGACGACCAGCGAGGCGTGCGTCGGCGCTGCCGGCACGTGCGCCGGACGCAGCGCGGCGAACTCCTTGCGCAGCACCGGCACGACCTCCTCGCCGAGCAGGTCGAGCTGCTCCAGCACGGTCTTCAGCGGCAACCCGGCGTGGTCCATCAGGAACAGCTGCCGTTGGTAGTCACCGACGTACTCCCGGAAGCCGAGCGTGCGGTCGATGACCTGTTGCGGGCTCCCCACGGTCAGCGGGGTCTCCCGGGTGAACTCCTCCAACGACGGCCCGTGCCCGTAGACCGGGGCGTTGTCGAAGTAGGGCCGGAACTCCCGGACCGCGTCCTGCGAGTTGCGACGCATGAACACCTGCCCACCGAGGCCGACGATGGCCTGGTCGGCGGAGCCGTGGCCGTAGTGCGCGTACCGCTGGCGGTAGAGCGCGATCATCCGCTGGGTGTGCTCCTTGGGCCAGAAGATGTGGTTGGCGAAGAAGCCGTCGCCGTAGTACGCGGCCTGCTCGGCGATCTCCGGGCTGCGGATCGAGCCGTGCCAGACGAACGGGGGCACGCCGTCGAGGGGGCGCGGCGTCGAGGTGAACGACTGCAACGGGGTGCGGTACTTGCCCTTCCAGTCGACCACGTCCTCGCGCCACAACCGGTGCAGCAGGTCGTAGTTCTCGATGGCCAGGGGGATGCCGGCGCGGATGTCCTTGCCGAACCACGGGTAGACCGGGCCGGTGTTGCCGCGGCCCATCATCAGGTCCACCCGGCCGTCGGAGAGGTGCTGGAGCATCGCGTAGTCCTCGGCGATCTTCACCGGGTCGTTGGTGGTGATCAGCGTGGTGGCGGTGGACAGCAGCAGCCGCTCGGTGCGCGCCGCGATGTAGCCGAGCATTGTGGTCGGTGACGACGGCACGAACGGCGGGTTGTGGTGCTCGCCGGTGGCGAAGACGTCCAGGCCGACCTCCTCGGCCTTCAACGCGATGGCGACCATCGCCTTGATCCGCTCATGCTCGGTCGGCTCCCGACCGGTGGTCGGATCGACAGTGACGTCACCGACGGTGAAGATTCCGAACTGCATGACCAGCTCCTCGCGTGTCAACCGGGTGCCGTCGTGGTACCCGGACGCAGCTCTCAACTTATTTGACGACGCAACTATTCCGTCGGCGGTACGCCCCGCAGTGGCGCCGGTCACCCCCGCAACCGGACACCGGGTCGGGAACTCCCTCGGCGTCGGGCCGGTCAGCCGCCCGCCACCGAGGGCAGCACCTGCACCTCAGCGCCGTCCTTGACCGGGGTGGCCAGACCGCCGGAGTGCCGGCAGTCTTCCCCGTCGACGAAGACGTTGACGTAGCGACGCAGCTCGCCACGCTCGTCGCGGATGCGCCGGGCCAGCCGGGGGTGCGCGGCGGCCATCTCGTCGAGGACCGCCCGTAGCGTCCCGGCGGCGGTGACGTCCAGCCGACTCGCGCCCCCGGCCTCGCCGCGCAGCGGGCCGGGCAGCAGCACGGTGACCACGCTCAGACCTCCGCGGCGCGAACGCAGAGCACGTCGGGCAGGTGCGCCGCGACCAACGACCAGGAGTCGCCCTCGTCGCGGCTGGCGAAGACCGAGCCGGAGCGGGTGCCGAAGTAGACGCCAGCGGGGGTGGCGTCGTCGGCGCACATCGCATCGCGTAGCACCGCCGGATAGAACGGGCCCTCGGGCAGCCCGACCGACAGCGGCTCCCACTTGCCGCCCGCGTCGACGGAACGGAACACCCGGCACCGGTGGTCGGTCGGGTACCGCTCGCCGTCGGCCACCAACGGGAAGGTCCACACCGTGCCGCCGCGCCCCGGGTGGGCCACCATCGGGAAGCCGAAGTCGCTGGGCAGCCCATCGGCGATCGAGGACCAGGTGCGGCCGTCGTCATCGGAGCGGTAGACGCCGTGGTGGTTCTGCGCGTACAGCCGCTCGGGGTTGCCGGCGTCCCGGGCCACCTTGTGCACGCACTGGCCGAACTCCGGCCACTCGTCGGGCAGGAAGTAGGCGCGGATGCCGGTGTTGCCCGGCGTCCAACTCGCCCCGGCGTCCTCCGAGCGGTAGACCCCGCCGGTGGACATGGCGACAAGCAGCCGAGCCGGGTCACGAGGGTGGGGCAGCACGGTGTGCACCGCCTGACCGCCGAAGCCGCCCTCCCACTGCGGGCGGTGCGGGTGGTCCCAGAGGGAACGGACCAGCTCGAAGCTGCGGCCACCGTCGGTGGACTTGAACAACGCCGAGGGCTCCGTGCCCGCCCAGACGACGTCCGGCTCGTCGGGGCCGGCCGGCATCAACTGCCAGACCCGCCCGAGGGAGACGCCGGTGTCGGCCGGAAACGCGACAGGCGCCTGGTCGGGCTCGTCCCAGGAAGCGCCGAGGTCGTCGCTGGTGGCGACGCTGGGGCCGAAGTGTGAGCTGGTCATGCCGGCCAGCAGCCGCGGGGCGGAACGACGGGTGTCGACAGCGACGGCGTAGACACCGGTCATCGGAAAGTGCGGACCGGTGATCTCCCAACTGCGCCGGTCGTCGGTGCTGGTGGCGAGAAACAATCCCTTGGCCGTGCCGATCGCGAGCAGTCTTGCCATGACGTCCTCCGAACCGTCGGTGAGCAGATCCGGTGATTATGGCCACACCCCCCGACAGACTTCCGTGCCCACACGCGGACGGCGCTCTCAGCGCCGGATGCGGGGCACGTGCCGGCGGTACGCGCTGACCGTGGGGTCGCCGTCGAGCCAGAACCGCCAGGGCAGATCGTGGGCGCCGGTCACGCCGACCCGGGGGCCCGCCACCACCGTCTCCGGCGGCACCGGCCGGGCCGGCGGACGCAGGCGGACCGGGCCGTCGCCGAGCAGGTACGCCCCGTACGCCTCGCGGTCGATGCCGAGCGCCGAGCAGAGCCGGGCGGGCCCGCGGGCCAGGTCCACGTCCCGCCGGATGGCCGGCCGGCGCTCCCGTGCCGTGGGCAGCCCGTCGACCACCTCGCCGGCGCGCAGCAGCACGGCGGAGGCCTCCCCCTCGACCCCGGTGACCACGTTCATGCACCAGTGCATCCCGTAGGTGAAGTAGACGTAAGCGTGCCCGGCGGGGCCGAACATCACGGCGTTGCGCGGGGTGCGGCCCCGATGGGCGTGCGAGGCGGGATCACCGCCACTTCCCGCGTACGCCTCGACCTCGGTGATCCGGACGGTGACCCCGCCGACGTGCAGCAGGCAGCCCAGCAGCCCGCGCGCCGCCGGCAGCAGTGGACCGGCGAGAAGGTCCGCCAGCGCCACCAGGTCGGCGGCGGTGCCGCGGTCACCGGACGACAGGGTCATGTCCCCGACGGTACCCATCCCGCCACCGGCCGGCGCGCTGACCTTTCCGCGCCGCCCGAACAAGACTCACGTCGCAGATCAGACAGTCGGCCGAACAGTGAAACCCGAGCACCGGCTCGGGAGTGTTCCCGATGTCGTCGCAGGGAGCGACGACACACACGGGAGGAAACCACCATGACCGTACGGAGCATCCGGCGACCACTGATCGCCACCGGTCTCGTCGCGGCAGCCGCGACCCTGGCCTTCACCCCGTCGGCCAGCGCGAGCGTCCCACTGCGGGCCGCGGCGCAGGCCGACGACGCGTCTGTGACCGCGTTCGTGGTCGGCGCCACGGGCAAGATCGAGGCGAAGGGCGCGGCGGCGATCGTGCCGGTCACCGTCACCTGCTCGAAGGCCGTCGACTTCGATCTCACGGTCAAGGTCGCGCAGGCGGTCGGCCAGACGATGCGCGCGGGCACGACGGTTCGGAGGGTCACCTGCGCGGAGGGCACCCAGCAGGTGCGGATCGCGGTGATCCCGGTCGAGCGTCCGTTCGCAGCGGGCGTCGCGTTCGGCGTGCTGACCGCGAGCCCCTGTGACCCGTACTGCACACCCATGCACGACGAGCGCCCGTTCAACCTGGCGTTCTGAGGCGTCGCCTGGCGGCACGGCATGCCCGTGCCGCCAGGCTTCAACAGTTCGTTGACAATCTGACGTTCATAAGGTGTGCTCGGGGTATGACGACCGAGGACATCTTCACCGCGCCGGACCCGGGCCGGGCCCGCGCCCACCGCACCCACGAGGCGTTGCAACGGATCAGCGAGCGGCACGCCGGCACCGACACGCGGCGGGGCCGGTGGGCCCACCCGTACGTGCTCGACCCGTGGGAGGCGGTCGCCCTGGTCACCGCGCTGGCCGCTGGCGGGGCCGAGCGCGAACCCGCGGAAGAGCCGATCGACGCCGCCGACCTGACCGCCGCGCTGACCCTGCTGCCCCACGTCCGCGCCGAGCTCGACGCCCTGGAGGCCGGCCTGCTGACGCTGGCCCGCGACCGGGGGCTGACCTGGCAGGCGATCGCCTACGGGCTGGGGTTGGGCAGCGCACAGGCGGCCCGGCAGCGCTACGAGCGGGTCGCCGCCCGCTCGGCCGAGCAGACCCCCTGATCCGGTACGTCCTCAAACCGACGCCCGGATCGGCACGCCGCGCCTACGACGGCTGCGGGGCGGGCACACTGTGCGCACGACGAGGAGGCACCCATGGAGCGCGCGGAGATGCTGGCGTACTGCCTGGCCAAGCCGGGAGCGTGGCTGGACCAGCCGTGGGAGGGCGACGAGGTGGTGAAGGTGGGCGGCCGGATCTTCGCGTTCCTCGGCAGCGACAACGGCAAGCCGACGGTCGGCATCAAGTGCGGGGCGACCCGGGAGGTGGCCGACGAGTGGCTGCACCGACACCCCGACGACGCCAGCGTGATGGCCTACATCGGCCGGTCCGGGTGGAACACGCTGCGCCTGGACGGCGGAATCGACGACGAGGAGCTGACCGAGGCGGTCGACTCGTCGTACGACATGGTGGTGGCGAAGCTCCCCAAGCGGGAGCGCCCGACGGCCTGAACCGCCGCGGCGCCGGCGGCCAGCGCCGACGCCACGGCACAGCTCAGCGCGGAACGACAGCCTCGGTGGCCCACTCCCGCCAACCGGCCAGCCGGTCCGCCGCGGCGGCGAGCTGATCGGCGACCGGGCCAGGGCCGGTGGAACCAGGTGTGGTCCGGGCCGCGAGAGCCGAACGGACCGAGAGCACGTCCCGCACCGACGGGTCGAGGTGCCCGCTGATCGCGGTCAGGTCCTCGTCGGAGACGTCGTTCAGCTCGCACTCCCGAGCCGCGCAGAGTGCCACCAACTGGCCGGTGATCTCGTGCGCGTCGCGGAACGGCACGTTGCGCCGGACCAGCCAGTCGGCGACCTCGGTGGCGAGGGAGAAGCCGACCGGAGCGGCGGCGACGAGGCGGTCCACCCGGACCGTCATCGTGGAGATCATTCCCGCCAGGGCCGGAAGCAGCAGTTCCAGGGTGTCGACCGCGTCGAAGGCCGGCTCCTTGTCCTCCTGCATGTCCCGGTCGTAGGTCATCGGCAGGCCCTTGAGCATGGTGAGCACCGTCACCAGGCCGCCGACCAGGCGCCCGGACTTGCCCCGGGCCAGCTCGGCGATGTCCGCGTTCTTCTTCTGCGGCATGATCGACGAACCGGTGGCGAAGGAGTCGTCCAGCTCCACCCAGCCGAACTCGTGCGAGGTCCAGAGCACCACCTCCTCGCCGAGCCGGGACAGGTGCACCCCGATCAGGGCGGTGGTGAAGAGGAACTCGGCCACGAAGTCCCGGTCGGCGACGGCGTCCATCGAGTTGGCGAACGACGTACGGAAGCCCAGCTCCTTCGCCACCGCCACCGGGTCCAGTGGGAGCCCGGACCCGGCCAGGGCGCCCGCGCCGAGCGGGCTGATCGCCGCCCGGTGGTCCCAGTCGCGCAGCCGCTCGAGGTCGCGCAGCAGCGGCTGCACGTGGGCGAGCAGCCAGTGCCCGAAGGTGACCGGCTGGGCGTGCTGGAGGTGGGTCATGCCCGGCGCGGCGGTGTCGATGTGCCGCTCGGCCTGCTCGACCAGCGCCTCCGCCAGCTCGACCAGGCGGCTGGCCACGCCCCGGGCGTGGTCGCGCAGGTAGAGCCGCAGGTCGGTGGCGACCTGGTCGTTGCGGGACCGGCCGGCGCGCAGCTTGCCACCGAGGCTGCCGAGACGCTCCAGCAGACCGCGCTCCAGCGCGGTGTGCACGTCCTCGTCGTCGATGGTGGGGCGGAACGTTCCGGAGGCGCAGGCGGCCTCCAGGTCGTCCAGCGCGGCCAGCATCCGGCCCAGCTCCTCCGGATCGAGCAGGCCCGCGCCAGCGAGGACCCGGGCGTGCGCCCGGGACCCGGCGATGTCGTACGGGGCCAGGCGCCAGTCGAACTGCACGCTCACCGACAGTCGGGCGAGCGCCTCGGCGGGGCCGCCCGCGAACCGGCCACCCCAGAGGCTCGTCCGGTTGGTGGCGGCGCTGTTCTCAGTCAGGCTCTTGTCGTCCACGTCGCCCATCATTGCGTTGGTTGCCTTTCGCTCGCGACTGCGGGGCCCGCTTGCCGCGCCTGCTCAGTCTCCGCGCTCACACATGTCACTGGCCGCCACCGCCCAGCCGGGCGTCCCGAGCGGCGGCCATCCGGCTCGGCAGCCCCCACAGCTGCACGAAGCCTTTGGCCAGGGACTGGTCGAAGGTGTCGCCGGTGTCGTAGGTGGCCATCTGAAAGTCGTAGAGGCTCGCCTCGGAGCGCCGGCCGGTCACAGTGGCCCGGCCGCCGTGCAGAATCACCCGCACCTCGCCGCTCACGTGCCGCTGCGCGTCGTCGATGAACGCGTCCAGCGACGCCTTCAGCGGCGAGAACCACAGCCCGTCGTAGACGAGTTCGCCCCAGCGCTGGTCGACGCCCCTCTTGAACCGGGCCAGGTCCCGCTCGACGGTCACCGCCTCCAACTCCTGGTGGGCCGTGATCAGCGCGATCGCGCCGGGCGCCTCGTACACCTCTCGGCTCTTGATGCCGACCAGGCGGTCCTCGACCATGTCGAGCCGGCCCACGCCCTGCGCGCCGGCGCGCCGGTTGAGCTCCAGGATCGCCTGGTACGGGGTGACCGTCTCACCGTCGATCGCCACCGGCACGCCGCCGTCGAAGGTGATCACGACCTCGTCGGGGTCGCGCTCCTGGGTCGGGTCGGAGGTGTACGAGTAGAGGCCCTCGACCGGGGCGTTCCAGATGTCCTCCAGGAAGCCGGTCTCCACCGCGCGACCCCACAGGTTCTGGTCGACCGAGTACGGCGACCTGGCCGACACGTCGATCGGCAGCCCCTTCTCCTCGGCGAAGGCGATCGCCTTGTCCCTGGTCCAGGCGAAGTCCCGGGCCGGCGCGATGATCTTCAGGTCGGGGGCGAGCGCGTTCAGGCCCACCTCGAACCGGACCTGGTCGTTGCCCTTGCCGGTACAGCCGTGCGACACGATCGTGCCGCGGTGCTTGCGTGCCGCCGCCACCAGGTGCTTGACGATCAGCGGCCGGGACAGCGCCGACACCAGGGGGTAGCGGTCCATGTAGAGCGCGTTGGCCCGGATCGCCGGCAGGCAGTACTCGGCGGCGAACTCGTCGCGCGCGTCCACCACCTCGGACTCGGCGGCGCCGCAGTCCAGGGCACGCTGCCGAATGGCGTCGAGATCCTCACCGCCCTGCCCGACGTCGACAGCGACAGCGATCACCTCGGCGCCGGTCTGCTCGGACAGGTACGGAATGGCGACGGAGGTGTCCAACCCGCCGGAGTACGCGAGCACGACCCGCTCGGTCATGACGTGATGTTCCCTTCAGCGGTGTCTTCCCGGCGGGCCCAGCCGGCGAGCTTGTCTCCGAGTGCCGCCCCGCCGACGGCCTCACGGGCCACCACGAGGATGGTGTCGTCGCCGGCGATGGTGCCGACGATCTCGGGCAGGCCTGCCCGGTCCAACGCGCTCGCCAGGTACTGGGCCGCACCCGGCGGTGTCCGCAGCACGGCGATGTTGCCGCTGGAGTCGACCCCGTTGAGCAGTTCACGCAGCAGCCGTACCAGCCTGGCCGGCGCGGCCTCGGCGTCGCGCAACGGTCGCTGCCCGTCCTCGGGGATCAGGTAGACGGCCGGACCGTCGCCGCCGCGCACCTTGACCGCGCCCAACTCCTCCAGGTCCCGCGAGAGGGTGGCCTGGGTGACGCCGACCCCGTCGGCGGCGAGCAGGTCGGCCAGCTCGGTCTGCGACCGGATCGACCGGTCACGGATCAGCTCCACGATCCGGGCGTGCCGGGCCGCGCGAGTCAGCGGCGCTGTCATCGCTGCCCTCCGGTGACGGCATCGCCGGTCGCCTGGCCTCCCGTGCCGGTTCCCAGCAGGAACGTCAGCAGCGCCTTCTGCGCGTGCAGCCGGTTCTCCGCCTGGTCGAAGACCGCGCTCTGCGGGCCGTCGAGCACCTCGTCGGTGATCTCCTCACCACGGTGCGCGGGCAGGCAGTGCAGCACTATCGCGTCCGGTGCGGCCTGACCGAGCAGCTCCTTGTTGACCTGGTACGGCAGGAACGGGGTGATCCGGTCCAACCCGTCGGACTCCTGCCCCATCGACGTCCAGGTGTCGGTGGCCAGCACGTCGGCGTCGCGTACCGCCTGGGTCGGGTCGGTCAGCACCCGCACCGACCCGCCGGTCCGCGCGGCGATCTGGGCGGCCCGTTCCACCACTGCCGTGTCCGGCGCGAACCCGGCCGGGCCGGCGATCCGCACGTGCATCCCGGCGGTCGCCCCGGCCAGCAGGTACGACTGCGCCATGTTGTTCGCGCCGTCCCCCACGTACGCCAGGGTGCGGCCGGCCGTGCCACCGCACCGCTCCCGGATGGTGAGCAGGTCGGCCAGCAGCTGGCACGGGTGGAAACCGTCGGTGAGCGCGTTGACCACCGGCACCGTCGCGCCCGCCGCCACCTCGGCGATCCGCTCGTCACCGTGGGTCCGCAGCACGATCGCCGCGACGTAGCGGGACAGCACCCGCCCCGCGTCGGCGAGCGACTCACCGCGACCGAAGTGGGTGACCTGGGTGTCCACCACCAGGGGGTGCCCGCCCAGCTCGGCGATCCCCGCGTCGAACGAGATCCTGGTCCGCAGGCTCTGCTTGTCGAAGAGCACCGCCACCGAGCGGGGCCCGACCAACGGCCGGTGGCCGAACCGGTCCGCCTTCATCAGCGCCGCCAGGTCGAGGACCGCTGACTGTTCGGCCGGCGAAAGGTCGTCGTCGCGCAGGAAGTGCCGGGTCATCGAGTCGTCCCCGTCGTGGTGGTCACTGTGGCTGGTGCGATCTGCGCGCCGGCAGCGGCCGGGGCGGTCGCGTCCAGTGCGGCTGGCAGCGCGGCAAGGAAGGTGTCCGCCTGGGCGGCGGTGAGGATCAGCGGCGGAGCCAACCGGACCACACCCGGCTGCACCGGGTTGACCAGGAAGCCGGCTTCCCGCAGCGCCTCGGCCAGCACCGACGACACCGGCGCGGTGAGCGCCACACCGAGCAGCAGCCCGGACCCGCGTACCTCGGCGATCAGCGGGTGGCCCAGCGCCTCGATACCGTGGCGCAACCGCTCGCCGACCCGCTTGACGTTGTCGAGCAGGCCCTCGTTGGCGATGGTCGCCACCACGGCGAGCGCCGCCGCGCAACTGACCGGGTTGCCGCCGAACGTCGTGCCGTGCGAGCCGGGCGTGAGCAGGTCCGCGGCGGGACCGAAGGCCAGCGTCGCACCGATGGGCAGCCCACCACCCAGCCCCTTGGCCAGGGTGACCACGTCCGGCTCCACACCCTCGGCCTGGTGCGCGAACCAGTGCCCGGTACGCCCGACGCCGGTCTGCACCTCGTCGAGGACCAGCAGCGCGCCGTGCCGGGCGGTGATCCGTCGGGCCGCGGCGAGGTAGCCGGCCGGCGGGACCAGGACACCGTTCTCACCCTGGACGGGTTCCAGGATCACCATGGCGGTGGCCTCGGAGACGGCCGCGTCGAGGGCGGCGACATCGCCGTAGTCGACGTGGGTCACCTCACCGGGCAGCGGCCGGAACGGGTCGGCCTTGGCCGGTTGGCCGGTCAGCGCGAGGGCGCCCATGGTGCGGCCGTGGAAGCCGCCCCTGGTGGCCACCACGTGGGTGCGGCCGGTACGCCGGGAAAGCTTGAACGCCGCCTCGTTCGCCTCCGCGCCCGAGTTGGCGAAGAATACCCGGCCCGGGCGGCCGGCGAGCGCCAACAGCAGCTCGGCGAGGGCGACCGGAGGCTCGGCCACATAGAGGTTGGAGACGTGTCCAAGGGTCGCTACCTGCTTCGACACCGCCGCCACCACCGCCGGGTGGGCGTGACCGAGGGCGTTGACCGCGATGCCACCCACCAGGTCCAGGTACTCCCGGCCGGCGTCGTCGACCACGACGGCGCCGTGACCGGAGACCAACGCCATCGGCGGTGTGCCGTAGTTGTCCATCATGGAGTGCTTCCACCGCTGCGCCAACGTGCTCATGTCGCGTCCGTCCCGTCTCCCGGCACCACCATCGTTCCGAACCCTTCCGAGGTGAACACCTCAAGCAACGTGGAATGCGCCACCCGGCCGTCGACGACGTGCGCGGCGGGCACTCCCCCACGCACCGCCCGAAGGCATGCCTCCATCTTCGGCACCATCCCCGACTCCAGGCTGGGCAGCAGCTTGGCCAGGTCGTCCGCGGCGATCTCGGAGACCAGGCTGGTGGTGTCCGGCCAGTCCGCGTACAGGCCGGCCACGTCGGTGAGCACTACCAGCTTGCGGGCCCGCAACGCGATGGCCAGCGCCGCGGCGGCGGTGTCCGCGTTGAGGTTGTGCAGCACACCCTCCACGTCCGGCGCCACAGTGGAGATCACCGGGATCCGGCCGGCCTCGATCAGGTCGGTCACCGCTGACACGTCGACCGACTCGACGTCCCCGACCTGACCCACGTCGACCGGCACCCCGTCCACGTACGCCGGACGCCGCACCGCTGTGAACAGCCGGGCGTCCTCGCCGGAGAGGCCGACGGCGTACGGACCGTGCGAGTTGATCAAACCGACCAGCTCCCGGCCCACCTGACCGACGAGCACCATCCGGACCACGTCCATCGCCTCGGCGGTGGTCACCCGCAGACCACCGCGGAACTCGCTGGTGATGCCGAGGCGACCCAGCATGGCGGAGATCTGCGGACCGCCGCCGTGCACCACCACGGGCTTCAGGCCGGCGTAGCGCAGGAAGACCATGTCGGCAGCGAACGCCCGCTGCAACTCCGGGTCGGTCATCGCGTTGCCGCCGTACTTGACCACTACCGTCGAGCCGCTGAAGCGTGCCAACCAGGGCAACGCCTCGATCAACGTCTCCGCCTTCACCTGGGCGCGAGCCAGATCGCTGCTGAGACTCACAGTGCCGGCCTTTCGTTCGCGACTGCCCGACTCCGCTGCGCTGCGTTCCTCGCGCTCACGTCGAGTACGCCGAGTTCTCGTGCACGTACGCGTGGGACAGGTCGTTGGTCCAGATCGTGGCGGCCGACGTACCAGCGTGCAGGTCGATCCGGATGGTCACGTCCCGCCCGGTCAGGTCGACCTTGGAGCGGTCCTCGGCGGCGGCGCCGCGGCGGCACACCCACACCCCGTTGACCGCCACGTCCACCTCGTCCGGCTCGAACGCGGCGGCGGTGGTGCCGACGGCGGCCAGGATCCGACCCCAGTTGGGGTCGTTGCCGAACAACGCCGTCTTGACCAGGTTGTTGCGGGCCACCGTGCGGCCCACCTCGACCGCCTCGTCCTCGTCCGCCGCGCCGACCACGTCGATGGCGATCTGCTTGGTGGCGCCCTCGGCGTCGGCCACCAACTGCTGGGCCAGGTCGTGACAGGCCGCGGTGACAGCGGCGGCCAGCTCGGCTGGCGTCGGCTCGATGCCGCTCGCGCCGCTGGCCAGCAGCAGCACGGTGTCGTTCGTGGACATGCAGCCGTCGGAGTCGACCCGCTCGAAGCTGACCCGGGTGGCCGCCCGCAACGCCTCGTCCAGCGTCGCCGGCCCGGCCACCGCGTCGGTGGTCAACACGCAGAGCATGGTGGCCATCCCGGGCGCGAGCATCCCGGCGCCCTTGGCCATACCGCCGACCGTCCAGCCGCTCCCCCGGGTCACAGTGGTCTTCGGCCGGGTGTCCGTGGTCATGATCGCCTCGGCGGCGGCCGGGCCACCGTCGCGGGACAGCCCACGGATCGCCGAGCGGACGCCCGGCAGCAGCTTCGGCATCGGCAGCCGCTCACCGATCAGGCCGGTCGAGCAGACGGCGACCTCACCGGCGCCGAGGATCAACCGTGGGCTGACCGCTGTCAGCGCGGCGGCGGTGTGCTCGGCGGTGGCGTGCGTGTCCTGGAAGCCGGCCGGACCAGTGCAGGCGTTGGCGCCACCGGAGTTGAGCACCACGGCGCGGACCACACCGCCCTGCACCACCTGCCGGGTCCAGCGCACCGGCGCGGCCTTGACCCGGTTGGTGGTGAAGACACCGGCCACACCGGCGTCCGGGCCGTCGTTGACCACCAGGGCCACGTCCGCGCCGCCGCTGGTCTTGAGGCCGGCGGCCACACCGGCCGCCCGGAACCCCCGAGGGGTGGTGACGCTCACGGGGTGACGCCCCACATCGACAGGCCCGTCGTCTCCGGCAGGCCGAGCATCAGGTTGGCGTTCTGTACGGCCTGACCGGCCGCGCCCTTGCCCAGGTTGTCCAACGCGCTGAGCACGATCAGACGACCCGAGTCGACGTCGACGGTGGCCTGAAGGTGACACGAGTTGGAGCCCAGGGTGGCGGCGGTGTGCGGCCAGCGGCCCTCCGGCAGCACGTGCACGAACGGCGCGTCCGCGTACGCCCGGGCCAGCACCTCCTGCGGGTCGACGCCGCGCGCCGGCACCGCGGTGACGGTGGCCAGGATGCCGCGCGGCATCGGTGCCAGGACCGGGGTGAACGACAGGCCGGTCGCGCCGGTGGCCTGCTTGATCTCCGGGACGTGCTGGTGGGTGCCCACCCGGTACGGCGACATGTCGCCCATCACCTCGCTGGCCAACAGGTGCGGCTTGGCCGCCCGGCCGGCGCCGGAGGTGCCGGAGGCGGCGACCACCACCACGTCGGCGGGGTTGGCCGCGCCGTCGGCGATCAGCGGCGCGAGCGCCAGGGTGATCGCGGCGGCGTAGCAGCCGGTGTTCGCCACCCGGGTGGAGCCGGCGATCAGCTCCCGCTGGCCGGGCAACTCGGGCAGGCCGTAGGTCCACTGGCCGGCGTGCGTGCCGCCGTAGTACTGCGCCCAGGCGTACGGGTCGGCCAGCCGGTGGTCGGCGCCCAGGTCGACGATCCGCACCTCGGCCGGAAGCTGGGCCGCGAGAGCCGCCGACTGGCCGTGCGGCAGGGCAAGGAAGACCAGGTCCGCGTCGGCCAGGATCGTCGGATCGGTCTCGGCGAGCACCAGGTCGAGCCCGGTGAGCTGCGGGTGCACCACGTCGACGCGGTGCCCGGCCTGGCTGTGTGCGGTGGCGGCGGCAAGGTCGAACTCCGGGTGCCCGGCGATCAGGCGCAGGAGTTCACCCCCGGCGTACCCGCTCGCTCCGGCGACCGCGACTCGGATCCCCATACTCACCTCCGCATGACTATGCAGCGAAGGCTAGCAGCACTACGTGGTGACTGCAATTTTATGTGGAGTACTGCATGAACGTACGACCGGTTGGAGCGCTGGGATGGCTGTCGAAGAAGTACGGCAGCCAACGCTGACAGAACGCGCCGAACGGCCGGACCGCAGGACAGACCCGCCGGCTGAGGCCGGACAGGGACACCACGTCCCGCCGGTCGGTCTGGTGGAACAGGCCGATGGTGACGTCGAAGACGCCGCGTCGCACGGCGGCCTGGACACCCGCGGCGAGGATGTCCGCATCCAACTCGTCGACGGTGGCGTCCCGCCTGAGCAACTCGCCGGCCACGGCCGGCAACAGGTTGTTGCCGACGACCGTGATCAGTTTCGGATTCGGCACGAGATCGATGACTGACGACGAATAGCCCGAGACGTTGACGAAGGCCTCGGTGAAGGGCAGCAGGACCTTCGCCGTGCCCCAGGCCTCGACCAGTTCCGACGCCGACCGCGACACCTCGTCGACCAGGTACAGATGGGTGGCGAGGACGGCGTACCGGACACGCGGATCGCCGGCCAGCAGCTGCGCGACCCGGAACTCCTCAGCGCTGAAGCAGAGCCGGGCGAGCATGTAGACGCGGGCCAACTCACGCGCCTCGGCGGTCGTCAACAACACCCCGGCCGACCCCGCGCGCGGCGAGGGGACGCCCGACGACGACCGGCGCGATCGCCGGCCCTCCTCGTCCACGGCGCCGATCGCATCGTGGAGCGTCGAGAGGATGCGGCCGGCCGGCAGCGGTGGAGCGTCCGGGCCACCCCGACACAGGTGAACAAGGTCCGGCCAGTGCGTCGACAAGCGGCTCATGACATCCCGGCACGCCTCGGCGTGGGACTGACCCCGTCGTGACGCGAGCCGCTCGATGCCGCGGAGCAGGCGCTCGGCCGGCGAGCCCGGGGTGGTCTCCTCGCGTAGCCGAACGACAGCGGCCGGCAGGCTCCGGTCGGCCGTCAGCCCGAAGTAGCCGTCGAGGGTGTCGAGGTCGGCCGCGCCGAAGCGCACCGCCACCGGCTTCCCCGTCACCACCCGCTTCCAGTAGTGCGCGCTGAGGGCGGCGGGATCCGCCAGCAGCGCGCCGAGATCGCCGGACTCCGGCGACGGTCGCCCCGGCGGCAGCACACGCCGCAGCAACGCGCGAACGAAATCGTCGTTGCGCGCGGTCACCTCGGCGGAAGCGGCCTGGAACCAGACCTCGGACGCCAGCTTGGCGGTCTGCCTCTCCTCGTTCACGGATTCGAGGTAGGTGTCCAGCTTCTCCTTCTCCGGGTGTGTCGGGCGTTCGCCCAGCGAGGAGGCCGCCAGCCGGAGGTACATCCCGAACAACTCGCCAGTGATCTCGCGGCCCGCAGCGCCCAGGTCGAAGAGGTCGTCGGCCAGCACGGAGCCGAGGGCACCGAACACACACCCGGTGGTCAGCGACGCGTCGTCGGCGACGTCAGCGGCCGCGACGCACAGATCGACGATGAAGCGCCGCAGGGACAGCGCCGCCGCGTTCCCGTCGGTCGAACCCCAGATCGGGCCGGCGGGCCGGGACGCGACCGCCGTCGACAGGAGCCGCTGCAGAGCGACCAGCACGCCGTGCAGTTCCTCGGCGAGTTCACTGACCGGCCGGCGCTGTGGCGCTGACTGCGCGCGCAGGACCGCAGCGAGGTCGTACCGCGTGACGATGTCCCGGATGTGCTCCGGCGCCATCTCCCGGATCACGATCCGCGCCCGCTTGCGCACCTCCTCCCGCAGGTCGGTGTAGAGCGGCATGTTGAGGGCGCCCTGCAGGTCGTACTGAATACGCAGAACGAGTCGCTGCGCGATGGGCGCGTCGTCGTCGACGGCCGTGGCCAGCGTGGCGCGGCGAAGTCGGTCGAGGGAAACCCCCGCGCTCTGCCGCTCGTACCAGGCGCGAAAGCCCTCGTCGCGCAGGAGATGACGGTCCGGGTCGACGACGAAGCCGGGCCTGGACGCGGCAGCCGCGAGCGCCGCGACGACCCGGGGCATCTCGTCGGCGAGAAGCTCCAGGAAGGGACGCCCGTCCCCGGTCGCCAACAGGAACCGGTCGAGAGCCGACCCCGGGAGGTCCCCGGCGCCGAGGAAGCCGGTGCCCTCGTCGGTCCGGTGGAACGCCGCCATGATCGCACTGCGTGACCCGCCAGCGGACGTACGGTACCGGTGATGGACCAGCCGACTCGCGGCGAAGATCGTGTGACACGGCGTCGCGATGTCCTGAAGATGGACGACTCTCGGGCGGCCGTCGTCGAAGAAACGGGCCTGGGCGGCGAGCGCCTCGTCCACCCGGGCCTGAGAGGGAAAGATGCAGCTGTCCTCGTCGCTCCACGCGGTGCCGTCGTCGTCGACGAAGCACTGCCGCAGGAGCCGATTCGTGCGGGGCAGGTAGGTGAGCCCCTGCCCCGAGGGCCCTCGACCGGTGCCCATCGTCCAGGTGACGATCACCTTGAACTCGTCCATGAAGGGGCTGTTGTCGACGTGCAGGGTGTTGTCCCGCGCCACGACGTCGAGTGGCTGCGTGTCCTTCGCCCGCAAGTCGATGATCTTCACGGGTCCGCCGAGGGCGTGCGCGACGAGCGCGACCAGCAGCGGATGAGCGAACGCCTCCCGGAATTCCGGATGCTCGACCAGGGAGCCCGCGTCCGCGACGTTCAGGTAGTTGTGCAGCGAGCCACGGCTGCCCCTGGTGTCGATCGCCGAGTCGTACGCCCGCCGCGCGGGGTCGAAACGCTCGGGCGGGACGAGCCCGGCGAAGCTGAGCGCGCCCTCGGCCGCGAGGTTCCCGCTCAGCGAGGCGAAGGTGTCCCGGAGGAGCGGACCGGCCGCCTCCGCCCGGCACGCACCGTCGACGATCGCCTCGATCTCGCGTCGGAACCTCGTGGCTTCCCGCTCCCGCCGCAGTTGCCGATACGACGCAGGGCTGGCCAGCTCGTCAGCCGGGACGAGCGGCGCGTACCGAGGACTCATATCGCCGGACTCCCGACCACCAACGTCGACTGGGTGAGATCCGGGTAGTGCTCCAGGCGGGCCAGCGCCCGTCGGACCTCTTCCACGGCGCTGACGTTTCCGCACTGACCGTACGCCTGTTCGAGTTGGTCCAGGATCGTCCGGACGGAACGGAAGTTGCCGAGGGACTCCTCGACCCGCCAGGCCCGCTCCAACCAGGTGCAGCCCTCCTCGACCTCGCCCGACCGGAGGCCGCTCGCGCCGAGCAGACGCAGGGCCAGCGCCCGGCCGTAGTCGTTGCCGCGCTCCTCGCACATGGCGAGGCTGCGCAGGCCGAGCCCTCGGGCCCAGGAACAGTGGCCCAGTTCGTTCAGGGCTCGGGCCGCGTCGTACAGCCCGCGGGCCTCGCGGACGACATTGTTGCCGTTCCTGGATTGCCGGGCCGCCCGCAGCCCCCAGCGCAGCGCGTCCCGGTAGTCACCCGACCGGAGACAGAGCTCGGCCATGGCGTGATGCGACGACGCCCGACCGGAATCGTCGCCGGACGCCGCCTCCAGCGCCATGGAGGCGCGCAACTGCTCCTTCGCCGGCTCAAGCTGGCCGATGTCCGCGTAGGCACGCCCCAGGGCGCGTCGGGACAGCGCCTCCATCGCCGGGTCACCGCCGGCCGCCGCGGCAACGGCTTCCCGCTGGACGGACAGCGTTCTCGTGACGTCCTGACGCCAGTAGAGGAACGTGTTGAGTGCCCGTGCGAACCGGGTGATGAAGGCGAAGTCGTCGTCGGCCCGGGCCTGCTCGATGAGGTAGGTGATGGCCGCGGTGATCGACTCGAACCAGGAGAGGGCCTGCGCCACTGTGAAGCTGGCCGACCCGGCGACAGTCAGCAGCTCCTGGTCCACGGGCAGGGAGTCCCGGTGTGGATCGATGGCGCGATCGGCGGCGTAGCTCAACGCCAGGTAGACGGTGCGGATGCGGCGCGCGGTCAGCTCCTGCTCGGCGGGGTCCAGTACCTGCCCGAGCGTCTCCGCGAGATAGGCCTTCATCAGGTCGTGGAAGCGGTAACGGCCGGGGCTGATCTCGTCGATGAGGGATGCCAGGCACAGGGATTGGAGAGTGCGGTCACACACCCGCCGTGGCTGGTCGAGGACGAGGCAGAGCACCGCCACCGAGCATTCGTTGCTGGGCAGCATGGACGCGACGTAGAGGACCTTCGTCGTTGCCGCGTCGAGGTCGTCGAGCGACCAGGAGATGACGCGACCGACCTCGATGCCCAGGCCGGCGTCATCGAGGAAGCGAAGTGGGCTCTGTTCCTCCTCGATTCCCCTCGCGGCGTCGTCGATCGTCCAGGTGGTCTGGATGGCGAGCTTCGCCGAGACGATGGCCAGCGCCAACGGATGCCCCTCCAGAAGCTGCACGATGCGTTGGGCGGCGGCCTGCTCCCGTTCGACGCGGACGAACCCGACGCGTTCGGCGATCAGCTCCACCCCCTCGTCGAGGGTGAGCAACGGAAGTTTGATGACCCGGGCGTCGTGACGAACGCTCATCTCCGGGATCGCCCGGCGGCTGGTGACCACCAGCACCGACCCGAAGCCCGGCACCAGGTCGCGAACCTGCTCGTACGAGCCCACGTTGTCCACGATCACGAGGCACCGCCGGCCGGCGGTGACGGCGCGGAAGACACCGCCCCACTCCGCCTCGTTGTCCGGAAGGTCGGACCGGTTGATCCCCAGCGTGGCCAGGAAGCTGCGCAGGGCGTCCCGGGTCTCGATGCGCGGTGTGCCGGAGTACGCGCACATGTCGACGAAGAACTGCCCGTCGGGGTATTCGGCGATGCGCGAGCTGGCCCAGGCGACAGCGAGGGTGGTCTTCCCCGAGCCGGCCAGACCCCACACCATGCAGCAGCGCGAGCCCGGCGTCGTCATCGCCTCGTCCATCTCGTGCAGCAGGTGGTGCCTGCCGACGATCCTCCCGATGCCGCCCGGGAGCATGTGCGGCGGCTCGGGGACGCGCACCGCCGCTCGCGGCTGTTCGACGTAGATCGGGCCGGAGGAGCCCACCTGGAGGACCTGGTGCGCCGACAGTCCCTCGGCCACGTTGTGCGACGAGCTTCCGGAGTCGGGCTCCATGTCGGTCACCTCCGGCTACATCGTGATGTCGCCGACGCGCTGGGCCTGCACCAGCTTGCCCACGTTGCTGGAGGCCACCACATTCGTGCTGCCGATCGACGTCGCCCCCTGCCGGAGCTCCCGCAGGAACTCCGGATCCTCGGCCGCGCACCGGGTCAGGAGCACACGGAGTCGCGCCATGTCGTCGGCCGAGACGTCTCCCTGCGCCACCCGGTCCAGGGATTCGAGCATCCCCGCCGGCTCGTCGCTGCGGACGAACCGCCGCCGGATCAGGTCGACGAGTGCTGCCCCGGACCCCTCGGCGATCTTGACGAGCGCCGCGGCGACGATTGCCTCGATCATGCGCTGCTCCTTGCCTGAAGCCCTGCGACAGGCGTCGGCGCTCACCCCTTCGCCAGGCAAGGCTACCGATTCGTATCGACCTCGGAAAGGCTCGTGACATGGTCGGCAACGTCGACGTCGAGCCTCCGGCCGGTCACCCGAAGGCCACTTCGCATCGACGCCGACGCATGCCACCGGCGACTGATGCCTGGTGCCAGCCACGACGGCCCGACCACTGGGCCATCGCCGCCGACGAGGGCCGGCGCGGCCTGTCGGAAGCCCGACACGGCGCAGCCGGCGGCGGAACGACGACGGCCCCGCCACCCGCTGCCGGGTACCGGGGCCGTCGTGGGTCGCGTCAGGCGCCGCGCAGGGTGGCGCCGAGGCGCTCCGCCGCGACGGCGACAGCCGCGTCCCGTGCCGCGACCGCCTCCTCGACGGTGAGCGTCCGGTCCGGTGCCCGGAAGGTGAGCTTGTACGCCAGCGAGCGGCGGCCGGCGCCGAGCTGCGCGCCGGAATACACGTCGAACAGCCGCACGTCCTCCAGCAGCTCACCGGCGCCCGCCTCCAGCGCCCGGCGCACCTGCTCCGCCGGCACCGACTCGTCCACCACCAGGGCCACGTCGATCAGCGCCGGCGGGAAGCCGGAGACCGCCGGCGCTGGCGTGACCGGGGTCGGCGGCAGCGTGTCGAGGTTCAGCTCCATCGCGCTGGTGCGGCGGGGCAGCTCCAACGCCGCGACCACCACCGGGTGCAGCTCGCCGGCGTGTCCGACGACCGAGCCGTCGACCCGCAGCTCGGCGCAGCGACCCGGGTGCCACGGGGCGTACTCGGCGGCGCGCACCTCGACCCGCTCGTCGGGGATCCCGGCGGCGGCCAACACGTCACGGGCCGCCTCGATCGCGTCCGCCCAGCCGGCCGGTCGGCCCGGACCCCACCAGCCGGCCGGGTCCAGGTCGCCGGAGAGCACCACCGCGACGTGCACCGGCTGCGCCGGCACCACCGCGTCGGCGGCTGCGAACTCCTCGTCGGTGGGGCGTCGGTCCACGCCCATCGCCGGCGGGCTGCCGGCGCCGACGCGCGGGTGGAAGACCGCACCGATCTCGTAGAGGGCCAGGTCGCGGTGACCCCGGCCGAGGTTGCGCTTGAGGATGCCGAGCAGCGGGCCGAGCAGCGTGGTGCGCAGCAGCGGCTCCTCCTCGGACAGTGGGTTGGCCAGTCGCACCGCGGGCCGGCGCGAATCGTCGGCCCGCAGGCCGAGCTGGTCGGCCAGCTCCGGCGACACGAACGGGTGCGCGAGCACCTCCACGTACCCCCGCTCGGCCAGCGACCCGGCGACGGCCCGGCGGCGACGCTGCCGCGGGGTCAGACCGCGCCCCGGGGGCGCGGTCGGCAGCACCGACGGCACCCTGTCGTACCCGTCGAGGCGGACCACCTCCTCGACCAGGTCGGCCGGGTCGGTCAGGTCGGGCCGCCAGGTCGGCGGGGTGACGCTCAGCACCGTCCCGACGCCGCTGGCCACGCCGACCGCGCCCGGATCCTCGGACAACCGGTCCGCGCCCTGCGCGACAGTGCAGCCGACCCGCTCCAGCAGGGCGACCACCCGCGCCGGCGGGTACTCGACGCCGACCCGCCGGGTCGGCAGGTCAGCCGGAAGACTGATCGGGGTACGCGGCCGGACGTGGTCGATGTCCAGGATCTCCGCACCCGGGGTGCCCCCGCCGTGCTCGGTGAGCAGCCGCACGGCGCGCTCCAGCGCGACCAGCGCCACGGCCGGGTCGACGCCCCGCTCCCAGCGCTTCGCGGCCTCGCTGAACAGCTTGTGCCGGCGGGCGGTGCGCCCGACCATCGCCGGGTCCCAGTGCGCCGCCTCGAAGAGCACAGTGGTGGTGCCCGCGACGACCTCACTGGTCTCGCCGCCCATCACCGCGGCGAGGGAGATCGGGCCCGTGTCGTCGCAGATCACCATGTCGTCGGCGGTGAGCACCCGGTTGACCCCGTCGAGGGTGGTCAGCTTCTCCCCCGCCTCGGCGCGACGGACCACCAGCGGCCCGGCGATCCGGTCGGCGTCGAAGGCGTGCATCGGCTGGCCCAGCTCCAACATCACGTAGTTGGTGATGTCGACGGGCAACGAGATGCTGCGGATGCCGGCGGTGACGAGCCGCTGCTCCATCCAGGACGGGGTGGGCGCGGTCGGGTCGACCCCGCGGACCAGACGGGCCGTGAACCTGTCACAGCCGACCGTGTCGCGGACCTCCACCGGGTACGCCGGCGTCTCGGTGCCCGCCGGGGCCGGCACCCGGGCCGGGTCGCGCAGCGGCACGTCGAACGCGTGCGACAACTCCCGGGCCAGGCCGCGCAGGCTCAGCGCGTACCCCCGGTCGGGGGTGATCTCCAGATCGAGGACGACGTCGTCGAGGCCGACCACCGGGCGCGCGTCGTCGCCCGGCTTGGCCGTCACGTCCCGCCCCAGCACGATGATGCCGGAGTGGTCGTCGCCCAGGCCCAGCTCCTTGGCCGAGCAGATCATGCCCGCCGAGTTGTGCCCGTAGGTCTTGCGGGCGCCGATCGCGAAGCCGCCGGGCAGCACACCGCCGGGCAGGATCACCACCACCCGGTCACCCGGGGCGAAGTTACGGGCACCGCAGACGATCTCCTGCGGCTCGCCGGTGCCGTTGGCGGCACCCACGTCGACCCGGCAGAAGCGGATCGGCTTCTTGAAGCCGGTGAGCTCCTCGATCTCGCGGACCTCACCGACGACCAACTGGCCGGTGACGGTCTCGGCCAGGTCCACAGCGGACTCGACCTCGATGCCGAGGTCGACAAGGGCCTGCTCCAGGTCACCGGTGGGCAGGTCGGCGGGGAGGTCGACGTACTCCCGCAGCCAACTGACAGAAACTCGCATGACTTCAGACCACCGTTCCCGTGTCTCGTACCCGCATCGCCTACGCCCCGGTCCCGAGCGCGCGGCTGAACCGCACGTCGCCCTCGAAGAGATGGCGGATGTCGCTGACCCCGTGCCGGACCATCAGGGTCCGGTCGATGCCCATGCCGAACGCGAATCCGGAGTAGACCTCCGGGTCGACGCCGCAGGCGCGCAGCACCCGGGGGTTGACCATGCCGCAGCCACCCCACTCGACCCACTGCGGGCCGTCACGGTGCTCCGGGAACCACACGTCGAACTCCGCCGACGGCTCGGTGAACGGGAAGTAGTGCGGCCGCCACCGGGTCTTCGCCTCCGGGCCGAACATCGCCCGGGCGAAGTGGTCCAACGTGCCCCGCAGGTGCGCCATCGTGATGCCCTTGTCGACCACCAGGCCCTCGGCCTGGTGGAACACCGGGCTGTGGGTGGCGTCGATCTCGTCGGTGCGGTAGACGCGACCCGGCACGATCACGTAGATCGGCGGCTTGCGGCTGAGCATCGTGCGGGTCTGCACCGTCGAGGTGTGCGTACGCAGCACCAGGCCGGAGCCCTCCGGTGCGATGTGGAAGGTGTCCATCAAGCCGCGCGCCGGGTGGTCGGCGGGAATGTTCAAGGCGTCGAAGTTGACCCACTCCAGGTCGACCTCGGGCCCCTCGGCCACCTCGTAGCCCATCCCGACGAAGAGGTCGCTGATCGACTCCATCAGGGTGCTCAACGGGTGCCGGGCGCCACGCGGACGCCTGTCGTAGGGCAGGGTGACGTCCACCCGCTCCTCGACCAGCACCCGCTCGGCCTGCTCGCGCTCCACCACCTCGGCGCGGTCGGCGTACGCGGTCTCGATCGCCCGGCGGGCCTCGTTGACCCGCTTGCCGGCGTCGGACTTCGCGGCCGGCGGCAGCGCGCCGATCTCCCGGCGAGCGAGGGAGACCGGTGACCGGTCACCCAGGTGCACCGAGCGCAGCGCGGTCAGCGCGTCCGGGTCGGCGGCCGCTGTGAACGCCTTCGTGGCGTCCGCGACGGCCTCGTCCAGGGCGGCGGGGTCGAGCAGGGCGACCTGCTTCGGGTCGTACGGATCGTTGCGGTAGCTCATGGCGTACGGGCACTCCCTCACGGCGGCGCCAGCCCTCACCGGGGCGGCTAGGCGAGTCTACGGACGCGCGGCTGTGCCGCAGCCCGCCGGTAGGAGTTGCGCAGGGAGCAGGTCAGGCCCGCCGCCCGCCGACACCGGCGGGCTGGCTAAACGAACGCCGTGTCGCGTTCATGGACGGACGCTCTCCCCTGCTGTCAGTCGCGCCGGAGGCAATCACCCTCAGCGCTGCGCTCTCGCTGAAGCGTACAGGCAGACCGCGGCGGCGGCAGCCAGGTTGAGGCTCTCCGCGCGCCCGTACAGCGGCACCCGCACCGTGGTGTCGGCGGCGGCGGTCAACTCCTCGGACAGGCCGTGCGCCTCGGAACCGAACAACCAGGCAGTCGGCCCGACGAGCCGACCGTAGTCGGTCAGGTCGTCCAGGTCACTGTCGCCGTACCCGGTGGTGGCGAAGATCGACAGCCCGGCGGCGCGCAGCGCCTCGACCACCGCGACCGGGTCTGGGGCGCGGACCACGTCGACGTGGAAGAGGCTGCCGGCCGAGGCCCGCACACACTTGCCGTTGTACGGGTCGACGGCGTCACCGGCGAAGATCACCGCACCCGCGCCGGCCGCGTCGGCGGTGCGCAGGACAGTGCCGGCGTTGCCCGGGTCACGGATCTCGGCGAGCACCGCCACCAGCCGGGGACCGCCAGCGAGGGCCTGCTCCAGCGACACGTCCAGGTGCCGGCAGACGGCCACCAGCCCCTGCGGGGCGACGGTCTCGGCCAGCGCCGCGATGGCGTCGTCGGTCACCTCGGAGACCGGCACGTCGGCGCGGGCCGCCGTGGCGGCCAACTCCGGATACCGGTCGAGGGCTGTGGTCGTACCGAACAGTTCGGTGACCACCCCCGGCCGCGCGAGGGCCTCGCGGACCGCCTGCGGGCCCTCGGCCAGGAAACGGCCGGTGGCGTCGCGGTCCCGGCGGCGTTGCAGGCGGCGGGCGGCGACAACCCTGGGGGTACGCGGGGTGAAAGCCATGATGTGCGCTCCTCCGGCACGATTGAGGCGCCCCCCGGACGGCGGTGCCGACACGGGAGACGCCTCGCTCTGGTGCGTGGGGATCAGGCGGCCTGAGCCGCCGCGCCGCCGGTGCCCTCGGCCGTGACCGCGGCCCGGGCCAGCTCGACGATCGCCGCGAAAGAGGCGGCGTCGTTGACAGCCATGTCGGCCAGGATCTTGCGGTCAACCTCGATGCCGGCCAGACGCAGGCCCTGGATCAGACGGTTGTAGGTCATCCCGTTGGCCCGGGCGCCCGCGTTGATCCGCTGAATCCACAGCTGCCGGAAGTCGCCCTTGCGGTCGCGACGGTCCCGGTAGGCGTACTGCATCGAGTGCAGCACCTGCTCCTTGGCCTTGCGGTACAGGCGGGAGCGCTGACCGCGGTAACCACTCGCGGACTCCAGCAGGGTACGACGCTTCTTCTGGGCGTTTACAGCCCGCTTGACGCGTGCCATCTCAACTCCTAATTACGTAAGGTGGCGCGCGTCAGCGGCCGAGCAGCTTCTTGATGCGCTTGACGTCGGCCTTGGCCAGCACGACCGTGCCGGTCAGCCGGCGGGTCTGGGTGGAGGGCTTCTTCTCCAGGTTGTGGCGGAGGCCGGCCTGCTGGGCAACGATCTTGCCCTTGCCGGTCACCTTGACCCGCTTACCCATACCCGTGTGGCTCTTCATCTTCGGCATGTGGAACGTCTTCTCCCCTGTTACTCGCCGCTGGTGTCGGCGGCGAGGCCGGTGTCACCGGCTGCTGCGGTCTCGCTGACCGCCGCGGTCTCATCGGCTTCCGGAGTGGCGGACTCGTCCGCTGCCCGGTCCCGAGGTCCGCCGCGAGACGCCGTAGCGGCGACCGCGGAGGCCTTGACGGCCCGATGCGGGGCGAGAACCATGATCATGTTTCGGCCGTCCTGCTTCGGAGCGGCCTCGACGTATCCCAGTTCCGTGATCTCGGATTCGAGCCGGCGCAGGAGCCGGTAACCCAGCTCCGGGCGGCTCTGCTCGCGACCGCGGAACATGATCGTCACCTTGACCTTGTCGCCCGCCTTGAGGAACCGCACCACGTGACCCTTCTTGGTCTCGTAGTCGTGCGGGTCGATCTTCGGCCGAAGCTTCATTTCCTTGATGACGGTCTGCTGCTGATTACGCCGCGCTTCGCGCGCCTTGAGTGCGCTCTCGTACTTGAACTTGCCGAAGTCCATGAGCTTGCACACCGGCGGGCGCGCCATCGGCGCAACCTCGACCAGGTCCAGATCGACGTCCGCGGCCAGCTGAAGAGCGCGCTCCAGCGGGACGATGCCCACCTGCTCACCCTCTGGGCCGACCAGTCGGACCTCACGTGCCCGGATCTGCTCGTTCACGCGTGGTTCGACGCTGATGGGGCCTCCTCGAGTCGTTTCTGCTCTGTCGCCGACCCCTGCGGCTCCCGGGAGGGAACCAACCCGAAAAGCAGAAGGCCCCGGCGCATGCCAGGGCCCGCTCGACCGGTCAGCACGATCACAAGGATCGCGCACCCGGCACCGGGACATGCCCGGAACCGGTGACCGGACCCGGCCACCGTAGCGGCGACTCGGGTGGGAGCAGGCGCTCCGCTTTCAAGGCTGTCTGCTCGCACGCGGAGACAGCCTGGTCGACTCGATAACACTACACCGGCGCCCCGACGACCCCCAAACCGGGCATGGCCTGCGGCCTCGTGTCGGCGCGGTCGGTCGTCGGTGTGGCCCGGTCATCGGTGTCGGCCGGTCATCGGTGTGGCCGGCCATCGGTGTGGCCCGGTCATCGGCGCGGTCGTGCGCCGATCCGGGGTCAGCGACCGACGGCGCGTTCGGCGAGGCGGGCCTGGTGAGCCTCGTGCAGCCGACGCAGCGCGCGGACCCCGTCGACTGCCAACTCCTTGTCGGCGGCCTGCAACGCGACCATCGGCAGCAGGTCGTCATCGTGCAGCTCCAGGCTGGCCCACGGCGCACCCCGGTCGAAGCGGACACCCCGGACAACCTCCCAGGGCAGCTCGTACGAGCTGATGACGTTACGAACCCGGATGCCCCGCGCGTCCGCCTCCACCCGGGGACGGGTGAACAGCAGGAAGCCCAGCGCACCGAAGATGCCCAGGCCGATCATGGCGATCTGGTCGCCGCGCTGGAAGCTGCCGTAACCGTCGCCGGTCGGGCCGCTCAGCGACGTGGCGACCAGACCGAACACCACCACCAGGGCAGCCGCCGCCGACCAGCAGACCACGCGGATTCGGCGGGGCTTCAGGCGGACCAGCTCGGTTTCACTCACCCCACCAGTCTGCCACCCGCACTGGCCCAGCAAACGCACCACCCGCCGAGCCCACCACCCCGAGCCCGAACCCAGGGCCCCGGACCAGTCCAGGTCCAGGCCCGGCCAGTCCAGGTCCAGGCCAGTCCGGCCTGCCGCCTGCCGCCCGCCGCCCGCCGCCCGCCGCCCGCCGCCCGCTGCCCGCTGCCCGCTGCCCGCTGCAAGATCGTGCTCGATCCTGGATGTAGTGGTATCGGGCGGCGTCGAGGCCACTATTTCCAGGATCGAGGGCGATCTTGCGCCTGTTCGCGGGGCGTGGTCGTCGGACGGGCCCCACCTTGCGGGTCTCCGGGTTCGACCCACGAGGTCCCGGTCGCATCAGGTCCGCCCGCACCAGGTCCGCGCGCAGCAAGGTCCGCGCGCATCAAGGTCCGCGCGCAGCAAGGTCCGCCCGCATCAAGGTCCGCGTCGGCGCGCCAGATCCACTCGGGTTCAGGGAAAAGGGGGGTGTCCC
The DNA here is from genome assembly GCF_040677775.1 of Micromonospora sp. NPDC053740. Classification (NCBI taxonomy): domain Bacteria; kingdom Bacillati; phylum Actinomycetota; class Actinomycetes; order Micromonosporales; family Micromonosporaceae; genus Micromonospora; species Micromonospora sp. NPDC053740. Next base: position 33,481 of record NZ_JBFASO010000017.1, read on the forward strand.
TGGCGTGCGGACACCCCCTTTTCAAGAAACCGGAGTGGATCAAGCCACGGAGCCGCCTCGGGTACGAGAACGGTCAGAGGCGGCAGGCGTGGATGTTGGTGACGAGGATGGCGCGGGCGCCCAGTTCGTACAGTTCGTCCATGATGCGGTGCACGTCGTCGCGGAGCACCATCGCCTGCACCGCCACCCAACCTTCGCGGTGCAGCGGCGACACGGTGGGCGACTCGATGCCGGGGGTGAGCCCGCTGGCCCGGTCCAGCAGACCGGCCGGCACGTCGTAGGCGAGCATCACGTAGCGGCGGGCCACCAGCACACCGTGCAGGCGGCGCAGCAACTGCTCGGCCTGCGGTTGCGCGGGCGCGCCGGCGCGCCGGACCAGCACCGCCGACGAGCGCAGCAGGGGCTCACCGAAGACCACGAGACCCGCCTGGCGCAGGGTCGCGCCGGTTTCCACCACGTCCGCGATGACGTCGGCGACACCGAGGCGTACGGCGTTCTCCACAGCGCCGTCGAGACGGATCACGTCGGCCTTGACGCCCACCTCGCCGAGGTGCCGTTCGACCAACCCCGGGTACGCGGTGGCGATGCGGTGGCCGCCCAGCTCCTGCACGGAGGCGATGTCGTCGGGGCGGGCGGCGAAGCGGAAGGTGGCCCGGCCGAAGGCGAGGTCGACGACCTCCTCGGCCGGCGCGGCCGAGTCGATCAGCAGGTCCCGGCCGGTGATCCCTAGGTCGAGGTCACCGGAGCCGACGTAGGTGGCGATGTCCTTCGGGCGCAGGTAGAAGAATTCGACGTCGTTGGCCTCGTCCCGGCAGACGAGGTCCTTGGGGTCGGTGCGCTGGCGGTAGCCCGCCTCGCGCAGCATCTGGGCGGCCGGTTCGGCCAGGGTGCCCTTGTTGGGAATGGCGACACGCAGCATGACGGAGTGCTCCTTCGATCCGGTTGGCGATCAACAGGGGTGGGGGCACTCACAGATGTCGGTAGACGTCCTTGAGGTCGAGACCGCTGGCGAGCATCAGCACCTGGACCTGGTAGAGCAGTTGGGAGATCTCCTCGGCGGTGCGCTCCGGCCCCTCGTGCTCGGCGGCCATCCACGACTCGGCCGCCTCCTCGACGACCTTCTTGCCGATGAAGTGCACGCCCTTGTCCAGCGCGGCGACGGTGCCCGAGCCCGGGGTGCCGGCGGCGGCCTTGGCCTGCAGCTCGGCGAACAACTCCTCGAACGTCTTCACGGGGAACGATTCTTCCAGCCACCCGGGCGGCACCGCGCGTCCGGGTCCGTCGAAATCCAGTAAGCGGACAATTCCCTACCAACATGGTGGGACAATTGTCGATCGATGCCCGTGGAGCTCTACGCTGTCCGCCATGGCCAGCCGCTCACGTCTTCTCGCGCTCACCTTCGCCGGTGCCGTCGTCGTAGCCACCGCCGGATGCGCGCCACAGGACGAGAAACCCACCCCCACTGTCACCGCAGCGCCGTCCTGCGCCAAGGACAGCCTGCCCACGCGTACGCCGGGCAAGCTGACCATCGCCACCGACCAGCCCGCGTACGAGCCGTGGTTCGCCAAGGACAAGCCGGACAGCGGCGAGGGCTTCGAATCCGCTGTCGCGTACGCGGTGGCCGAGAAGCTCGGCTACGCCCGCGCCGACGTCACCTGGATCCGGGTCAAGTTCGACACCGCCATCGCGCCGGGGCCGAAGGATTTCGACTTCGACATCAACCAGTTCTCCATCACCGACGAGCGCAAGCAGGCGGTCGACTTCTCCGCGCCGTACTACCTGGTGCGGCAGACCGTCATCGCGTTGAAGTCCTCGAAGATCGCCGGCCGGAAGTCGCTGGCCGAGCTGCGGGACGCCCGGCTCGGCGCGCAGGTCGGCACCACCAGCTACCAGGCGATCACCGACGTGATCAAGCCAACCGCCAAGCCGCACGTCTACAACAGCAACGACGACGCCAAGAAGGCCCTTCAGAACGGACAGCTCGACGGTCTCGTGGTCGATCTTCCGACCGCCTTCTACATCACCGGTGCGGAGATCACCGACGCGACGATCGTCGGGCAGGTGCCGCAGGTCGGTACGCCCGAGGCGTTCGGGTTGCTGCTGGACAAGAACTCCCCACTGACCTCCTGCGTGAGCGGCGCGGTCGGTCAGCTCACCACGGCGGGCACCCTGAAGGAGCTGGAACAGAAGTGGCTCGCGCAGGTGGCGGGGGCGGCCGAGCTGCGGTGACGCTCCTGGATCAGGTGCCCTCGGAGGCGCAGCTGCGGCGGTCGGCGTACCGGCGTCGGCAGACCGTCTACAGCGTGCTCGTCGCGGCGTCCTCGACGGCGGCGCTCGGCACGCTGCTGGTGATCGCGGTGACCGGAGCGCCGGGCTGGGACCGGGTCCGGCGCTCGTTCCTGGATCCGGAGATCGCCCGCGACGCGCTGCCGACGGTGCTGAGCGGGCTGTGGCTCAACGTACGGCTGCTGGCCTGCTGTGCGGTCGGCGCGCTGCTGCTCGGGCTGGTGATCGCCGTGCTGCGGACGCTACGCGGGCCGGTCTTCTTCCCGGTCCGCGCGCTGGCCGCCGGCTACACCTACACCTTCCGCGGCCTACCGTTGATCATCGTCTTGTACCTGCTCACCCTCGGCGTGCCGGGGCTGCGGTTGCAGGGGATGCCGCCGGTGCTGGTGCTGGGTGGGATCGCGTTGGTCCTCACCTACGGCGGCTACCTCGCCGAGGTGTTCCGGGCCGGCATCGAGTCGGTGCACTCCAGCCAACTCGCCGCGGCCCGCTCGTTGGGCCTGACCTACCGGCAGACGATGCGGCACGTGGTCCTGCCGCAGGCCGTCCGCCGGGTGGCGCCACCCCTGCTCAACGACGTGGTGGCGTTGCAGAAGGACGTCGGGCTGGTCTCGCTGGCCGGGCCGATCGACGCGGTCCGCGCCGCGCAGATCGCCACCGCCCAGACCTTCAACTACACGCCGTACGTCGTGGCGGGGGTGCTCTTCGTGCTCCTCGCGATCCCGCTGATCGCGGTCACCGACTGGGTGACGCTACGCGCTGCCCGCCGACAGTCGGGAGGCTGACCCATGGCGTTGTTGCGCTGTCGGGGCCTGCGCAAGGAGTTCGGCGGGCACGCCGTGCTCGACCACCTCGATCTGACCGTCGCCGAGCATCAGGTGGTGGCAGTGATCGGCGCGTCCGGGTCCGGCAAGTCGACCCTGCTGCGCTGCGTCAACCTGCTGGACGATCTCGACGACGGCACCATCGAGTTGGACGGGGAGGACATCTCCGATCCACGGGTGGACCCGGACCGGGTCCGGCGGCGGATCGGCATGGTGTTCCAGGCGTACAACCTCTTTCCGCACCTGAGCGTGTTGGACAACATCACTCTCGCGCCGCGCCGCGTACACGGGCGGGGCCGGGCGGAGGCCGAGGCGCAGGCCCGGGAGCTGCTCGACCGGGTGGGGCTCGGCGCCAAGGCGGACGCCTACCCGGACCGGCTCTCCGGCGGGCAGCAGCAGCGGGTGGCCATCGTCCGGGCGCTGGCCAACTCACCTCGACTGATGCTGCTCGACGAGGTCACCTCCGCGCTCGACCCGGAGCTGGTCGGCGAGGTGCTGGCGATGATCCGCGACCTGAAGGCCGACGGCATGACAATGGTGCTGGCCACCCACGAGATGGGCTTCGCCCGGGAGGTCGCCGACCAGGTGTGCTTCCTCGACGCCGGGCGGGTCGTCGAGAGCGGCCCGCCCGGGCAGGTGCTCGGCGAGCCGACGCAGCCTCGTACCCGGCAGTTCCTGCGCCGGATCATCGAGGCCGGCCGTCTCTGAAGGCCCGCCTTCAGAGACGGCCGAGGCGGAGGCGCCAGAGACGGCCGAGGCGGTCGAGGCGCCAGAGGCGTCAGCCGCCGAAGCCGACCCGCTGGGCGTTGCCCGCCGCAACCGTCCGCACGGCCAACGCCGCGTCGAGCGCCGCCACCGTGGCGGCCCAGCCCTTGTCCTCCGCCGAGCCGGGCAGACCGGCGCGGTCGCGGGCCTGCTCGATGGTCTCCACCGTCAACACTCCGTGCGCCACCGGCTTGCCCTCGTCCAACGCCACCCGGGTCAGCCCGTCGGTGACCGAACGGCAGACGTAGTCGAAGTGGGCGGTGGAACCCCGGACCACCACGCCGAGGGCGACCACCACGTCGCAGCGGCGGGCGAGGGCCTGCGCGACCACCGGCAGCTCGACCGAGCCGGCAACCCGGGCGACCACGGAACGCGCGCCGCACGCCTCGGCGGCTGCCACCGCACGCTCCAGCATGTGGTCGGTCAGCTCGCCGTGCCAGCGGGCGGCAACGACCCCGACGGTCAGCCCCGCGGCGTCGACCGCCTCGACTCCCGGCTCACCGAAACCCGCCATCGTCATGCTCCGATCTCGTCGTTGGCGACCGGACGCCCCAGCGGCGCCTCGGACACCTCGTCCAACTCGTCCAGCAGGTGACCCATCCGGTCCCGCTTGGTGCGCAGGTAGCGCATGTTCTCCGGGTGCGCGCCGACCGGCAGCCCCTCGCGGCCGGTGATGGTCAACCCGTACCCCTCCAGCCCGGCCCGCTTGGCCGGGTTGTTCGTCAGCAGCCGCATCGACCGCACGCCCAGGTCGTAGAGGATCTGCGCGCCGGTGCCGTAGTCGCGTGCGTCGGCCGGCAGACCCAGGTCGAGGTTGGCGTCGACGGTGTCGCGGCCCAGGTCCTGCAACTGGTACGCCTGCAACTTGTGCAGCAGGCCGATGCCGCGTCCCTCGTGCCCCCGGACGTAGAGCACCACGCCCCGGCCTTCCTGCCCGACCCGAGCCAGTGCGGCATCCAGCTGCGGCCCGCAGTCGCAGCGCAGCGAGCCGAACACGTCCCCGGTCAGGCACTCGGAGTGCACCCGGACCAGCACGTCCTGGCCGTCACCGAGGTCACCCAGCACCATCGCGACATGTTCGGCCGGGTCGTGCTCGGCGCGGTAGCCGAGCGCCCGGAAGACCCCGTGCTTCGTTGGCATCCGGGCGTCGGCGACCAGCTCGACCTGCTTCTCGGTACGCCGACGGTAGGCGATCAGGTCGGCGATGGTGACCAGCGTGAGGCCGTGCTCGGCGGAGAACTTCTCCAGGTCCGGCAGGCGCATCATGGTGCCGTCGTCGTTCACCAGCTCGCAGAGCACGCCGGCCGGACGCAGCCCGGCGAGCCGGGTCAGGTCGATCCCCGCCTCGGTGTGCCCCGGTCGGCGCAGCACCCCGCCCTCGCGAGCGCGAAGCGGCACCACGTGCCCGGGGCGGGACAGGTCGGTCGGGTCGGTCGCCGCGCCGGCGAGCAACCGGCTGGTGTGTGCGCGGTCGGCCGCCGAGATGCCGGTGCTGACCCCCTCGCGGGCGTCCACTGTCACCGTGTACGCGGTGCCGCGCCGGTCCTGGTTGGTGTGGTGCATCGGCGGCAGGTCGAGCCGGTCGGCTTCGCTCTCGGTCAGCGCCACGCAGACGTACCCGGAGGTGTGGCGGACCATGAACGCCATCAGCTCCGGCGTGGCCAACTCGGCCGCGAAGATCAGGTCGCCCTCGTTCTCCCGGTCCGCGTCGTCGACCACGACGACCGGCCGGCCGGCCGCGATGTCCGCGACCGCCTGCTCGATATCCCCAAAACTGGTCATGCGACAGCCTCCGTGTAGATGGGCGTACGGACGGTCGCCGGTCGGGCGGCGCGGGAGGTGCGCCACCAGGCGGCGAAGCCCCAGACGCAGAGGGCGCCGTAGATCAGGTACATGACGGCCGAGGGGTAGAACCCGCCGCGCAGCAGCAGCGGCACGCCCACCGCGTCCACGGCGATCCAGAGCAGCCAGAACTCCACCCAGCCGCGGGCCATGCCGTACGTGGCCAGCAGGCTGCCGGTGAGGATCCAGGCGTCGGGCAGCGGGCCCCACGAGCCCAGGGCCTTGAGCAGCGGGTACGCCGCGGCGGTGCCGATCACGGCGGCCACCAGCAGCATCAGTCGCTCCCGTCCGGTGGCCCAGCGCGGCACGACCGCGGCCTGCCCGGCGTCGGCGCGACGGTTGCGCTGCCAGCGCCACCAGCCGTAGACGCTGACCGCGAAGAAGAACACCTGCCGGCCGGCCTGCCCGTACAGGTCGTGCTCCTGCGGGGTGGCGAACACCCCGCCGAGGAAGACGGTGAGGAGCAGCGCGTTACCGATCATGCCGACCGGCCACGCCCAGACCAGCCGGCGCAACCCGAGCAGCGCCGAGACCAGCCCGAACGCGTTGCCGACGATCTCCCTGGCCAGCACCGGAGAGCCGGCTACGTGCACCTGGGCGTCCAGCAGCCAACTGAGCGGACCCATCACGCCACCCCGCCCGGCTGCGCGGCAGCCCCGCTGGCGTCGGCGTGGGTGAGCCGGTCGCCGAGCAGCCGCTCGACGTACTTGGCCAGCACGTCGACCTCCAGGTTGACCGGGTCGCCGACGCCCTTCGCGCCGAGCGTGGTCAGCTTCAGCGTGGTCGGGATCAACCCGACGGCGAACTCGTCCGCGCCGACGGCGGCCACCGTCAACGAGACACCGTCGATGGTGATCGAGCCCTTCTCCACCACGTACCGGGACAGGGCGGCGGGCAGTCGGAACCGGACGGTCTCCCACTGCTCGGCCGGCTCCCGGGAGATCAGCTCACCGACGCCGTCGACGTGGCCCTGCACCAGGTGCCCGCCGAGCCGGCTGCCGAGCGCGGCGGCCCGCTCCAGGTTGACCGGGTCGCCGGGGCGCAGCGCGCCCAGCGCGGAGCGGCGCAGCGTCTCCCCCATCACGTCGGCGGTGAAGACACCGTCGGCCACCTCCACGACGGTCAGGCAGACACCGTTGACGGCGATCGAGTCGCCGTGCCGGGCGTCGGACGTGACCAACGGGCCGCGTACGCCCAGCAGCGCCGAATCGCCTGCCGTCGGCGCCACCCGGACGATCTCGCCCAATTCCTCGATAATGCCGGTGAACATCTCAGCCCTCCCTTTTGCGGGGCAAAGCGGTGATCCGGAGATCCGGACCGATCTGCGTAACGTCGACGAACTCCAGATCGATGGCCTCGGCGATGGTGGTCACTCCCGCGTCGACCAGAGCGGTCGGGCCGGCGCCGAGCAACCGCGGCGCGACGTACCCGACGATCTTGTCGACCAGGCCGGCCTCCAGGAACGCGCCGGCCAGCCGGGGGCCGCCCTCCAGCAGCACCGCACGGACCCCGCGCTGGTGCAGCGTCGCGAGCAGCGCCGACAGGTCGACCCGGCCGTCCGGGTCGGCGCCGACCTCGTCGGCGGTCGCGATCCACGTGCGCGCGGCGCCGTCGCGGACCCGGGCGTCAGCCGGGGTACGCCCCGAGCTGTCCACCACCACCCGCAGCGGCTGCCGGATGGCCAGGCTGCCGTCGCGCAGGTTGCGGGCGGTCAACCGGGGGTCGTCGGCGAGCACCGTGCCCACCCCGGCGATGACCGCGTCGACGGTGCCGCGCAGCGCGTGCACGTCGATCCGGGCCGCCTCCGAGGTGATCCACATGCTGGTGCCGTCCACCGCGGCGGAGCGCCCGTCGAGCGTGGCGGCGTACTTCCAGATCACGTACGGCCAGCCGCGGCGCATCGAGGTCAACCACGCGACGTTGCCGGCCTCGGCCTCCTCGCCGCGTACCCCCAGATCGACCCGGACCCCGGCGGCGCGCAAGGTGGCGGCGCCCCCGGAAGCGACAGGGGTCGGGTCGGGTACGGCGATGACCACCCGGCCCACCCCGGCCTGGACGAGCGCGGAACTACAGGGGCCGGTGCGGCCGGTGTGGTCGCAGGGTTCGAGTGTGACGACAGCTGTGCCGCCCTTGGCCCGCTGCCCGGCCTGCGCCAGGGCGACGATCTCGGCGTGCGGCCCCCCGGCGTAGGCGTGGAAGCCCTCGCCCACCACCTCGCCGTCGGCGTCGAGGAGCACGCACCCGACCACGGGGTTGGGGCTGGTGGTGCCGAGCCCGCGCGCTGCCAACTCGATCGCACGCCGCATCGCCTCATCAACGGAGACGCTGGCCATCGCCCTGCCCCTGCCCTCTCACTCGCCGGTCCGCGCGCGGGCGGTCAGGGAGGCGGTGGCCATGGGGCCACTGGCAGGCGGTGGCGGATTCCGGGAACGGCACAGCCGCCCCGGGAGGGTCGGCACGGCACGCTGAAGCCAGCGGCCGGCTCGGACCCGTCCGTCCCGCGCGCTGTCTCCCATCCGGACTGTCTGGGCGCGGACGAACCGCCCCCAACCGTCGGCCCCGGATTTTCACCAGGTCCACCGGACGGCAGAGCCGTCCGGGTCGCGGGCTGACCACGGTTGGACCGTGGATCACCGCCGGTTCGGAATTTCACCGAGTCCCGCCAGCGCGTGGTGGGTACACGGGAAGTCTTACACGCCGATCCGGCTCTGCCGCCACCTAGGCGAGCTACTTCACAGCGCTATCACGCTCAGGTGACGCCGCGACGCCGGTCCACCGCCACGTAGGAGCCCGGTTGACTCTTGGCCACCGTCTTCATCTCCGAGGCCACCGCTATCGCTTCGAGCGGGTCGGTGAACCGCTTGCCGGCGTCGGAGAGGGACACCCCGATGGAGAGCGTGACCAGGGCAGCCCGCCGGATGTTGCCGCGCCGATCCTTCAACTCGACGAAGCCGCGCTCCCGGTCGGTCTGGTCGTAGAGCGTGTCGGCGGCGTTCTCGAAGTCGACGACCGCCCGGGACGTCAGTGGGCGCACCTGGTCCGGGGCGCAGACGATGACGAAGTCGTCACCGCCGACGTGACCGAGGAAGGCCGGTGGCAGGCCGACGCCCACCACCGCCCGGTGCAGGCTGCGGGCCAGCGCGGAGATGAAGTCGTCGCCACGCACGAAGCCGTACCGGTCGTTGACGCTCTTGAACCGGTCGATGTCGACGTAGCCGACGGCGTAGTCCACGCCGTTCCGGACGCGATCGCTGATCTCCCGACGGATCCGGCTGTTGCCGGGCAGCCCGGTCAGCGGGGAGACCTCCCGGAACTCCTTGTTGCGGCGCAACGTGGACGAGACCCGGGCCACCAGCTCCGCGGTGTCGAACGGCTTGACCAGGTAGTCGTCCGCGCCGGCGCTGAGCCCGTGCACCTTGTCGACCGTCATCCCCTTGGCGGTCAGCATGATCACCGGAAGAGCGGACGTCATCGGGTCGGCGCGCAGCCGGCGGGTCAGCTCCAGCCCGTCGATCCGGGGCATCATGAGGTCGACCACCGCCAGGTCCGGCCGCTGGCGCTCGATGACCTCCAGCGCCTCCTGGCCGTCGTTGGCGTGGATCACCTCGAAGCCGTGCAGCCGCAGGTTGAACTCGACGAACCGGGCGATGTCTTCGTCGTCGTCGACGACGAGAATGATGTCCTTGCGGTCGGCCTCGGGCTCCACCTCAGGCCCCGGGCGCCGCGCGTTCCGCCAGTGCCCGCAGGTGCCGTACCGCCTCTGCCGGGTCGGCGGCCCCGTACACAGCGGTGCCGGCCACGAACGCGTCGGCGCCCGCCGCTGCCGCCTGCTCGATGGTGTCGGCAGCGATACCGCCGTCCACCTCGATGCGCAGCTCCAGGTGCCCGGCCGACGCGTGCCGCCGGGCCGTCCGCACCTTCTCCAGCAGCTGCGGAATGAACCGCTGCCCACCGAAACCTGCCTTGATCGTCATGATCAGCAGGGTGTCGAAGCTGGGCAGCAGGTCCAGGTAGGGCTCGATCGGGGTGTCCCGGTCGATGGCCAGGCCCGCCTTCGCACCGGCCGAACGCAGGTCCTTGGCGAGCGCCACCGGGTCGTCGGACGCCTCCGCGTGGAAGGTGACGTTGTACGCCCCGGCGTCGGCGTACCCGGGGGCCCACCGGCGCGGGTCCTCGATCATCAGGTGCACGTCGAAGGGCATCGCCGTGACGGCCCGCAGGCTCTGCACCACGGGCAGCCCAATGGTCAGGTTCGGCACGAAATGGTTGTCCATCACGTCGACGTGCAACCAGTCCGCGGCGTCCTCGACGGCACGGACCTCTTCGGCGAGTCGGGCGAAATCGGCGGCCAGGATGCTCGGCGCGACGATCGGCGGCGGTACGGTCACGGGGCCAGTGTACGAACGTGGCCACCCGCCACCCGCATCGCGGCACCTTTGGGGACGCCCTGTGACCCAGCAATGACCATTGGTGCAGAATTGGACGCTCCGGACCTCCGAATCCGGACGAACAGACATCAGCCACTGGCCGATCGACGGAAACGCGACGACACTCCAACCGGGACGGTGCCGTAGGCTGCACGCCCGCCGGGGTCTCGCCGCGGGGCGCGGCGACCGGCCGCCAGCTCCCGGGAGGGCGGACGATGCGACGGTGGCTTCCAGCGCTGGTGCTGGCCAGCGTCACGACGATGCTGCTGGCCGGCTGCACGCCGGCCCGGGGCGCGGACGGTGATCTCACCGACGACTGGCCGACGCTGCGGGTTCCGAAGCCGTTCACCCCCGCCACCGACACCTGCCTGCCGCGGATCGCCACTGTCGTGCAGGCCAGCACGTACGAGACGGTGGACTGCGCACGCAACCACCTGGCCGAGACCATCCACGTCGGCACCTTCGTCGGGCCCGACGCACTGACCGAGGCCCGACCGGAACCCGGATCTTCGGCGCTGCGCACGGCTCGCGCCGAGTGCGACCAGCGGGCCCGGCAGGTGCTCGGCGGCGACTGGCACACGGCCCGACTCGCGCTGTCCCTCGCGTTGCCGTCCACGGCCGCCTGGGCCGGCGGCGCCCGCTGGTTCCGCTGCGACATCAGCGAGACCGGCAGCATCGACAACACCCGCCCGGTGAACCGCACCGGCAGCCTGCGCGGCGCGTTGATCGGCGACACGCCGCTGACGCACCGCTGCTTCGACCCCAAGCTGATCGGCGACAACCTCAACTACATGGCGCCGGTGCTCTGCACCGAGCCGCACCGCGCCGAGTTCGTTGGCGTCTACGAGGAACGGGACATGAGCTGGGCGGAGTTCGCCAAGTCCGCCGAACAGGCCCACCAGCGCTGCATGGCGCTGATCGCCGAGTACGCCGCCGTGCCCAACAACAGCGAGCTGCCGTACCGGGCCGGGTCCATCTACTACCCGCCGTCGCAGCGGGAGTGGGAGGAGGGCGACCGTGGAGTGCGCTGTTTCCTGTGGAGCGACGACCGCAAACTCACCCGCTCGATGCGCGGCGCCGGTCCCGAGGGACTGCCCGCGATCTGAGCATCGTTGCCGTATGCTGCTGCGCCGTGGCGCTATCGACCGGCCGGGTCCGGTCGGGGGCCAGCAGCGGCGGGAGGTCGGGATGCGACGGTGGCTGGCGGCGTTCGCCGGGGGTGGGGCGCTGGCCCTGGCGCTGGCCGGGTGCGGCGCACCCGCCGGCATCGACAGTGACCTCATCGACGACTGGCCGGCGCCCGTCGCGGCGCAGCAGTTCGTCCCCGCTGCCGACGTCTGCCACCAGAGCTCCCAGCAGGTCGGCTTCCTGACCGGCTACAACCCGACGGCGTGCACCGAGGCGCACCGGGTGGAGACCATGCACGTCGGCACCCTCACCGGCCCGGGCGCCGACGGCGGCACGCCCCCGCAGCCCGGCTCGGCCGGCATGCGGGCCGCGCAGACCGGGTGCGACACGGCTGTCAACAAGGCGGTGGGGGCCGACTGGCGTTCCGGGCGACTCGGCCTGACCGTCGTGCTGCCGTCGCCGCAGGCCTGGTCGGGCGGAGCCCGCTGGTACCGCTGCGACGTCACCGAGATCGCCAGCATCGACGACACGGCGGTCGACCTGCGCACCGGCACCCTCCGGGGCGCGCTGTCCGGAGCGGCCCCGCTGGCGTACCGCTGCTTCAACCCGAAGCTGGTGAAGGACGACATCGACGAGATGGTGCCGGTCTCCTGCACCGCCAAGCACCACGCCGAGTTCGTCGGCGTCTGGCAGGCGCCGGACACCAGCTACGCCGAGTTCACCCGCAGCACCAAGCGGACCCACCGGGCCTGCCAGACGATGATCGCCAAGTACGCCAAGGTTCCGGACAACTCCCAGCTCGACTTCCGCGCCGGCACGATCTACTACCAGCCGTACGAGGAGGAGTGGCGCAACGGGAACCGGGGCGTGCAGTGCTTCCTCTGGATCTCCGACCGGAACCTGACCCGCTCGATGAAGAACGCCGGCACCAAGGGCCTCCCGGTCACCTAGGGCGTGTGTCAAAGCCCTCGGTCGAGCCGAGCGTGAACGCACGACGTCCGGCCGGTCGGCTGACCGGCCGGACGCATGGAACAGATCAACCTCGGCGCAGGACGGCGAGGAACATCGCGTCGGTGCCGTGGCGGTGTGGCCAGAGCTGCACAGTCGGCCCGTCACCGAGACCGGGCATGCCGGCCGGCAGCAGCGGGCGGGCGTCCACGAAGTCCACCGGAACCCCGCTACGGCGGGCCGCCTCGGTCACCGTCACGTGCGTCTCGACGGTGTGCGGCGAACAGGTGACATAGGCGACCAGGCCACCCGGGCGGACCGCCCGCAGCGCCGCGCCGAGCAGTTCCCGTTGCAGCCGGGTCAGCGGCGGCAGGTCGGACGGTTGGCGACGCCAGCGCGACTCCGGCCGACGACGCAGCGACCCCAGCCCGGTACACGGCGCGTCGACAAGCACCCTGTCGAAGTGCTGTTCCGGCAGTTTCGGGTCGCCGCCGACCTCACGGCCGTCCATGGTCAGCACGGCCACCGGCAGGTCCCGGGTCGCCAGGGAGACCAGCCGGGCGCGGTGCTCGGCCACCTCCACCGCTGTCACCCGGGCACCCCGCTGCGCGGCCAACGCGCCGAGCAGCCCGGCCTTGCCACCCGGGCCGGCGCACAGGTCCAGCCACCGTCCGTCCGGGCCGTCCAGCGGCGCGTCGGCGAGCGCGGTGGCCACCAACTGGGAGCCCTCGTCCTGGACGTGGGCCCGGCCGTCGACCACCGCCGGGATGTCGCCCGGCGACCCGCCGGGCAGATAGACGGCGTACGGCGAGAAGGCACCCGGCGCACCACCGACCTGGTCGGCTAGCTCGACCGGGTCGATCAGGCCGGGCCGGGCGCACAGGTGCACCGGCGGGCGCTCATTGTCCTCGATCAGGAGACGCTCCGTCTCACCCAGATCGCCGCCGAGCGCCTCGGAGAAGGCCCGCACGATCCACTGCGGGTGGCTGTACGCCAGCGCGAGGTGCCCGACCGGGTCGGTCTCCATCGGTGGAGCGAGCTTCGCCACCCAGGCGTCCGCGTCACGGGTGGACACCTCGCGCAGCACCGCGTTGGCGAAACCGGTGGCGCCCGGTGCTACCGAACGGACCAGGTCCACAGTCGAGGAGACAGCGGCGTGCGGGGGCACCCGGGTGTGCAGGAGTTGGTACGCCCCGAGCCGCAGCGCGTCGCGTACCGGCGGGTCGATCCGGGCCACGTCCCGGCCGGCAGCGTCGGTCAGGATCGCGTCCAACGTGCCCAGGTGGCGCAGGGTGCCGTAGGTCAGCTCGGTGGCGAAGGCCGCGTCCCGACCGAACAACCCCTCTTCCCGCAGGATGATGGGCAGCACCAGGTTGGCGAACGCGTCGTCCCGGTGCACCGCCGCCACCGCCTCGTACGCGGCGCGGCGCGGTCGGTCCAGCGGTGGTCGGACCGGACGCCGGTCCCCGCCACGGCCGGTCGACGGGCCGGAGCGCGTCGGTCGGGTTCCCTCCGGTGCCGTCACGCGAAGTCCTCTCCAGTGCCGACCCGGACGCCGCGCGCCCAGTCGGTAGCGTCCATCGCCCGCTTGCCCGCGGCGCGGACCTCGCCGAGACGTACCGGCACTGTCGCCGTGCCGGCCAGCACCCGGGACTTCTCCACCAGCAACTCCCCCGGCTTCAGCTCGGGGCCGTCGGGCACCGGGACGACCGGGCCGAGTTTCACCCGCTCGTCGCGGAACGTGGTCCAGCCACCCGGAGCGGGCGTGCAGGCCCGGATCCGCCGGTCCACGGCGAAGGCCGGGTCGCTCCAGCGCACCCGCGCGTCATCCACTGTCAGCTTCGGCGCCAGCGACACCCCGTCGGCCGGCTGCGGCTCGGCGCGGGCGGTGCCGTCGGCGATCGCGTCGAGCACCGCCACCAGCAGCCCGGCGCCGGAATCGGCGAGCCGCCCCAGCAGGTCGCCTGAGGTGTCGGTGGCGCGGATCTCGTCGGTCAGCGTGCCGTAGACCGGGCCGGTGTCGAGGCCCTCCTCCAACTGGAAGACGCTGGCCCCGGTCAGCTCGTCACCGTGCAGCACGGCGTGCTGCACGGGTGCGGCGCCACGCCACGCGGGCAGCAGGGAGAAGTGCAGGTTGATCCAGCCGTGCCGGGGGATCTCCAGGGCCGCCGGCGGCACCAGCGCGCCGTAGGCGACCACCGGCACGCAGTCCGGCTCCAACTCGCGCAGCCGGTCGAGGAACTCCGGCTCGCGGGGGCGGGCCGGTGTGAGCACCTCGACGCCGTGCTCGTCGGCCCACGCGCCGACCGGCGAGCGGGACAGGCCCCGCCCACGCCCGGCGGGCGCGTCGGGTCGGGTGACCACTGCCACCAGCTCGTGTCGGGAGGCGGCGACGGCGGCCAGGGCGGGAACGGCGACGGCCGGCGTACCGGCGAAGATCACGCGCATCCGGGTCAGCGCCCCAGACCGAAGGGGTCGCTGATGTGCGGGCTGAGCTTGACGGTGGGCGGGGCCGCCGCGTCGTACCACTCGGCCTGGCGGATCGCCTTCATGGCTTCCTTGCGCCCCTCCGGGTCCAGTCGGTCCAGGAAGAGCACCCCGTCGAGGTGGTCGGTCTCGTGCTGCACGCAGCGCGCCATCAGGCCGGTGCCGACGATCTGCATAGGGTCGCCGAACGAGCTGAAGCCCTTGGCGACGACGTTCTGCCGACGTTTGGTGTCGAAGTAGAGCCCGGGGATGGACAGGCAGCCCTCCGGGCCGTCCTGCTCCTCCTCGTCGGGGAACTCCAGCACCGGGTTGATCAGGTGCCCGAGGACGTCGTCGACGTCGAAGGTGAACACCCGTAGGCTCACACCGAGCTGCGGCGCGGCCAGGCCGGCGCCGTTCTGCTCACGCATCGTGTCGGTGAGGTCGGCGACGAGCCGACGTAGCTCGGCGTCGAAGTCGACCACCGGATCGGCCGGCGTGCGCAGCACCGGATCCCCAAACAGACGGATGGGCTGGACGGTCACGCGGGACGGCTCCTTCTTCGGGTGGACGAGCGGTGCCGTACCAGTCTACGGAGTGCCCGGCCGGACACCGGGCGGCGCACCTCGCTCAACCACCGCCGGTGTGCCCAGCGTCACCGGCGGACTCCCCGGCCAACAGCTCCCGCACCCGCTCGGCGTCCGGGTGGCCGAGATCGTCGAGGATGACCAGTGCCCGCCGCCAGGTGCGCGCGGCGCCGGCCGCGTCCCCCACCGCCTGCCGGCTCTCGCCGAGCCGGGACAGGGTGTCCGCCTCGTCGTAGCGGTCGCTGACCCGCCGGTACAGCCCGAGGGCCCGCTGGAAACAGCGGATCGCGGCCCGGTGGTCGGCCAGTCGGGCGTGGATGAAGCCGAGGCTGTCCCAGGTGTTCGCCTCGCCGTGCCGGTCGCCCGTCGTCCGCAGCAGCGCCAACGCCTCCCGGCAGTGCCCGAGCGCCGGCTCGTACTGGCCGAGCTGGGCGTACGCCCACCCCACCGCGTTGCGGGCGCTGGCCTCCCCGGCGACGTGCCCGGAGGCCCGGTACAGCGCCAGCGCCCGCTCGCTCTGCTCCAGGGACTCGGCGTGCCGACCGAGACCGTCGAGCATCGCGCCGAACGCCCGGTGGGTGCGGGCCTGCCCGGTGTGGTCAGCCAGCTCCGCGAAGATCACCAGGGCCTGCCGGTAGTTCCTCGCCGCCTCGTTCACCCGGCCCAGGCGGGACAGCACCCGGGCGAGGTCGCGGTGGGCGTTCGCCTGCCCCTGTCGGTCGCCGGCCCGCTGCGCCCCGGCCAGGGCGTTGCGCTGGGCCACGGCCAGGTCCGGCCACCGCCCCCGGCGTTGCAGGAAGTCCACAAGTGTCCAGGCCAGCTGCCACGCATGGCAGTCGAACCCGACCCGTCTCGCGTGGGCGACCGCCGCCAGCAGCACCGGATACTCGACGCTGAACCAGACGAGCGCCTGATTGAGGTCGGCGATCTCCTCGGGGAGCACACCCGGCGCGGCGGCGGTGAGGGTGACCGGGTCCCGTCCCGGTTGCAGCAGCAGCGCCGCCGCGTGCGCGGTGTGCAGGTAGTGGTCCAGCCCACGCCGGATCGCGGCCCGCCGGACCCCCTCCGGTTCGAGGCGTTCGACCTGCTCGGCCGCGTACGCCCGGAGCAGGTCGTGCGCGCCGAACCGGCCGGGGGCGTGCTCGGTGACGAGGTGCGCGTGGGCCAGCTCGGCCAGCAGTCGGGGCACCTGGGCCCGAGGCAGCCCGGCCAGACTGGCCGCCGCGGCGAACCCGATGTCCGGTCCGGGATGGCAGCCGAAGAGCCGGAACAGGCGGGCCGCCGCCGGGGTCAGGCTCCGGTACGACCAGGAGAAGACGGCCTGCACGTCGGTGCCGGCGTCCCCTCCGTCGAACGAGTCGAGTGGTCGCGGCGCCGCCCGCAGTTCGGCCGCGAGGGTGGCCAGCGGGAACGTCGGCTTCTCCGCGGCTCTCGCGGCGAGCACTGCCAGCGCCAGCGGCAGCCGCGCACACCGCTCGATGATCTCGTCCACCGCCTGCGGCTCGGCCGCCAACCGGTCCGTGCCGAGCCGCCGGGCCAACAGTTGCCAGGCCTCGGCGGCGCTGAGCAGGTCGACGCCGATCGGCCGGGCGCCTTCGGCGGCGATCAGCCCGGCGAGCCGGTTGCGGCTGGTTACCAGGACCAGGCAGGTCGGGCTGCCGACCAGCAGGGGTCGGATCTGGTCGGCGTCACGGGCGTTGTCCAGCAGCACCAGCATCCGGCGGCCGGCGAGCAGGCTGCGGTAGAGGCCCACCTGCGCGGGCAGGTGGGTGGGGATGCGCTCGGGCGGCACCTCGAGTGCCTCCAGGAAACCGCGGACCGCCTCGACGGCCGTCACCACAGTTCCGGTGGCGTCGAACCCGCGCAGGTCGACGTAGAGCTGGCCGTCCGGGAAGCGATCGGCGACCCGGTGCGCGAAGTTCACAGCGAGGGTCGTCTTGCCGACCCCGGCCGTACCGGACAACGTCATGACGGTGACCGACGCCACGCCGTCGTCCTCGGACCCCCCGGCGCGAGCGCATGCGTCGTCGAGCTGGGCGAGTTGGGCCGCACGCCCGACGAACCCGGGCAGCGCCGGGGGCAGTTGGCGGGGTGTCGGGAACCGGTGAAGCGTGGCGTCGGCGCCTGGGCCGCCGGCCCTGGCCCGCGCCGCCGCCCGCCGGGTGGTGGCCCGGTCGCGGTTCGGGCTGCGACGCCGCTCCTCGACCCGGTCCCGCGCCGTGGCCAGCACTCCCTGTTCGGCGGGGGTGGCCCCGAGCAGTCGGATGAGAGCGTCGAACCGTTCCGGCGGCGGCAGGATGTTGCCGGCGAAGTACTCGCCGATGATCCCGCGCGACCAGCCGGTCTTCGCGGCCAACTGCCGGTACGTCAGCAGGGTCTCGCCCTGCTGACGGGCTTCTCGGCGGCGTAGCTGGCGCAGCAGTCCGGCCAACTCGGGCAGTGTCTGCGCCTCGGTGCCGGCGCGGGCCAACTCGGGTGACCCATGTGACGTCTGATGAGTGCCGGAAGGTATCCACTGCTCAGACATGCGACCCCCACCCCGGTCATCCGGCCCCGGATGCGCACGGGCAGGGTAATTCCGGCCCCGCGCCGCTCGATAGATGGTTGCCAATGTATGACAGTTCCACTACGGACGGTTTCCCCGTCCGGCGGTGTCCAACGGTGTCCAGGCCCGTCCAGGATCCGTCCCGAGGCGTCGACACCAGTGCCACCGTCCTGGTGCGGGCCCGGCCCGCTCCACGACACCTGGGGGAAGAGGTACCCGATGATCCGTCCACAACCGACCACCCGACGCCCCGTGGCGCTGTTGCGTCGCGTCGCCATCACCGCGATCGGTCTCACGCTGCTCGCCGCGGGCCTGACCACCACCCCGGCCGCCGCCGCACCGGGCGGCAAGGCCACCACCGCCGGATCCTTCGTCGACAGCACACCGGTGCCCGGCGGCTTCGCCTCCTGGTCGGAGTTGCTCGGGCTGCAGCAGCGCATGAACACCGCCGCCGAGCGGATCACGAAGGTGGCCGAGCGCAGCCCGAACTCCGGCTTCGCCGGCATCGTCGCCGACCCCACCACCCGCCACCTTCAGGTCTACTGGAAGGGTGAGCCGCCGGCGAGCCTGGTGACCACCGCCCGTTCCACCGTCGCCACCACGGTGCTGCCCGCCGCGTACTCGCAGCGGGAACTGCTTGCCGCAGCCGATCGGCTGCGGGCCAAGGCCGGAAACGAGATCACCACTGTCGGGCCGCGCGCCGACGGCGCCGGCCTGCTCGTCGGCACGCAGGACGGGCTGCTCGGCGCGACGGCCATGGCCGGCGTGCCGGTGACCGTGCAGACCAGGGTCGCCGCCGCGCCCGCGACGCGGTGGGACGACAGCGCGCCGTGGTGGGGCGGTGCCGCCTGGCGCAACGCCACCACCGGCGGTGGCTGCTCGACCGGCTTCGGGGTCTTCAAGAACGGGAACGCGCGGATCCTCTCCGCCGCGCACTGCGGCAACCTCAACAACGTCGCGACCGATCCGACCGGCCAGTCGATGGGCACCGTCAGCACCCGCAACGCCGGCACCGACACCCTGCTGTTGTCGGCCGGCGCCGGCGGCCGGGTCTTCAACAACAGCACCGCCGCGAACGGCGACGTGGTCAGTGAGTTCAGCAACCAGGTGATCGGCGCGTCGGCCAGCCAGGTCGGCAACTGGGTGTGCACCTCGGGCGCGTACTCCGGCACCCGCTGCTCGATCCAGGTGAAGGCCCGCAACCTCTGCATCAACGTGCGCGACTTCGGTCAGGTCTGCGGCCAGGTCCAGGCGGAGAACACCACAGTCGCCAACGCCGTCGGTCAGGGCGACAGCGGTGGCCCGGTGGAGATCGTGAACGCTGCGAACACGCTCCAGGTCTGGGCGACCGGCACCACCACCGCCATCGACGACACCTTCACGTCGACGACCTGTACCGGCTACGTGAAGACCGGTCGGGTCTGCGCCTGGCGGTTCTACTACGAGGACATCTTCTCCGGCATGGCCGGCGTCGGCGCCACGGGCGTCGTCCTCGGCTGAGCCGTATCGGCGATCGCCGAACGACTCGGTGGCCGGGCCGGCGCGCGTACCCCGCGCGTCGGCCCGGCCTCACGCCGGTTCAGACGCTGGCGCCCGGGTCCCCGGCGAGCACCGCGTCGCCGCGGAGCAGCGCGGGCTCGGGCAGCGGCAGTTGGATCTTGTGAGCCGCCTCCCAGTCGTAGATCAGACCCGGGCGCACCTGGGCGGCGAAGTAGTCGATGGCGTTCATCCCACCCACCACCGGCTCGTCGACCTCGGCGACCAACTGGGCCGGGACCATGGAGAACCCGTTCTGCAGGGCAGCGCTGAGGCGGCGATGACCGTCGACGACGAAGAAGTACTCACCGGTGAACCCGATCTTCAACGGTTCGAGGGCCTCGTCGCCGGCCTCGGCCACCCCACCGACGAAGTCGGTGTCCCACAGACCCCGCAGGGTGGCGATGTCCTCGGTCGGGTAGACCCGGGCCGGGTCCAGCAGCAGCAGCGGCGGCCCGTCGCGCAGCACCTCGGCACCGAGCGTGCCCTCGTACGCGGCCACGATGTGCTCGATCACCTCGCTGGCGGTGGCCCGGGTGGTGTCACAGATCAGGTCGTAGTTGCGCAGACGGGCCTTGTCCACCCCGTAACGGATGATGAACCGGCTGCGCTCGCTCGCGCTGCGCTCCCGGAGCTTGGCCTTGGCCTCGTCCAGCGAGGCGTAGCTCTCGGCCGGGCCGGACGGTCGGGCGAGCACCCGGCGGGCCGCCTCGCCCGGCTCGGTGATCATGTGCACCTTGAGCGCGTCGGTGAAGAAGTGCCAGGCCAGCCGGGAGTCCATGATGAGGCGCTCACCGGAGGCGGCGATGTCCCGCTGGAGCTGGTCGACGTAGCCGTCGACGGCCTGGTCGAGCTCGGCGTGCAGATTGAGTTGCAGGGCGGTCATCTGCCGCTGCTGCGCCATCTCCCGGTAGAGGTCCCCCACGCTGACCCGGCGCATGCCGAGCCGCTTGGCGATCTCGACCGACACGGTGCTCTTGCCGCTGCCGAGGTCGCCGTTGAAGACGATCGATTGTCCAACGGTCACGACTGGTCCACCCCTGATCACCGGATCACTGACATCATCGACCTCGCGCCCGACCGACGCGTTCCCGCCATCGTCGCGCCATCCCGCGACGGCTCCAGCTTGGCGCGGCTGACGCCCCCTCGCGACCTGGAGCCCGTCGTACGCCTTGGCATGACGGGCGATGCTACCACTCGGACGCCAGCGCTCTGCCGGACGCGGTGTGCGAGGGCCGCCGGCAGCGGGCGAGGTCCGCGACCGCCGGCACCGGCCGAAACGCCTCAGAACAGGCTCAGCGGATCGACCTGGAGACGAACCGGATCGGCGGCCTTGCGGGCGGCCCGGACGCCAGCGGCCGAGTGCAACGCCTCGGCGAGCGCTGCGGCCCGGGCCCGGGGCACCCGGACCAACATCCGCTCCCGGCCCTCCTCGGCCGGGACCGGCCCGAGCACCTCGGCGTCGTCCGGCAGCCGGGCCGCCGCCAGCAGGTCCGCCACCGCCTCGGCCGCTCCGGTGACGCTCGCCATCCGCACGGCCGGCGGGAAGCCCAGCTCGCGACGCTCGGCCAGCTCCCGACCGGCGAACCAGGCGGCGTCCCAGCGCAGCAGCGCCTGCACGGGGGCGAGCGCGCCGTCGGCGACCACCACCACCCGACCGGCCGGCGCAGGGCGGGCCAGGGCCGCCGCCGCCAGCCAGCGGCGCAGCGCCTCCTCGCCGGCGCGCAGGTCGGCCCGGGTCAGCAGGGCCCACGAGTCGAGCAGCAGCACCGCGCCGTAGCCGCCCTCGGCGACCGGCTCGGCGCCCGGGGTGGCCACCACGAGGGCCGCGCCACCCGGCACGTCGGTCAGTACCTCCTCGCGCCCCGAGGTGCGCACCGGGACGTCGGGGAACGCCCGACCCAGCTCCTCGGCGGTCCGCCGGGCCCCGGTCACCGCTGCCCGCAGCCGCCGCCCACCGCACTCCGGGCAGGCGTACGCGGCCGCCACCCTGGCGCACCACCGGCAGGCCGGCGTGCCGCCGGCCGAGGGCAGCGCGAGCGGGCCGGCGCAGTGCGCGCAGCGGGCCGGGGTGCGGCACTCGGCGCAGGAGATCGACGGGAGGTAGCCACGGCGGGGCACCTGCACCAGCACCGGCAGGTCCTGGCGGAGCGCGTCGCGGGCAGCCGTCCAGGCCAGGCTGGGCAGCCGGGCGGTGGCGGCCCCGGGGTCGCGGGCCAGTTGCGGGTCGTCCCCGGTCGGCGCGATGGCCGGGATCCGCGCCCGCACGGTGGCCCGGTCGGCGACCACCTCCGGGGCCCAGCCCGTCTCCACCAGCAGCTGCGCCTCGGCCGTCCGGGCGTACCCGCCGACCAGCGCGCCGGCCTCGGCGAGGTGGGCGCGGGTGAGCAGCACGTCGCGGGCGTGCGGGTAGGGCGCCCGGGGCTCGGAGTGCAGGTCGTCACCGTCGTCCCAGACGGCGACGAGGCCGAGCCGGGCCACCGGGGCGAACATCGCCGCCCGGGTGCCGATCACCACCGGCACCCGGCCACGGCGAGCGGCGAGGAACGCCCGGTAGCGCCGGGCCGGACCGAGCGCGGCGGAGAGGGTGACGTGCCGCCCCGGGCCGAGGACGCCGGTGAGCGCCGCGTCGAGGCGGTCGAGGTCACGCGCGTCGGGCACCACGACCACCGCGCCGCGCCCACCGGCGACGGTGGCCGCCACCGCGTCGGCGTAACGGGCCGCCCAGTCCTCACCGGGCAGCGCCGACCAGACCGCGCGGGGCGCACGGCCGTCGACGAGCGCCCGCAGCAGGGCCGGGCCGGCCGGGTAGTCGCGCCACCCGCGTGGGTCGAAGGCCCCGGTGGGGGCCGTCGGGGTGGGTGGCTCGTCGTGGGGCTCCTTCTCCACCCGCGCGTGCCGGGGTGGCACGGCGAGCCGGAGCACGTCGGCGAGGCTGCCCGCGTACCGGTCGGCGACCGCCCGGGCCAGCCGGGCGACCTCGGGGGCCAGCACCGGCTCCGGGGAGACCACCTTCTCCAGGTACGCGAGGCGGCCGGTGTGCCCGGAGTCGTCGGCGCGTGACAGCAACCACCCGTCGACGAGTTGCCCGGCGAAGCGCACCTTCACCCGGGTACCGGGCACCGCCACCTCGTCCAGCTCCGCCGGCACCAGGTAGTCGAACGGCCGGTCCAGGTGCGCCAGTCCGACATCCACGCAGACGCGTGCGACCGGCGACCCATCAGCGGGTCGCCGGTCGCTGCGCTTGGTGGCGGTCAGGCTCCCGCGGCCGACTTGAGGTCGGCGGCCCGGTCGGTGCTCTCCCAGGTCAGGTCCGGCAGCTCCCGGCCGAAGTGGCCGTACGCGGCGGTCTGCTGGTAGATCGGGCGGAGCAGGTTGAGGTCCCGGATGATCGCGGCCGGACGCAGGTCGAACACCTCGGTGACGGCCTTCTCGATCGAGGAGACGGGCACCGTCTCGGTGCCGAACGTCTCGATGAAGAGGCTCACCGGGTGCGCCTTGCCGATCGCGTAGGCGACCTGCGCCTCGCACCGCTCGGCCAGGCCGGCGGCGACCACGTTCTTGGCCACCCAGCGCATCGCGTACGCGGCCGAGCGGTCCACCTTCGACGGGTCCTTGCCGGAGAACGCGCCGCCACCGTGGCGGGCGTACCCACCGTAGGTGTCGACGATGATCTTGCGGCCGGTCAGCCCGGCGTCGCCCATCGGACCGCCGATCTCGAACCGGCCGGTCGGGTTGACCAGCAGCCGGTAACCGTCGGTGTCCAGGCCGAGGCTCTCCAGCTCCGGGGCGATCACGTGGTCGCGCACGTCCGGGGTGAGCAGCGAGTCCAGCGAGATGTCGGCGGCGTGCTGGCTGGACACCACAACGGTGTTCAGCCGGACCGGGCGCAGCCCCTCGTACTCGATGGTGACCTGGGTCTTGCCGTCCGGCCGCAGGTACGGGATCGTGCCGTCCTTGCGCACCGCCGAGAGGCGGCGGGCCAACCGGTGCGCGAGCGCGATCGGCAGCGGCATCAGCTCAGGCGTCTCCGAGCAGGCGAAGCCGAACATCATGCCCTGGTCGCCGGCGCCCTGCGCGTCCAGCGCGCTCTCCGACGCCCCGGTACGCAGCTCGAAGGCGTTGTCCACACCCTGCGCGATGTCCTCGGACTGGGCGCCGATGGAGACGCTGACCCCACAGGAGGCGCCGTCGAAGCCCTTCTTCGACGAGTCGTAACCGATGTCGAGGATGGTCCGGCGGACGATCGTCGGGATGTCGGCGTACGCCTTGGTGGTCACCTCACCGGCGATGTGCACCTGACCGGTGGTGATCATGGTCTCCACTGCCACGCGGCTGTGGGGGTCCTCGGTCAGCAACGCGTCGAGGATGCCATCGCTGATCTGGTCAGCGATCTTGTCCGGGTGGCCTTCCGTGACCGATTCGGACGTGAAGAGACGGCGTGTCACGGCACTCCTAAGCGTGTGAGGTCGTTCCGCGGCAGTCTAATCACCACTGCGGCCGGTGTCGGGATCGGTCGCGCCCTGTTCCACCCGTCAGGAGCGGCCAGGCAGCCGCGCCACGACGAGGTCCCACACGGCGTCGGCCACAGCTTCCTTGGCCTGCTCGGGCAGCCGGCTGACCGAGCCGTCCGCGCCGATCACCGTCACCGTGTTGGTGTCGGCACCGAAGACCAGATCCGGACCGACCTCGTTGACCACGATCAGGTCGGCCCGCTTCCGGGCGAGTTTCGCCCGGCCGTTGGCCTCGGCGTCGCCGGTCTCGGCGGCGAACACCACCAGCACCTGCCCTGGTCGTTTGCGCTGGCCGAGCTCCGCCGCGATGTCCGGGTTCGTGACGAGTTCGATGGTGGGTGCGACACCGTCGTCCGACTTCTTGATTTTGCCAGTCGCGTACGTCGCGGGCCGGAAATCGGCCGGAGCCGCCGCCATCACCACCGCGTCGGCCTCGACGGCGGCCTTGACTGTCGCCTCCCGCAACTCGGCGGTGGTGCCCACCCGGATCAGGTCGGCACCGGCCGGGTCGGCGAGGCCGACGTTGGCCGAGATCAGTGTGACCCGGGCACCCCGGGCGACCGCCGCGCGGGCGAACGCGTACCCCTGCTTGCCGGACGAACGGTTACCCAGGAAACGCACCGGGTCGAGGGGCTCGCGGGTGCCGCCGGCGGTGACGACCACCCGGCGACCGGCCAGGTCGGCGGGGGCGGAGTCACCGCGGGCCAGGAGCCGGCCGGCGACGGCGAAGATCTCCGCCGGGTCGGGGAGCCGGCCCTTGCCGGTGTCGGCGCCGGTGAGCCGGCCGACAGCGGGCTCGATGACCCGCACTCCCCTGGAGCGCAACGTGGCGACGTTGGCGACCGTGGCGGGGTGCTCCCACATCTCGGTGTGCATGGCCGGGGCCAGCAGGACCGGGCAGCGGGCGGTCAGCAGGGTGTTGGTCAGCAGGTCGTCGGCGAGGCCGTGGGCGGCCTTGGCGAGCAGGTCGGTGGTGGTCGGCGCGACCACCACCAGGTCGGCCTGCTTACCGAGCCGGACGTGCGGCACCTCGTGGACGTCTGTCCAGACGTCGTCGGCGACCGGTTGACCGGAGAGCGCGGCCCAGGTCGGCGCTCCAACGAAGCGGAGCGCCGACGCGGTTGGCACGACCCGAACCCGGTGACCCGATTCGGTGAAGAGTCGCAGCAGCTCACACGCCTTGTAGGCGGCGATGCCGCCGCCGACCCCGAGGACGATCGAGGCGGACATCGGCCAGCGGGGGCTTACGGCTGGTCGGTCGGCTCGGCGGTGAGCAGGCCCGAGTTGATCTCGCGCATGGCGATGGAGAGGGGCTTCTCCTGCGGGGTGGTCTCGACGAGCGGGCCGACGTACTCCAGCAGACCCTCACCGAGCTGGCTGTAGTAGGCGTTGACCTGGCGCGCGCGCTTGGCGGCGAAGATGACCAGCGCGTACTTCGACGTCGTCTTCTCGAGGAGCTCGTCGATCGGCGGGTTGGTGATGCCTTCGGGGTTGGCGATGGATCCCACGAATTAACCTCTGCGTCTTTCGAGCCGCGCGGACGCGGTGCTGAGTCTCAACGGCGGCCGACCGTCAGCCACGCACGCGCGACCAGGCCGGATCCGGATAAGAAGAACCGAGTAAGCCTACCAGCTCCTCGACCACCCGTTCGGTGTGGTCGTGGGTCAGCGCGTGCTCGACGGTGGCGGCCACCGTGGCATCGGGCGCGTACCCGGGTGGGCTCAGCAACACCAGCCGGGCATCGGGCAGGCGCGCCCGGACCAGTGGGACGCCGCGCAGGTCGAGCGGGAGCAGCACCTGCTGCCCGGCGTCGAGCCGGGCGCGTAGCGGCGGGTACGGGGTGCCCCGGCGGTGCGAACCGATCCGGGACCACTCCAGCAGCTCGCCGTCGACGATCCGCCGATCGAACTCGGCGGGGGCGAGGAAGACGCGGTCCACCCCGTCGATCTCCGACTCCCGGCGCGGCCTGGTGGTTGCCGCGACCGGGATCCACACGGACGGAGAACGCGCCCGGACGAGCTCGACGACACTCTCCCTGCCGGAACCCGAAGGTCCAGCCAGGACAGTGAGCCGAGCCGCCGGGCGCGCCTCGTCATCCGTGCTCACTGCTTGTTTCTACACGCTGCCAGGTTCAGTTGGCGGCGAACTCTCCAAGCAGTGCCTTGCGCTGCTGCTCGCCGAGGCCACGCAGGCGACGGCTGTCGGCGATCTTGAGCTTCTCCATGATCTGGGTAGCCCGGATCTTGCCGATGCCCGGCATGGCCTGCAGGACGGCCGACACCTTGAGCTTGCCAACGACGTCGTCGCTCTCGGCCCGCTCGAGGACGGCACCGAGGGTGGTCTTGCCCTGCTTGAGCTGCTCCTTCAGCTGAGCACGGGCCTTGCGGATCTCCGCGGCCTTCTCGAGCGCGGCAGCGCGTTGTTCGGGGGTCAGTGACGGGAGCGGCACCAGTTCTCCTCAGGTCCCTATCGCGGCGGGCGGGGCGCACCGCCGCATCTGTGAAACGTGGTGTCGCTGTGAACCAAGGGGTCCATGGTTCCCAGCGCGGGGAAAACTAGCGGCCAACGGAGCTTTCGGCAACGTGGGGGCCGCATGATCACCGTAGAGTGACCGACCCGTCAGTCAGTCACCGGGCAGGCAGAACGGCCCGGCAGTCGACCAACACGCGGTCCGCGGCGGCCCGCAGCGCGGTCACATCGGGGCCTGCCGAGAGCACCTCCCGGGAGTACGACGGGAGCACCGAGGCGAGGCTCGAACCGAAGACGGTACGCAGATCGGCTGCACCGGCACCCTGTGCGCCGAGCCCCGGAGAGAGCAGTGGGCCGCCCACACCGGAGAGGTCGTGACCGGTGTCACCGATGGTCGCGCCGACCACCAGACCGAAGCTCCCGAGCGGGGACGCACCCCTGTTGAGCTGCGAAATCTCGTCGATCACGGTTTGCGCCACGGTGCGGCCGTCGGCCGTGACGGCCCGCTGCACGGCAGCGCCCTCGGGGTTGGAGGTGAGGGCCAACACGAACACCCCGCCGCCGTGCTCGGCGGCCAGCTCGAACATCGGCGCCAGCGAACCGACCCCGAGGTAGGGGCTCGCGGTGACCGCGTCGACATACACGGGGCTGGATGGATCAAGGTACGCCGAGGCGTACGCGCTCACCGTCGAGCCGATGTCGCCGCGCTTGACGTCGAGCAGAACGAGCGAGCCGGCTTCTCGTAACTGTCGGATAGTTGACTCAAGAATCGCCACACCTCGGGATCCGAATCGCTCGAAAAAGGCCGACTGAGGCTTGACTACCGCAACCCGGTCACCGAGGGCGTCGACAACGATCCGGCTGAAACGGTCGAGCCCCTGAAGGTCGTCCGGGAGGCCCCACTGCGCCAGCAGACCGGGATGCGGGTCGATGCCCACACAGAGTGGGCCCCGCTCGGTGACCGCCCGGTGCAGCCGGGTACCGAAGCTCTCCATCGGAGTGTTCCCCTCTTCTCGTCCGGGCGGCTGACCCGCCCGGGTAACCAGTCGACCCGGTGGCCGGGCCGACTCAGCCAGCAGTCACCGCCGCCGCCACCCCGGTCGCGATCCGGGCCAGGTCCACGTCGTCGGTGACGTACGGCGGCATCGTGTAGATCAGGTCGCGGAACGGACGCAGCCAGACCCCCTGGGCGACCGCGGCCGCGGTCGCCGCGCCAAGGTCGACCTCGTGATCGAGCTGGACCACGCCGATCGCGCCGAGGACCCGTACGTCGGCCACGCCCGGCATGCCGCGCAGGGGCTCCAGACCGGCGCGCAGACCGGCGCCGACCCTGGCGACCTGGCCGGCCCAGTCTCCGGCCCGCAGCAGCCCGATGGAGGCGTTCGCCACCGCGCATGCCAACGGGTTACCCATGAACGTGGGCCCGTGCGCCAGCACACCGGCCGCCGAGATGCCCCGGGCGACCTCCGCGGTGCACACTGTCGCCGCGAGGGTCAGGTACCCGCCGGTCAGCGCCTTGCCCACACAGAGCACGTCCGGCGTGACCCCGGCGTGCTCGGCGGCGAACATCTCGCCGGTACGGCCGAACCCGGTGGCGATCTCGTCGAAGATCAGCAGGATCCCGTGCGCGCGGGTCACCTCGCGCAGCACCCGCAGGTAACCCGGGTGGTGGAAGCGCATCCCGCCGGCGCCCTGGACGACGGGCTCGACGATCACGGCGGCCAACTCGTCGGCGTGCCGCTCGACCGTCTCGACCAGCGCCGCCACGTACGCGTCGTCGGGCGGATCGGTGAAGCCGCCCGGCGGCACCGGGGCGAACACCTGCCGGGGCAGCACGTCGCCCCACAGGTGGTGCATCCCGCCCTCCGGGTCGCAGACGCTCATCGGATGGAAGGTGTCGCCGTGGTAGCCACCCCGCCAGGTAGCCAGCCGGCGCCGCTGGGGCCGCCCGACGGCCCGCTGGTACTGCAGGCACATCTTCACCGCCACCTCGACGCTGACCGAGCCGGAGTCGGCCAGGAACACGTGCTCCAGGCCGTCCGGGGTCAGCTCGACCAGTGTTCGGGCCAGCTGCACCGCCGGCTCGTGGGTGAGCCCGCCGAACATCACGTGGCTCATCCGGCCGAGCTGGTCGGTCACCGCCGCGTCCAGCACCGGGTGCCGGTACCCGTGGATCGCCGCCCACCAGGACGACATGCCGTCCACCAGCTCACGCCCGTCGGCCAGGGTGAGCCGTACCCCCTCGGCGCTCTGCACCACGTAGGGCGGGTTGGCCGGCGGCAGCGCGGCGTACGGGTGCCAGACGTGCGCCCGGTCAGCGGCCAGGATCTCCTCGGGTGTCACGCGTACTCCTTCCAGACACGGACGGGCCGGACGGCGGACGTCCCACAGCCGGGTCGAGTCATCCCTGCGCCGCCTTTGCTCTGCTTCACCGGACGCCACACCCGGTGTCCGGAGATCGGACGTCGGCCGTCGCGTGGGTTGAAGCAGAGCAAAGGACCTGCGACGAGGTTCGCCTCCCGGGCGCGCAGCCGGTTCGGCGGCGAGCCGGCGCAGGCCCACGCCGGCCCACGCCGGTTCGGCGGCGAGCCGGCGCGGGCCGGCCTGACGCGAGGCCGGGCGAGCACCGGGCCGGTGCGGTCACCGGCCGGCGACCGCGTCCGGTGCCGCCGTTGCGGCCGCCGCGCGGGCGGCGGCGCGGACCAGGGCCGGTCCTCGGTAGATGAAGCCGGTGTAGAGCTGCACCAGGGCGGCGCCGGCATCGAACATCCGCGCCGCGTCGTCCGGATCCAGCACCCCGCCGACGCCGATGATCGGCAGCCGGCCGTCGGTCTCCCGGTGGACGAAGGCGACCACCTCGCGGGCCCGCCCGGTGAGCGGCCGACCGGAGAGCCCACCGGCCTGCCCGCCACGCTCGACGTCACCGCTGGCCAGCCCCTCGCGAGACAGGGTGGTGTTGGTGGCGATCACCCCGGCGGCGCCCCGGGCCAGGCAGACCTCCAGCAGCTCGGCGATCGCCGCCTCGGTCAGGTCTGGTGCGATCTTGACCAGCACCGGCTTCTCCCCCACCAGCGCGCCGAGCAGCGCGTCCAGGTGGGCACGGTCCTGCAACGACCGCAGACCCGGGGTGTTCGGTGAGGACACGTTCACAGCGAAGTAGTCGCCGTGCCCGCGCAGCGCCCGGTACGAGGCGAGGTAGTCCTCGACCGCCTCGTCCAGCGGGGTCACCTTGGACTTGCCCAGCGAGATGCCCAGCGGCACCCCGAGCGGGCGCGGCAGCGCCGCCAGCCGGGCGGCCAGCGCAGCGGCCCCGGCGTTGTTGAAGCCCATCCGGTTGACCACCGCCTCGCTGGCCGGCAGGCGGAACAGCCGCGGCCGGGGGTTGCCCGGTTGGGCGTGCGCGGTGACCGTGCCGACCTCCACGAAACCGAAGCCGAGCGCCGGCCAGGCCGGCAGCGCCGCCCCGTCCTTGTCCATTCCGGCGGCCAACCCGACCGGGTTGGGGAACCGCACCCCGAACACGGTGCGCGGCGCGTCGACCGCGTACCGGGCCCGCAGCGCGGCGAGCGCGGCCGGCCGCCGCGACAGGGCAGCCAACCGCCGCAGCGTCCACTCGTGCGCCGTCTCGGCGTCCCCGCCCCCGAGCCGGAACAACCACGGCCGTACCGCCTGCTCGAACACTGTCACTGGGCCGCCCGCAGGATGGCGTGCAGGTCCTGCAGGGGGCGGACCTGCATGTCGCCGCGGATCCGCGCCTCGATGCCCATCACCGCTGCGGCGGCGCCGGGAACCGTGGTGATGCAGGGGATGTCCGCGGTGACGGCCGCGCTGCGGATCTCATAACCGTCGGAGCGGGCGCTGGCACCCGAGCCCTGCGGCGTGTTGATCACCAGCGCCACGTGGCCGCCGCCGATCAGCGACACCGCGTCGTCGCCCGCACCGGCCTGATAGTGCTTACGGATCTGCTCACAGGCGATGCCGTGCCGGCGCAGCACCTCGGCCGTGCCGGCGGTGGCGACGATCTCGAAGCCCAGATCGGCCAGCCGCTTAATCGGGAAGATCATGCCGCGCTTGTCCCGGTTGGCCACCGAGACGAAGATCTTCCCGGCGGTCGGCAGCGACCCGTACGCCGCCGACTGGCTCTTGGCGAAGGCATGCCCGAAGTTGGTGTCGATGCCCATCACCTCGCCGGTCGACTTCATCTCCGGCCCGAGCAGCGAGTCGATCCCCTTGCCAGCGCGGGTCCGGAAACGCTTGAACGGCAGCACCGCCTCCTTGACGGCGACCGGCGCGTCGGCGGGCATCGTGCCCCCGTCCCCGGTCGCCGGCAGCAGGCCCTCGGCGCGCAGCTCGGCGATGCTCGCCCCGAGCGCGATCCGGGCCGCCGCCTTGGCCAGCGGCACCGCCGTGGCCTTGGAGACGAACGGGACGGTCCGCGACGCGCGCGGGTTGGCCTCCAGCACGTAGAGCACGTCGTCCTTGAGGGCGTACTGCACGTTGAGCAGGCCCCGGACCCCGACGCCACGCGCGATGGCCTCGGTGTAGCGGCGGACCTCGACCAGGTGCGAGCCCGCGAGGGTGATCGGCGGGAGCGCGCAGGACGAGTCGCCGGAGTGGATACCCGCCTCCTCGATGTGCTCCATCACACCGCCGATGTAGACCTCGCCGTCGGCGTCGCACAGCGCGTCCACGTCGATCTCGATGGCGTCGTCGAGGAACCGGTCCACCAGCACCGGGTGGTCCGGGGAGATGTCGGTGGCCCGGCCGATGTAGTCGCGCAGCGTCGGGTCGTCGTAGACGATCTCCATGCCCCGCCCGCCCAGCACGTACGACGGCCGGACCAGCACCGGGTAGCCGATCTCGTCGGCGATCGTCTTGGCCTCGTCGTACGAGGTGGCCATGCCGTGCGCCGGCGCGCGCAGGCCGGCACGGGCCAGCACCGCGCCGAACGCGCCGCGCTCCTCGGCCAGGTGGATCGACTCCGGGGAGGTGCCGACGATCGGCACACCGGCGTTCTTGAGCCGCTGCGCCAGCCCCAGCGGGGTCTGCCCGCCGAGCTGGACGACCACCCCGACCACACCCGGCCCGCCGGCCGCCCGGCCGGACGAGTCCTCGGCGTGCCAGACCTCCAGGACGTCCTCGAAGGTCAACGGCTCGAAGTAGAGCCGGTCGGCGGTGTCGTAGTCGGTGGAGACCGTCTCCGGGTTGCAGTTGACCATGACCGTCTCGTAACCGGCCGACCGCAACGCCTGGACGGCGTGCACGCAGGAGTAGTCGAACTCGATGCCCTGCCCGATCCGGTTCGGGCCGGAGCCCAGGATCAGCACCTTCGGCCGGTCCGACGGCACGACCTCGGACTCCAGGTCGTACGTCGAGTAGTGGTACGGAGTGGTCGCCTCGAACTCGGCCGCGCAGGTGTCCACTGTCTTGTAGACCGGGCGCACGTCGAGGCGGTGGCGCAGGGTCCGTACGCCGTCCTCGGCGGCCAGCTCCGGGCGCAGCGCGGCGAGCTGCCGGTCGGACAGACCGGCCCGCTTGGCACGACGCAGCAGGTCGGCGTCGAGCACCGGCGCGTCGACGATCTCGGTGCGCAGCTCGATCAGCGCGGCGATCTGGTCCAGGAACCACGGGTCGATCCCGCCGGACGCCTCGGCCACCTCGGCGATCGACGCCCCGAGCCGCAGCGCCCGCTCCACCGTGTACAGCCGACCGTCGTGCGGGATCCGCAGCGCCGCGAGGGTGTCCGCCAGTGTGACGCCGGCAGGGTCCGGCACACTCCAGAAACCGGCCGACTTGGTTTCCATCGAGCGCATCGCCTTGTTCAGCGCCTCGGTGAAGTTGCGCCCGAGGCTCATCGCCTCGCCCACCGACTTCATCGTGGTGGTCAGCTCCGGGTCCGCGCCGGGGAACTTCTCGAACGCGAACCGGGGGATCTTCACCACCACGTAGTCGAGGGTCGGCTCGAACGCCGCAGGGGTCTTCAGGGTGATGTCGTTGGGGATCTCGTCGAGGGTGTAGCCGATGGCCAGCTTGGCGGCGATCTTCGCGATCGGGAAACCGGTCGCCTTGGAGGCCAGCGCCGACGACCGCGACACCCGCGGGTTCATCTCGATCACGACGATCCGGCCGTCGACCGGGTTGACAGCGAACTGGATGTTGCAGCCGCCGGTGTCCACCCCGACCTCGCGCAGCACGGCGATACCCAGGTCACGCAGGCGCTGGTACTCCCGGTCGGTGAGCGTCATGGCCGGGGCCACAGTGACGCTGTCGCCGGTGTGCACACCCATCGGGTCGATGTTCTCGATCGAGCAGACCACCACCACGTTGTCGTGCCGGTCGCGCATCAGCTCGAGCTCGTACTCCTTCCAGCCGAGCACGCTCTCCTCGATGAGCACCTCGTGCACCGGGCTGGCGGACAGGCCGTCGCCGGCGATGCGGGCCAGGTCCTCCGGGGTGTGCGCCATGCCGGAGCCCAGGCCACCCATTGTGAACGACGGCCGGATCACCACCGGCAGGCCCAGCTCGGCGACTGTCGCCTCGACCTCGTCCATCGAGTGGCAGACCCGCGAGCGGGGCACCAACCCGGCCGGGTCGTCGACGCCCAGCCGTACGCCGGCCTTCGCCACGATCTCCTTGAACAGCTGCCGGTCCTCGCCACGGTTGATGGCGTCGATGTTCGCGCCGATCAACTCCACGCCGTACTTCTCCAGGACGCCGGCCTCGTGCAGGGCGACGGCCGTGTTCAGCGCGGTCTGCCCGCCGAGGGTCGCGAGGATCGCGTCCGGGCGCTCCTTGGCGATGACCAGCTCCACGAACTCCGGGGTGATCGGCTCGACGTACGTCGCGTCGGCGAACTCCGGGTCCGTCATGATCGTCGCCGGGTTGGAGTTGACCAGGCTGACCCGGATCCCCTCGCTGCGCAGCACCCGGCACGCCTGGGTGCCGGAGTAGTCGAACTCGCAGGCCTGCCCGATGACGATCGGCCCGGAGCCGATCACGAGGATGTGCTTGAGATCGGTCCGCTTAGGCATTGCTGCGCCCCTTGCTGTGGGTCCGGCCTTCGATCAGTTCGGCGAATCGGTCGAAGAGGTAGTCCGCGTCGTGCGGGCCGGCTGCCGCCTCCGGGTGGTACTGGACGGTGAACGCGGGCAGGTCCACTGCTCGCAGCCCCTCGACCACGTTGTCATTGAGGCAGACGTGTGACACCCGTACGCCACCGAAGTCGGTGTCGATCACCTGGTCGGGGACGACAGCGCCGTCGCCCGAGCCGGGGACCTGCACGGCGAAGCCGTGGTTGTGGCTGGTCACCTCGACCTTGCCGGTGACCCGGTCGAGCACCGGCTGGTTGATTCCCCGGTGGCCGTAGCCCAGCTTGTAGGTGCCGAAGCCGAGCGCCCGGCCGAGGATCTGGCTGCCGAAGCAGATGCCGAACAGCGGCACCTCCCGCCGCAGCGCCTCCCGGGCCAGTTCCACCGGGGCGTCGGCGGTGGCCGGGTCGCCCGGACCGGGCGACAGGAAGATCGCGTCGGCGCCGGTGGCGAGCATCTGGTCGATGCTCGACGACGCCGGCAGCACGTGCGTGGTCACCCCACGGGTGGCCAGCCGACGCGGCACGTTGCGCTTGATGCCCAGGTCCAGGGCGGCCACTGTGAACCGGTGCTCGCCCAGGGCCTCGACGACGTACGGCTCGGCGGTGCTCACCTCGGCGGACAGGTCCGCGCCGACCATCTGCGGCGCCTGGCGGACCCGGGCCAGCAGGCTCTGCGGGTCGTTGTCGATGCTGGAGATGCCCACCCGCATGGCGCCCCGCTCGCGCAGGTGCCGGGTCAGCGCCCGGGTGTCCACGCCGCTGATGCCCACCACACCCTCGGTGGCGAGGCGGTCCTCGAGACCACCGGTGGCCCGCCAGTTCGAGCCGATCCGGGCCGGGTCGCGCACGACGTAGCCGGCCACCCAGATCCGACCGGACTCGTCGTCCTCGCCGTTGACGCCGGTGTTGCCGATGTGCGGCGCGGTCTGCACCACCACCTGACGGTGGTAGGACGGGTCGGTCAGGGTCTCCTGATAACCGGTCATGCCGGTGTTGAAGACCGCCTCGCCGAAGGTCTCCCCGACGCTGCCGTACGCCTCGCCGGGGAACGTGCGCCCGTCCTCGAGGACAAGGATCGCGGGTCTGCGCTTGACCATTACCGTGCCCGCCTTTCGTTCGCGACTGCGGGACTCCGCTGCGCTGCGTTCCTCGCGCTCACTTGACAGCCTTTCCGTCCAGGACCGTCGGCTCGCCACGCAGGAAGGTCGCCACGATGCGACCTGGCAGCGTCATGCGGGCGTACGGGGTGTTGCGACTGCGACTGGCCAGCTCCGCCGGCTCGATGGTGCGGTGGGCGGCCGGGTCGATCAGGGTCAGGTTCGCCGGCACACCCGGCGCGGGGTCGACGCCGTGCCCGGTGAGGCCGGCGATCCGTGCGGGGGTGCGCGACATCCGCTCGGCGATCAGGTCCCACTCGGGGCCGAGCACGTCCAGCGCGATGGAGAGGGCCGTCTCCAGACCGAGCATCCCCGGTCGGGCGTACGCCCACTCGCACTCCTTGTCCTCCACCGCGTGCGGGGCGTGGTCGGTGGCGATCACGTCGATCACCCCGTCGGCGAGGGCGGCACGCAGCGCGGCGATGTCCGCGGCGGTGCGCAACGGCGGGTTCACCTTGTAGACCGGGTCGTAGGTTTCCGCCCGTTCGTCGGTGAGCAGCAGGTGGTGCGGGGTCACCTCGGCGGTCACGCGTACCCCGCGCGCCTTTGCCTGGCGCAGCACCTCGACGCTGCCGGCGGTGGAGACGTGGCAGACGTGCAGTCGGCTGCCCACGTGCTCGGCGAGCAGCACGTCCCGGGCGATGATCGCCTCCTCGGCGACCGCCGGCCAGCCGATCAGGCCGAGCCGGGTGGAGACCTCGCCCTCGTGCATCTGGGCGCCCTCGGTGAGCCGGGGCTCCTCGGCGTGCTGGGCGATGATCCCGTCGAACGCCTTGACGTACTCCAGGGCTCGGCGCATCAACTTCGGGTCGGCGACGCAGTGCCCGTCGTCGGAGAAGATCCGCACCTGGGCCGCCGAGTCGGCCATCGCGCCCAGCTCGGCCAGCCGCTCGCCGGCCAGCCCGACGGTGACCGCGCCGATCGGCTGCACGTCGACCAGGCCGGCCTCGCGGCCGAGCCGCCAGACCTGCTCGACCACACCGGCGGTGTCCGCCACCGGGGAGGTGTTGGCCATCGCGCAGACCGCCGTGTAGCCGCCCAGCGCCGCCGCCCGGGAACCGGACTCGACGGTCTCGGCGTCCTCCCGGCCGGGCTCGCGCAGGTGGGTGTGCAGGTCGACGAGGCCGGGCAGGGCGACCAGGCCGGCGCCGTCGACGACTGTGGCGTCCGGCGCGGTCAGGCCGGGACCGACAGCGGCGATCACGCCGTCGCGGATCAGCAGGTCGGTCGGCGCGGCGCCGACGACACTCACGCTGGTGATCAGGTACGCGGTCACCGGTTGTTCCCTCCGAGCAGCAGGTAAAGGACAGCCATCCGCACGGAGACCCCGTTGGTGACCTGTTCGACGATTGTGGAGCGGGGTGAGTCGGCGACCTCGGGGGTGATCTCCATCCCCCTGTTCATCGGGCCGGGGTGCATGACGATCGCGTGTTCGGGCAGCCGGCGCATCCGCGGCCCGTCCAGCCCGTAGCGGCGGGCGTACTCGCGCGCGGAGGGGAAGTAGGAGTCGTTCATCCGCTCCCGCTGCACGCGCAGCATCATCACCACGTCCACGTTCGGCAGGACGGAGTCGAGGTCGTAGGAGACGTTGGTGCCGGGCGCGAGGGCGCCCGCGATGTCGACCGGAATGAGGGTCGGCGGGCCGACCAGGGTGACCTTGGCGCCGAGGGTGGAGAGCAGCAGCACGTTGGAGCGCGCCACCCGGGAGTGCAGCACGTCCCCGACCACAGCGACCGACAGGCCGGCGAGCCGGCCCAGCCGGGACCGCATGGTGTACGCGTCCAGCAGCGCCTGGGTGGGGTGCTCGTGGGTGCCGTCGCCGGCGTTGACCACCGACCCGTCCACCCAGTTGGCCAGGCGGTGCGGCGCGCCGGAGGCGGGGTGTCGGATGACGACGGCATCAGCGCCCATGGCCTGCAGGGTCAACGCGGTGTCCTTCAGGCTCTCACCCTTGGTGACGCTGGACCCCTTCGCGGAAAAGTTGATCACGTCGGCGCTGAGCCGCTTCGCCGCGGCCTCGAAGGAGATCCGGGTACGCGTGGAGTCCTCGTAGAAGAGGTTCACCACCGTCCGTCCGCGCAGCGCGGGAAGCTTCTTGATCTCCCGGCCGGCGACGGTGGCCATCTCGGCGGCGGTGTCCAGGATCTCGGTGGCGGTGTCGGCGTCCAGGTCCCCGCCGGAGAGCAGATGCTTGATCATGAGGCGGTTCCCCCGTACAGCTTGACCTCGTCCGTCCCGTCGATCTCGGCGAGCGTCACCTTGACGCTCTCGGCGAGCGAGGTCGGGATGTTCTTGCCGACGTAGTCGGCGCGGATCGGCAACTCCCGGTGGCCCCTGTCGACCAGGACGGCGAGCTGCACCGAGGCCGGACGGCCAACGTCGTTGAGCGCGTCGAGCGCGGCCCGGACGGTGCGGCCGGAGAAGAGCACGTCGTCGACCAGGATGACCCGCTTGCCGTCGATCCCGCCGGGGGGCAGCTCGGTCGGACCCACAGCGCGGGTGGCGTGCCGACGAAGGTCGTCGCGGTACAGGGTGATGTCGAGCACACCGACCGGAACGGCGACGTCCTCGAAGGTGCTGATCCGGTCGGCGAGCCGCCGGGCGAGGGGGGTGCCCCGGGTGGGAATTCCCAGCAGCACAGTGTTCGCGGCGCCCTGGGTCTTCTCCAGGATCTGGTGGGCGATGCGGTCGACCACGCGTTGCACGTCGGCGCTGGCGAGGATCACCTTCACCGAGGGTTGTCGCGGTGGTGACGAGCGGGCAGCCGGTGGGTATGCCACGGCGGACCTCCTTCCCCGCCTCACGGGACGGGTCGTTAAAGGATGTCGGGCACCTCCGGCCGGACCGCTCAGCAGACCTGGGCCGGGGCTTCCGCCACGTTACCAGTGGTCACCGGGGTGATGGACGGCGGCCGCTGACCACCGGGTCAGGTACCGGAAAAGGGGAAAACTCCCCGGACGCTCCGCAACGGTAGGGGCACGACCACTTGACCACGTGTCGCATTCCCCGTACCGTCACGCTCCGTAGCGATCGACGGGAGAACCCCGAGCAGCACTGGGAGTGTCCGAATGCCCTCTGAATACGCCAAGTCTCTGGGCGCCCGCCTGCGCTCCATCCGCCAGCAGCAGGGTCTCTCCCTGCAGGGTGTGGAGGAGAAGTCGAACGGGCGGTGGAAGGCCGTGGTGGTCGGCTCGTACGAGCGTGGCGACCGGGCCGTGACGGTGTCCCGTCTGGCCGAGTTGGCCGAGTTCTACCGCGTACCCGTCTCGGAGCTGCTGCCTGACGGCAGTGGCGTCCGTCACGAGCCCACCAGCAAGATTGTCCTGGACCTGGAGCGGCTCTACGACGAGGCCTCCGAGGACCTGGCCTACGTTGCCCGCTACGCCCGCGCCATCCAGCAGCAGCGCGGCGACTACAACGGCCGGGTGCTCTCCATCCGCGCCGATGACCTGCGGGCGCTCGCGATCGTCTACGACGCCTCACCGTCGGGCCTGATCGAGCGGCTCACCGAGCACGGCGTGCTGGTGGCCGACCCCCGGGCGTTCTTCGCCTCCTGATCTACCGCTCCACCTGATCTGCCGCTCCACCGAAAGGGCCCGTGCCGACTGGCACGGGCCCTTTCGGGTTTGCGGTGTTCGGTGCGGACGCTCAGCGGGTGGCGTACTCGGCGATCCGGCCGAGCACCCCGTTGAGGAAGCGCGGCGAATCGTCCGTCGACATCTGCCGAGCCAGCTCCACCGCCTCGCTGATGGCCACCGCGTCGTCGATCTCGTCGACGTAGAGCAACTCGTAGACGGCGATCCGGGCGAGATTACGGTCGACGACCGGCATCCGCTCCAACGTCCAACCCTCGGCGTAGCTGGCGATCAGCTCGTCGATCCGGTCGAGGTGCTCGGCAACCCCCTCGACCAGGCCCACCGCGTAGCCCAGGTGCTCCGGTCGGGGCTGCTCGATCCGCTGCACGTAGCCGGCGAGCACCTCCACCGGAGGCTTGTCCCGCAGGTCGGACTCGTAGAGGACATCCAGCGCCCGCTTGCGCGCCTTGCGGCGCGCCGGCATCTGCTGCTTGGAACCCTCAGCCATCAGGCGCGGCCGAGGTAACGGCCGTCGCGGGTGTCGACCTTGATCTTCTCGCCGGTGGTGATGAACAGCGGAACCGGCACCGTGGCGCCGGTCTCCACGGTCGCCGGCTTGGTGCCGCCGGTCGAACGGTCGCCCTGCAGGCCGGGCTCGGTGTAGGTGACCTCCAGCACGACGCTGGTGGGCAGCTCGATGTAGAGCGGCACACCCTCGTGCTGGGCGACGGTCGCCTCCGCCTCGGGCAGCAGGTAGTTGGCTGCCTCACCGACGGTGCCACCGGGCACCGTGATCTGGTCGAAGGTCTCCAGATCCATGAAGACGAAGTCCTCACCGTCGGCGTACAGGTACTGCATCGTGCGCTTGTCAACGGTCGCGGTTTCGACCTTGGTGCCCGCGTTGAAGGTCTTGTCGACCACCTTCCCGGACAGCACGTTCTTCAGCGTGGTGCGCACGAAGGCACCACCCTTACCGGGCTTGACGTGCTGGAACTCGACGACGGCCCAGAGCTCGCCGTCCAGGTTGAGTACCAGACCGTTTTTGAGGTCGTTGGTGGAGGCCATTTCCTGCCTTGATCATCAATTGGCGGACAGACCTGGCAAGTCTACAAGCTGCGTCGAATCGGACGGCCCCCCGTTCGGAGCGCCCAGTCCGTGGGCCTTCAGCGGGTGGCCAGATGGTGCAGAGCGAGACGATAGCCGTCGATACCCAGACCGCAGATCACCCCGGTCGCCACCGCCGAGACCACCGAGTGGTGCCGGAACTCCTCACGGGTGTGGATGTTGGAGATGTGCACCTCCACCAGCGGCCCCCGCAGCATGGCGCAGGCGTCCCGCACCGCGTACGAGTAGTGCGACCAGGCGGCGGGGTTGAGCACCACCGCGGCGCCCTCGTCGGCCGCCGTGTGCAGCCAGCCGAGCAGCTCGTGCTCCGCGTCGGTCTGCCGGACCGTCACCGCCAGCCCCAACTCCCGACCGGTGCTCTCGCAGAGCGCCACCAGATCCGCGTAGCTGGTCGCGCCGTACACGTCGGGCTCGCGGGTGCCCAACCGGCCCAGGTTCGGCCCGTTCAAGACGTAGACCTTCACGGGGTTGCCACCTCCCGGTAGGCGGCCTCCAGCAACGCGTCGTCGGGGCCTTCCAACATCGCCGGGCGGGCCAGCCCGTCGAGCACCACGAAGCGCAGCCGACTGCCCCGGGTCTTCTTGTCCACCCGCATCGCGGCCAACAGTTGCGGCCAGGCGTCGGCCGGGTAGCTCACCGGCAGGCCCAGCGCGCTCAGCGCGACCAGGTGTCGGTCGGCGGTCGGCGCGTCCAGCCGCCCGGCGAGCCGGGCCAGCGTGGCCGCGTACACCAGACCGACAGCGACGGCGTGGCCGTGCCGCCAGCGGTAGCTCTCGTTCTGCTCGATGGCGTGGGCCAGGGTGTGGCCGTAGTTGAGCACCTCCCGCAGGCCCGACTCGCGCAGGTCGCCGGCGACCACGTCGGCCTTGACCCGGATGGCCCGCTCGATCAGCTCCCGGCTCACCGGCCCACGCGGGTCGGTGGCGGCCTCCGGGTCGTTCTCGATGAGATCCAGGATCGTCGGGTCGGCGATGAAACCGCACTTGACGACCTCGGCCAGCCCGGCCGCCAGGTCGACAGCGGGCAGGCTGTCCAGAGTGGCCAGGTCGGCCAACACCCCGACCGGCGGGTGGAACGCGCCCACCAGGTTCTTGCCGGCGGCCGTGTTGATGCCCGTCTTGCCGCCCACCGCGGCATCCACCATGCCCAGCAGCGAGGTCGCCACCGGCACCCAGCGCACACCCCGTAACCAGCAGGCCGCGACGAAGCCGGCCAGGTCGGTCACCGCGCCGCCGCCCACCCCGACCACCGCGTCGGTACGGGTGAAGCCCGCCGCTCCGAGCCGGTCCCAACAGGCGGCGGCCACGTCGATGTGCTTTCCCGACTCGGCGTCGGGCACCTCGATCGGCAATGGTTCGACGCCGGCGGTGCGCAGGCGTTCGCCGAGCGCGTCCGCGAGGGCCTTGAGCGGAGGCGCGTGCAGCACCGCCACCCGGGTCGCGCCGGGCAGCAGGCCAGGCAACGCACCCAGCAGGTCACGTCCCACCAAGACGTCGTACGGCCGCTCGCCGCCGACCGGAATTCGGGTCACCTCGTCCATCGCCGGCAGCCTAGTCCAGCGGGCGGCGCGGGGAGGGCGGCTGTCCACCTGCTGGCCGGGTGGCCCAGTCCGCCAACCGGCGGGCGTGTTCGGCCACAGCGGCGCGCAGGGCGTCCGGATGCCGGACGGTGAACGGACACCCCAGACCGGCGAGCAAAGCCGCCATCCCGGGCAGGCTCTCCGCTCGGGCCCGCAGCAGCACCCCGTCGGTGGTGGCTGTCAACTCGGCCACGCTGGGCGGGATGCGGCGGCGGGCGGCGACCAGGTCGGTCTCCAGCACGACCTCCACCTCGTGCCGGTACGGCACGCCGGCCAGTGACCGGGTCACCCAGGCCACCGCCTCGAAGCCGTCCGGCACTGTGAACGTCGCCACGCCGGGCGTCACCGCGCCGATCCGGTCCAGTCGGAAGGTGCGGATCTCCCCACGCCTGTGGTCGTGGCCGGTGACATACCAACGGCCGGCGTGGAAGACCAGCCCGTACGGGTCGAGTTCGCGGTGCGACTGCTCGCCCCGCCAGGAGCGGTAGTCCACCGCCACCCGCTGCCGGTGCCGGGTGGCCGAGGCGAGCGCGAGCAGTGTGCCGGACGCCGGTCCGCGCTCCGGCTCCGGACGACGCAGGGTGAAGCCCAGGTGCTCCTGGACGGCGGCGAGCCGGTCGGCGAGCGCCCCCGGCAGCACCCGGCGGATCTTCGCCAGCGCGGTGGCGGTGGCGGGCTGCTCGGTGGCCAGCCCGACCCGTTCGGCGACGACGAGGCCGAGCAGCACGGCCACCGCCTCGTCGTCGGTGAGCATCAGCGGGGGCAGTTTGTAACCGGAGTGCAGCCGGTAGCCGCCGTAGCGGCCCCGGTCGGCGGTGACGGGAATGCCCAGCTCGACGAGCGTGGTCGCGTAGCGGCGCACGGTCCGCTCGTCCACACCGAGGTGGCCGGCGAGTTCGGCGGCCGTCGACCGGTGCCGGGTCTGCAGCAGTTCGAGCAGGGCCAGCACCCGCCCAGCGGGATGTGACACGGGCCACTCCTTCAAAGCGGGCGGATCCTGTCCGGAATAGATCGTACGGTCTGTCGGTAACCGAGAGAAGGAGCCACAGATGGCGACATTCGTGCTGGTGCCGGGTTTCTGGCTGGGTGCCTGGGCATGGCGGGACGTGACAGTCGCGCTGCGGTCGCAGGGGCACGAGGTGTATCCGATGACGCTGACCGGGTTGGCCGAACGCGACCACCTCGCCGGGCCGGAGGTCAGCCTGGACACGCACACCACCGACATCGTCCGACTGATCGAGGTCGAGGACCTGCGCGACGTGCTGCTGGTCGGGCACTCCGGCGGGGGGATGCCGGCCGCCCAGGCGGTGGACCGCATCCCGGACCGGATCGCCCGGATCATCTACGTGGAGAGCGGGCCGTTGCCGGACGGCACGGCGCAGTTCGACACGCTGCCGGCCGACGAGCAGCAGCGGCTGCGGGCTGTTGTCGGCAGCGGGCACCTGCTGCCGCCGCCGGCCTGGGATCCGGCCGCCGACCCGACCAACCTTGCCGGTCTGGACGAGCCGACGCTCGCGCTGCTGCGTACCCGGGCCACCCCACAGCCGCTGCGGGCCGCCAGCGACCCGGTCCGACGCACCGGTGGGCGACGGGTGCCGACCGCGCTGGTCGCCAGCACCTTCCCGCTCGGCATGGTGCAGCAGATGATCCAACAGGAGCATCCGTTCTTCACCGGACTGGCCGACGGCCAGTTGCATGAGCTGCCCACCGGGCACTGGCCGATGCTCAGCGAGCCGAAGGCTC
This sequence comes from Micromonospora sp. NPDC053740, assembly GCF_040677775.1. NCBI lineage: Bacteria > Bacillati > Actinomycetota > Actinomycetes > Micromonosporales > Micromonosporaceae > Micromonospora > Micromonospora sp. NPDC053740. The sequence goes on from NZ_JBFASO010000017.1 coordinate 76,087, forward strand.
TGGCCGACGTCCTCGACCTGATCGCCCGCGGCTGAGGGCCACCCCACTGCGCCGATCTTGCAGTTCCGGTTGCCGAGATGCGGGGAATGCCCCCTACGCCGGAGCAGCTACTGCAAGATCGGCGGGGCAGGGCTACGTCAGCGGGGCAGCAGGGCGGCGACGTCGGCGACTACCTGCGCCGGGGCCCGGCCGTCGGTGACCACCGTCTCGGTGGCGACCTCGGCGTAGAGCGGCCGGCGCTGGTCCAGCAGGTGCTTGAGGGTGGCCCGTGGGTTGATCGCCAGCAGCGGCCGGCCGGCGCCGAGCCCGACCCGCCGCACCGCGTCGGGCAACTCGACCGAGAGGTGCACCACCCGGTGCCCGATCAGGGCCGCTCGGGTCTCCTCGGCCAGCACCGCGCCGCCGCCGAGGGCGAGCACGCCCGTGCCGCCGGCCAGCGCCGCGGCCACTGCGGCCCGTTCCAGGGTACGGAAGTGCGCCTCGCCCTCGTCGATGAAGATCTCCGGGATCGGCTTCCCGGCCATCTGCTCGATGTCGGCGTCGGTGTCGCGGAACTCCACGCCGAGGGTGGCGGCGAGCGCCCGACCGACTGTGGTCTTGCCGCAGCCGGGCGCGCCGACCAGCACGACGACAGGTGCCATCAGCGGATGACCAGCGCGTCGAGGTAACCGGCGAGGTTGCGACGGATCTCGGCGATCGAGTCTCCGCCGAACTTCTCGGTGGCCGCCTCGGCCAGCACCAGCGCCACCATCGCCTCGGCGACCACCGCCGCGGCGGGCACCGCGCAGACGTCGGAGCGCTGGTTGATCGCGGTGGCCGGCTCGCCGGTGGTGACGTCCACTGTGGCCAGCGCCCGGTTCAGCGAGGAGATCGGTTTCATGGCGGCGCGGACCCGCAGTGGCTCGCCGGTGGTGATGCCGCCCTCCAGCCCGCCGGCCCGGTCGGTGACCCGCCGAACGCCGGTGGCCGACGGAATGATCTCGTCGTGCGCCTCCGAGCCGCGGGAACGGGCCTGCTGCCAGCCGTCGCCGATCTCCACGCCCTTGATCGCCTGAATGGACATCAGCGCGGTGGCCAGCCGGGCGTCGAGCTTGCGGTCCCACTGCACGTGGCTGCCCAGCCCCGGTGGCACCCCGTACGCCAGCACCTCGACCACGCCGCCGAGGGTGTCGGCGGCCTTCTTCGCGGCGTCGACCTCGGCGACCATCAGGGCGCTGGCCTCCGGGTCGAGGCAGCGCAGCGGGTCGGCGTCGATCCGGGCCGTGTCGGACGGCGTGGGACGCAGGCCGGGCTTCGCGGCCACCGGGCCCAGCTCGACGACGTGCGAGACGATCTCGATGCCGAGCGCCTGACGGATCAGCGCCTTGGCGACAGTGCCGACGGCCACCCGGGCGGCGGTCTCCCGTGCGCTGGCGCGCTCCAGGATCGGCCGTGCGTCGGTGTGGCCGTACTTCTGCATGCCGGCCAGGTCCGCGTGGCCGGGCCGGGGACGGGTCAGCGGGGCGTTGCGGGCCTGCCGGGCCAGCTCGTCGGGGTCGACCGGGTCGGCGGCCATCACTGTCTGCCACTTCGGCCACTCGGAGTTGCCGACCCGGATCGCCACCGGGCTGCCCAGGGTCACGCCGTGGCGCAGGCCGCCGAGCAGCTCAACCTCGTCCCGCTCGAACGACATCCGGGCACCCCGCCCATAGCCCAGCCGTCGACGGGCCAGCTCGTCGGCGATCTCGGTGGTGGTCACCTCAATGCCGGCCGGCACCCCCTCCAACATCGCGACGAGGGCGGGACCGTGCGATTCACCTGCAGTCAGCCAGCGCAACACAGCGGTCAGTCTGTCACGGCGGGCCACCGACGCGGCGCGCTCCCCGTCGTGTCCCGCCCAGCGGACGCCGCCGCCCGCTCACGCGGGCGGCGGCTCAGATCCCCCGACCGCGCTTGTGCAGGGTGCGCAGCACCGCGTCGGCCCGGACCACCCGACCGGCGACGGCGAGGGCCAGGTAGGCGCGCGGCTCGCGGGGGTTGCTCCGCAGGGTGCGCCGGGCCCACCGCAGCGCGCCCCGGCGGTCACCGGAGGCGGCCTGGGCGAACGCGATCTGCCCGGCCACCCGGGCCTCGCCGGCCGGTTGACTGGCGAACTCCGGGTAGCGCTGCAGCAACCACTGCAACGCCTCCGAGATGGTGTCCCAGCGCTGCGCGAAGTACGAGCGCTTGTGCCAGCGGACCAGCACCGACGGCGTCCGCAGGTTGATCAGCGGCGCGCTGCGGGCGGCCCGCAGCAGGAACTCGTAGTCCTCCGCGTAGCTGCCCGGGATCTCCTCGTCGACAAGCCCGAACCCGTTGCGCAACGCGGTGGCGCGGATCAGGAAGGTCGACGGGTGCAGCTCAGTCATCCGGTCGCGTAGCAGGTCGTCCAGGGTGATCCGGTCCTTGTCGAGCACCCGCTCGACGCTGTGCCCGTCGTAGTTGACCCGGATGCCGCAGCAGACGAACTCGGCGGCCGGATCGCCGGCCAGCGCGTCGACCTGGGCGGCAAGCTTGCCGGGCAGCCACTCGTCGTCGTCGTCGCAGAACGCGACCAGCTCGCCCTCGGCCGCGAGGGTGCCGCTGTTGCGCGCACCGGCCAACCCTGGGGTACGGGCGTTGCGGATCACCCGCACCACGCGGGTCGGGCCGCTCCCCAACTCGTTCAGCGACTCGTCCGGCGCGGACTGGTCGAACACCACGACGACCTCGATCAGGCCCGGGTAGTCCTGTGCCAGGATCGCGCGCACCGCGGCCCGCAGCAGCTCGGGGCGGTCCCGGGTGGGCACCACGACGCTGACGGTCGGCTGCTGGGTCATCGAATCTCCTCCGTACCCGGGCGCGGCCGGGACCAGGCCCGCCACCGGGGTCGGCGCGGGGTCGAACGGGCCACCAGGTCGTCGACGATCTGCCCGACCCGGGCCACCGCCGCCCGTCGCGCCTCGTGTGCCTCCGGGTCGGCGGCCACCGCGTACCGGGACGGGTCGGCCACCCCGGCGGCCAACGCGTCGTGCAGGGCCTCCCGGGTCTCGCAGAGCGCCACCAGCCCGGCGGCGCCGAGCCGGCGGGCGAAGAGGAGCTGATGGTTGTCGACGTGCTCACCGCGAGCCGGATCGCGGGGCACCACGATGGGCAGGTGGCCGTGCCGGCGGGCCTCCAGAATGGTCGCCGGGCCACCGTGGCAGACCACCAGATCCGCATCGATCATCGCCTGTTGCAACGCGTCGTGGCCGAGGAACGGCACCGCGCCACTCAGCTGGGGCGCCTTCGTGTGCCCGTGCTGCATGGTCAGCCCGACCGGGCCGGCAGCCTGCGCGTGCCACTGCGCCAACCAGTCGACGAGCCGGTCGAAGGGGTGCTTGTCGGTGCCCACCGCGACCAGCAGTCGGAGCTGGGCGACCGCCGAGCTGTCGCGCTGGCGCGGCAGGCGGGCCGCCTCGGTGGCCGGCCGGGGTTGCGGACGCCGGGCGGTGCCCGTCTCCCCGGTCACAGCAGCGTCCCGACGACTGTCGCCTCGGGGTACTGCCGGCGCTGCTCGTCCCACTGCACCAGCATCGAGGACAGGAACGGCCGGCAGAGCCGAGCGGTCAACGTCGGGGTGTCGATCCGGTCGTACACCTCGATGTAGACGGTCGGGATGCGCCGCAGCCGGGCCAGCACCACGAACGGCACCGCCACCCCGGCGCCGGTGGTGACCACGGCGGCGACCCGCCGGGCCCGCAGCACCCGCCAGGCCAGCAGCGCGTTGCGCAGCAGGTTCGGCACGTTGCGGGTGGTCGGGTGGTGCGCCGGCACCAGGTCCTCGCCGGCCAGCAGCGACACCGCCTCCGGGGTGTCGAAGGTGACCCAGCAGCGCCGCCGCTGTTCGTACCAGGGCCGCAGGGCCAGTAGTTGGGCCAGATGGCCGCCGCTGGAGCCGACCAGCAGCAGCACCGGTGCCCCACTGTCGTCGTTGTTCGTGTCCACGCGACTCCCCACAAGTTCGCTTGGAATTTCAGTTCACGCCAGGCAGAAGCAGATCACACGATTCCCGGTCGTTGAATAGCGCGACCGGCCGAGATGACGATCTCCACAGCGGGCGGTGCGGTGCACCGAACGTCCGAGGTCCATCGATCGTCATCACCACCTGCGATTTTGTCGTCACTCTGCGGCGCACCGTCGTCGCCGCGATTCCTCCAGATCAGCCGCTATGTCTTTTCTCGATGACGTCCAAGAGTGCGGGATGCAGGGCGGCGTTCCAGCCCGCGCCCGCGTCGGCCAGCCGCCACGTCCGCAACCACATCTCCACCAGGTACGCGTCGGCGACGAGCCGACGCTGCGCGGCGTCGAGGCCGAGCCGCTCGCCGTGCCGGCTCAGATATCCGTCCACCGCCGACGCGGCCACGTCGGCCGGCTCCCCGCGCAGCACGAGGGCCCGCTGGAACGCGTCGTGCGCCAGGTCGAAGCCGACCGGCACGTCCGGCCCGCTGTGCTCCCAGTCCCAGGCGACCAACCGACCGGCGTGCCAGCCCAGGTTCCACGGCACCCAGTCACCATGCCAGTGACCGAACTCGACGCTGGTGTCGCCATGCCGGCGGGCCAACGCCGAGACCGCGGCGATCGCCCGCGCACCGGCCGGCTCGGTCGCGGCGGCCCGGCCGGCCTGGTCGGCCAGCCGGCGCAGGAACGTCGAGTCGGTGAGCGGTCGGGGCGTGCCCGCCCCGTCGCCTCGCCGGGCGACAGCGAGCAACGCCGCGATCCGGGGCGGGTCGTCCACAGGCACACCGCGTACCGCCGGGGGCAACGGCTCGATCACCGCGACCACCTGGCCCGCCCACGACGTCTCGGTGAGCAGCCGCGGCGGCGTCGGATGGTCGGCGACGCCGACCACCTCGCGCAACGCCCGCAGCGCCGCCGCCTCCGCGCTGACCAGCGCGCGGGTCGCGTCGTTCCAGCCGATCTTCGCGTAGCCACGCGGACGCCCGTCGGCACTGAAGAGTTGCAGGGTGGGCTTGCCGTTCGGGTCGGGTGGGCGGACCCCGAACGCGGCCAGCAGCGGCGTGTCACCCAGGTCGGCGGAGAGCCGCTCGCTGAGCAGCAGCTCCGCGGCCGGCACCCCGGCCGGCACCGAGACGGTCAACGTGGGAAAGGGCGCGAGCCCCACCCGGCCGAACCGGGCCAGCCCACCGAGCACCGCCCGAAGAGCGCGCACCTTCGGTGGCCGCAGGGCGTTGTACGCCAACAGGGACGCCGCCCCGGCCCGGGGCGCGCCCAACGGCACCAGGAACCGGGCCCGGGCGACCGACGGCACCACCGCGTACCTTGCCACCGCCTGGTGACCGGCCGGCAGGGCGCCGGCCACTGTCAGGCCGACCCGGTCGTCCGGGAAGACCGCGCGGCTCACCCAACCCAGGCCGTCCACCCGTGAACGCGGGTCGGTGGCCGGGCCCACCCCTGTCGTCACGCCGCCCGGTCCGCCCAGTCGAGGTCCAGCCCGAGCCGTTGACGCAAGGCGTCGTTGTACGGCCGGTAGTAGTCGGTCAGCTCAGCGCGCACGTTCGGCTCCAGCGGTGCCGAGCGCCGATCGTTGTAGACCTTGAAGTTGGGCAGGTCGTACGCCGGCAGACCAAGGAAGTCCAGGGTCCGTCGGTAGGTCGCCCGCGAGTCGCTGTACAGATCCTCGCTGGGCAGGAAGAGGATCTGCTCCCGGTCGAAGCGCTCCAGCCACGGCTCCAGGTGCTCCAGGTAACGCCCCCGGGCCCGGTACGTGTACCAGTCGTACGGCTCGCTGAACGACTCCGGTTCGGCGATCAACCGCTCCCGCTCCCCCGCCGTGCGTTCCGGCTCGGCCGCGAGGGCGGCGGCGAAGTCCAGTGGTTCGATGCCGTGGGTGCGGCGTTCCTTCCAGTGCGAGTACGCCCGCTCCACCGGGTCCCGCAGCAGCACGATGAGCTTCACCGACGGCATCAGCCCGGCGACCCGCTGCGCGGCGAGCGGATGGAACATGTACAGCGGGGCGGCCTCACCGACCCGGACCGGGCCGCCGTGCCGCTTGGCCAGGGCCTCGCGCTGCCGCTCGGTCGGGAAATGCGAGCGGTACCAGGCTTCGCCGCGGCCCCAGTGCTCCTCGAAGTAGTGCGCCGACTTGGTGTTCCACGCGGGAAAGAGCCGGGGTACCAACGGGTGCTGGATGAGGTAGTTCCACAGGGAGGTGGTGCCACCCCGTTTGGTCCCGATGATCAGGAAGTCCGGCAGCGGCCGACGGTCGCTGGTGCGAACGCCGTAGTCGACAAGCGACTCCTTCACCCGGGTGGTCACCTGGGTCGGAACCAACTGCTTGACCCGGTCACGGATGGACACCACGCCGAACCTCACCTGCCTCTCGTCGATGCCGAGGTGGGCTCGGCGGCCGTGGCCGCGTTGTCCCCTCCACGGATCTGTCTCATGGTCCCCCGGATGCCGGCGCGCACCCGGGGCAACGTCAACATGCCGACGCAGCCGGTCAGCAGCACCGCCAACGCCACCGCGAGGCCGGGCAGGCCGCGACCGCCCACCAGCACGCCGGCCGCGGCGGCCAGGCCCACACCGGCGATCGTGGCCGCCGCGGCACGCACCATCGCGGCGTCGAACAGCGGCTCCCGAACCACCGACCGGGCGAACCCGGCGGCGGTGAGGTTCTCGGTGGCGATGCCGGCCGCCCAGGCCACCGCCGCGCCCGTCGCGCCGTAGCGCGGGATGAGCCAGAGGCCCAGCGAGACGGTCACCGTCAACCCGGCCACTGTGGCGACCAGGTGCAGCCCGCTGCGTCCGCCCATCAGGAGCAGGCTCTGCACGTTGCCCACTCCGGTGTTGACGAGCATCGCCAGCGCGAGCACCGTCATCGCCGGCACACCGGCGGTGAACTCCGGCCCGAACAGTTGCAGGAAGGCCAGCGCGAACACCGCCAGCAGCAGGTACACCGGCCAGGACAGCACCAGGCCCCAGACGGTCAACTGCCGGTGCACCGCCGCCGCCGCGGCCCGCTCGCCCCGCCCGAGCAGCCGGGACAGCTGCGGCGACACCGCCACCCGCAGCCCCTGCATGGCCAGTTGACCGGCCAGCACGTACCGGCCGACGGCGCCGAACACACCGGCGTCCGCCGGGCCGGCCAGCACCGAGGTGAGCAGCACGCCCACCCACATGCTGCCGGCGTCGATGGCCGCCGAGGCGGCCCGGGGCAGCGCGAAGCGCCAGAACGTGGACCAGTCGGCGCGGCGCGGACGCAGCGTCGCGCCCCGGCCCAGCCCGAGCGGGCCGGCGACGAGGATGAGACAGGCCAGCAGCGCCAACGCCGCCGGCACCAACCAGCCGGTCATGCCGGCGAGCAGGCCACCACCGGCCAGGGCGGCCGCGCCGACCAGCGCCGGGCGGGCGATCGGCAGCAGCAGGAACTGCACCCCGACGTACGCCCGGATGGGCCGCACGCAGCGCAGCGCGGCCAGCAGCAGGGTCATCGTGACCACCACCGGCACCGCGGCGAACGTGACAGTGAGCAGCGCGCCGCCGCTCGCGCCGGAGCCGCCCAGCAGTCGGGGCGCGAGGGCGTCGGCGGCCAGCACGCCCGCGCCGGCGACCAGCAGCCCGGTCACCAGCGGCGGGATCAGCGCCACCGGGAGCACCCGGGCGGCATCACCGCGCACACCGGCGCTGCGGCGCGGCAGAGCCCACATCAGACCGGTTTCCGCGCCGAGCGTGCAGATCGCGGTGGCCACCGTGACGACCCCGATCGCGGCGAAGAACGCGCCAGCGCCGGCCGGGCCGTAGCTTCGGGTGATCACGACCGCCAGCACGAACCCGAACAGGCCGCTGGTGGCCGCGCCGAGCAGCCCGGCCACGCCGCTGCGCGCGCTGCGGCGGGTCTCGGCCGAGCCGGTGTCCCCAGCGGGCGACGGCGCGGCCTGACCCTCTACCGGGGTGGGCGTGGACCGGCCCTCGTCGGCGCCGGCCGACGGACGGGTCGCGGCGGTCACGCGGGCACCGGCGCGGCCCGCGCGGGCGTCGGCGACGACCCGGCCAACCGGGTCAGCCGTTCGCGTTCGGTGAGCGCCATCGCGAAGGCCACAGCGAAGAACGCGACAGCGAGGTTCTGGTTCGCCATGCCGTAGAACGGGACCTGCACGAGGCAGACCACCGGCACCACCGCCAGCCACTGCCCGGCCGCCGACGTCGCCCGCGCGCAGATCACCGCCGCGGCGACGAACCACGCCAGGAAGCAGATGAGCGCGGGTACGCCGTGGCTGAACAGCACCATCCACAGCTGCCCCTGGGTGCCGATCGGCGCGGCCGCCGACACGGTGTCGACGTTCACCGGAGCGCCGTAGCCCAACCAGGGCGACTCCTGCACGCGGCGGATCACCTCGGTGTAGAGCGAGAGCCGGTCGGTGTTGGTGTCGCTGGAGTCGACCCGCCTGCTGATCAGCTCGGTGATCGGGATGAACAGCGTGGCCAACCCGCCGATCACCACGACCCCGACGATGGACGCGGCCACCCTGACGTTGCCGCGCAGGCTGGCCCGCACTCCGAGCACCGCCAGCCCGGCGCCGAGGCTGAGGAACATCGCCCGGTTGAGGGTGAGGAACGCCGGCGCCAGCGACAGCGGCAGCGACGCCAGCAGCGCCCAGCGCAGCAACCCCTGCCGGCGCAGCATCGCGAACGCCACCACGCAGGGCAGGGTCATCGCGTACGCGCTGCCGTAGTTGTTGGTGTACGCGAACGGCGCGGCCGGCCGATAGATCGGGTTGAGCGAACGGGCGCTGTATTCAGCGGTGGTGAGGTGCACCATGTCCTGGATGAACGGGGTGCCGGCCACCCCACCGGGCAGCAGCACCTCCATCGGGGTCGTCATGGCCAGCCGGGGCACGAGCACCCCGAGCCAGCCCAGCGCCACCAGCCCGAACCAGAACGCGCAGAGCGGGGTGAGCACCGCCACCAGGCTGGCGCGTTCCCGGGCGGCCGCGTAGACGTAGACGCCGACCACCAACGCGGTCAGGTAGAAGGCCAGCCGCAGGGCGAACGTGAGCAGCGAGGCGGGCGACGACAACTGGGTGGCGCTGACCACCACGATGGCGAGGAAGAGCAGCCAGATGCCGGCCGCCGGCGGCAGCGGCACGCGCCCCCGGGTGAGCAGCAACGCGAACAGCAGCGCGCCCAGCAGCGGCCAGCCGAGGTAGAACGCGCCGAACAGCCACCAGAGCGGCACCAGGCCGAACATCATCGACAGCGGCCAGAGCGGCAGTTGCGGCGGCGCGAACGACGGCACCGGCGCGGACTCCTGGGGAGCGCCTCCGGGTGGTGGTTCGGTCGCCGGGGCGCGGGTCACCGACACGCTCAGGCCCGGCCGTTCCGGGTGAGCACGAAGCCCAGCGGGGTGACCCCGGCGGCGCGCAACCGCTCCACCAGGCGTCGCAGGTCACTCTGCCGGGTGCGGTCGCGCTCCACGACCACCACCGCGCTGCCCTGCCGGGCCACTGCCACGCCACGCTCGTCGGACTCGGCCGGCGGTGCGTTGAACAGGACCAGGCCGTGGTCCGCGCCCTGCCGCCAGGTGCCGAACCGGACACTGCCCACACCCACGACAACCTCGTCGGGGGTGACGACGCGACTGTTCTCCGGGCGGGCGGACGACACCCTCGGCAGCGTGAGTGTGGCATCGGGGTCGGTGGACGGGCGGGCACCGGGCGGGTGCGGGGAGGGCCGACGGGCGGGCGTGCTCTCCGTGGCGGCAGCAGCGGCGGGCGGTGTGCTGCCGGCCGGCCGGGGCTTGGGCACCAGCGGCCGGGACGGGTCGATGGGCAGCCGCCCCCGGTCGGCGAGAACGGTGGCCCGTAGCCGCTCGATCCGTCCGCTGTCGTCGGCGACGAAGACCTCCCGGCCGTCCACGGCGAGCGCCACAGCGAGCCCGGCGGTGAGCGCCGTGGCGTCCTCCCGGGCGGTGACCAGCGCCACCCGGGCCGGCTGCCGGACCCGCTCGGCGACCGCCATCGCCACGTACCGGACGTCGGCGTCGACCGCCCGGGGGCTACCCCGGAACGCCGGCCGGCGTACGGTGCCGAGCAGTGGAAGGCCGGAGGCCTCCCGACCGTCGGCGACCGAGCGGACCCTCCGGTCGGTCGACTCCCAGAGGTACGCCAGCACGATGCCGATCAGCGCGCCACCGAGCAGGCCGGCGACCAGGTAGAGCGGCCGGTGCCCGGCGGAGGTGACCAGCGCCTTCTCGGCTGTCTGGGTGACCCAGCCGGGGTTGACGTCGACCGCCGCGATCTCGGTGCGGGCGGCGTTGAGCTGGGTGAGCTGGTTGTTGATCCCGGCCAGCTCGGCCACCAGCGCGTCACCGGCGGCGGTGTCCTTGGCGGTGTTCGCCCGCTTCTGCAGGGCGGTCTGCTGGGCGGCGACCTTGGTAATGCTGGCGTCGTAGGAGCGCAGCATCTCGGCGCGCTGCTGCTCGTACATTGTGCGGCGCACGCTCAGGTAGGCCTCGGCGGCCATGTTGGCGCTCTGCACGGCCTGGTGCGCCTCGCCCGCCTGGTAGGTGAAGCGCAGGATCTGCCCACCGGTGGGCACCTCGACCTCGAGCGCGTCACGGATGTCGCGCGGATCGCCGCCCGCCGAGTCGGCGAGCCGCTGCACCACCTCGGTGCCGGTGGCGATGCCGCTCTCCACGTTCATGTTGACCGCGCGGTCGGCACCCGCGCCGCTGGGGGTGAAGGCGTCGGTCACCACCGGCCGGACCGCGACAACGGCGCTCGCGGACAGCGCCGCCGGCACCAGCAGCACGTAGCCGAGCGCGGCGAGCAGACCGACCATGGCGACCGCCGCCACCAACCGCAGCCGGTGCATCGGCACCCGCAGCAGGTCGGTCAGTGTCACGGCACGGGAGGTGCCGGAGGACGGGCCGTCCGTGGGCCAGGGGGCGGGCGCTGCATCAGTCATGGAACTTCTTCACCGTCTGTTGAGGATTACCGACGACCACGACGCCGGGCGGTACGTCCGTGCGGACCACCGTCGCCGCGCCGACGACGCTGTCCCGGCCGACCCGCACGCCCTTCAGGACCAGGGCGTGCGCACCGACCCAGACGTTCTCCTCGAGAACGATCGGGGCACGGGTGAGTGGGCCGGGCGGGGCGTGCCGCTGCGCGGGGGGCAGGTTGTGGAAGTCGTTGTCGAGCAACTCGCAGTCCGACAGGAGGCACCGGTCCCCCACTGTGACCGACGTCCAGGTGCCGATCCAGGTGGCGTTGAGCAGACAGTCCGCCCCGACGCGTACCTCGCCGGGTCCGGCGAAGCGGACGAGTTTGTTCAACCGGGTGCGGTCACCAATTGTCACCCGCACACCACGCCGCAACCGGATGCGGCCCCGGATCTCCACGTCCCGACCAAGCGTCAACCGTCGATAACGGAGCTGATACCAGCCGCGTTTGACCGCGAAGACCAGACGCACCACACGTCTCGTTCGGATGCCAGCGGCGCCGAGCAACGACCCTCCCCCACCGTCGCGGGCCGGCGGCGGTGGGTACCGCCACCGGCCCAACGTGAACAATCTACCGATGCTCCGTTACGAACGGTTGACCCTTACTGTACGGAGAAGAATGTCGATGGGGTAGACCAGGACAACTCGGGCGTCGCGCTGCTGATCACTGTCGCCGTGGTGCCGTTGACCACCGCGGTCGGGGCGGCCGTCGGGTCGAACGGCACGCTGCGCAGCGCGCCGTCGGTGGAGCCGTAGACGATCCGGCCACCCACCCAGGCCATGCCCCGCACCGCGGACCAGGTCACACCAGTGGTCGGCAGGGTGAACTCGGTGGCACCGAGGTAGCTGCCGTCGATCTCGAAGTAGCGGTAGTAGAGGTTGTTGGACCCGGTACGGGTGTAGTAGAGCCGGCCGTCGAGGAAGAAGGCGCCGGTCAGCAACGCCGGGTTGTACCAGTCGTTGTAGCCGGACGCCTCCCACGGCGAGCCGATGGCGCCTCCGTTGAAGAGCGAGATGTCGATCCGACTGCCGGTGGGCGTGCCGGCCACGGTGTGCGACCAGTAGATCCGGTCGTCCACCCGCCAGGTCGCGCCGGCCGCCGTGTACGCGGGCTGGCTGACGCTGGTAGCGGTGCCCAGCGCTGTGCCGTCGAACGGCACCTTCGCCACGGTGCCCGAGGCGGTGCCGAGGTAGAGGTTGCCGGTGGTGGCCGACGGCGGGTTCTTCGCCGTGAAGGTACGTCCGCCGGCGAGCGGGAACATGCCGAGCCGGCCGTGGTACTCCTCGCCCATGCCATCGGAGTTGTGCCCGAAGTAGAGGCCGTCCGAACCGCGCCAGAGCACGGGCACCGCCGAACCCCAACTGCTGGTGCCCGACGGCATCGACGCGCTGCCGCTGCGGCGCGGGTTCCAGTTCACCGGCATACCGGTCGCCGGGGTGACGGCGGCGATGCCGAGCCGGTCGATCGCGCCCGCGCCCGCGTTGTCGCTGGCGTTCGGGTTGTTCAACCAGCGGAAGTGCCCGCCCAGGTAGATCACGTTGTCCGCCACCTCGACTGAGGTGATGGTGTCGTTGCCGGTGAAGTCGACCCAGGTGGCGAGCTGGCCGCCGCCCCGCGCCGCGGTCTCGAAGCGGACCAGGGCGTCGCAGTACGCCGACGGCCAGCCGGCGCCGCCGTTGGTGCCGACCACGAACCAGGTGCCGTCGCCGCCGAACTTCACGTCCTGCACGTAGTGCACGAAGGTCGCCGGTGACGCGCACGGCGCGACGAACTTGTCGCTGCTCCAGTCGATCAGCGTGGGCGTCGCGGAGACGTCCACCAGTGCGATCTGGTTGCGCGGCAGGTCGTTCACGAGCGTGAAGTTGCCGCCGACGACCAGGGTGTCGCCGTCCGGTGCGACGTCGATGGTCCAGACGTACGACGTGGTGCTGTGCCGTCCCACAGTGGCGTCGATGCTGAAGCTCGGGTCGATCGCGCCGGTGGTCGCGTTGAGCCGGCCGAGACCGGCGTGCGCGGTGCCGTTGAGCCAGTTGAATGCCCCGGCCACGTAGAGCCAGTTGCCGTCCAGCGCCAGGTCGCGGACCGTGCCGCCGTCGGAGCGCCCGACCCAGCTGTCGATGATCGCGCCGGTCGACGGGTTGAGCGCCACCAGGTTCTTCCGGGAGACGCCGTTGACGTTCTTGAAGGTGCCGCCGACGATCAGCGTGCCGCCGGGGCCGGCGATGAGGGTGTTGACAGCGCCGTCGAGCACCGGCAGGAAGGTGGTCGACATGGTGCCGGTGGTCCGGTCGTACGCGAAGAGGTAGCGCTGCGTGATCCACGCAGAACTCGCGGTCTGCCGGAGCTGGGTGAAGCTGCCGCCGACGAAGACCGTGTTGCCCACCTGCGCGAAGGCACGGGTCTCACCGTCTCGGGCGTGCGGGGTAGCGTCGGCGGGGTTCGCCGACACCAGGGTCGCCGTGGTCGGGACCGGTACCACAGCGGCCGACGCGGTGGTGGGCACGCCCAGAGCTGCGGCGATGATCGCCAACGCGACCATCCCCGCCCGAGTACGACGTCGTCCTGCAAAACGCCACAAGTGCGAGAGTTTGGGCACGCTGCGCCTCCAGATTGGATGAGAACCCGAGGTAGCGTGCCTCGTCCAGCCTGGTTAACAAAATCCGCCGATTGGGCGGTGCATGAATCCGCAAGCCGACAGAACGCCGGAGGATCGGTTGTCCGACCCCCCGGCGACCGCCGTCCGGTCAGCCCGTTTCGAACGTCAGCGGTTACCTCCGGTGGGTTGCCGCAGGTAGGGGTCCTGGCCGGCCTTCGCGAAGCCGGCCACCGCCGAGGCGTCGTGGTTCATCGTCATGTCGCAGGTCGACGTGCGGCTGGTCATGCCGGCCGAGTTGAAGTAGATCGCCGCCTTGATCTTCGGGTGCGCCTTCAGCGCCGCCGGGAACTCCTGGAACCAGCGCTGCTTGGCGCCCAGGTCGGCGGAGTTGAAGTTGGTGCCGAACTCGGCGAGCATCCGGGGCTTGCCCGCGCCGATGCCGTTGTCGTCCAGCCACCGGTAGAAGCCACCGACAGTCGTGCTCGGGCTCTTCCACACAGTGCTGCCGTTGCAGACGTGGAAGTTGTACGGGTCGTAGGCCACCCAGTCGACGTACTGGTCGCCCGGGTACAGGCCGGCGTACCGCGAGTAGTGCCCGGACCAGCCCATCATCGTCCAGACCCAGACCGCGTTCGTCGCGCCTGCGTTGGCGAACCGCTGGTGGACGTAGCGCCAGGCCCTGACGAAGTCGGCGTCGCTGCCCTTGTTCGGCTCGTCCTCCGGCTCGTGGTCGAAGCCGATGAAGACCGGAACGCCAGCGGCCTTGATCCGGCCCGCGACCGCGTCGATGGTGTCGTCCTGCTTGCCGCCGTAGACGTCCGACCACTTGAGGGTGGTGCCGGCGGAGAAGTCACGCGACTCCCAGGCGAAGAACATCAACCGGCCTTCGCGCATCTGCTGCTGCTCGTACATGTCGGGGAAGGCGCCGTTGCTGCCGGCGTTGGAGAAGTCGTGGTAGCGGTGCACGATGTCGAACTTGCGCCCGACCTGCGTCTCCACGTCGACGACGGCCTTGCCGTGGTCCCAGCCACCGGCCGCCCCGGCGGGCGAGTACATGCCCCACCAGGCGCCACAGGACGGGACGAGCTTGTCCGAGACGGACCCACACTTGCCGGACGGGAGGGTGCCGCTGGCGCTCGGGGTCGCCGTCCGGGTCGGAGCGATGGTCGGCGACGGCTTCGGCGCGGCGGTGGTCGGCGACGCGCTCGGCGACGGCGGCGGTGCCGGCCGGGTGGGGGTCACCGGCGACGGCCGGGACCCGAGGTCGTAGCTGATCAGCAGGCTGGGTCGCAGGTCCGGGTTGCGGTTCTCGACCGACGCCCAGTAGATCCGGCTCTCCAGGCCACTCTGCGCCAACGAGACCGTCCAGGTGCCGTTGCCGGTGACCAGCTTGGAGACGTCCCACTCGTTGACGCCCTTGGACACGCTTGTCACGCTGTCCAGTGCGGCGCCGGCCGAGGTCAGCGGCGGCCGCGACTCGCGGGCGCTCAGCGGCGACGCGTGCGCCGTCACCGTGGCGGCGAACTGCTGCCAGGCGTGCACCCGCAGCGTCGCCCGGATGTTGACTGCGGTGGCCGGCACCGTGGTGACAGCGAACTCGATGACCGCCTCGCGGCCACCGCGCGGGTTGCCGTCGCAGCGCGTCGCGCAGGTCGCGAGGGTCGACTTGGCCGCGTTGTCACCGTCCTGTGAGACAGCGGTGGCGGTGGTGTCGGCCGCCGCCCGGATCGACAGGTCGTCGCTGGCCAGCAGCGGCATCATCGTCGCCACGATGCCGGCCACCACCGAACCGCCGACCACGCCGATGGCAATCGCCTTACGCCGGGGTCCGGAGCGGAACCGGGTGATGCGGTGCAGTCCGTGCCTGGTCAAGGAAACTCCCTGTGTCTGCGTCCGTAACGGTGAGCAGCGTATCGATGACCAGGACATGTGGCAGGTAGGACAGTTTTCCGTAAGCGCGTCTTAATCGTCAGCTAAGAAACGCCTCGGGGAAATCACTGCCGCTGGCCGCAGTGCGACCGATGCCCGCCACACACCTTGCCCGCGGAGCACGCGCGGAGTCAACGGGGCGCGTGGAGAGCCTGCCGCTGAGCCCGCTCATCCGCCCGCACGCCGCTGTAGTACCGCGGCCGCCGGCCCACGAACGCCCCCCGGAACCCCGTTCACAGTCAACGCCCTCGATGGCTGGGCTGCCTGTCCGGTCCGTCAGCCGGCGCGAGCGGCAGTCAGCGCGGCAGCCATCGCCGCCCTCGGCGCGGCCACGCCGGTGAACTGCTCGAACTGCCCGACGGCCTGGGCCAGCAGCAGGTCCAGACCGGAGACGATCCGGCAGCCGGCCCCGTTCGCGGCCGTCGCCAACGGGGTCGGCCACGGGTCGTACAGCGCATCGAAGTACACGGCGCCCGGCCGCCAGGCCACCGCGCCGGCCAGCGGGTCGGCGACCCCCTTGGGCACCGTGGAGACGACCACGTCGGCGGCGACCAACTGCCGGGGGGCATCAGCCCACGGAGCGAACGTCAGCGCGACACCCAGCGCGCCGGCCACCGGGCGCAGCTCGTCGACCGCCTCGGCTCGGCGGGCCACCACCGTCACCGCCGAGCACGCGAGCCGCGCGGCAGCGGCGAGCGCGGCGCGGGCGGTCCCCCCGGCGCCGAGCACCGTGACGGTGGCACCGGCGGTCACGCCGGCATCGGTGAGCACCCGCACCATGCCGGCGACGTCGGTGTTGTCCGCGTACCAGGAGCCGTCCGGACGGCGTACCAACGTGTTTGCCGCGCCGACGGCGACGGCGACCGGCGAGGCCGCGTCGGCCACGGCGAGCGCGGCCTCCTTGCCCGGCATGGTCACCGACAACCCGGCCCACTCCGGGCCCAGGCCGGCGACCAGATCCGGCAGCTCCGCCGCCGCGCACTCGATCCGGGTGTACGACCACCCGGTCAGCCCTGCGGCGACGTAACCCGCGGTGTGGATCACCGGGGAGAGGGAGTGCGCGATCGGCTTGCCCAGCACCGCGGCCCTACGGATCGACACGATCACCGCCGGTCGCGGCCGGTGGCCCGGTCACTGTCGACATCACTTCCCCGCTCTCCCGCGCACGTCGGAATCGACAGTACCCAGCACTCCGGCCCGGGCACCAGGCAACCGGCTCTGCGGCCACCCCGGGCGACCGCGTCATCGCGTGACGCCCCATCGACGTTGGTAAAAGCATTTTCGGCGACGGAAGGGCCGACCAAAAAGGGAACCTGAACCACAAAGGCTCCCTTCCCGGCGGGGACCATAATTGCGGTCGCAGTGGGAAGGGAGCCTTTACGGCGTGACCCGGCCGGTCAGATGATGCCAGCCTCCTTGGCCTTGTTCTCGTTGCGCTTGTGCTGCTCGTACGTCTCGGCGAACGCGGAGTGACCCTTATCGTCGATGGCCACGAAGTAGAGCCACTTGCCGGGCGGCGTGTCCATCGCCCCTTCCAGGGCCTGCTTGCCCGGATTGTTGATCGGGGTGGGGATCATTCCGCGCAGCTTGCGGTTGTACGGGTTCTTCTGGTCGTCCAACTCGGCCGCCGTCATCTGCTTGGACGACTTGGTCGGCTTACCGATCGACTCCAGGTAGTAGTTGACGGTGACGTCCATTTCCAGGCAGTTGCAATCGAACTCGCCGTACGCGCGGTTGTAGGCCACCCTGGCGACCTTGCCGAGGTCGTCCTTGTTGCCCGCCTCGGCCTGGGCGAGGGAGGCCACGATCAGCGCCTCGTACGGGCTGACCTTGCGTTCCTCCTGCACCCGGTCGGCGAACTTCATCTCCCCCGTCACCGACAGGAAGCGGTTCACCATCAGCTTGAGGATGCTCTCGGCGGTGGACTTCGGCGGGATCTCGTACGTGTCCGGGAAGAGGAAGCCCTCGACGGACTTGACGCTCTTCTTGCCGTCGCCGCGCTCGAACCACCAGTCCGGAACGCCGAGCCCTTCCGGGTCCTTCGCGGCGGCCTGGAAGTCCTTGACCGGGATCTTGGTCTTCTCGGAGAGCAACTTGTAGATGTTGAAGCTGGTGCGGCCCTCGGGGATGGTCAGCCCGTTGACGATCTTGTTCTTCAGGTCGAGCATCGCGGTCACCGCGTTCGTGCCGCTCATCTGCTTGCGCAGCTTGTACGTGCCCGGCTGGATGTTCTTGCTGCGCGAGTTGGCCTCGGCCGCCTCGATGAACGCCTTCTGGCTCTTCACCACGTCCGCCGCGACGAGGGCGTCGGCCATGTCGGCGATCAACGCGCCGTTCTTGATCTCGACGGTGACCTCACCGGCCCCGCTGCCGTCGTAGTCGGGGGTGACGAAGTAGTTCTGGATGCGGTCGAAGCCGTAGAACGCGCCGCCGCCGATGCCGCCCAACAGGAACAGGGCCATCAGCAGGGCCAGGAATGTCTTGCCCCGGCCGCCGCCGCCGCCGGACCCGCTCTTGCCCTTGCGGAAGCCGCGCCGGTGCCGACCCTTCTCCCCCCGCTCCGGCTCGTCGAACCCAAGATCCAGATCGTCGATCATTACGTCCGCCTCCGCTGCGCGTCCAGCCAGCTCTGCAGGATCTCCACCGCGGCCGCCTGATCGACAACCGCACGTTGACGTTTACCTCGGACGCCACGCTCGGCAAGCCTACGAGAAGCGACCACGGTCGACATCCTCTCGTCAGTGAGCGTTACCGGGACAGGCGCTATCACATCGACCAGTCGGTCAGCGTACGCCTTCACATGGACGGCCGCAGGGCCATGCTTGCCGGCGAGATTGACCGGAAGACCGACGACAACCCCGACGGCCTCGTGTTCGGCCACCAGCGCGGCCAGCTCGGCGAGGTCGCTCGGCACCGCGTCCGGCGCTGCCGTGAGATCGCGGGCCAGGGTGACCAGCGGCGTTGCCAGGATTCCGTCCGGATCCGAGCGGGAGACGCCCACCCGCACCTGACCGACATCCACGCCGATCCGCACACCACGCGTCGACTCAGCCACCGAACGTCACCACCGGCCGGGAACGAACCAGGGCGGACCAATCGGCCCGCCCTGACTCACAGTGATGATCTATCACGCCTCGGTGATCGCCTTCTCGACGGTGAGCAGCAGGTTCGGCGCCTCGGCCGCTGGCAGACCGCCACCCTGAGCCAGGTCGGGACTGCCACCGCCGCGCCCGGAGAACGCCGCCTTCACCAGATCCGACGCGGCCAGGCCCCGGCTGCGGGCCGCCGCGTTGACAGCCACCACCAGTGACGCCTTGCCGTTCGACCGCGCCGCCACCGCCACGACCGCCGGCCGCGCCGGGTCGATCTTGCCGCGGATCTCCTGGGCCAGGGTGCGCACGTCGTTGCCGGCCGCGCCCTCCGGCGCCTCGGTGCCCACGTACGCGACCCCGCGCACGTCCTTGGCCTGCGCCGCGAGCGCCGCCGCGCCACCCAGCACCAGCTGGGCCCGCAGCTTCTCCAGCTCCTTCTCGGCGTCCCGAAGCTGGGTGACGGTCTGCTCCACCCGGTCGGCGACCTGATCGTTCGGCACCCGGTACAGCTCGGCCAACCGGGAGACCAGCAGGTGCTCCTTGGCCAGGAACCCGAACGCGTCCATGCCGACCAGCGCCTCGACCCGGCGCACGCCGGAACCGATCGACGACTCGGAGAGGATCTTCACGAGGCCGAGCTGGGCCGAACGGGCCACGTGCGTGCCCCCGCACAGCTCCCGGGCGTAGTCACCCACCTCGACGACCCGCACCTCCTCGCCGTACTTCTCGCCGAAGAGCGCCATCGCGCCGATCCGCCGCGCCTCCTCCAATGAGGTGATGAAGGCGTGCACCTCCAGGTCGGCCAGGAGAACCTCGTTGACCTGCTGCTCCACGTCGCGCAGGACGCTCGGCGAGACCCCGGTCGGGGTGTTGAAGTCGAACCGGAGCCGACCGGGAGCGTTCAACGACCCGGCCTGCGTGGCCGACTCACCGAGGAAGTTGCGCATGGTCTGGTGCACCAGGTGCGTGGCGGTGTGCGACCGGGAGATCGCCCGACGTCGGGTCGTGTCGATCTCGGCGAAGCCGGCCTCACCGGCGCGTACCTCGCCCCGGATCACCCGGGCGCGGTGCACGATCAGACCGGGCACCGGCTGCTGCACGTCGAGCACCTCGACCTGCCCGCCACCAACCGTGATCATGCCCTGGTCGGGCTGCTGGCCACCGCCCTCGGCGTAGAACGGGGTGGTGTCCAGCACCAGCTCGATGGTGTCGCCCTCGGTCGCCGCCTGACGCGGGCCGTCGGCGCCGAGCAGCGCCCGCACCGTCGACTCGCGGGACACCTCGCTGTACCCGGTGAACGTCACCGGCCCACCCGCGTCGAGCACCGACCGGTACGCCGACAGGTCGACGTGCCCCGTCTTGCGGGCCTGCGCGTCCGCCTTCGCCCGGGTCCGCTGGTCGGCCATCAGCCGCCGGAAACCCTCGTCGTCGACGGTGAGGCCCTGCTCCGCGGCGATCTCCAGGGTCAGATCGATCGGGAAGCCGTAGGTGTCGTGCAACTGGAACGCCTTCGCGCCGGACAGCGCCGAACCACCCGCCGTGCGGGTCTCCGCGATCGCGGTGTCCAGGATCGTCGTGCCCGCCCGCAGAGTGGACAGGAACGCCTCCTCCTCCGCGTACGCGTAATCAGCGATCCGGTCGAAGTCGGTGGCCAGCTCCGGGTACGACGGCGCCATGCAGTCCCGCGCCACCGGCAGCAGCTCGGGCAGCGCCCGGTCCTGCCAGCCCAGCAACCGGATCGACCGGATCGCCCGGCGCATGATCCGACGCAGCACGTAGCCGCGGCCCTCGTTGGACGGGGTCACGCCGTCGCCGATCAGCATCAACGCCGTGCGCACGTGATCGGCGATCACCCGCAGCCGGACGTCGTCCGGGTGCGACTCGCTGGCCACATGCCCGGAGTGCGCGCCGTACCGCTTGCCTGTCAACTCCGCCGCCCGGGCCAGGATCGGCCGGACCTCGTCGATCTCGTACAGGTTGTCGACACCCTGCAGGATCGAGGCCATCCGCTCCAGGCCCATGCCGGTGTCGATGTTCTTCGCCGGCAGGTCACCCAGGATCGGGTAGTCCTCCTTGGTCGTGCCCGGACCCCGCTCGAACTGCATGAACACGAGGTTCCAGTACTCCATGTACCGGTCCTCGTCGACCGCCGGGCCGCCCTCGCGGCCGTACTCCGGACCCCTGTCGTAGAACAGCTCCGACGACGGACCGCACGGCCCGGGAATGCCCATCGACCAGAAGTTGTCAGCCTTGCCCCGGCGCACGATCCGTTCGGCCGGCACGCCGACCGACCGCCAGATCTCGTACGCCTCGTCGTCGTCGAGGTAGATCGTCGGCCAGATCCGCTCCGGGTCCAGCCCGTACCCACCCTCGGCGATCGGCTTCGTGGACAACTCCCAGGCCAGCGGGATCGCGCCGGCCTTGAAGTAGTCACCGAAGGAGAAGTTGCCGTTCATCTGGAAGAACGTGCCGTGCCGGCTGGTCTTACCGACCTCGTCGATGTCCGGGGTGCGGATGCACTTCTGCACGCTCACCGCCCGCTGGTACGCGGGCGTCTGCTGACCCAGGAAGTACGGGACGAACTGCACCATGCCGGCGTTGACGAACAGCAGGTTCGGGTCGCTGATGGCGGGCAGCGGAGCGGACGGCACCACGGTGTGGCCATTCGCCTCGAAGTGCGCGAGGTACCGCCGCTTGATCTCCGCCGTCTTCATCGCTGGTGTTCCTCCGGAAAGATTTCTCGATCGCCGATTCGCGGGTCTTCCCGCAGGTCGGCGAACTTGTCGTCGAACGCCTCGCCCTGGGCGAACGCGTGGTGGATCTCCTGCTCGCGTTCGGCCATCCCGACCCGGACGTCCTCCACGAAACTACGCAGCGACTCGACGAGCCCGCCAGCGGATTCCGTCAGCGAGCTGGCGATGCCCGCCGGCGTGTACGCCTGCGCGGTCCGGGTCGCCTTGCGGACCACGATCACCCCGACGGCCACCCCGATGCCGAGCCAGAACAAGCGCCTCATGTCCCGCTACCTCCTGGTGCGCCGGGTCGGTCAGCTGTTGCCGCGTCGCGCGGCCCGTCGCTGCTGCTTGATGGTGTCGCGTACCTCGCGCTCGGTCTCGGCGTGCCGGCGGCCGGCGGCGGCCTTGCGTACGCCGTAGCCGAACGCGGCAACCTTGACCAGGGGGTTGGCGGCCGCGGCGGAGACGACGGTGGCGAGGTTGGCGACGTTGGCGGTGACGTTCTGCGCGTGGCTGGTCATGGTGTCGACCTTCGCCAGTTGGAGGTTCACACCGTCGAGCGAGGTCTGCACCTGCTCCAGGGCGGTGTTGACGTTCTTCACAGTGGTGTTCACGTCACCGAGCAGCGGCGCGGTCCGGTCGTTCAGGTCGTTGATCATGCGGGTGGTGGCGTCAACCGTGTGCCGCAGCCGCAGGATGGGCAGCGTCAGGATGAGCACCAGCACCGCGAACGCGGATGCCGCGATCAGCGCCGCGATCGCTCCAATGTCGCCCACGCCTGTCCTCCTCAAGCAGAAGTTCCGCAGGACCCGACGTCCCCGGAACGCACAACCATGCCACCCGTACCGGCCGCCGAGCCGTCGGCGGTCACCGGTGACGGGCGTGCCCGCCAGCCCCAGACCCTACCGTCCGTGATGGAGACCGGCTCAGGACGGTGAGGGTGTCTGCTCACCCAGCGGATCCGCACTGACAGTTGGGAACGGATCCTCACCGGTCAGTGACGGGTCGGTGGTCGGCTGCGGCCTGGTCCGCTCGTCGTCTATCGCATTGCGCACCTTCACCGACACCAACGAGCCGGTGCACTCGGTCGCAGCGGCCGACGGGTCGCCGGACGGCACGATCGCCGGCTCGCCGTCCACCGGCGGCGGCACACAGGTCGGTTCGCGTACCCACAGGTCGAGGGTCAACTCGTCGCGACGCCAGCAGGTGTAGCTGCCCTTCGTCTGCTGCTCCGGGCAGCGGCTCACCTTCCACGGCTGCCACCCGTCCCGGCGCAGCGCGTCCTCGTAGACCTGCGCCGTCTCCTTTGGCGCCTTCTCCGAGGTCACCGTGCGCTCCCGCAGCCGGCAGTCGAGCAGGCACCAGCGGCTGCCGCTGACGTCGTCGACAGTCTTCGCGGCCGCCCAGCCGGGCACGCCGAGCTGGTCCAGGTTGTCGAAGACCGGGTCACGGCTCAGCGTCCGGATGCCGAAGAAGAGCGGCAGCGCGCCGAGCAGCACGACGCTGACCAGCACCAACACCGCCGCGCGCAGGCGGCGTCGTTCACGGGTCTGCCGGCGTTCCTCGGAGCGGGCGCCCGGTGCGGCGTCGTCGTCCGGCGCGTCCTGACCGGCCGGGCGCAGCGGCGGCCCGTCGGAGGGTTCCGGTTCCGGCCGGTCCACCGGGCCGGGCACTGAGGGCACCACGGCGGCGGCGCGGGCCACGCCGACGGGCTCGGCGGCGCGTCCGGGCGGCGGCACGGGGGCGACACCGCTCGGCTCGGCACGGCCGGGCTCCCGACTCGGAGGCGCTGCGCGTCCGGCGGCACGGTCGGCCGGCGCGGGTCGCCCGGCCGGCGCCGCACCACGGGCCGGCCCGGGCTCACCGGTCGTCCGGTCGTCGGTTGGCGGTTGCCCGCCGGGTGGGCGGACGGCGGCACGAGCCGGACCGTCCGGACGGGAACGTGGCGGACCGTCGACACCCGGCGGCACTGCCGCACGAGCCGACCCGTCCGGACGGGTCGCGTCCCGGGGTGCCGCATCGCCACCCGGGCCGGGGCGCAGGGGGCCGTCAGCGCCACGGCGCGCGGCGCCGGGTGCCGGCGCGTCGCCCGGGATGGGGCGGGCCCGGCCCGGTGGGACGGAGCGGGCAGCGCCCCGAGCGGCGGGACCGGCGCCGGGTCGACCACCGGCGTAGGGGTCGTCGCCGTGGTCGCTCACCGGCCCGGGTCGGCCGGGGACAGCCGTACCGTCGGGACCGGATTCGGCCGGTCCACGCCGTCGTCGGCCGGTCGGATCCGGGGCGGGCGGTGCGTCCGGGCCGGGCCCCGCCACGGCACGGCCGCGCTGAACAGTGGGGTCCGGAGTCGGCACCGCCGCAGCGCCCCGCCCACGGGCGGGGCGGTCACCGGGCGGCGGGGGGTAGGTGAGGGCGTGCTCTCCGGTGGATCCCGACCCGTCGGGCCGGACCGCGCGACGACCGTTCGGTGCGTCCGCGCCCGGGTCGGCCGGCGGGCCGGCGGGCCGGCGGGCGGCGCCGCGTTCCGCGGCCGGGTCGGGCACGGCGAGCCGACCGGACGCCTGGTCGGTGAGGTCTCCCGACCCGGTGGGCGACGCCGGACGGCGACCCCCGGCCGGCGGACCGCCGTCTCGACGGTTGACCACCGGCAGGCCGGGGTCGGTGTGTGGCAGGCGGCCGGCCTGGCGCAGCCAGTCCGCTGGCCGCTCCGGGCGGTCCGGCCGGTCCGGGCGGGCTTCGCCGCCGGGCGGCGTTCGGCGTTCCGGTTCATCGGAGACGACCCGGCGGCGACCGGTGCCGTCGGCGGGGCCGGTGGTGGGCAGGGCGCCGCTGTGCGCGCCGGTCGCCTCGGGCACCGCCGACGCGTTCCCCGAGCGGGGCACGGGTGGCGCGTTACCCGAGCGGGGCACCACCGGCTCGTCGGGTTCCGCGGCGCGGCGACGCCCGCCGGCTGTCGGACGGGGACCCTCCGACGCGCGCCCGGCGGGCTCGGGTGCGCCGGGGTCGGCCGGACCCGGACGACGCCGGGCGGTACGCGGGTCACTGTCGATGGCGGGGTCGGGCCGCAGGCTGTCCGCGGCCGGCGGCACGACACCAGCCGGCGCGCCATCGAAGCGGGCCGGCCCGGGGGCGGCGGGTGCTCCGCCGGCCCGCGTCGGGTCGGGTGCCGAGCCGGCGGCGCGGCGACCGGCGGGCGTGCCGTCGGCGGGCGGCCGGGCACGACCGGGTTCGACCTGTTGCTCCGGGCCGGGTCGGCGGACCGGCGGACCGGCATCCGGACGGCGCAGCGGCGGCATGGCGTCGGGCGCGGCGGGGTCCTGATGACGGCCCGGCGGAACAGCGGCGTCCGGACGGCGGGCCGGCGACGCGGGGACACCGACTCGGCTTCGCCAGCGGTGACCGCGATCAGGTGCCACACACCTGCCGGCGTCCGGTGGTAGTAGCG
>NZ_JBFASO010000018.1:0-60474 GCF_040677775.1 Micromonospora sp. NPDC053740
CCTGGGCTGGGCAACCCCAGGTGAGAAGATGACCCAACTTCTCGGTGTTGCAACCACCGGTTGAGCCCGCCCTGCTAACGGAAACTGTCCAAGATCTCTCGAGGCGCGGAGGCGAGATGGATTTTGTGGGGTTGGTGGCGGTGGCTGTGCGGCGATACAACACCCAGGACACCCCGGCTTCACCAAACCGAGACGATCACTGCGGTCCAGCTCGCCAGGGACCTCCAACAGGGCGCCGCAGACCTCGGGCGGGCGCCGCCGCAGACCTCAGGCTCCAATCGGGCAGGCCTCGGGGCGCACCATGGCAAACCGAGGGCCGCACCACGCCAAACCGCCGACCGCACCACGGCACACCGCCGACCGCATAAGGGGCAAACCTCGAGTCGCATGCCAGCGACGTCGGACGCGAGGCACACCCGACGGACGGAGCACAGCAACGCCGCCGCAGCGGACGGAGCACAGCGACGCCCGCCGCAGCGCACGGAAGCGGCGACGCCCGCCACGACGAGCGGAACAACAGCGACGCCCGCCGCAGCGCACGGAACGCGGCGACGCCCGCCGCAGCGCACGGAACGCGGCGACGCCCGCCGCAGCGGACGGAACGCCGATGGGCGCCCGGCCTGTCGGCCGGGCGCCCATCGGAGGTATCGCAGTAGTAAGGGTTGGTGCCGTGGTGTTACCGGGTCACCCGGCGGCGGCCACCCACACCGGCCACCAGCGCGACGGCGATCGCAGCCACAACGACCTGCACCAGCAGCTCGCCCCAGTCGATACCGCTCGTCTCAGTCGCGATGCCAATGGCCCGCGCCAGGACGGTGCCCAGCAGGGCTGCGCCGATGCCGATCAGCATGTGCAGCCAGATCGGCATGTTCTGCCGGCCCGGGACGACCAGACGGCCGAGCGCGCCGACGATGAGACCAACAACGATCGCAGTGATGATGCCCCACACGGTGAACTCCACGGTCGCCCTCCTTAAAAGAATGTCTGACACACGAGGCGTGTGCTTCCTGTCGTGACGGCTAAGTGCCCGACCCACCGAAAGCCCAAACCGACTCACCTCAATCGACACCGTCATTCGTCAATGTTTAGGAGGTGCGTCGGTTGACGCGTGAGTACGTCCACACAGGTAGGAGCCCATCTCGTCGACCAGTCGGCCCCACCACAGCGACAGAAAAGTTTTCCGCACCCGGCGGTCACACTCCTCGCACCGGCGCACTCAGCCGGCAATCTCGGCGGCCCGACAGACCCGACGGGGCAGAGCGGGCGAGGCAGAGCGGCCGAGTCGCGCCAGACGAGCCCGCGCCAATCTTCGCCGCACAAGACGTTCGAGCACGCTGACCGGAGGCGCAGGGAAACGCGTACGCGCCCGGGTGCGGGTGGCACCCGGGCGCGTACGGCGGCGTGAACTACTTCTTGCCAGCGGCCTTACCGTCACCGGAGTCGGAGGAGAGCGCGGCGATGAAGGCTTCCTGTGGGACCTCGACCCGGCCCACCATCTTCATCCGCTTCTTGCCTTCCTTCTGCTTCTCCAGCAGCTTGCGCTTGCGGCTGATGTCACCGCCGTAGCACTTGGCGAGCACGTCCTTGCGGATCGCCCGAATGGTCTCCCGGGCGATGACCCGGCTGCCGATGGCCGCCTGGATTGGCACCTCGAACTGCTGGCGCGGGATCAGGGTACGAAGCTTGGCGGCGATGGTGACGCCGTAGTTGTACGCCTTGTCCTTGTGCACGATGGCGCTGAACGCGTCCACCGGCTCGCCGTGCAGCAGGATGTCCACCTTCACCAGGTCGGAGGCCTGCTCGGTGGTGGGCTCGTAGTCGAGTGACGCGTAGCCCTTGGTGCGGCTCTTCAACTGGTCGAAGAAGTCGTAGATGATCTCCGCGAGGGGCAGCGTGTAGCGCAGCTCGACCCGGTCGGCGGAGAGGTAGTCCATGCCGAGCAGGTTGCCCCGCCGGCCCTGGCAGAGCTCCATCACCGCGCCCACGTAGTCGTTGGGCGTCAGCACTGTGGCCCGGACCACCGGCTCGTACACCTCGGCGATCTTGCCGGTGGGGTACTCGCTCGGGTTGGTGACGACGATCTCCTCGCCGTCGTCCGTGATCGCCCGGTAGACGACGTTGGGCGCGGTGGAGATCAGGTCGAGGTTGTACTCGCGTTCCAGCCGCTCCCGGATGATCTCCAGGTGGAGCAGGCCGAGGAAGCCGCAGCGGAAGCCGAAGCCGAGCGCGCCGGAGGTCTCCGGCTCGTAGTCCAGGGCGGCGTCGTTGAGCTTGAGTTTGTCCAACGCCTCGCGCAGGTTGGGGTAGTCGGACCCGTCGATCGGGTAGAGGCCGGAGTAGACCATCGGCTTCGGGTCCTTGTAGCCACCCAACGCCTCGGCCGCCGGTCGGCTGTTGATGGTCACCGTGTCACCGACCCGGGACTGCCGGACGTCCTTCACGCCGGTGATCAGGTAGCCGACCTCGCCGACGCCGAGCGCCTCGGCCTTGACCATCTCGGGTGAGATGACACCGATTTCCAGCAACTCGTGCACCGCGCCGGTGGACATCATCTTGATCCGGTCGCGGGCGCTGATCCGGCCGTCGATGACCCGGACGTACGTGACGACGCCGCGGTAGACGTCGTACACCGAATCGAAGATCATCGCCCGGGCGGGCGCCACGGCGTCACCGACCGGTGGGATGAACTGCCGGACGATCTCGTCGAGCAGGTACGGAACGCCCTCGCCGGTCTTGCCGGAGACCCGGATGCAGTCGGCGGGGTCACCGCCGATCAGGTGGGCCAGTTCCTCGGCGTACTTCTCCGGCTGCGCGGCCGGCAGGTCGATCTTGTTGAGCACCGGGATGATGCGCAGGTCGTTCTCGAGAGCCAGGTAGAGGTTGGCCAGGGTCTGCGCCTCGATGCCCTGCGCGGCGTCGACCAGCAGCACGGCACCCTCGCAGGCGGCCAACGACCGGGACACCTCGTAGGTGAAGTCCACGTGCCCCGGGGTGTCGATCATGTTGAGCACCGCTTGCTCACCAGCCCGCTCACCCTCACGGATGGTCCACGGCATGCGGACGGCCTGGCTCTTGATGGTGATGCCGCGTTCGCGCTCGATGTCCATCCGGTCCAGGTACTGCGCGCGCATCTGCCGCGGGTCGACCACGCCGGTGAGCTGCAACATCCGGTCGGCCAGGGTCGACTTCCCGTGGTCGATGTGGGCGATGATGCCGAAGTTCCGGATGCGACCGGGGTCGGTGGCACCAGGGGCGTTCGCGCCGGGATCGAGCTTCGGTGGCACAGCGGTCCGTTCTGGTCGGCTGACGTGAACAGGCCGGCGCGCCGCCGACCCCCTCTATGTTCCCACGCCGCCGGGGTGCGCCCACTGCGCGGGCGATGGAACGGCCCGAGGACCCCTCACTCCATCGGCGGCTCGACGAAGAGCGCGGCCAGCCGGGGCAGCCGGCGACGCGCCTCGTCCTCGTCGTCGAAGTCCCAGAAGTCGTTGAGATCCGGCGTCCGCACCGGGTCGCGGTCGGCCGGCAGCTCGGTCGCGGTGGCCTTGCGGTACGCGTCCCACGGCACCGAGAGCATCTGCTCGGCGGAGAACTCCTCGCCGCTGAGCGAGGCCGCCCGCACCTGGGGCAGTTCGGCCAGCGAGTCCGGTTCGGCGACCGCGCGGGCGAAGACGGCCCGACCCTGGGCCATCAGCCAGCCCCGGAAGTGTTCGAAGCCGTCGGCCGAGGCACCACCGTTGATCAGGTACGCCGCGCCCCACAGATCCGCCTTGTGCGAGGCGGCCAGCACCCGCGTCTGGTGTCGCGCGTACCCGATGATGTCCTCCGGGTCGCGCTCGGCGAGCAACGCCACGGCCCGCGCGGCGACCGGGCCGGGCTCACCACCGCCGCCGGCCCGCGCCTCGTCGATCAGCTGCCAGAAGTCCTCGGTCCTCATGGCCTGGCAGTCTGGCAGTGTCGCCGTGCGTCGCGCACGTACCCCGGGGCAGCATGGTGGGATGTCCCCTCCCCCGCTGTCGCCGGTGCCGTACCACGCGAGCGCCCTACGTCCGTCGTGGCCGGCGTTGCCGGCGGCGCTGCGGGCCGCGGTCGCCGAACGGCTCGGCGCGCCGGTGGTCACCGCCCGGGTCGCCGGCGCGGGCTTCACCCGCGGGTTCGCCGCGGTGCTCGACACCGCCGACGGTGGTCGGGCCTTCGTCAAGGCCGCACCCGCCGCCGAGCAACCGCATCTGGTCGACTGGTACGCCCGAGAGGCCGCGATCCTCGACCGGCTGCCGGCCGACCTGCCGGCGCCCCGCCCCCGGTGGACCCTCTCCGCGGCCGGCTGGTTCGTGTTGTGCACCGACGCGGTCGACGGGCAAACCCCGCACCTGCCCTGGGTGCCCGCCGAGTTGGACGCCACGCTCGCCGGGTATGCGCAGGTCGCCGCCGCCCTGGCCGACCCGCCGGCCGAGTTGACAGCGCTCGGCCTGCCGCGCCTGGCCGACCTGGCCCGGTCGGACATCCTCTGGTGGGAGGAGGTCGCCGCCGGTCGGGAGCCGACCCCACCACTGCCCGCGCCGCTGCTCGACCGGCTGCCCGAGCTGGTGGAGTTGGAATCCCTCCTCCCCCGGTACGCAGCCGGCGCGACCGGTCTGATCCACGGCGACCTGCGGGTCGACAACGTGCTGATCGGCCCGGACGGCCGAGCCTGGTTCTGCGACTGGACCTGGGTCTGCTCCGGGCCGGCCTGGTTCGACCTGGCCGGCCTGCTGCTCACCGCGTATGCCAGCGGGCTGGACGCGGACCGGCTCTTCGCCGCGCACCCGGCCACCGCCGGCGCGCCCCCGGACGCGCTGGACGCGACCCTGGCCGCGTTGGCCGGCTACTACCTCACCGGAGCTGCGGCGGCACCGCCGACGGCCTCGCCGCACCTGCCCGCCCATCAGCGGTGGAGCGGCGAGCAGTCGCTCGACTGGCTGGCCCGCCGCCAGGGCTGGCGGTGACGCGGGCTGGGCTGGGGTGACGCGGACCGGGTCTGGGGTGAGCTGACAGTGACGCGGGCTGGGCTGGGGTGAGCTGACGGTGACGCGGGCTGGGCTGGCGGTGCGCCGGACCGGCCTGCCGCCGGGCCGGCGGTGAGCCGCCGCAGTGTTCGAGGGCGTAACCTGGTCCCCGACGGGCCGGGTCCGTCCGCGCGAAGGCCGAGCCGTTTTGGCTCGTCCCCGGCGACCTGGTAACCTGGCTCTTCGCGCAGCGATGACGCACGTTCGTCATCACGCGCAATAAGCTGACCAACCCGAGCTATCAAGACGAGGCTGTCGCGTGGCGAACATCAAGTCCCAGATCAAGCGCAACCGGCAGAACGAGAAGGCCCGGCTGCGCAACAAGTCGGTCAAGTCGTCGCTGAAGACCGCCGTCCGGAAGTTCCACGAGGCTGCCGAGGCCGGTGACGTCGAGAAGGCGACCGCGCTCATGCTGGACGCCTCGCGCAAGCTGGACAAGGCCGTCAGCAAGGGCGTGATCCACTCCAACCAGGCCGCGAACCGCAAGTCCGCGATCGCGAAGCGCGTGGTGTCGCTCTCCGCCTGACGACTTCACCGTCAGACTGATTCGGAAAACCCCGGGCCCCCGGCCCGGGGTTTCCGTGTGTCCAGAGGCCGGCAGTGTTTGTCCGGGCCGGCCGTTCTGTGCGTGGCCCCGACGGGGTCGGTCGGCGCTCAGTCTGACGGGTTGGCCCGCCGGGGCGGTGGCACCGGGTCGGCGGTGATCACCACGCCGGGAACGCTGTGCGAGACCCACTCCACCCGGGCTCGGCCGACCACCGGTTCCATCTGCCGGCGAAACCGATCCCGTTCCTGCTCGGGTACGAGCGCGGCGGAGCGGACCACGATCGCGGCCACCATGTCGTTGAGCTTCACCATGGCGGCCACCACGACCGGCAGCACCAGCACCGCCCACCAGCTGACCAACTCGGCGAGGGCGAGCAGCACCGCCAGGGCGATGGCACCCTCGAAGAAGAGGAAGCACAGCACGCCACCGGGGTTGACGAACCGCAGGCCGAGGAGTCGGGCGTAGAGCGGTCGGTAACGCGCCTCGTCCACGGGAATGGTGGCCCACGCTGGGCGGTTCGCCCCCGTCACCTGGTGCTGCCCTGCCGGGCCGCCGCGACCGAGAAGACCGCACGCTCCAGGGCGTACGCCCTGTCGTCGGAGCCGCCCTTGACGGCCGCGTTGCACGCGGCGGCGACCTGCATGGCCCGGACCAGGCCCTCCGGCGTCCAGCCCCGACCCTGCCGCTGTGCCCGCTCGATCTTCCACGCGGGCATTCCGAGGCTGCTGGCGAGCTGGTACGGGCTACCCCGCCCGGCCGACGCCACCCGGGCCACCGTGCGCACCCCGTCGGCCAGAGCGTCGGCGATGGGCACCGGATCGACCCCGACGTGCAGGGCCCAGCGCAGCGCCTCGAGCGCCGCCGGCACGTCGCCGACCATCGTGGCGTCCGCCACCGTGAAACCGGTCACCTCGACCCGGCCCCGGTAGTAACGGGAGACCGTCTCGGCGCTGATCCGCCCATCGGTGTCGGCGACCAGTTGAGAGCAGGCGGCGGCCAGCTCACGCAGGTCGTTGCCGACCGCCGCGATGAGCGCCTCGGCGGCGTCGTCGGTGCACTTTCCGCCGGCCCGGCGGATCTCGTCGCGGACGAAGGCCACCCGGTCGCGGTGCCCCTTGAGCTTGGCGGCCGGGACCACAGTCGCGCCGGCCGCCCGCAGACCGTCGGCGAACGCCTTGCCCTTGGCGCCGCCCAGGTGCAGCACCAGCAGCTGCACCTCCGGGTCGGGATTCTTCGCGTACGCCAACAGCGCGGCGACCAGGTCCTTGCGGGCGTCCTGGCCGGAACGCAGGATCAGCAGCCGCCGCCCGCCGAACAGCGAGGGGCTGAGCATCTCGGCGATCTCGCCGACGGTCAGCGCACTGGCCTGGTACTCGCGGACGTCCACCTCGGGGTCCACACTGCGAACCTTCGCGACAGCTTCGGTGACCGCGCGCGTGGCGAGCAGTTCCTCGTCACCGAGGACGAGCAGAATGGGGGCGAGGCTGGCGGGGGTCACGCCGCCCATATTCGCACGGCCTGCGGCGGGATCGTGCCTGCTCATTCGCTGCTTGATCGGCGCAGCCCGCACACAGCGCAAATCCAGACATCCAACTCAATCCCCCGATTAATGCGCAAGTCGCCCGATTAATCAGAGGCCCGTTCTTGATCCACACGGGATCACGGAAACCGCGGTCTTGGACCGCCGCTGACACCCCGAGGTCAGCGATCCCGAGTTGATCAGCGGCCGGACGGTCAGCGCGGGTCCGGCCGCCGGCCCACGACAAAAGGCTGCCGGCCCGGGGTCAGGGCTGCCGACCCTGAGGCAGAACCGCCGGCCCGGGGTCAGGGCTGCCGGCCCGGGGTCAGGGCTGCCGGCCTGCGGTCAGGGCTGCTGGCCTGCGGGCACACCTCGCCGGGCTACCGCCAGACCGCCGCTCGTTCGGACCGCCGCCACGTCGCCGTCCGTGTCGGTACGCAGCACCCGCACGCCGCCCCTGCCCAGGTGGGCGAGCAGCCCCGGACTCGGGTGCCCGTAGGTGTTGCCGGTGCCCACCGGCACGAGCGCCACCGTCGGCCGCACCGCATCGAGGAAGCCCTGGTCCTGGTACGCCGACCCGTGGTGCGCGATTTTCAACACGTCAGCCCGTAACTGGCCGGGGGCCGCCCGCGCCACCATCGCGTGCTGCTCCTCGGTCTCCGCGTCGCCCGCCAGCAGGATCCGCACTCCGGCCACCGTGGCGCGCAGCACCAGCGAGTTGTTGTTCGGGTCGGACCTGGTCCCGGCCAGTTGGTACGGAGGGCCGAGCACCAGCAGGTCGACCCCGCCCACGGGGTGCCGAGCGCCGGCAACTGTGGTCAGCAGCGCGGCCCGCCCGCCGGTGGCCGCCGCCCGAACCAGGTCCCGTCCGCTCTCCGGGTCGGCGGACGACGGCGTCAGCACGGCACCCACCCGCCGCCCCCGGAACACCCCGGCCACTCCGCCCACGTGGTCCGCGTGGAAGTGGCTGATCACCAGCAGAGGCACCTCCCGTACGCCGAGCCGACGCAGGCAGCCGTCCACCGCACCCGGCTCCGGCCCGGCGTCCACCACCACGGCCCGGCCGGGGTCCACCGGGAGCACCAGGGCGTCGCCCTGCCCCACCGCGCAGGCCACCACCACCCACCCGGCGGGCGGCCAGCCGGCGGCCAGCAGCCGAACCGGCAGGGCACCCAGCACGGCGGCAACCCCAACCACCGCCACCAGGCGGCGTACGAGTGGCCGGCGCACCGCGATCAGCAGCGCGACGGTCAGCCCGGTCAGCAGCAGGGCACCGGGCACCCCGCCCGGCCACGGAAGGGTGCCACCTGGCAGTCGAGCACCCTGACGGGCGATGACCACCAGCCACCAGGCCGGCCAACTCGCCAGCCACGCGACGAACTCGGCGCCGGCCGGCCAGATCGGCGACACCATGGCGGCCAGCACGCCCAGCACTGTCGCTGGCGCGATGGCCGGCACCGCCAGCAGGTTCGCCGGCACCGCCACCAGGCTCACCGTGCCGGAGATCCCGGCGACGACCGGGCCGCAGGCAAGTTGGGCAGCCGCCGGCACGGCCAGCGCTTCGGCCAGCCCAGGCGGGACGCCTCGCCGGCGCAACCCGTCCCGCCAATGCGGCGCGAGCAGCAGCAGGCCACCGGTGGCCAGCACGGAGAGGGCGAACCCGGGGTCCCCGGCCAACTCGGGGTCGACGAGCACCAGCACGGTCACGGCGGCGGCCAGCGCGGGCAGCGCCGCCCGAGGTCGACCGGCGGCGAGCGCGGCGAGCCCGATCGCTCCCATCGTGGCTGCCCGTACGACGCTCGGCGACGGGCGGACCAGGATGACAAACCCCACCAGCGCCACCCCGCACAGCGCGGCGGCGAGCCACGGGCCAGCTCGCGACCATCGGGCCAGCAACAACACCGCACCCACCACGATCGCGACGTTGGAGCCGGAGACCGCATTGAGGTGGGTCATCCCGGTGGCCTGGAAATCCGCCTCGACGGCGGGTGGCAGCCGGCTGGTGTCGCCCACCACCAGCCCGGGCAGCAGCCCGCCGGGGTCGTCGGGCAGCGGCGCGCAGGCCCGTTGCAGGCCGGTACGCAGTGTCCCGGCGGCGCGCTGCGCCCAGGACGCCGCGCCGTGCCGTTCCGGTGGGTCGTTGGTGCTGAGCACCGCCGCGGTGAGATCGCCGCCGCGCGGAACGCCGAGTCGGCCGTCGACGGTGAGGCGCTGCCCGGGAAGCAGGCCCCGCCACGCCGGGTCGGTTGCCAGGACGAGCAGCCGCACCGACGCGTGGATCCGTCGACCATCCGGGCCGGTGAGCCGGACCATCTCGGACGACACCAGCAGCATCCCCGGCCGCCCGGCGCTCCGGATCGGGCGCGGATCGTCCCGGACGACCAGGTCGGCGGTGACCGGAGCGCGTTGTTCGGCGAGGGCACGGATCAGCGGCGCGTCGCGAACGGCGAGCCGGGCGGCGGTGGCCGCACCGCCGCAGACCACTCCGAGGCCGACCGCCACTGCCACCCACCCGTAGCGCCGCACCACGGCTCGGGGACGGCCGAGGCGGCCGAGCAGGTGCACAGCACCTGTCGCCGTCAGACCGGCAGCCGTGCCGGCCACCAGCAGCGTGGCACGGCTGCCAAGGTGCAGGCCGGCGAGCGCGGTGAGCCAGGCCGCCACGGCGAGCCCAGCCAGTCGCAGATCCGGCGGCCCGGGCTGAGCCCCGTCGACCGGTGGGTCAGCGGGTACGGAGAACCCGCTCACACCGTCACCAGATCCTTGAGCTGCTCGTAGCGGGCATCGCCGATCCCGTCGACCTGGCGTAGGTCGCCAACGGACTTGAACCCGCCGTGCTGGTCTCGATGGGTGAGGATCCGTTGGGCGAGCACCGGCCCCACTCCGGGCAGCGTGTCGAGCTGCGCCAGCGTCGCGGTGTTGAGGTTCAGCGGCCCGGCGGCGGGAGCCGCACCGCCCGCCGCAGGCCCGGCCGCACCGCCCGGCACCGGCGGTGGCGTCACCCCGACCACGATCAGCTCGCCATCGGTGACCTTGCGGGCGGGGTTGAGCAGCGCCACGTCGACCCCCGGGAGCGCGCCGCCGGCCGCCTGCACCGCGTCCGCGAGACGGGACCCGGCCGGCAGGCGTACCAGACCGGGTTTTCGGACCTTGCCCGCGACCGCCACCACCAACTCGCCGGAGCCGGACACGCTGGGGTCGCCCACCGGCGCGGCCGACGCGGTCTCGCTGGCCAGCGGGGCGACCGGCTCCGACTGCGGCCGGGCCTGCCAGGCCCAACCTGCCGCACCCACGACCACCACCACGGCGACCACCGCCAACGCCCGCACACCCCGCCGCCCGGGGTCGAACGCCCCCGGCCCGGGCAACCGTGCCTCGGGTGGGAGCGCGAGGCCGTCCGATCCCGACTCCGCTACCAACGCGGCGGACCGGGGCAGCACATCCGCGGGCGGCGCGCCGACCAGGGACGACGGGGGTACGCCCACGAGTGGCGCCTCCGGCCGGGGCTGCGGTGCGGCAAGCGCCTCCGTCAGCCGGCGCAGGCGCTGGCGTACCTCTGTCTCCTCGTCGTGCGACACATCGCGACGCTATGGCGACGGCCGGGACGGTGGGAGGTGCCGGCGCCGCCCTGTGGACAACCACTGCCACTGTGGACAACGCCCTGATCATGCGCCGATCTGCTAGGCGCGGGTCGACCTACGACGTGCGGCCTGGGCGGCCGGTCTGGTCGCGGACGCCCCCACGGAGCGGGCAGTACGAAGTAGAGTACGTCTTGTCGATCTTGAAGGGTCCGACCACGGAGGTGGCTCAGATGCGGGCTCGACTACGGCAGATACACATCGACGGGCACACCTTCACGTGGCGCGCGGCGCTGCACAGCGTGCAGGTGAAGGGTTTCCACCACCGGGCCGTCTACGTGCGCGCCTGGGGTTCCGGCGGCAGGAACGGCCAGAAACTCGAAGCGGATCTGTTGTCGGCCCCCGGGCCGTACGTTGTCGACAACGGCTACCCCACACCCGCCGACGTGCGGGCGGTGATCATCTGCGGCCTGAAGAGTGGTTGGCGGCCAGAGCAGCGGGGCGGAACGTTAGTGCTGTCCGACCGCGAGCACGGGGCCAACTTCGCGGCGTCGGGGTTCCGGCTGACTGATCCCGTACGCCCGGGCGAGAGCGCGGACCCGACGACCCGCGAGGCTCGACAGCAGGGCTGACGGCCGGTGGGGCAACCGCGCCCGACCGGCCGACGGGCCTGCTACAGGTACGGCCGGGTGATGATCTCGATGGCGTGGCCCGCCGGGTCGAAGAAGTAGAAGCCCCGCCCACCGTGCTCGGTGTTGGTCTCCCCCTCCCGCTTCAACTGCGGGTCGGCCCAGTACGTGATGCCGCGCCCCTCGACGAACGCCAGGCACCGCACGAACAGCTCGTCGTCGACGAGGAACGCGTAGTGCTGCATCTGGATGTCCACCGGTGGCTCGGCGAACTGGAGCAGCACACCCTCGTCCAGTTGGACGTTGGCGAACGGTCCCCACGAAGGCGCCTCCGGCAGCTCGAACAGCTCCCGGTAGAACGCGGCCGAGGCGCTCTTGTCCTTGCTGGCGATGATGGTGTGGTTGAACGTGACTGTCATCCGTACCGTCTTCTTCCCGGTCGATCCGAAGACCCGACCGGAGGCCCACAGCCTTCACCCAGCCACGCAGATGACAAAACCCCGAGGGCACCCACGCCCCGGATCCCGCACGAGAGACGCGTACATCGCATCGATCTCGGCGTGGTGGCTGAAGTAGCCAGAACCTCCGGGGGGGTAGGCCCATCTGGGGCGCGCACGGAGGCTAACACAGCCGCGCGGGGCAGCGGCGCGACGAGAACGGTCAGCGGGCCTCTGGGTCGAGGCCGAGTACGGCCCGGCCGCCGTCCACCGGCAGCGTCACGCCGTTGACGAAGCTCGCCGCGGGTGACAGCAGGTACGCGACCGCCTCGGCCACCTCCTCGGCCCGCCCGATGCGACCCACCGGGTGCAGCCGGGTCAGCTCGGCGTCGATCCACTGGGCCTGGGTGGGCTCCTGCGTGGCGAGGAATTCGGCGTGCCGTTCGGTGGCGATCGAGCCGAGCGCCACCGCGTTGGCCCGGATGCCGTGCCGCCCGTACTCGACGGCCAATGCCCGGGTCAGCCCTTCCACGGCGGCCTTCGCGGTCGCGTACGGCAGGGCACCGGACACCGGTCGACGGGCCTGGTGCGACGAGACGTTGACGATCGCGCCGCCGGCGGCGCGGGCCAGGAAGCGGCGGACGGCGACCGCGGCGCCGACCACGGCTGGGCGCAGGTTCAAGCCGATCAGGTCCAGCACCGTGTCAGCCGACGCGGAGTGCAGTGTGGCGTCGCGGAACACCGCTGCGTTGTTCACCCAGCCGGTCATCGGCGCGGCGCGGTCCGCCAGTTCGGCGGCGCGCTCGGCCACCTGTTCGTCGGCCGCGTCGCCGACCACCGCGACGAGCCGATCGGCGGCCGGATGGTCGGTCAACCAGTCGACCGCGTCGGCGTCGCGTTCCAGTACGACGATGGTGGCGCCGGTCGCCACCAGCCGTTCCACCACGGCCCGGCCGACACCGCGACCGCCTCCGGTCACCACGCACGACGTGTGCACGGGTCAGCCTTCCGGTCGGCGGTGGACGACGACGCAGGCCAGGCCCGGTCCGGCGTGCGCGGCGACGACGGCACCCGCCTCGGAGACGTACGTGTCGTGCAGCCGGTCACCGAACCGTTCGGTCAGCGCGGCGCGCAGCGCCTCGGCTCGTTGCGGCGCGGCAAGGTGGTGCACCCCGAGATCCACGTCGTCGCCGTCGGCCGACTCGACGGCCAGGTCCACGAGACGGGCCACGCCCCGGCTGGCGGTGCGGACCTTCTCTCGCAGCACTATCGCCCCGTCCGGCATGTGCATGATCGGCTTGACGGACAGCGCGGTGCCGACCAACGCCTCGGCCGCGTTGATCCGGCCGCCCCGGCGAAGGAACTCCAGCGTGTCGACGTAGAACCAGACTGTGGTGCGGGCGATGGCGGCGAGCGCCGCGTCGCGTACCGCGGCAAGGCCGGCGCCGCCCTCGGCGGCGGTGGCGGCGGCGATGGCCGGAAAGCCCAGCCCCATGCCCGCCGAGCGGCTGTCCACGACCTCGACCCGGCCATCCAGGTCGGCGGCGGCGAGCCGGGCGGCCTCCACGGTGCCGGACAGCGCGGCGGAGATGTGCACCGAGACGATCCCGTCGGCGCCGGCGTCGAGCAGTCGACGGTACGTCCGGGCGAACTGCTCGGGTGCCGGGCGGGAGGTGGTCGCGGTGACCCGGCGGGCGCTCAGCGCCACTGTCGCGTCGGCCGGCTGGGTCTCCACCCCCTCCAGCCCTTCCGCGCCGTTGAGCACGACGGTCAACGGCACGACGGTCAGCCGGTGCGCCTGCACCAGCTCGGGCGGAAGGTAGGCGGTGGAGTCGATGACAACCGCGACGGGCATGCCCGGCACGCTAGCCGATCGAGGGCGCGAACGCCGAGGCGCGAGTGCTCAGACCGCGTCGACGGCGACCGGGGCGGTGATCAGGCCGACGTTGTGCGCCCGCAACTGCCAGCCGCTGACGTCCTGCGGACGCCCGATGTCCGGTGCGCGGTCGTCGTGCCGTAGCTCACTCCAGTGGCAGTTGGCCAACGAGCCGATGGAGCGCAGGACCCCGGCGTCCCAACCGAGCAGGTGACCGATGCCCTGCCGGGAGCCGCCGCCGTGAGTGGCGATCACCACGGTGCCGCCGGCTGCCGCCTCGGCCGCCTCCCGCAGCGCCGCGCCGACGCGCACGCCGAGGTCGTGCAGGGGCTCCAGATCCGCGCCCGGGTCCGGGTCGCCGGCCCGCCAGCGCGCGTACTCGTCGGGAAATCGCTCGGCGACCTCGGTGAGGTGCAGACCCTGCCACTTGCCGAAGTGTCGCTCGCGCAGCCGGGCGTCGGTGCGGACCGGCAGGCCCGTCAGCGCGGCGAGCGCGGCAGCGGTCTCCGCGGCGCGGCTCAGGTCGCTGGCCACGATGGCGTCGGGCCGCAGCGCCGCGAGCAAGGGCGCGGCGGCGCGGGCCTGGTCGCGCCCCAGCTCATTGAGGGGTACGTCGGTTTGCCCCTGGACACGGTTGGCGGCGTTCCAGTCGGTGTTGCCGTGCCGCCAGACGATCAGTCGGGTCATTCGGCGGCGGCGGACCCGCTGGCGTCGGCCTCGACCAGGTCGCGATCGACGAAGGGGATGGTGGGGCAGTCCTTCCAGAGGCGGTCGAGCCCGTAGAACTCGCGCTCCTCGGTGTGCTGGACGTGCACCACGACGTCGACGTAGTCGAGCAGCACCCAACGGCCACCACGCTCGCCCTCGCGCCGCACCGGCTTCGCCTTCTCCGGCAGCTCCAGCAGGCTCTCCTCGATGGCGTCGACGATGGCCAGCACCTGACGCTCGTTGGGGGCGGCGGCGAGCACGAACGCGTCGGTGATGGCGAGCTGGTCGCCGACGTCGATGATCGTGATGTCCTGCGCCTTCTTGTCGGCGGCGGCCTGGGCGGCCGCGATAGCCAGCTCGTGAGC
The DNA here is from genome assembly GCF_040677775.1 of Micromonospora sp. NPDC053740. NCBI lineage: Bacteria > Bacillati > Actinomycetota > Actinomycetes > Micromonosporales > Micromonosporaceae > Micromonospora > Micromonospora sp. NPDC053740. Next base: position 14,705 of record NZ_JBFASO010000018.1, read on the forward strand.
GCGTTCGGAAACTGTCACCGTTCTCCTTCGATCAAGCGTGCGATCCTCCAAGCGTCTCATACCCGCCGGCACTCCGATCGTCCAGTTCTGGTCGGTTAACGCCACGAACCTGGGCATAACGGGTGCACTCAGCGCTGATAGAGGCTCCGCTTGGCGATGTACTGCACCACACCGTCCGGCACCAGGTACCAGACCGGCTCGCCTCGGGCGACCCGAGCGCGACAATCGGTCGACGAGATGGACATCGCGGGCACCTGAATCAGGCTGACGGTGTCCGCCGGGAGGTGCTTGTCGCTCAGCGGGAAACCGGGCCGGGTCACGCCGATGAAATGGGCCAACTCGAAGATCTCGTCCAGGTCCTTCCAGGACAGGATGCGCTGCAGGGCGTCCGCGCCGGTGATGAAGAACAACTGCACCTTCGGGCCGTACTCGGCCTGAAGGTCACGCAGCGTGTCGACGGTGTAGGTCGGCCCACTACGGTCGATGTCGACCCGGCTGACCTGGAAGCGGGGGTTGGAGGCGGTGGCGATCACGGTCATCAGGTACCGGTCCTCGGCCGGGCTGACCGGCTCGTCAGCCTTCTGCCACGGCTGACCGGTGGGGACGAAGACCACCTCGTCCAGGCCGAACCGGTCCGCCACCTCGCTGGCCGCGACGAGGTGCCCGTGGTGGATCGGGTCGAAGGTGCCACCCATGATCCCGATCCGCCGGATATCTTCCTCCACCCAGTGATCGTAGGCCGAGCGTCGTGGCCGACCGTCCCGGCCCGGCACCGCCGTCCGTCACCCCACTCCAGCCCGACTGTCCAGCGAGCCGCGACCACCCCAACGCCCCACCGTGGTCGGCTCGCAGCGGCACGGCGATCAACTCGGCTGCCAGGCCGCGATCAACTCGACTTCCTGAAAGTCGGCCCATCCGGGACACCCGGACACCGCGAGTTCATGAAACCCGAGTCAATCAAGCGAGGGGCACCGCACGCAGGGCACCGCACGGAGGGGTCGCCACATTCCGCACGTCGGCGTATATTCGTCGGCGAGTAACCGTTGACGAGCGAGGGAGGTCATCGTGCCGAAGCGGCGCAAGGTCGGCAACCTGCTGGCGCTGGCTGTGCTGTCCGCCCTGGTCCAGCGGCCGATGCACCCGTACGAGATCGCCACCGCACTGCGCGCCTGGGGCAAGGACCAGGACATGGAGTTCAAGTGGGGGTCCTTCTACACGGTGATCGGCAACCTGGACAAACACCACCTCATCGAGGCCGTGGAGAACGTGCGCGAGGGCCGGCGCCCGGAACGCACCGTCTACCGGATCACCGACGCGGGGCGGGCGGAGCTGGTCGACTGGGCCCGCGAGCTGGTCGCCACCCCGATGGCGGAGCATCCCCGTTTCCGGGCCGGGTTGTCGGTGCTCGCCGCGCTGCACCCCGACGAGGCCACCGGCCTGCTGCGGCAACGACTCGACCTGCTGGAGACAGCGGTCCGCCAGGACCGCGAGACGCTCGACGCGCACCTGCGGGAGATTCCGCGGCTGTTCCTGGTGGAGTCGGAGTACGACCTCGCCATCCGGGACGCGGAGGCCGCCTGGCTGCGGGCACTGCTCGCGGAGCTGACCTCGGGGAGCTACCCCGGGCTGGACACCTGGCGGGCCTTCCACGAGACCGGCGAGATGCCTGCCGAACTGACCGAGTTGGCCGCGAGAGGCAGCACCCCGAACGCCAGCTCCGACACCCCGACCACCGACAGCCCGGAGGCCCACCCCGACAGCGCCGAACGCCCCGACAGCTTCAGCCGGAGAGCCGACACCACCGGCTGACGAGCGGCCCCGGCGAGGTGCGCCAACACCTCACCGGGGCCCTGACCCCGAACCGACGCCTGGGAAGGCACCCGGCCCGAAGCGGCAACCACGAGGATAACCGGGCTCCCTCCCAGGTCCGCGCGCCCGCGCACGAACGACCACACCAGGGAGAGAGCATGACCACGGTACGAACGGCCATCGTCATCGGCGGTGGCATCGCCGGGCCGGTGACAGCGCTCGCGCTGCGCCGCGCCGGCATCACCGCAACCGTCTACGAGGCGTACCCGACCACGGCCAGCGGCATCGGCGGAACCCTCGCCCTCGCGCCCAACGGCGTCGCGGCTCTGCGTACGGTCGGCGCGCACGAGGCGGTGACGGCGATCGCCACACCGATCGGCAGCAGCGCTCTGGCCGTCGGCCGGCGCCGCATCGCCATGCCCACGCTGACCGGGGTGCCGCCGCTGCACGTGGTGCACCGGGCCGAGCTGTACCAGGTGCTGCACGACCAGGCATTCGCCGAGGGCGTGCCGTTCGCGTACGGCAAGCGGCTGGTCGACGCCGAGCAGACCGGCGACGGCGTGATCGCACGCTTCGAGGACGGCAGCACCGCGACCGCCGACATCCTCGTCGGCGCGGACGGGATCCGCTCCACGGTCCGGGGTCTCATCGACCCGGCCGCGCCCGGTCCCCGGTTCACCGGGCTGCTCGGCTTCGAGGCGGTCGCCCGGCACGAGGTGGACGCCGAACCGGGCACCATGACGTTCGCGTTCGGCCGGCGCGGCTACTACCTGTACTGGCCGGAGCCCGGCGGCGGCACCCGGTGGGGGGCCAACCTGCCGCAGCAGCGGCCGATGAGCCTCGTCGAGGCCCGGGCGGTGCCGTCGGAGCAGTGGCTGGACACGCTGCGCGCCACCTACGGCGACGACGATCCGGGCCGGGAGTTGGTGGCCACCAGCAACGCCGACGACCTCCAGGTGGTCGGGTCGTTGCAGATCATGCCGCCGGTGCCGCACTGGCATCGGGGCCGGATGGTGCTGGTCGGCGACGCGGCACATGCACCGTCGAACAGTTCGGGGCAGGGCGCGTCGTTGGCCATCGAGAGCGGCGTGCAACTCGCCCGCTGCCTGCGCGACCTGCCGGACGTCGAGGGGGCGTTCGCCGCGTACGTGCGGCTGCGTCGTAGCCGGGTGGAGAAGGTCGCCGCCCGCGCGGCCCGGATCAACCACGCGAAGGCTCCCGGTGCTGTCGCGCGGACGCTGATGCCGTTGCTGATGCCGCTGATGGTGCGCACGGTGCTGGACCCGGAGAAGACCGTCGCCGACGAGCAGCGCTACGTCATCGACTGGGACGCGCCGGTCACGGCGGAGCCCGCCCTGCGCTGAGCGGTGGCTGCGGGGTGGCCGGCCCGCCACCCCGCAGCGGCCAGCTACCCCGCGTCGTCAGGCCGCGTCGTGAGGCCGCGCTGCTCAGCGCTCAGGCCGAGGCGGCAGCCACCGCCGTCCGGGCGACCAATGCGCGACGTAGGTCGTCGTCGGCGTCGGTCACCACCCGACGTAGGCCGGGGGTCAGGTCGTCGCGGGCCAGCAACGCCGCGGCCGCCTCCCGGGTGGGCTGCGCCACGGCGTAGCGGGGGAACGCCAGGGCGGCCACCCGCTCGGCCGTCCAGGGGGTACGCCGGTGCGCGGCGGCCGGCATCTCCGCGAAGTACCGATCGACGTACGCGGCGGTCAGGTCGGCCTGCTCGGGTTGCCAGAACCCCTCGGTGATCGCCTCCAGCAGCCGACCGGACAGCTCGGTGCCCCGCACGATGATCTCCCAGGTCGCCTGCTTCGTCGCCGGGTCGGGCACTGCCGCCCGGCAGTAGGCGGCCTGTTCAGCGCCCGTGGAGCTGTTGTCGGCGGCGGCCTCGATGGCGATCTCCGCCTCGCCGGCGGCGCCCAGCACCACCAGGCGACGCAGCACCGCCCAGCGCAGCTCCGCGTCGACAGTCAGACCGGCCGGCACGTCCCGGCCCGCGAGCCAACCGACGAGCAGATCCGCGTCGGTGGTCGCGTCGATCCAACCCCGTGCGGCGGCGAGCTGCAACGACTCCCCGGCCGGTGCGCCGTCGAGCAGCCGCTGGCACGTCCCCGCGACCCTGGCCAGCGCCGTGGAGCGGGTCAGGGGGTCGAGGTAGCGGTCGACCAGGGACCGGCTGAGCGTCAGCACATCCTCCGCGATGATCACCTCTGTCTCGGCGGGCAGCGCGGCGGCCATCAGGTCGACAAGGCCGGTGACCGGCCGCTCGCCGTCGGTCGTCGCGTCCAGTGCCTCGCGCCAGAGCACCGCCCGGGCCAGCGGGTCGGTCAGAGCGGGCAGCACCTGCGGGACGGCGTCCGCCGACGCCGGGTCGAGGCGCACCTTCGCGAAGGTGAGGTCACCGTCGTTGAGCAGCAACAACCGGGCCGCCGGCTCGCCGGTCAACGCACCGAGAACGGTGCGACCTCCGTCGGCGTTCGGGTCGATGTCCGCCTCGTCGCGCCGCCCGGTGCCGTCCAGCGAGTAGCGGCCCACGCCGATCCGGTGTGGGCGCAGCACCGGGTGCGACTCGGGCGCGGTCTGCACCACTGCGACCTCGCTGTAGCGACCGTCCGCGTCCACTGCGACCTCGGCACGCAGCGTGTTGACCTGCGGGCGGCGCAACCACAGCTCGGCCCAGTCGGACAGGTCCCTCCCACTGCTGGCGGAGAGGCTGCCCAGCAGGTCGGCGAGGGTGGCGTTGCCGAAGCGGTGTGCGGCGAAGTGCGCGTTCAGGCCGGCGAGGAATGCCTCGTCGCCGAGCCACGCGACAAGCTGCCGCAGCACACTGGCGCCCTTGGCGTACGAGATGCCGTCGAAGTTGAGCAGGCCCGCCTCGGCGTCGACGACCTCCTGCGGGGCGATCGGGTGGGTGGAGGGCCGCTGATCGGCGGCGTAGCCCCATGCCTTGCGCCGCATGGCGAAGGTGGTCCAGGCCTGATCGAAGCGGGTCGCCTCGGCGGTGACCCGGGTGCCGAGGTACTCGGCGAAGGACTCGTTCAACCACAGGTCATCCCACCAGCGCATGGTGACCAGGTCACCGAACCACATGTGGGCCATCTCGTGGGCGATGGTGCCGGCCCGCTGCCCGCGCTGGGTGTCGGTGACCGCCGAACGGAACACGTAGTCGTCGCGGAAGGTGACGAGACCCGGGTTCTCCATCGCGCCGCTGTTGAACTCGGGCACGAACGCCTGGTCGTACTTGCCGAACGGGTAGCGTTCGGTGAAGAGCTGGTGGAACCGGTCCAGGCACTGCCGGGTGATGGTGAAGATCTCGTCGGCGTCGGCGTCCAGGTGCTCGGCGAGCGACCGGCGGCAGTAGATGCCCAGCGGTATGCCGTCGTGCTCGGCCCGCCGGACGTGGTACGGCCCGGCGATCAGCGAGAAGAAGTACGTGGCCAGGGGCTCGCTCGGGGCGAACTCCCAGCGCCCGGGGGCCGGGTTGGCGGCCAGCTCGGCGTTGCCGGCGACGATCCACTGCGGCGGCGCGGTGACCGAGAGGGTGATCGGGGCCTTGAGGTCGGGCTGGTCGAAGGCGGCGAAGATGCGCGGCGCGTTGTCGAGGAAGGACTCGGCGTAGAGGTACGTCTCGCCGTCGGCCGGGTCGACGAAGCGGTGCATCCCCTCCCCCGTCTTGGAGTACGCCATCTCGGCCTCGACGATGAGCGTGTTCTGCTCGGCCAGGTCGTCGAGCGGCAGCCGGTTGTCGGTGAGCAGACCGGGGTCCAGGTCGCTGTCGTTGAGGCGTACACCGCGCAGTTTGGCGGGCTTGACCTCGGCGAAGGTGGCGGTGCCGGGGGTGGCCCGGAACCGGATCTCGACGCGGGAGCGGAACACGTCGCCGTCACCGGTCAGGTCGAGGTCCACCTGATAGGACTCGACAGTAATCGCCGCGCCACGCGCGGTCGCCTCTACACGGGTCAGGCTCGGCATCCGCTTATCCTGCCCGATGGGGATCGGCACCCGGTCACCACACGACCCTCGGCACTGGAGGAAAGAACCATGGCGCAGCACCCCAAGGGCGACTTCGACCTCTCTCGGGCGGTCTGGCAGCGGGCCGAGGGGGACACCTCCGACAGCGCCGTCGAGGTCGCCTTCGTCGACGACCTGATCGGGATGCGCAACTCGGCCGAGCCGAACGGGCCGGTGCTGGTCTTCACCCAGGCCGAGTGGGACGCCTTCGTGGCCGGCGCGCAGGACGGCGAATTCGACCTGGACTGACAGTGCCCGCCGACCCGTCGGTGGTGGATCGCCGTGCCGGTGCCCGAGGTCGGGACACCGGCACCGCCACGCCGGCGGGTTGGCCTGCGCACTCCCGGATCGGCCAACCGGGGCCGGTCGTCAACCATCGCCATCGCCCCAGCCGAGGCCACCCGGACCCGGGGCGTGGTGGAAACCCGGATGGTCGGTCACGTCGACGCAGCGTTCGCCGTCCGGGCCGACCGCGCCGCAGAACAGTCGCTCGGCCCGCTGCCAGGCGTCCGCCGGTGACAGGGCCGCCGCACCGAGTGCCACCTCCGAGCGGAGCAGGCTCAGCGCCTCCGCGTACGCCACGGCCAGCTCGCGCGCCTCGGCCGGGCCGGGCGCGGTGAAGCCCAGGTGCACTGTGAAGAACCGGTGCGGACGAGTGGGCCGCCGCGGCGGCCCGATCAGTGACCGCCCGTCGCGGCCTGCGCCCAGTGCCCCGGCCGCTCGCCGCTGCCGCCAGTGCGGCGATCTGTTGTCGCGCATTCGCCCTCCCCGTGCTCGTCCCACTCGGGCGTGTTTCGGAAGTGTCGGTCGAGCCGAGCCGGAGTCCAGGCCGGCCAGCACTTCCGAAACACGCCCTAGCAGCAAACCAGGTTCCGCCGCCCCTGGGAGGGGCCAGCCGGGCGGGGTTCAGCGGCGAGGACGGGGGTAAGCGCAGCGGCAAACAGCCACCAGCCGCACCTGCGCGTGAGGAGACCCGATGGCGACAATGCCGGCGGACCGCAGCCCGGACAGCACCTTCGCGCTGCTCCGCGCGGGTTACCGGTTCATCGGCGAGCGCTGCGAGCGGTACGGCAGCGACGTCTTCAAGACCCGGATCCTGCTCGCCCCGACCATCTGCCTGCGCGGCCGGCCGGCGGCGGAGCTGTTCTACGACAACGACCGCTTCCAACGCGCCACCGCGATGCCGCTGCGTGTGCAGCGAACACTGACCGGGCGGGGCGGGGTGCAGGGGCTGGACGGGCCCGAGCACTCCGACCGCAAGGCCATGTTCATGTCGATCATGACACCGTCGGCGATCCAGCGACTGGGTCAGCTCTTCGACGACGAGTGGCGGACCCGGGTTGCCGCCTGGGAGAGCGCCGGCCCGGTGTCGCTCTACGACGAGCTGGGCCGAATGCTGACCCGGGTGGTCTTCGCCTGGGCCGGGGTGCCGCTGCCCGCGTCGCAGGTAGAGCGCCGCGCCGTCGAGCTGCACGCCATGATCGAGGCACCGGCCGTGCTGGGCCCCCGGCACTGGCGGGGACGGCTGGCCCGGTACCGCGCCGAACGCTGGCTCGCCGACCTCATCGAGCGGACCCGGGTCGGTTTCGCCCCGGCGCCGACCGGTAGCGCCCTGGCGGTGATCGCCGAACACCGGGACGGGCGCGGCAAGCTCCTCCCCCGGCGGATCGCGGCGGTGGAACTGCTCAACGTGCTACGCCCGGTCGTCGCCGTCGACCAGTACATGACCTTCGCCGCGGTCGCCCTGCACGACCATCCGGCCTGGCGGGACCGGGTCCGTGACGACGACGAGGCCACCGAGCAGTTCGTCCAGGAAGTACGCCGCTACTACCCGTTCTTTCCGATCGCGGCGGCCCGGGTCCGGCGGTCCTTCGACTGGCAGGGCCACCACTTTCCGCGCGGCCGGCGGGTGCTGCTCGACCTCTACGGCACCAACCACCACCCGAGGCTCTGGCCGCAACCGGAGCTGTTTCGCCCGGAGCGGTTCGCCGGCCGCCGGGTCGACCCGTTCGCGCTGATCCCGCAGGGCGGCGGCGACCACTGGGCCGGGCACCGCTGCGCCGGTGAGTGGATCACCATCGACCTGATGAAACGGGCGGTCACCAACCTCGTCACCAGCATGCGCTACGACGTTCCCGTCCAGAACCTGGCCCTGGATCTGCACCGGATGCCCGCGCTGCCGCCCCTCGGGCTGACAATCACCAACGTCCGCCGCACCGGCTGACCCGCCCCGCCGATCGCAGCGACCGGCGAGGCGGGTACGCCCAGCCGTCAGGGATGCAGAACGCTGCGCAGACAGCCGTCCTCCTTCTTCTCGAACAGCTCGTACCCCTGGGCGCCCTGCTCCAGGGAGAGCGGGTGGGTGGCCAGATAACCGGGGTCGATCTCGCTGGCGGCGAGCCGGTCGAGCAACATCGGGATGTAACGCTGCGCGTGCATCTGCCCCATCCGCAGCACCAGGGCCTTGTTCATGGCCGCGCCGAGCGGAAACTTGTCGACCAGGCCGGCGTACACACCGACGATGCTCACCGTGCCGCCCTTGCGGCACGCCATGATCGCCTGGCGGACCGAGGTCGGGCGGTCGGTCTGCAACCGCGCCGCCTGCTTCACCCGGTCGTACGCGTAGGTCGGTCCGACGTCGTGCGACTCCATGCCGACCGCCTCGATGCAGGCGTCCGGCCCGCGCCCGGCGGTCAGTTCACGCAGCGCCTCCAGCACGTCGGTTTCCGCGTAGTTGATCGTCTCGACCCCGATCCGTTCGGTGGCGGTTTTGAGCCGATCCGGGAATCGGTCGATCATGATGACCCGTCCGGCGCCCAGGAGTTGCGCCGAACGGGCCGCCATCTGACCGACGCCACCGGCACCCCAGACGGCCACCACCTCGCCACCGCTGAGCCCGCAGAAGTCCGCCGCCATCCACCCGGTGGGCATCGCGTCGGAGGCGAACACCACCGAGTCGTCCGGCACTCCGTCGGGTACGGCGAAGGCGCCGATGTCGCCGAACGGCACCCGGATGTACTCGGCGTGTGATCCCGAGTAGCCGCCGGCGGCGTGCGAGTAGCCCAGAATGCCGGCCGGTGAGTGCCCCCACAGCTTCTCGGTGAACACCGGTTGCGGATTGGAGTTGTCGCAGAGCGAGTACTGCTCGGTCCGGCAGTACCAACAGCCACCGCAGGCGACCACCGACCCCACCACCACCCGGTCGCCGACCCGGTGCCGCCGTACGCCGGGCCCGGTCTCCATCACCTCGCCCATGAACTCGTGGCCGAGGATGTCCCCCTTTCGCATCGCCGGCAGGTATCCGTTGATCAGGTGCAGGTCGGAGCCGCAGACGCTGCTGGCCCGGACCCGGACGATGATGTCTCCCTCGGCGCGGATCTGGGGCTCCGGCACGTCCCGGACGGCCAGCTTGCCGACGCCTTCCCAGCAGAGCGCCCTCACGCCCGTCCTCCCGTCATCAGCTTCTCCCGCATGTTGTCGGTCGCCTTCTCCTGGGCGGGGCTCCGGCCGGACGGGTCTTCCCGGGTGTCCACCACCTGGCCACACTCGATCAGCGCCTTCACCCGCCGCAACGCGTCCCGCAGCGCCAGGTCCGGCTCGTCACCGCCGACCAGGCCGGCCAACCGACGCACCGGACCGGAGCGGTAGCGCAGCTCGGCCCGGATCTCGGTGCCCCGACCCTGGGGTGCTTCGGCCAGCTCGATCCGCCCCAGCTGCGGCATCGGCCCGTCCTCGACCCGCCACGTCAGGGTGCCCGCCCCCTCGACGGTGATCTCGGCCCGCCACTGCGTCTCACCGCCGGCCCGGTCGCGGGCCACGCACCGCCAACGCCGCTCGTCGAGTTGCTGCAACGTGGCCCACCCCGCCAGCGCGCGGTCCAGCCGTTCGCGGTCGGTCCAGAAGCCGATCACCTCGTCCCGGGACCGGTCCACGGTCACCCCGCGACGCACCACGTACCAACCGTCCTGTCGCTCCGGCTGATGCCGATGCCGACGGCGGGCCACCGCCCGCCCCACGCCGACCGCCGTCGCCGCGGTGACGCCGAGCAGCGCCCACCTGGTTCCGTTGTTGGTCATCACGTCTATCTCCTCCACCCGGACAACCGGGCATGGACAGCTCTTGAGGGCAGCGCTACCCGGGGTCCGCCAGTCGAAACGACCAGCTGTTTGATCGACGGAAATGCGGGCAGATGCTGCTCAACACCGACCACGACCTGTCCGCCACGGAGTTGTCATGTCCTTGTTCAGCCCTACCGGAGACGCCCGGCCCGCCACCCGCCGGTGCGAGGTCGCACCGGCCGGCACCGGCACGTCGCCGGTGCGCCTACCGATGACGTACGTGCTGCCGCTGCGCTGGCACACCGACACCGGCCTGGCCGAGCTGACCGACTACCTGCGCTGGCTCGGTCACCGGGTGGAGGTGCTCGTGGTCGACGGCTCCCCTCCGCCCCTGTTCGCCCGGCACGCCGAGGCGTGGCGAGGGCTGGTCCGGCACCTTTCACCGGATCCGGGCGAGCGTGGGCTCAACGGCAAGGTGCTCGGTGTACGCACCGGCGTCCGCGCGGCCGGCCACGAGGACGTGGTGATCGCCGACGACGACGTCCGGTACGACGAGTCCGCGCTGCGCGCGGTACACAGGCTGCTGGACCGGGCCGACCTGGTACGACCGCAGAACTACTTCGACCCGCTGCCCTGGCACGCCTGGTGGGACACCGGCCGCACGCTGCTCAACCGGGCGCTCGGGGCGGACTACCCGGGCACCCTCGCCGTGCGGCGCAGCACCTTCCTCGCGATGGGCGGGTACGACCCGGACGTGCTCTTCGAAAACCTGGAGCTGATCCGCACGGTGCGCGGGTACGGCGGCACCGAGGCCGCCCCGGCCTGGCTGTACGTCCGCCGGCTGCCTCCGGACGCCGCGCACTTCCGCGGTCAACGGGTCCGTCAGGCGTACGACGATCTGGCTCAACCGGCCCGCCTGCTGGCCGTGCTCGCGGTGTTGCCGGCACTGGCGGCGGCCGTCGCGTCGCGCCGGCCCAGGCTGGTGCTCGGCGCGGTGGCCGGGGTCGTCGCCCTGGCCGAGGCGGGTCGCCGCCGCGCCGGTGGCACCCGGGTCTTCCCGCCGGCCACGGCGTTGGCGGCCCCACTCTGGCTGCTGGAACGCGGTGTGTGCGGCTGGCTGGCGGTCAGCCAGCGTCTCCTGCTGGGCGGCGTCCGCTACGGCGACACCCGAATCCGCCGAGCCGCCAACCCCGCCCCACGCAACCCACGGCTCCCCGCGATCTTGCACTTCCGGTTGGGACAAAACCGTCGGTAGACCCACGAAACTCCGGCCGAAACCGCAAGATCGGCGCTGACCTCAACGCGACAGCTCGCGGGCACCGGAGGGTGACCGCGAGCTGTCGTGCTGTTGGGGTGGGTCAGGGGGTTGCGTGGTCCTTGACGTGGTGGGCGGCGGACTTCGTGTCGTCCTTGACCGCGTGCACCGCGTCCTGAGCGGTGGACTTCACCGACTCGGCGGCCTGCTGGGCCGGCTCGCGCAGCTCGCTGGCCACCTCGCCCAGCTTCTCCTTCACGGCCCCGCTGTGCTCGCTGACCTTGGCCTTCACCTGGGTTGCGGCCTGCTGCTCGCGGCGGGAGGCCGGGATCAGCGACGAGGCCAGCCAGCCGACCCCGAACGCGATCAGGCCGGCGGCGAGAGGGTTGCCCTGGGACTTCTGCCGGATCACCCGCGGCGCGCTGTGCGCGGCGTCGCTGACGGTGCTCGCCGCCGAGTGCGCGGCGTCGCTGACGCTGGAGGCCGCCGACGAGGCGCGGTCACCCACCGAGTGGGCGGCCTGGCCGGTGCCGTGGCCGAGGTCAGACGCGGTTCCCATGACCTTGTCCCTCACATTCTGCAGAGCGGAACGGGCCCGCTGCTTACGGTCGTCGACGATGCGGCTCGGGCTGACCTTGTACGCCAGCGCATCCACATCGGAGCTGAGGCTGTTACGGGTGGCTTCGATCTCCCGGCGGATCTGATCGGGATCGGTGCTCATCGGGTGACTCCCTCCGGGTGCGGCTTGAGCGCGTCGGGGATCCGCTGCACGCTGTCGTTGGTCTGCCTGAGCCCGCGTACGTGCTGAGCGTTCTTCTTGGCCATCGAGTAGAGGACCGCGGCGACCACGGCCCAGATCACGGCCACGATCAGCGCGGCCAGGCCGGAGTCCATGACGTTGTCCAGGAACTGCCAGATGGCGATGGACACGAAGAGGGCCACCATGTAGCCGCCGAAGCCGGCACCGCCGAAGAGGCCCGCGGCCTTGCCGGCCTTCTTGCCCTCCTGCCGGATCTCGGCCTTGGCCAGCTCGACCTCCTGACGCATCAGCGTCGACAGGTCGGTGGTGACCTGACGCATCAGGTCACCCAGCGAGCTGCTCTTCACCTCCGACGCGGTGTGCGGGGCACCCGCGTCGGGGTGGTAACCGGAGTCCAGTCCGGACCCCTGCGTCGGCATGCTCATGCCGTCGCCTCCCTTCGGATGACTCGGCGGCTCACGGGCGAGGGCTGCCGCTGGACGGCACGCCCGGCAGCGGGTCGGTCTGGGTCACCGGTGGCAGCGGCTGGCCGGTGCCGGAGTGCTCCGGGTAGTCGCCCCGGCCGGGCTCGACAGAGCCGCCGGGCGCCGGGTCGGCGTAGCCACCGGGCGTCTGGTCGGCGTAGCCACCGGACGTCGGCGGGGTGTGCGTGCCGGGGGTCGGGTCGAGGTAGCCGCCCGGCGGAACGGCGTCCGGCACCGCGCGGGGCGCCGGCGGCGGCGTCGGGATCACGGCGGTCTGCTCCGGGTCGTACGCCCCGGCGCCCCGGAAGGTCGAGGAACCGTTGCCGGAGTCGTCGCCCGCGGCCGAGATGCCACGGGTCAGCCGGCCGGCCAGCACACCGAGCACCGCAGCGCCGACCAGGAAGGTGCCCGGGTTACGCCGCGCATAGTCGCGTGCCTCGGTGATCAGGTCGCCGGGCTCACGCTGCTCAAGCCAGCCGGCGACACCCTGCACCCGGTCGGCTGCCTGGCGGGCCAGCTCGGTCACCGGGCCGGCCTGGCCACCCTGCTCGGCCATCGAGCGCATCTCGTCGGCCAGCGAACGCAGCCCACCGGCGGCTCGGCGCTGCTGCTCACCGGTCTGGCTGGCGAGCTGGCTGCGGGCCTCGCCGTACAGGTTGCGGGCCTGCCGGGCCGTCTCACGGCCGACCTCGGTGCCCTGCTCCTTGGCGGTCTGGGCGACCGCGCCACCGGCCTGCGCGGCCTCCGACCCGACCTGGCGCGCCTGGTCGCGGACGCCACCGCCGTTGGTCGACTGCTGCCCGTACGTGGAAGACGTAGGTGAAAGATCGTAAGTCATGATTTCCCTTCCGCTCAGAAAGTCGTAGCGGTTGTGCTGGGGGGATGCGGCGCGTTGCCGCCGCCGCTGACCATTCACCTACCCTGCGTTTCGGCTTCCATACCTCTTCGTGCATTTATCTGCGCGGCCCACCGGTTGGTCTTCAAAATGGAGGATCGTCGGGCTGCGTCACGTCGCCGCTGCGGACAGTGAGGTTCGCGAGGCCGGCAGATCCACGGAGGGGGCAGCGATGGCACGAGACGCACGAGGCGGCCGAGCGGCCGGTCCCCGACCCCGGGTCCAGCTGGCCGCGCTGGTAGTGGCCGGGGTCTTCCTGCTGATCGGCGTCCTCGGCTTCATCCCCGGCATCACCACCGACTACGGCGAGCTGCGGTTCGCCGGGCACCACTCGGACGCCCGCCTGCTCGGGCTGTTCCAGGTGTCGATCCTGCACAACGCGGTGCACCTGCTCTTCGGGCTGGCCGGCCTGGTGCTGGCCCGCAGCGTCGCCGGCGCCCGCGTCTTCCTGGCCGCCGGTGGCGCGGTCTACCTCGCTCTGTGGCTGTACGGCCTGGGGATCGAGGCGGTCAACCCGGAGGGCGGGGCGAACATCCTGCCGGTCAACGACGCCGACAACTGGCTGCACCTCGCGCTCGGCTTCGGGATGCTCGCGCTCGGGCTGCTGCTGTCGAACCAGGCCGGCACCGGCGGACGCCTGGACAGTCCCGCCGACCGGCACTGAACTGGACTTTTGTGGTTTCGCGGTCACACCCGCAGGGGTAACTGACCGGCGAAGGAGGTGCGACCATGCCTCGTTGGCTGCGTGACAACGCCCTGGCCGTCGCCATGCTGGGGGCGTTCCTGGTCTTTCTGGTGTTGCAGAGCGTCTTCGGCTGGCAGACCCACAATGAGGAGCTGACCGAGTTCGGGGCCGCGCCGCTGAGCTGGCCGGCGTACCTGACCAGTGGGCACTTCGCGGAGTCGGTCTTCGAGAACTGGGAGTCCGAGTTCCTCCAGATGGGCGGGTACGTGCTGCTCACGGCGTACCTGGTGCAGCGGGGCTCGGCCGAGTCGAAGCCGATGGACCAGACCGACCGACCGGAGGACGACGAGCGCCGGGCGACCCCGCAGTCACCCTGGCCGGTACGCGTCGGCGGCCTGCCGCTGGTGATCTACCGCAACAGCCTCTCCCTCGCGCTGCTGCTGATCTTCGCCGGCTCGTTCGTCGGTCACCTGCTCGGCGGCACCGCCGCGTACAACCAGGAGCAGGCGCTCCAGAGCGGGGCGCCGCCGATCGGGGTGTGGGAGTTCCTCGGCACCAGCGACTTCTGGTTCCAGTCCATGCAGAACTGGCAGAGCGAGTTCCTCGCGGTCGGCGCGCTGATCCTGCTGAGCATCGTGCTGCGCCAGCACGCCTCGCCGGAGTCGAAGCCGGTGACCGTCGAGCACGCCAGCACCGGCGCCTGAAAACGGCGACACGGCAGCGGCGACGCGGCCGTCAGGCCGCGACCGGCAACCGCTTGGCGAAACAGACGCTGTACGGGTTGCCCACGTACTCGCCGTAGACCGGGACCTGCTGGTAGCCGCACGAGGTGTACAGCGCGATCGCGGCCGGCAGGTAGGTGCCCGTCTCCAGGCAGACCACCGAGTGCCCCTGCCGGAACGCGCACTCCTCCAGCGCGGCGAGCAACTGACGACCGATCCCCCGCCCCCGGTACGCGGGCCGGACGTACATCCGCTTGACCTCGCCGGTCTCGGTATCGATCGCCTGGAGCCCACCACAGGCGACCGCCCGGCCGTTCACCACCACCGCCAGGTAGCGGACGTCGTCATGGGGGACGAAGACCTGCCCGTCCAACCCACCATCGGCCTCGCGCAGCTCACGCTGCTGCGCGATGACCATGGCGGCGATCTCCGGGTCGGTGCCGGGCCGGGACTCGATCAGCATCACCCCACGCTAGGACGCGTGGATTTCGGGAGGGTTTCCGGAAATCAACCCCACCACGGAGCGCAACGAACTACTCGGCGTCGTCCTCGTCGTCGATGTCGTCGTCGGACGCGTCCGCGCCCAGATCGTCGGCCGAACGCACCCGGCGAGCCTTCCGGGCGGCGAGCCGATCCGCGGCGGAGGCCCGGTTCGACTTCTCCTCCAGGCGGACATCGGTGCCCCGGTTGCCGGGTACGAAGTCCACACCGGCGAAGAGGGTCGGCTGCCAGTCGAACTCGCGCACGCCGATCCGGACCAGGTCACCGGGCTGCGCGCCGGCCTTGGCCAGCTTGTCCTCCACCCCGAGCCGGGCCAGCCGGTCAGCCAGGTAGCCGACCGCCTCGTCGTTGTCGAAGTTGGTCTGCTTGACCCAGCGCTCCGGCCGCACGCCGCGCACCGTGAACGAGCCGTCCGCCTCGGCAGTGATGGTGAAACCGTCGTCGTCCACGGCGATCGGGCGGATGACGATCCGGGTCGGCTCGGCGGGCGGGGCGGCCTTACGCTCCGCGTCGACAAGCTCGGCCATCGCGTAGGTCAGCTCCTTGAGCCCTTCCCGGGTGGCCGCGGAGACCTCGAACACCTGGTAACCGCGCTCCTCCAGGTCGGGGCGCACGATCTCGGCGAGGTCCCGGCCGTCCGGCACGTCTACCTTGTTGACGGCGACCAGCCGTGGGCGGTCGGCCAGACCGCCGTACTGGCTCAGCTCGGCCTCGATGGCGTCGATGTCGGCCACCGGGTCACGGCCGGGTTCCAGGGTCGCCGAGTCGATGACGTGCACCAGCACCGCGCAGCGCTCGATGTGCCGCAGGAACTCCAGGCCCAGGCCCTTGCCGGTGGCCGCGCCGGGGATCAGGCCCGGCACGTCCGCCACGGTGAAGGTGTGGTTGTCCATCCGGACCACGCCGAGGTTGGGCACCAGGGTGGTGAACGGGTAGTCGGCGATCTTCGGCTTCGCGGCGGAGATCACCGAGATCAGCGACGACTTGCCGGCGGACGGGAAGCCCACCAGGCCCACATCGGCGACGCTCTTCAGCTCCAGCACGATGTCCAGTTGGTCGCCGGGCTCCCC
The DNA here is from genome assembly GCF_040677775.1 of Micromonospora sp. NPDC053740. Classification (NCBI taxonomy): domain Bacteria; kingdom Bacillati; phylum Actinomycetota; class Actinomycetes; order Micromonosporales; family Micromonosporaceae; genus Micromonospora; species Micromonospora sp. NPDC053740. The sequence goes on from NZ_JBFASO010000018.1 coordinate 30,935, forward strand.
CAGCTCGGCGAAGCCGGGCGCCTTGCGCTTGGCGTTGGCCAGCGAGGCGTTGCCCCGCCCGCCGCGCCCACCGCGGGCGACCTCGAAGGTGGTGCCGGCGCCGACCATGTCGGCCAGCACTGTGCCATCGGAGGTCTGCACCACTGTGCCGTTGGGCACCTTGAGCACCAGGTTGTGGCCGTTGGCCCCGTCCCGGTTCGAGCCGGCGCCGCCCTTGCCGTTGTCGGCCTTGACGTGCGGGTGGAAGTGGAAGTCGAGCAGCGTGGTCACCTGCGGGTCGACCACCAGGGACACGCTGCCCCCGTGCCCACCGTTGCCGCCGTCCGGTCCACCGAAGGGCTTGAACTTCTCGCGGTGGATCGAGGCACAACCGTGCCCGCCATCGCCGGCCTGCAGATGCAGAACGACCCGGTCAACGAACGTTGCCACGGCGTCAATCCTTCCAGCGAGGTCCAACCTCGCACTTCGCGAAAAAGGCTAAGCGGGCCGGGACCCGGAGGTCCGCGGCCCGCTTAGCCCGAGAACTACTGCTGCGGAACGATGCTGACGGTCTTGCGACCGCGCTTGGTGCCGAACAGGACCGCACCGGCGGACAGCGCGAACAGCGTGTCGTCGCCGCCACGGCCGACCAGGTCACCGGGGTGGAACTTGGTGCCACGCTGCCGGATGATGATCTCACCGGCGCTGACGACCTGACCACCGAAGCGCTTCACGCCGAGTCGCTGGGCCGCGGAGTCACGACCGTTACGCGAGCTGGACGCACCCTTTTTGTGAGCCATTGGAGGACGACCTACTTCCCGCTGGAGATGCCGGTCACCTTGACCTGGGTCAACGGCTGGCGGTGACCCTGGCGCTTGTGGTAGCCAGTCTTGTTCTTGAACTTGTGGATCCGGATCTTCGGGCCCTTGGTGTGCGCGGCGATTTCGCCGGACACCGCGACCTCGGCAAGCTTCGCCGCGTCGGTCACCAGGTCGTCACCGTCGACGAGGAGCACCGCGGTGAGCTTCACCGCGTCACCGGGGGCACCGGTGAGCTTCTCGACCTCGATCACGTCGCCCTCGGCGACCTTGTACTGCTTGCCGCCGGTCTTGACGATCGCGTACATCGGAGGCGGACTCCCTGTCGTTGAGGCTGCTGGCGGTCGTTCCCGCAGCGGCTCGCCGGGTAGCAGTGCACGGCGGCGCGGGCACACGGGAACTCGGCACACCAAAGGTGGGCCGCAGGCAAGAGTACGCCATCGCTGGCCCGGACCCCAAACCGGCCCGCCCTGGTCAGCGCGCGCAGAGCTGGTCGAGGCGCTGCTGGAGCCGGTCGAGTTCGGTCTCGTCGATCGACTCGACGTCGGCACCGAGCGCGGAAATCTCGGTGCCGAGGTCGGTGAGCAGCGTCTTGAGCTGCGGATCGTCGGTCCGCTCCGACTGCTCCCGCAGTACGGTCCGCCAGCCCGCCAGCGCCGCCTCGGCCCGTCCCCGGGCGGCCTCGGCCGTGCGGCTGTCCCCGGCGCCCACCGCCGCGAGCATCTGACCCAGCTCAGCCACGTACGTCCGAACGGCTGTGGTGCTGGCCTCCTGCGCGGCGGCGCAGACCTGGGTGGCGTCGCCGCCCGCCACATGACCGCTGGCCGGCATTGCGGTCGGGCCGGCAGGGGTGCCGGCTGCCGCCGAGCCAGCGCCCTCGGCGGTCCCACCGGTGGAGCAGCCGGCCGCGACGGAGAGCATGGCGAGCAGCGCGGTGACCGCGAGCAGACGGCGCATCTTCTTCTCCTGACCTGGGACAGCCGATCGAGGACCGGGTGGCCACAACGGCGAGGTCCCTCCCCCGTCACTTTGCCGGGAGAGGGACCTCGTCAAACACGTGGCCGGTCAGGCGCTCAGGGGCGGGTCCGCCGACGGGTGCCACCGCGACGCGACCGGCGACGGCCGCCACCGCCCTCGGTGGTTTCCTCGTCGCCCTCACCGTCAGCGAGCGCGTCCGGGTCGTCCGCCGCGGCCAGCCGAGCCGACTCACCCTGCTGAGCATCGGAGATCGCCGGCGCGGCGGCGGTGTCCGACTCGTAGCGGGACAGGTCGTAGCCCATGGTGTCCTGGTAGTCGGCGCCCGGCTCGGCCGTGGTGTCGGTGTCGACGACCTCGACCGCGGTCCGCTCGGCCGCAGCCGGGGCGTTCTTGCGCGCCCGGCGGCGGGACGAGGTGGCACCCTGCTCGGCTGCCGGAGCGGGAGCCACCGCTGAGGCGACCGCCTTGACCTTCTCCCCCGCACCGGCGGGACGCGGCTTCTCCGGCACCGGCTCGGTGTGGATGATGACGCCCCGGCCCTTGCAGCACTCGCAGGTCTCGCTGAACGCCTCCAGCAGGCCCGCGCCGATCCGCTTACGGGTCATCTGCACCAGGCCGAGCGACGTGATCTCGGTGACCTGGTGCTTGGTGCGGTCCCGGCCCAGGCACTCAGTGAGTCGGCGCAGCACCAGCTCACGGTTCGACTCCAGCACCATGTCGATGAAGTCGATCACCACGATGCCGCCGATGTCCCGCAGCCGGAGCTGACGGACGATCTCCTCCGCCGCCTCCAGGTTGTTGCGGGTGACGGTCTCCTCCAGGTTGCCCCCGGAACCGGTGTACTTGCCGGTGTTGACGTCGACGACAGTCATCGCCTCGGTGCGGTCGATCACCAGCGAGCCGCCGGAGGGCAGGAAGACCTTGCGGTCCAGGCCCTTGATGATCTGCTCGTCGATCCGGTACTCGGCGAAGACGTCGCTCGTGCCGACGTGCCGGCGCATCCGGTCGACCAGGTCCGGGGAGACGTGCGACAGGTACGACTCGACCATGTCGTACGACTGCTCGCCCTCGATCACCAGCTCGCGGAAGTCCTCGTTGAACAGGTCCCGGACCACCCGGATGACCAGGTCGGGCTCCCCGTAGAGCAGCACCGGAGCGCCACCCTCGGCGGCCTTGGCCTGGATGTCCTCCCACTGCGCCTGGAGCCGCTTGACGTCGCGGGCCAACTCGTCCTCGGTGGCGCCCTCGGCGGCCGTCCGGACGATCACGCCCGCGCCGTCCGGGACCAGCTTCTTGAGCACGTCGCGCAGCCGCTTGCGCTCGTTGTCCGGCAGCTTGCGGCTGATCCCGGAGGCGTTGCCGTTGGGCACGTAGACCAGGTGCCGACCCGAGAGCGCGATGTGGCTGGTCAGCCGTGCGCCCTTGTGCCCGATCGGGTCCTTGGTGACCTGGACCAGCACCGAGTCGCCGGAGCGCAGCGCCTGCTCGATCGAGCGGGCCCGCCCCTCCAGCCCGGAGGTGTCCCAGTTGACCTCACCGGCGTACAGCACGGCGTTGCGGCCCCGACCGACGTCGACGAACGCGGCCTCCATGCTCGGCAGCACGTTCTGCACCTTGCCGAGGTACACGTTGCCGGCCATCGTCCCGGAGGAGTTGCGGGTGACGTAGTGCTCGACCAGCACGCCGTCCTCCAGGACGGCGATCTGGGTGCGGTCACCGCGCTGGCGGACCGCCATCACCCGGTCGACGGCCTCCCGGCGCGCCAGGAACTCCGACTCGCTGAGGATCGGCGGGCGGGTACGGCGCTGCTCCCGACCGTCCCGGCGACGCTGGCGCTTGGCCTCCAGCCGGGTCGAGCCGGACACACCCTGCACCTCGTCGACGGTCCGGCGCGGCTCGCGGATCTTCACCACTGTCGGCACGCCGTCGTCCGCCGCGCCCTCCGTGTCACCGGCGCCACGACGGCGACGGCGACGACGGCGACGGGTCAGGCCGTCCCCGCCCTCGGACTCCTCGTCCTCGTCGCCCTCGGCTTCGGCCTCGGCGGTCTCTTCCTCATCGGCCTGCGCCGCCTCCTCGGACTCCTCGTCCTCGGCGTCGTCGGCCCCGCCCTTGCCCCGGCCCCGGCCCCGGCGACCACGTCGGCGGCGGCGGCGCGCGGCGGCGCTGTCCTCGTCGTCCTCATCCGCCTCGGCGGCCTCGTCGGCCTCCTCGGTCGGTTCCTCTTCGGCCTCGATGGCCTCGATCGGCTCCACCGGCTCGACCTCGCGGCGACCACGCCGACGGCGGCGGGACGGCTCGGCGGCTTCCTCGACGGCCGGCTCCTCGGTCGCCGCGGCGGGCTCCACCGGTCGGGTCACCGGCACGGCGTCCGGCTGGGGTGCCATGAACAGCACTGTGGGCGCGGAGAGCGCAGCGCGCCGACGACGGGTACGCGGCTGCTCCGGCTCGATCTCGGCCGGCTCGTTCGGCTCATCCGTCACACCGGAGACGGCCACACCAGGTGGCACCTCGCCGGAGCGCTCCTGCGCACCGCTACTCCAGGCCAGTTCGGCGGCGGACGTGCTCGGGAGGGCCGGGGAGTCGTTCAACTCGGCCTCTGCCTCGCGCAGGTCGGACTCCGCCGGCGCCTCGGCGACGTCCGGCTCCTCGACGACCGGCTCCTCGACCGCTGGCGACTCGTCGACGGCGGTCGGCTGTTCGGTGGCGGGCGGCTCCTCGACGGCAGCCGGTGTGGCCTTCTTGCGCCGGGTACGGGTCACCTTGACCGGCGGCACCACCTCGGCCGAGGCCGCTTCCGCAGAGGCGGCGACCAGCGGCTCCTCGGCGGTCGTCTCGACGGGGGTGGCCTTGCGGCGGCGCCGGGGAGTCTTCGGTGCGACGTCCAGGTCGCCGGAGACCGGGGCGAAGACCTCCGCCTGCGGCGACTCGACGTTGCCGGCGCCACCGGTGGGCGCCTCGATCGGGGCGTCGGTCTGCTCCGGCTGGTTGAGCGGGGCGGCCCGACGACGGGTCGCCCGGGTGCGCCGCGCTGGCGCGGCCGGTTCGGCGGCCTCAGCGGGAGCGCTCTCCGCGCCGGCCGGTTCCACCGAGGCCGAACCGACGGCCGTGGTGGAGGTCTCGACGGCGGCACCGTCGGCCGTGGTGCTCTGGTCGGCGGTTGCACCGGCCGGCTGTGAACCGGTCCGTTCGCCGCCCTCGGGCTCGTTCTCGAGCATGGACGTTCTCCAGTTCTGGCTAGCCCGGGCGCGGGTGAGCGCTGCCACGCAGGGTCGCCGCAAAAGTGTTTCCGCCGGGCGCGCGTGGTGCGCGACCGCCGAAGTCTGCCTGCCAGAACACCGACCGTCGGTCAGTGCCCAACGATGGCTGCCCCGTCGCGGTCCGCATCCAACGGATCCACGATCGCACCCTGCGCGGTCAACGTGCCCTGAGCCAGCCGTGTCACCCTCGGCGAAACCGGCGGCTCCAGGTCGGCCACCACGCGGAGGCCGGAAAGGACGTCATCGGGCCGTACGGACGGGGTGACCTGCCGCACGACCAGTTCGAGTATCGCACACGGTACGGCCGGCGCCCCGGAAGGCGTCGGCGTAGGCAGTTGGACATCGATCGATATCACGGCGGCTCGGGCGTCGAAAGTGCGTCGACCCTGCTTGGTCATCCGCTCGACCAGCACCTCCTCGGCCGCCACGAAGGCGTCCACCGCAGCGCGCAGCACCGCCGTGTCGACCTCAGGCAACTCGATGTGCCAGTGCGACGCCTCGATCCGGTCGGGCAGGTTGCCCCCTTCGGCGATCACGGCGTCCAGGACGTCCAGCCCCGGCGAGAGCGCGGCGTCCAACGCGGCGCGCAAGGCCGCCGGGTCGACGGCCGCCTGAAGGGCGATTTCCAGGTACTCCGCCTCGCTCGCCACCCCGGTGGGCGCGGCGCTGGCGTAGGAGATCTTCGGGTGCGGATGGAAACCCTGGGAGAAGGCGACCGGCACGGCGGCCCGGCGTAGCGCGCGCTCGAACGCCCGGGCGAAGTCCCGGTGCGAGGTGAATCGCAGCGGTCCACGCTTGGCGTACCGGATGCGGACGCGCTGGACGACCGGTGCCTGGCCGCCCTCGGGTTGAGGCTTTCTGGCGATCGTGGGCTCCTCGGGTGTACCTGCGTGTCCGCCCATCCTGGCGCAGGGCTCGTGACGGTACGCAGCCGGGGCGGCCGATTGGCCCGACAGACGGGTGCAAAATGGTCGTACGAGTCGTGACCACCGGCCGGAAAAGCCCGATGGCCGGCTGGTGACCCGCAAGAGTCACCAGCCGGCCACCACGATCAGGACCGGTTACCGCTCCTGCGGCGGGGCGGGCGGCGGTCCGCCCGGGGGGCCGTAACCGGGAGGCGGCGCATAACCGGGAGGCGGGCCGTAGCCGGAGGGCGGGCCCTGGCCGGGGGGCGGAGCGGCATACCCGGCGGATGGGGCGTACCCGGGGGCTGGCGGGTAGCCGGACGGCGGGGCGTAACCCGCGCCCGGCGACGGGTAGGCACCAGAGAGCGCCTGGTCCAACGCCTCGTCCGGGATGTCGGCGGCCCGAGCCGCCTCCCGCCGGTACCGCCGGCGGTTCCAGATGAGGAACACCGCCAGCCCCAACAGCAACACCAGCACCACGGCGATGCCGATGCCCACCACCATGACCTGCTGGTCGGTCGGGCCACCGCGATCGCCGTGCTGGGTGACGTCGAACTCCTCGTCCGGACCCGCGGCACGGGCAGTCGAGCCCGGGTCGACCGGCGCCGCGGCCGGGTCGAGCAGCGGGTTGGCGGTGACCGCCGGCACGTTCGCGGTCAGCGCCTTCATCGGGTCGATCACTCCGAAGCCGTACTGCGGATCGCGGCCGGACGGGCCCGCGTCCCGCACGGTCCGGATGATCCGGTTGATCACGCTCGGAGCGTTGAGATCCGGATACTTCGACCGGATCAGCGCGGCCAGACCGGAGACGATCGCACCGGAGTCGGAGGTGCCGTCACCCCAGCCGTAGCCACCCTCGTTCGTGACGTTGTAGACGCTGTCGCCGGGAGCGGCGACCACCGCCTCCGGCCCCTGGACGGAGCCGGACCAGAACGCTCCGCCCTTTGTCGTCCCGGTCACCGCGACCACACCGGGGGTGTTGGCCGGGGTTCCGACCGCGACGTGGCCCTTGGCGGTGTTACCGGCGGAGGCGACCACCACGACGTCACGGTCCAACGCGTACTTGATCGCGTCCCGCTCCACCGGGTTGGCGAGGCCCGGGCCACTAATGGAAATGTTGATCACCTTTGCGCCGCCGTCGACGGCCATCCGGATGCCCCGGGCGATCCCAGCGCCCTTGTAGACCCCGTCGTCCTTGCGCATCTTGATGGGCAGGATCTTCACAGCGGGGGCGATGCCGACCACCCCGTCGCCGCTGGATTTCGCCGCGATGATGCCGGCTATGTGCGTGCCGTGTCCGTCGTCGTCGGACCGGCCGTCGCCGGAGGTGCCGTAGCTGCGACCACCGGCAAGCACCTGACCGCGCAGGTCCGGATGGCTGGCATCGACGCCACTGTCGATCACGGCCACGACCACGCCCCGCCCGGTCGAGATCTTGTGCACCTGGTCGATCCGGAACTCGTCCAGATACCACTGCTCGGCCCGCCGGGGCGCGGCTGCCGCCGGCTGAGCGGCCCCCACCACCAGGAGCCCCGCCAGCAGGCAGGCGGTCACAGACCAGAGGCTTCCGACGTTCACCCTCATCCGTCCATCCTCATCGAAGGACACCCGGGGACGCCCCGTCACCAGGACCCCACGGATCGTCATCCTCAGTCAACCACGACGAGTGCTCGGAGCCGGTGCCACCGCCGTGCCCGGCGCCGCCCGCGCCGCCCATCATGCCGCCGCCCATCATTCCGGCGCCGCCGACGCCCGCACCACGCGCGCCGCCCGCCATCCCGGCGCCGCCGGCGGCCTGGGCGGTGCGCAAGGCGTTCGCCGCGCTCGTCATCGGCGGCAGCTTTCCGTTGCCGCCACCCACCATGCCGGGGATGCCGCCCACGCCGATCCCGGCACCGCCGCCCAGGCCACCGCCGGCACCGATCCCGCCGGCCGAGCCGACGCCGGCACCGCCTCCGAACCCACCGCCAGCGCCACCGAGACCGGCGCTGCCGACCCCGCCGCCGCCGATGCCACCACCCAGGCCACCGACGCCGCTCGGGCTGGCGCCAGCCAGACCGCTGCTGTAGCCGGCGTCGCCGTCCGGGTAACCCGGGTAGCTGGAGCCCGTTGACGGGGGTGTGAGCTGACCGGTGCCGCCGGTGGGCGAGCCATCGCCGATCCCACCGGGCTTGGTCGGGGAGAACGCGTCCACTGTGGACGTCGGACCGCCAGTGTCGCCGATGCTCGGCGGCCTGCTGCCGATCGAGGGGCCGCCACCACCGATGTCGGGCTTCCCGCCGAAGTCGCCACCACCGATGTCGGGTCGCCCCGTTGGCGGAACCCGGGTGTCACGAGTGATGTCGTTGACCTCGGCTCCGGCATCCGGGCCGTTGACGGTGAGCTTGGGGCGCTCCGTGTAGACCGCCTGGGGCAGCGGGGCCATCGCGGTGTTCGCCGCGTTCTGATTGTCCCGGTACCAGTTGTCCAGGTGGGCTCCGGTGTCCCACCAGCCGCCCCGCTTCTGGTCACCGGCCTGGCCGTCGACCTTCATCGTCGCTTCCAGGTCGTCGGCCTTGTCACGGAACGCGCCGTCGGCGTACGAGCCGGGGTTGCTCTGGTAGTCCTTGCGCAGCGCGGCGAGGAACCCCGACGAACTCTCGCCGTCGCGGGCATCGTCGAGCTCGGTGCCGTTGGGCAGGCTCCACTCGTTGAACCCGAAGTCGTCCATCAGTGGGATCGGGATCGTGGAGACCGACTTGCGGATGTCGCCCTCGATCCGCGTCAACGCGCCACTGACGTTCGTCGCGTCGGTGATCAGATCCTCGATCTGCTTGCCGATCTTGCCCAGGTGCTCGCGGTACGCGTCACCACCGCTGCCCTTCCAACCGGCGAGCATCCCAGGCAGACCGCCGACGTGCGGGCGTTCCTGGCCCGTCGCGATCGGGCCGACGAACGAGCGCCCGACGAGCGCGTCGCGCAGTTGTTGCAGGCCGCTGGAGAGGTTGCTCCAGCCCGCTCCGACCGATCCGACCGTTTCCGGGTCCGCGGAGAGCGTCACCTCGCGGACGCACCGCTCCCAGGTTCCTCCAGCCATGACGTCCCCCTCAGGCCGTGTACGGGTAGGTGGGTGCGCCGCTGGCGGTGGGCGGCGGCGCTGCCGACTCCAGCAGCCGCTCGATCTCCTTGCCGTTGGCGCCGTTGCGCGCCTCGGTGTCGCGGAACGCCTTGGCGATATCCTCGGTGCCCTCCTTCAGCGCGGCGAGCTTCTGGGAGAGCGTCGTGAGGTGCGCTTCCATGTTCGCCGTGGAGGTTTCCAGGGCCCGCCACTGCATGCGGGCGTCCTCGTACGCGCCGAACGGGGTGCCGTTAGGGACGGTCTGGGCGTTGTTGCTGTCGCCCTTCATCCGCTCCTTGATGCGTTCCATCTCGTACTTGATGGTGTCGTCGATGTACTGCCTGAGCCGCTCGACGTACGTGGCGGCGGCGTCCAGGTCCTCGACGCTGACTTGCAGATCGCCGATACTCGGCGGCGGGATGCTCCCCATGCGATTCCTCCCCCGTCCCCGACCCGCCGGGTCGGTCCATGTCAGACGCAGCGTATCGAGTCTGACCTAGTCGGGGCAGCCCCAGCCACCAGCACGTGGTACAGATGACGGCCGATATCACGGAAGGTCCGGTGTCCGGCCGCAGCGCGGCCGGACACCGGACAACGCCAACGGGCCCGCGAGACGCGGACCCGTTGGGTGACATGTCGGATGTGGAGGGTGGTGGGTCACCGCCGGCCGGCGCTGCCCGCAGGCAGCCCGGTCAGGGGTGCGAGTGCGAGTGCGAGTGGCCCGACGGGACCTTCATGCCGTTGCCGCCCAGCGGGGTGAGCGGCAGCAGCTTCTTGCCGGTGGGGCCGATCTGGATCTCGGTGTCCATCGATGGGCAGACGCCGCAGTCGAAGCAGGGCGTCCACCGGCAGTCGTCCTGCTCGAACTCGCTGAACGAGTCCTGCCAGTCCTGCCAGAGCCAGTCCTTGTCCAGGCCCGAGTCGAGGTGGTCCCAGGGCAGGACCTCCAGCTCGTCGCGCTGACGGGTGGTGTACCAGTCGAGGTCCACCCCGAAGGCGGGCAGCGTCTCGGCCGCCGCGTCCACCCAGCGCTGGTACGAGAAGTGCTCGCTCCACCCGTCGAACCGGCCGCCGTTCTCCCAGACCTTGCGGATGACCGAACCGACACGGCGGTCACCCCTGGAGAGCAGCCCTTCGATGAGCGACGGCTCGCCGTCGTGGTACCGGTAGCCGATGGCCCGACCCAGCGAGCGGTCCGCGTTGATGGCCTGCTTGAGGATCTTGAGCCGGTGGTCGATGACCTCCGGACGGTCCATCGCGGCCCACTGGAACGGGGTGTGCGGCTTCGGCACGAACCCGCCGATGGAGACCGTGCAGCGGATGTCCTTGGAGCCGGTCGCGGCCCGGCCGGCCCGGATCACCTCGTGGGCCATCTCGGCGATCTCGAGGACGTCCTCGTCGGTCTCGGTGGGCAGGCCACACATGAAGTAGAGCTTCACCTGCCGCCAACCGTTGGTGTACGCGGTGACGACAGTGCGGATCAGGTCTTCCTTCGACACCATCTTGTTGATGACCTTGCGGATCCGCTCCGACCCGCCCTCCGGGGCGAAGGTCAGACCGGTGCGCCGCCCGTTACGGGACAGCTCCTGCGCGAGGTCGATGTTGAAGGCGTCCACCCGGGTCGAGGGCAGCGACAGCGAGACGTTGGTGCCCTCGTACTGCTGGGCGAGGCCCGAGCACATGTCGCCGATCTCGGAGTGGTCCGCCGAGGAGAGCGACAGCAGGCCGACCTCGGAGAAGCCGGAGAACTCCAGGCCCTCACGGACCATCTGCGCGACAGTGGTGATCGACCGTTCCCGCACCGGGCGGGTGATCATCCCGGCCTGGCAGAACCGGCAACCCCGGGTGCAGCCCCGGAAGATCTCCACCGCGTACCGCTCGTGCACCGTCTCGGCCAGCGGAACGAGGGGCTTCTTCGGGTACGGCCAGGCGTCCAGGTCCATCGTCGTGCGCTTGTGCACCCGGAACGGCACGTCCGCCCGGTTCGGTACGACCCGCTGGATCCGGCCGTCCGGCAGGTAGTCGACGTCGTAGAAGCGCGGCACGTAGACGCTCTCGGTGCGGGCCAGCCGCAGCAGCAGCTCGTCGCGGCCGCCCGGGGAGCCCTCGGCCTTCCACTCCCGGACGATCGCGGTGATCTCCAGGACCGCCTCCTCGCCGTCGCCGAGCACAGCGGCGTCGATGAAGTCGGCGATCGGCTCCGGGTTGAACGCGGCGTGCCCACCGGCCACGATCACCGGGTCGGCGTCGGTGCGGTCGGCGGCCAGCATCGGAATGCCGGCCAGGTCGATCGCGGTGAGCATGTTCGTGTAACCCAGCTCGGTGGAGAAGGAGATGCCGAACACGTCGAACCCGCGCACCGCCCGGTGCGCGTCGACGGTGAACTGCGGCACGCCGTGCGTGCGCATCAGCGTCTCCAGGTCCGGCCAGACCGCGTACGTCCGCTCGGCGAGGGTGTCGGGCAGCTCGTTGAGCACCTCGTAGAGGATCTGCACGCCCTGGTTGGGCAGGCCCACCTCGTAGGCGTCGGGGTACATCAGCGCCCAGCGCACGGTCGCCGCGTCCCAGTCCTTCGTGACCGCACCCAACTCGCCGCCGACGTACTGGATGGGCTTGGAGATCTGGGGTAGCAGCGGCTCGAGCTGGGACCACACGGAGTTGGTCGCGGCCGCACGCGGCGTCGTGGACGGGGCACTCATGATGCCCAAGGGTACGCGTTCGTCCGGCGGGCATCGCGCGCACGCCCGATCGGCGATGGTGGCGGCGCGGTATTAACCTCGGTTCGGCGCGAGAGGAGATTGCCGCGATGCCGGAGCCCCAGCCGGGAGCACGGCCGGCCGACGGGAGCACCCCGGGCGCGGAGCCGGAGCGGGACCCGGCGGTCGCCGACGAGCCGACCTCCCCACCCGTACCCTCGGACCAGCCGGAACCCTCGGACCAGCCGGAACCCCCGGACCAGCCGGAGCCTGCCGCGACCGCGGAGGTCCCGGCGCCCAGGTGGAGCGGTTCGGCCCCGGTGCCACCGCCGCTGCCTCGCCGACCCGCCTGGGGCGAGTCGGCCGAGCCAACCCCTCCCCCGCCGGTGGCCGTCGGGCCGCCGGAGCACCAGACTCCGGTCGACCCGTGGGCCGGCGTGGACACCGGCGGCTGGGATCTGCCCTCCGCCGAACTGCCCCCGCTGCCGCCCACGATGTCGTATCCGTCGCCACCGGACACCAGGCAGTGGTCCGGGCCGCCCGCTCCTCCGGCCCCATCGCGGGACACCAGGCAGTGGTCCGGGCCGCCCGCTTCCCCGGCCGGGCCGCACCCGGTGCCGCCGCCGGCCGCCTCGAGCGCACCCCGGGCCATCGGACCCGTGGTGCCGGCCCGGCCGATGTCGCCACCCGCACCACCCGCGCCGCCGAAGGTGCCGAAGCAGCGCCGGGGTCGGCGATCCACCGCGCCACCGCCATCGCCGCCGCCCGGGTGGCAGGCCCCCAAGGGGTACGTGCCGGTACCGGTCCGCCGACGACGCCGCTGGCCGTGGCTGCTGCTGCTCAGCCTGGCCTGCTGTTGTGGCTGCCCCGCCTACTACGGGTTCCCGATCTCGGCCCAGTACCCGGCACGCGCGGCCCTGCCCGTCCAGGTGGACGACCTCAGCCTGCGGCAGGACAGCCGCAGCACCGAGGCCGCGCAGAAGTTGGAGAACGAGGTACGCAAGGAGCACTGGCTGGCCGAGGACACGTTCGCGGGCGTCTACGCCACGACGAGCGGCAAACGGGTGACCGTCTTCGGCGGCACCGGCTTCCGGCTGAGCCCGGAGTCGGACGCGGAGGCCGAGATCAGCCGGCTCACCAAGCGGTACGCGTTGGATGCCCCGGAGAGCGTGGACACCGGTGTGCGGGGCCGGCACGAACGGTGCGCGGTGGGTAGCGCCGACGGCAGTGCCGTTGTCGTCTGCACGTCGGTCGACCACGGCAGCATCGCCACCGGCGTGTTCACCCGACTCTCCGTCGCCGACAGTGCCGACCTGCTGGGCACCCTGCGCGCCCAGATCGTCCAGCCCGAGCGGGGCTGAAGCCGCACCCCGGCCAGGCCGGGGTCCGGTGATCCGCATTCGGGCGTTCGGGCCGCGCGGCCGGGCAGGGTGCGCCCGGCGGGGTCAGGCGTCGCGGGTCGGGTCCGGGTGGGCGCGCGGCGGGGCGTAGCGGGGCACGTACTCCTGGCCGGTGAGCTTCTGGATCTCACTCATCATCTCGTCGGTCATCTGCCGCAGCGAGGTGCGATCGTCCGGTCGGCCGGTGAAGTCCAGCGGCTTGCCGAATCGAACCGTGATCTTGGCAGTGCCCGGCCGGGGCACCCGGGCGCCGATCGGCTGCGCCTTGTCCGTGCCGATCATGCCGACCGGGATGATCGGCACACCGGCCGAGATCGCCAGCCGAGCCGCGCCGGTCCGCCCCCGGTAGAGCTTGCCGTCCGGCGAGCGGGTGCCCTCCGGGTAGACCACCACCAGGTCACCGCCCTTGAGCGCCGGGATCGCCGCGTCGAACGCGGACAGCGCCGCCCGGCCACCGGCCCGCTCGACCGGGATCGCGCCCAGGCCGGTGAGGACGAACTTGGAGATCGCACCCTTCACGCCGGCGCCCTTGAAATATTCCGACTTGGCCCAGAACGCCAGGTGCCGGGGCACGACAGTGCCGAGGAACAACTCGTCGGCCACCGAGAGGTGGTTGCCGGCGAAGACCGCACCACCGGTCTCCGGCACGTGTTCCAGCCCCTCCACGGTCGGGCGGAACGCCAACCGCAGCGTGGGCGCCACGGTGAGCTTGCCGATGGTGTAGAGCAGGGGCACTGGTCCTCCGGCAGATCAGGTGCGAACAGGCGGTGTCACGGTAGCGGACGCCTCCACACCTCCCGGACGGAGGTGGTGAGGCGCCCGCACCCTGGCGATGGTCCGTTATACCCGGCGGACGACCACCGTTACCCGCTCACCATCGCCGACCTCGCCAGCGAAGCCCTCCAGGCCCTCGACGGCGGAGCCGTCCGGACCCTCGACGGCGGAGCCGTCCGGACCCTCGACGAAGTCGACCGAGTCGGCCAGCACCTCTGCGGCGACGAAGTCGACGTACGCGGACACCGCCGCGCGTACCTCGTCGGACGCCGACACCGACACCACGATCCGGTCCGAGACGTCCAGGTCGGCGTCCCGGCGGGCCTGCTGCACCACCCGCACGACGTCGCGGGCCAGCCCCTCGGCGGCCAGCTCCGCTGTGACGTCGGTGTCGAGCACCACCACGCCCTCGCCGCCGGGCAGTGGCGCGGAGTGCTCGGCGTCGGCGGCGACCAGGCGCAACTCGTACTCACCCTCGGCGAGGGTGACGCCGGCGGCCACCGGGGCGCCGTCGACCAGCTCCCACTCGCCGGCCTTGACCGCCTTGATCACCTGCTGCACCTGCTTGCCGACCCGCGGGCCGAGCGCCCGGGGCACCACTGTCAACACCTGCTCGCAGTACGCGGACAGCTCCGCGCTGAACTCCACGGTCTTCACGTTGACCTCGTCGGCGACCAGGTCGGCGAACGGCCGCAGCTGCTCCGCGGCCGGCGAGGCCACCGTCAGCTTCGACAGCGGCAGTCGCACCCGCAACCCCTTGGCCTTGCGCAGCGACAGCGCCGCCGAGGCGACCGCTCGCACGTTGTCCATCGCGGCGACCAAATCGTGGTCGGCCGGGAACTCGCTCGCCTCCGGCCAGTCGGTCAGGTGCACCGAACGCTCCCCGGTCAGGCCACGCCAGATCTCCTCCGCGGTCAGCGGCGCGAGCGGCGCCACCACCCGGCAGAGGGTCTCCAGCACCGTCGACAGGGTGTCGAAGGCGTTGGCGTCACCCGACCAGAACCGGTCCCGGGACCGGCGCACGTACCAGTTGGTCAACGCGTCCAGGTACGACCGGACAGTGGCGCAGGCACCGGAGATGTCGTACGCGTCCATCTGCGCGCCGACGGTGGACACCAGCTCGTTCGTCTTCGCCAGCACGTACCGGTCGAGCAGGTGGGTGGAGTCGGTACGCCGCCGGGCCTGGTGCCCGTCGGCGTTGGCGTAGAGCGTGAAGAAGTACCACACGTTCCACAGCGGCAGCAGCACCTGCCGGACGGCGTCGCGGATGCCCGCTTCGGTGACCGCCATGTCCCCACCGCGCAGCACCGGCGAGGACATCAGCATCCAGCGCATCGCGTCCGAGCCGTACGCGTCGAAGACGTGGTAGACGTCCGGGTAGTTGCGCAGGCTCTTGGACATCTTGCGCCCGTCCGAGCCGAGCAGGATGCCGTGGCTCAGGCAGTTGCGGAACGCCGGCCTGTCGAACAGCGCGGTGGCCAGCACGTGCATGGTGTAGAACCAGCCGCGGGTCTGCCCGATGTACTCGACGATGAAGTCACCCGGGTAGTGGTGCTCGAACCAGTCGGCGTTCTCGAACGGGTAGTGCACCTGGGCGAACGGCATCGATCCGGACTCGAACCAGCAGTCCAGCACCTCCGGCACCCGACGCATCATCGACTGCCCGGTCGGGTCGTCCGGGTTGGGGCGGACCAGGTCGTCCACCGCCGGCCGGTGCAGGTCGGTCAGGCGTACGCCGAAGTCCCGCTCGATGTCGGCGAGCGAACCGTAGACGTCCAGGCGCGGGTAGTTCGGGTCGTCGGACTTCCACGCCGGGATCGGCGAGCCCCAGAACCGGTTCCGGCTGATCGACCAGTCCCGGGCGTTGGCCAGCCACTTGCCGAACGAGCCGTCCTTGATGTGGCCGGGCGTCCAGTTGATCTCCTGGTTCAGCTCGACCATCCGGTCCCGGAACTGCGTCACCGCGACGAACCAGGACGACACCGCCTTGTAGACCAGCGGGGTGTCGCAACGCCAGCAGTGCGGGTACGAGTGGGTGTAGGTGTCCTGCTTGAGCACCACCCCCCGGTCCTTCAGCTCCCGGATCACCGGCTTGTTGACGTCGAAGACCTGCTCACCCTGGTACGGCGGGACCAGCGCGGTGAACCGGGTGTGGTCGTCCACAGTGACGATGGTGGGGATGCCGGCGGCGTTGCAGACGTTCTGGTCGTCCTCACCGAAGGCCGGGGCCAGGTGCACGATCCCGGTGCCGTCCTCGGTGGTGACGAACTCCGCGCCGAGCACCTGGTAGGCGTTCTCCCCGGCCTGCTCGACGAGGAAGTCGAACAGCGGCGTGTAGCGGCGTCCGACCAGGTCCCGGCCGTACACCGTGCCGACCTGCTCGTAGGACTCCAGTTCCTTGGCGTACGCGGCCAGCCGCGCCGCCCCCACCAGGTAGCGGTCGCCGTCGCGTTCGAGCACCGCGTACTCGATGTCGGGCCCGACGGCGAGCGCCAGGTTCGACGGCAGGGTCCACGGCGTGGTGGTCCAGACGCCCAGCTTGACCGGCCCGCGCACCAGCTCCGGCGCGGACTCGTCGGCGGTCAGCTCGAACCACACCGACAGGGTGGGGTCGTGCCGGTCCCGGTAGACGTCGTCCATCCGGGTCTCGGTGTTCGACAGCGGCGTCTCACAGCGCCAGCAGTACGCCAGCACCCGGAAGCCCTCGTAGATCAGACCCTTGTCGTGCAGGGTCTTGAAGGCCCACATGACGCTTTCCATGTAGTCCAGGTCGAGGGTCTTGTAGTCGTTCGTGAAGTCGACCCAGCGGGCCTGCCGGTTGATGTACCGCTCCCAGTCCTGGGTGAACTCCAGCACCGAGGTACGGCAGGCCTCGTTGAACCGGTCCACGCCCAGGTCGATGATCTCCGCCTTGCTGGTGATGCCGAGCTGCTTCTCGGCCACCACCTCGGCGGGCAGGCCGTGGCAGTCCCAGCCGAAGCGCCGCTCCACGTGCCGGCCGCGCATGGTCTGGTAGCGCGGCACCACGTCCTTGACGTAGCCGGTGAAGAGGTGACCGTAGTGCGGCAGGCCGTTGGCGAACGGCGGGCCGTCGTAGAAGACGTACTCGTTCTTGCCGTCCGTGCCGGCCGGGCGGGCCTCGATGCTGGCCTCGAAGGTCTTGTCGGCCGTCCAGTGCTCCAGCACCCGGCGCTCGACCGCGGGCAGGTCCGGGCTCGCCGGTACACCGGCGGCGGTCGGGTCGTGCAATGGATAGGCCATCGGGGGTCGCTCTCCTCGTGCAGCTCACTCAACGTGGGACTGCGAGGACGAACCTTCCGGGGTACGCCAGGAACGGCGCTCCCGGGTGGCCCGCGGTACCACCCCGCTTGGCGGTCAGGATCGACCGCCCGCTCATTGTCGGCTGTGACGGGCCGCACCCGTCCGGTTCTACTGGGCCGGTTGCCCGGCTGTTCTTCCGGAGGCTCACCGGTGATGGCCGGGTCATCGCCTTACGGGGTCCAACGATACTCGACGCGCCGACCGCCGCGCCTTCGAGTGATGACCCACGCCGGCACACCCTAGGCTGGCCGGGTGATCCGGATCGAGTTGGACGAACCGACGCTGTCCCGCACCCGGATCGCCACCAGCCCCCTGTGGGAGGTGCTGACCAGCCTGTTCGTGCTGCACCGCCATCCGGTGGAGGCACCCTGGCCGTACACGGCCTGGGCGCGGCACGCACGGCGGGTGCTCGACGAGGTGCCGGCGGCCGCGCCGGCCCGGCTGCTGACCATCGGCCTACCCGCACCGGACTTCCTCAGCCCGATCCCCACGTCGGCCGCGCCGACCCTTGCCGAACAGCTCGCCGAACTGCGCGCGACGCCGGCTGAGGTGATCGCCGAGCAGATCCCCCACTACTACCACCCGGACGACCTGCCGGAGTGGCTCGGCCCATTCGTCACGGACCGGCGGGCCGCCCTGGACCGGCTCGCCGACGGCATCGAGGCGTACTGGGACGCGGCCATCGCGCCGTGGTGGTCGGCGATGCAGGCGGCGCTGGACGAGGAGGTGCTGCACCGGGCGCGGGCTCTCGCCGCGTACGGTCCGGACGCGCTGCTGACCGACCTGCACGAACGGGTGCGCTGGAAGAAGCCGGTGCTGACGCTGGTGAAGCCGTCGGAGCAGCAGTTCACCGCGGTGAACCAGCGGCTGTTGCTGCTTCCCCTGATCTTCTCGCAGGGAGCGCTCATCTGCGCCACCGACCATCCGGAGATCATCGCCGTCTCCTACCAGGCGCGCGGGGCGGTGGTGCTGGCCGAGGGTGGGCCCGCCTCGGCGCCCCGGACGACACCGGCCACGGATCGCCTGGCGGTGCTTGTCGGCCGTGGTCGTGCCCAGGTGCTGCGGGCACTGGCGAGGCCGGCCACCACCGCTGGCCTCGCGGCGACCTTGGGGCTCGCCCCGAGCACCGTGTCGGAGCAGCTCTCCGCGCTGCTGGCCGCCGGCGTGGTGCACCGCCGCCGGGTGGGCCGGCGGGTGTTGTACGGCCTGGAACCGGCCGGCCTGGCTCTGGTACAGCTCGTTGGTGACGAGCCGACGAGCGCCTCGGCGTGAGCATTCGGCTCGATCCGAATCCGTTTCCCACCAGTTCCCGGCACTCCTAGCCTGCGGATCTCGATCGAACACGCGATCGAGGCGGTCGGGGTGAGCCGCAGGTGCCGCAGCCGCCCCGGGATGGTCACGACCCCAGCGCCGTGAGGTCCGGGCAGTCCGCGGCGTCGACCTGACGGTCGGTAACGGGGAGCTGTTCGGCCTGCCCGGCCCAACCGGCGCTGGCAACACCAACCCCCACCCCTCGGTTGACCGTGAAGTTCTCGCCTCGCTCGACGGGCGTGGCGTGGCCACAACTCCATGATCAACCGAGAGGGAGCCTAGGTGGGATCAGGGAGCGGGGAGGGTGGTGCTCCAGAGGGAGGCGCCGTCGCGGTCACGGAGGTGCACAGTCAGGGCCTCCGACTCGCCGTCGATGGACACCTGACCGAAGTGCTGGAAACCCTCCGCCGGCGAGGTGTTGGCCACCGGAGGGGCGTGCACGAAGGCGGCCCGCGGTCCGAACGTGCCGTCCAGCGCGTTCGGGCCGAACGCCCCGGCGTGCGCCGGGCCGGAGACGAACTCCCAGAACGGGGTGAAGTCGCCGACCGCAGCCCGGGATGGGTCGTAGTGGTGCGCGGCCGAGTAGTGCACGTCGGCGGTGAGGAAGACCATGCCGGTCACCCCGGCGCGGTGGGTGGCCCGCAGCACCTCGGCGAACTCCAGCTCACGCCCGGCCGGTGCGCCCGGGTCACCCTGCGCGACACCCTCCTGCGCGGTCGGACCGTCCGGCACCACCACCCCGATCGGCAGGTCGTTGGCGATCACCTTCCAGGTCGCCGTGGACCGCTTCAGCTCCCGGATCAGCCACTCGCGCTGCTCACGGCCGAGCAGACCGCGCTTCGGGTCGGCGTACGTGTTGCCGTCGTTCGGGTCCTTGTGGGTCCGCATGTCCAGCACGAACACGTCCAGCAGCGGCCCGTGCGAGATCCGCCGGTACAGCGGCCCGTTGTCCGGCACCGGCAGCCACTCGCCGAACGCCTGGCGGGCCCTGGCGGCGAGCACGTCCACCCGCCGCTCGGTGTAGCGCGGGTCGTCCAGGACCTCGCCGGGGTACCAGTTGTTGAGGACCTCGTGGTCGTCCCACTGGTTGATCTGCGGGACCGCCGCGTTGAACGCCCGCAGATGCTCGTCGATCAGGTTGTACGCGTACTGCCCCCGGTACTCGGTGAGCGTCTCGGCGACCTTGCTCTTCTCCGGCGTCACCACGTTGCGCCAGATCCGCCCGTCGGGCAGGGTCACCGACTCGACAAGCGGGCCGTCGGCGTACACCGTGTCACCGCTGCACAGATAGAAGTCGGGCCGGGCCTCCCGCATCGCCCGGAAGATCGACATCCCACCGAAGTTCGGGTCGATCCCCCAGCCCTGCCCGACGATGTCGCCGGTCCAGACGAACGTCACGTCGCTGCGCCGGTGCCGGCCCGGCGCCGTGGTCAACGTCCCGGTCAGCGGCTCGCTGACCACTCCGTGCCGCTCCAGGCTCTCCACCCGGACCCGGTAGTGCAGACGCTCGGCGTCCGGCAACCCCCGCAGCCGGACCTTGCCGGTGAAGTCGCCGTTCGGGGTGAGCACCGGGCCGCGCAGCTCGCGCGCCCCCCGGAAGTCCGGCCGGCGGCTCACCTCGACCAGCATCCGGCCCGGCCGGTCGGCCCGGGTCCAGACCAGCGCGGAGTCCGCTGTCACGTCACCGCTCTGCACGCCGTGGGTGAGCACCGGGCGGGCGGCCGGGCGCCAGGCCGGGGCTGCGTTCGCGCCAGCGCCGCCCAGCAGGGTGCCGCCGGCGACTCCGGCGCCGACCACCAGGCCGGCCCGCAGCAGGGTACGTCGATCAAGCTCGGTCATTCTTCCTCCCGGTCATGGGTTGACCCCGTCGGTCTACCGGGCGGAGATGACCGCGATCGGCGGCCCGGGTGACCGGCGCCCGAACGCCTGTTGTCCGGCCGGAACGCCGGCGGCCGGCCCACCACGCGTGACCGGGGTCACCACGACGGTTGTCACGGCCGGCCCCGGTCAGACCGTCGTAGCGGTGTCGGATCGAACAGGGAGTTGGTCATGCAACGAATGAGGCTCTTCGAGGTCGCGCCGCAGGGATACCAGGCCGTGTCGGGCCTGGAGAAGTACGTCCAGGCGAACGTCGACCACACAGTGCTGGAGCTGGTCAAGCTGCGGGCGTCGATGCTGAACGGCTGCGCGTACTGCGTCGACATGCACAGCCGCGACGCCCTCGCCGCCGGCGAGTCGAGCCGGCGGCTGTTCGCGGTGGCCGCCTGGCGGGAGGCGCTGTCGTTCTTCGACGAGCGGGAACAAACCGCGCTGGCGCTCACCGACGCGGTCACCCGGCTCGGCGAGCACGGAGTGTCGGACGAGGTGTGGGACGCCGCCGCGAAGGTCTGGTCGGAGAAGGAACTGGCCGATCTGGTCCTCGCGATCGCCACAATCAACGTGTGGAATCGTATCGCCGTGACGACGCACACGGAGCCCCCGGCGCAGGTGTGACGACCGAGGCAGCAGAGGCGGCCGATGCGCTCCAGGCGCATCGGCCGATGCTGCTTGGGCTCGCCTACCGCCTGCTCGGCAGCCGACACGACGCGGAGGACGTGCTCCAGGAGGCGTACCTGCGCTGGCTCGGCGTGGACCGGTCGGCGGTGGAGGAACCACGCCGGTACCTGTCCCGGGTGGTCACCCGGCTGGCGATGGACCGGCTGCGAGCCCGGCAGGCGGCCCGCGAGACGTACGTCGGGACGTGGCTGCCCGAGCCGGTGCCGACCGCGCCCTCGCCGTTCGGGCCGTTGGACCGCGCGGAGTTGCGCGACTCGCTCTCCACCGCGTTGCTGCACGTCCTGGAGCGGCTCACCCCGCCGGAACGGGCGGTGTACGTCCTGCACACGGCCTTCGACCTGCCGTACGCGGAGATCGCCGAGATCCTGGACCGGTCCGTCGCCGACTGTCGGCAGCTGTACCACCGGGCGACCGCGCGGGTACGGCAGGAGCAGCGTCGGTTCACCGCCAGCCGCCCGGAGCGGGAGCGGCTGCTGGACGCGTTCCTCGCCGCCGCCCGCGACGGTGACCTGGCGAGGCTCACCGACCTGGTGGCCGCCGACGTCACAGCGTGGAACGACGGCGGCGGTCGGGTGCGGGCCGCCCTCAACCCGGTCACCGGCGCGGACCGGATCGCCAGGTTCTACGCCGGGGTCTACGGCCCGCGTCACCGGGTCGCGATGGATCCGGTCGAGCTCAACGGGGAACCGGCGATGCTGATCACCCGCGCGGACGGCAGTCGGTACACGCTGACCATCTCCGCGGCCGACGGACGGATCACCGGGATCTACGTGGTCGGCAACCCGGCGAAGGTGCCGGCGGTCGGCTGAACCCGGGCGACGTCGGTCGACCCCGGGCCGGTGGACGTCAGCCCAGCTCGGGGAACCAGAGCGCGATCTCGCGCTTGGCGCTGTCCGTCGAGTCGGAGGCGTGCACCAGGTTCTCCCGGTTGGACAGCGACAGGTCACCCCGGATGGTGCCGGCGGCGGCCTTGCGTCCGTCGGTGGCGCCGACCAGCCCGCGGACCACGTCGATGACCTGGTCGCCGGAGAGCACCAGAGCGACCAGCGGACCGCCGGTCATGAAGTCCTTCAGCGGCGGGTAGAACGCCTTGTCGACGTGCTCGGCGTAGTGCTCGTCGGCGAGCGCGGCATCCATCGTCCGGTGCGCCATCGCGTCGATCCGCAGCCCCTTGCGCTCGAAGCGGGAGAGGACCTCGCCGACCAGGCCGCGGCGGACCGCGTCAGGCTTGATCAGAACGAGGCTGCGCTCATCCGGGCTGTTGCTGGACACGCTGGGTTCCTCCTGTACGCGCTGAACGCTCGGGATCGGTACGGTCAGCCTAGCGACCCGGTCCCGGCGCCGGCGCGGCGGCCGGTCTTTCCCCCGGTGGCCGATTCGGCCTAGCCTGGTCCTGACCCCGGGAGGTCCACTGTGGCGAATGGCGGGAACCGACCCATCGCGCCGGTACGCAAGCTGATCGGCGCGGTGCTGGGCACCGTGGCCACGTTCGTCGTCCTGTTCGGCCTCGGCATGACGAGTTGGGCCATCGTGGCTCTCGGGGTCGCCCTGCTGGTGCTGGCGATCGCGCTGGCGACCGTACGCGGCGGCGGTCGCACGTGGGTCGTCGGCGTGGGGCACGTGCACAGCGCCTCCGAACCACCCACCCAGTACGCGTTCGGCCGCTGCGAACTGCAACTGGTGATTGACGCCCCTGGTCTGCCGCCGCGGTCCAAGAAGATCATTGAGCCGAGGGTGCCGGTCTCCAAGTGGCCGTCGCTGGGCCAGACCCTGCCGATCCGGGTCGCACTGGACGACCAGCGGCACGTCAAGGTCCTCTGGGACGAGGTGCTCACCCATGCCGAGACCGCCGCTGCCGTCGCCGATATTCCGCCGGAGTTCGCCGACGCGGAGGCGATGGACGAGCTGTTGATCCAGCAGGACGCGCCGCCGTGGACCGATCGCGCACCCGACGACGACCTCCGCGACGACTTCCGCGACCCGGTTGGTGACCCCTTCCGGGACCCGGTCGGTGACCCGTTCCGCGACCCGGTCGGTGACCCGCTGCGCACCGACCCTTCGCGCATCGACGTCCGGCGCGACGACCCGAGCGTCGCGCCCGAGGAGCGCGAGCCCGTGGTGATGCACCAGAGCCCGGGCGGCCCGGTGGTGTTGGAGGGTGTCGTCGTCGAGCCGCAGGCCGGTGGGCTGCCCCGACGGGCGACCACTCCGGCGCCGCGACCGCCTGCCGAGGAGCGCTTCGACGAGCCCGCCGCCGACCGGTTCGACGCTTCGGAGGAGGGCGGCAGCACCGCCCCACCCGCCGAGGACCCCGTCGACCCTCCCAGCGCCCAGCGCTTCGAGCAGCCCGACGCGCAGCGCTTCGACCCACCGCCCGCGCAGCGGTCCGGCCCGGGCGCGACCGACCCGCTGGACCCACTC
Source organism: Micromonospora sp. NPDC053740 (assembly GCF_040677775.1). Taxonomy (NCBI): domain Bacteria; kingdom Bacillati; phylum Actinomycetota; class Actinomycetes; order Micromonosporales; family Micromonosporaceae; genus Micromonospora; species Micromonospora sp. NPDC053740. The sequence continues at coordinate 54,451 of NZ_JBFASO010000018.1, forward strand.
GATCTTCCGCTGGACGATCCCGCCCCGGCCGGGGCGGCACGCACGACAGTGACCGACGAGGAACTGGACCAGGCGATCTTCGGGTTGGACGCCGACTCGGCCGCGGATCCGGCCGCGCCGATCAGCGGGGTGGGCCTCACCCTGCTGGTCACCGACCTGCCCCGGTCGCTCGGTTTCTACCGCGACGTGCTCGGCTTCAGCGAGGTCGACCAGGGTGCCCACAACGCCGTCCTGGCCTCCGGGTCGACCCGGATCGTCCTGCGCGAGGTGACCGGGGCCGCCCCCATCAGCCGCCGACTCGTGCACGTCAACCTTGAGGTGAGCGACATCGAGGCGGCGTACGAGCGGTTGCGCGAGTCGGGCGTCCGTTTCACGTACGCGCCCCGGGTGGTCAACAGGGGCACCAAGCTGGAGGGGTGGGCGGCTGCCTTCCGCGACCCGGATGGCCACGGCGTCGCGCTCACCCAGTGGCGCGAACGCGCCGACGCCTGACCCGGCCCACCTTCGGACGGCGCCGGCCGGGTCCGGCGTCAGCCGAGAATGACGCGGCGAACGTGCAGCGCGTACGCCCAGACCAGGGCGAAGATGATGCCCAGCCCGAGCAGCGACCAGTGCAGCAGGCCACCCAGCAACAGCAGGCCCTGGAGCACTGTGCCGGCGTTCCAGGCCCAGGGCCGACGCATCATGCCGGCGAGCACCACGGCAGCCACCGCCAGTGCCACCACCGCACCGATCGCGGCGCCGCCGAGGTCACCGCCGACCACCCGGATCGGCTGGATCGCCAGCAACAGCACCAGTGCCTCCAGGCTGAGCGTGCCAGCACCGAGACCGCGTACCGCCCGCTCCGGGTTGCGCAACCCGGAGCGTCGCGGCTGCCCTGCCGCGGGCTCCTCCCCCGCCGGCTGCTCGACCGGCGGGGCGGTCGGGTCCTCGGTGGGGTGCGGGTCCCGCTCCGGGCTGGTCATCGCTTCAGCAGCCGGCGCGCGTCGGCGACCGTCACCACGGACCCCGTGATCAGCACCCCGACCCCGCTCAGCTCACCGGGAACGTCCTCCTCGGCCAACGCCACAGCCAACTCGATGGCATCCGGCATCTCCTCGGCCGAGTCCACCCGCTCATCGCCGAAGATCTCGGCGGCCAGCGCGGCGAGTTCCTCCGTCGGCATCGCCCGTGGCGAGCTGTTGCGGGTGACCACCACCTGGTCGACCACCGGCTCCAGCAGCTCCAGCAGCGCTTCCGCGTCCTTGTCGGCCAGTACGCCGATCACGGCCACCAGCTTGCTGAACGCGAACTCCTCCTGGAGGGCGGTGACTGTGGCCTTCATGCCGTGCGGGTTGTGCGCACCGTCCAGCAGGATGGTCGGCGCGTTACGGACCCGCTCCAGCCGACCCGGGGAACTGGTCGAGGCGAAGCCCTCCCGGACCGCCTCGATGTCCAGTTGACGACGAGCCCCCGCGCCCAGGAACGCCTCCACGGCGGCGAGCGCCATTGCCGCGTTCTGCGCCTGGTGGGCACCGTGCAGCGGAATGAACACGTCGTCGTACACGCCACCCAGCCCCTGGAGGGTGAGCACCTGGCCGCCGACAGCGACCGCCCGACCCAGCACGCCGAATTCGCCGCCCTCCCGGGCGATGGTGGCCCCGACCTCGGCGCAGCGTTCGAGGAGGGGGCCGGCGGCCTCCTCCTCCTGGGCCGCCGAGATCACCGTGGCCCCCGGGTGGATGATGCCGGCCTTGGCCAGCGCGATGTCCTGGAGCGTGTCACCGAGCCACTCGGTGTGGTCCAGCCCGATCGGGGTGATCACACAGACCCCGGCCTGGAGGACGTTGGTGGCGTCCTCGGCACCGCCGAGGCCCACCTCGACGACAGCGATGTCGACCGGCGCGTCGGCGAAGGTGGCGAACGCCAGCGCGGTGGTCATGTCGAAGTACGTCAACGGCTCGTCCGACCGCGCGTCGACCAGCTCGGCCAGCGGTTTGATCTCCCGGTACACCGACGCGAACCGTTCCTCGCTGACCGGCTCCCCGTCCAGACTGATCCGCTCCCGGACGGTCTCCAGGTGCGGGCTGGTGTACCGCCCGGTGTGCAGCCCGTGCGCCCGCAACAGCGAGTCGATCATCCGCGCGGTGGAGGTCTTGCCGTTGGTGCCGGTCAGGTGGATCGCCGGGTACGCCCGCTGCGGGCTGCCGAGCAGGTCGAGCAGCGACTCGATCCGGTCCAGCTCGAAGACCATGCGGGTGAAGCCGCGGGCGTTCAGCTCGGCCTCGACGGCGGCGAATTCGGTACGGTCGGTCACGAGGGCAGTGTCTCCAGAGCAGCGTCGATCCGGACCAGGTCGGCCTCGGCGGTGGCGAGCCGGTCGCGGATCTTCGCGACCACCGGCTCGGGGGCCTTGCCGATGAAGGCAGGGTTGTCGAGCTTCGCCCGGGCCTGCGCGACCTCCTTCTCGGCTGCCGCGCGGTCCTTCGTCAGCCGGGCCCGCTCGGCGGCCACATCGATCGACCCCCGGGTGTCCAACGCGACACCGACGGCGCCGGGCATGGCCAACGTGGCACTGGCCTGGAAGTCGTCACCGGCCGGATCCAACCGGACCAGCGAGCGGATCAGCGGCTCGTGCGCAGCGATACCCGCGCCGGACAGCCCGTCCAGGCGGGCGGCCACCCGCTGCGTGGGCCGCAGCCCCTGGTCGGAACGGAACCGGCGGATCTCGGTGACCACCCGCTGCACGCCGACCAGCTCGGCCTCGGCGGCGTCGTCGATCAGCGACCGGTCGGCCACCGGCCAGGCGGCGGCCTGCACCGTCTCGCCGCCGGTCAACGCGAGCCACAGCTCCTCGGTGACGAACGGGATGACCGGGTGCAGCAGCCGCAGCAGCTGGTCGAGCACGTGCCCGAGCACCCGACGGCTGGCCTCCGCGCGCTCACCGCCCTCGGCGAGCACCGGCTTACTCAGCTCGACGTACCAGTCACAGACGTCGTCCCAGGCGAAGTGGTACAGCAGGTCGCACACCTTGGCGAACTCGTACGCCTCGAACTGCTCGTCGACCTCGGCGGTGACGTGCGCCAACCGGGACAGGATCCACCTGTCGACGGTGGAGAGCTGCTCGACCGGCGGCAGGTCGCCAGTGGTGTGCGCGCCGTTCATCAGCGCGAACCGGGTGGCGTTCCAGAGCTTGTTGCAGAAGTTGCGGGAACCCTGGCACCACTCCTCGCTGACCGGGACGTCCTGGCCGGGGTTCGCGCCCCGAGCCAGGGTGAACCGGGTGGCGTCAGCGCCGTACCTGTCGATCCAGTCCAACGGGTCGACCACGTTGCCGAACGACTTCGACATCTTCTTGCCGAACTGGTCACGGACCATGCCGTGCAGCGCGACCACGTCGAAGGGCGGCCGGCCGTCCATCGCGTAGAGACCGAACATCATCATCCGGGCGACCCAGAAGAACAGGATGTCGTACCCGGTGACCAGCACGCTGGTCGGGTAGAACTTCGCCAGGTCCGGGGTCTGCTCGGGCCAGCCCAGGGTGGAGAACGGCCACAGGCCGCTGGAGAACCAGGTGTCCAGGACGTCCTCGTCCTGGTGCCAGCCCTCGCCGGTCGGCGGCGCCTCGTCGGGGCCGACGCAGACGATCTCGCCCGCCGGGCCGTACCAGACCGGGATGCGGTGCCCCCACCACAGCTGGCGGGAGATGCACCAGTCGTGCATGTTGTCGACCCAGGCGAAGTAGCGCTTGGCCAGCTCGGCCGGCTCGATGCGCACCCGGCCGTCGCGCACCGCGTCACCCGCGGCCTCGGCCAGCGGGGCGGTGTTGACGAACCACTGCAGCGACAGCCGCGGCTCGACTGTGGTCTTGCACCGCGAGCAGTGCCCGACCGCGTGCACGTACGGGCGCTTCTCGGCGACGATAAGGCCCTGCTCCCGCAGCGCCGCCACGATCGCCGGCCGCGCCTCGAACCGGTCCAACCCCTCGAACGGGCCGGGCACGGTGATCACGCCGCGCTCGTCCATCACTGTCAGCGCGGGCAGGTCGTGCCGCTGGCCGATCTCGAAGTCGTTCGGGTCGTGCGCCGGCGTCACCTTGACCATGCCGGTGCCGAAGGACGGGTCGACGTGCGCGTCGGCGACGATCGGGATCCGGCGGCCGGTCAACGGCAGCTCGACCTCGGTGCCGATCAGGTGCTGGTAGCGCTCGTCGTCGGGGTGCACCGCCACTGCGGTGTCGCCGAGCATCGTCTCGGCCCGGGTGGTGGCCACCACGACCTCGTCGCTGTAGCGGATCGAGATCAGCTCGCCGTCGTCGTCGGTGTGCTCGACCTCGATGTCGGAGAGCGCGGTGAGGCAGCGCGGACACCAGTTGATGATCCGGTTGGCCCGGTAGATCAGGCCGTCGTCGAACAGCTTCTTGAAGATCGTCTGGACGGCGCGGGTCAACCCCTCGTCCATGGTGAAGCGCTCGCGGTCCCAGTCGACGGAGTCTCCGAGGCGGCGCATCTGGCCGAGGATGGCGCCACCGGACTCGGCCTTCCACTGCCAGACCCGCTCGACGAACTTCTCCCGGCCGAGATCGTGCCGGGACAGCCCTTCGGCGGCGAGCTGACGCTCGACCAGGTTCTGGGTGGCGATGCCGGCGTGGTCCATGCCCGGCAGCCACAGCGCCTCGAAGCCCTGCATCCGCTTACGCCGGGTCAACGCGTCCATCAGCGTGTGCTCGAACGCGTGGCCCATGTGCAGCGAGCCGGTGACGTTCGGCGGCGGGATGACGATGGTGAAGGGGGGCTTGTCGCTGTCGGCGGAGGCCCGGAAGTGCCCGCCGGCTACCCACTGCTCGTACCGTCGCTGCTCTACCTCACCGGGCTGGTACTGGCCGGCAAGGGTCGGGGCGTCGGGGCGTCGGGCATCCAGTCTCTCGGTCACCGGACAAGTCTACGGAGGGCTTCCGCAGACCTGACGTGCGCCACCTGCCGTTCGCGTACGGTGTCGGCTATGTCCGACGCACATCTCACCGAGCGGTCGCGCGACGGCGGCCGCGAGCCGGTCGAGCTGACCGAAGAGCCGATCCAGCTGAGCACCCGGGACTCTGGAGGCGACCCCGACGAGCGGTCCAGCGGCTGGTCACGCCGCCGCAAGATCGGTTGGACGGTCGCCCTGGTGGTAGGTCTCGCCGGAGCCGGCGTGCTGGGTGTCGCTGGGTGGCGGGTGGCGCAGCAGAAGGACACCCAACTGGCGTCACCCGATCGGGTGGCTGGTCTGACCCGCGACGACAGCGAGCGGGCGAAGAGCACTGCCGACTATCTACGCAGCGGTCTGGCGGCGAACATCGAACTGGACCGCAGTTTCGGCACTGTCTACCGCGACCCGGCCGACGACAAGCGCTCCGTGCTCATCTTCGGGGGCACCACACTGCTCTGGCAGCCGGAACGGGACCTGGACAGCCTCTTCCGCCTGATGTCTGACGAGACCGGTGCGGTGAACGGTCTGCGGGAGCTGCCTGCAGGTGACCTCGGCGGGGTGCTGAAGTGTGGCAGCACCAGCGGCGAGGGCGGGGACTTCGCGGTGTGCGGCTGGGCCGACCACGGCAGCGTGGTGATGGCAATGTTCCCGGGCCGGTCGGTCAGCGACGCTGGCGGCCTGCTGCGCAACCTCCGCGACGGTATGCAGGCCCGAGACTGACCGGGCACCGCGGGCCCCCGCACTGGACCACCGACCCGCGGGTCCGCTGCCTGGCTCTGCATCAAGATCGCGCAACATCCTGGATGTAGTGGCCTCACGAGGCGCGAACACCACTACAACCAGGATCCAGCGTGACCTTGCCGGATTCGGGCACGTCGGGCACGCTGTTCCCGGCCTCGCCGGCCGTCCTGCCGGGATGTCAGGGGAACGGGGGCGATCATGCAAGGAAAAAGGGAAATGCAGAAAGGGCCACCCCCTGTTGGGGGTGGCCCTTTCTGAAAGATTGTCCGGCGGCGTCCTACTCTCCCACACCCTCACGAGTGCAGTACCATCGGCGCTGGAGGGCTTAGCTTCCGG
>NZ_JBFASO010000019.1:0-40875 GCF_040677775.1 Micromonospora sp. NPDC053740
CAACCACAACAAACCATTAAGTACCGCCCACCAAAACCCCCCCCCCCCACTACTTCAATGATCGAGCGCGATCTTGAGCGTGTTAACGCGATCTTGGGGCTTGTTGAGCGTCGGCCGATCGGTCAGAGCCGCACGTCGGGCCACTGGGGGTCGCGGCCGAGGTAGGCGAGCAGGGCACTGACGTCGTCGGCCTCCGCACCAGCATCGAGGGCCGGGGCGTACGCGCCGTAGTTTCGCAACGGCTCGACGATCTGCCGGGCGACCTCCAGCAGGGGGCGGGCCAGCTCGTCGCGGAGCGGGGACGGCTGCCCGGTGGCCGCCGCGATGTCCCAGGCATGCACTGCCGCATCCAGGGCGCACGCCACGGCAGCGACCTCGGCCGGCAGCTTGCCCTGCGGCAGCGGCGTGGGCACCTCCGGGTCGTCGTCGGCGACACGGTTCCAGGCCTGGGCGGACGCGTCGAGGGCGGCGCGCAGCCCGATGAGTTTGTCGCCCTCGATCCGACCGGACGGCGCGAACGGGTCCTCCTGCGGCCCAGCCCCGCCGACGATCGCCGCCGCGAAGGCGGTCTGGTCGCCGGTCGCGTGCTGGAGCACCTGGGTGACAGTCCACTGCTCGCAGGGGGTGGGCAGGTCCCAGGCGTCGGACGGGATTCCCTCGGCGGTCGTCCGGAGCGCCTTGTGCGCCTCGTCGAGCACGATCCGCCACTGTCCAGCTGCCATCTCACTCATTGTCCCGACCCTCTCCGCCGACCCCATCGAGCGAGCCTGTGCGCTCACTCGCGAAACGGAATGTTCCGCTCCGTTCTGCAATCAGACTAGCAGACCGGAACGATCCGTTCCACTAGTAACCCGCGTCGGCGTACAACACATCGAGCGCGGCACCCGGACGGGTACCGCGCTCGACGAAGTGGTTCGGGTCAGACGTTGAAACCGAGGGAGCGGAGCTGGTCCCGACCCTCGTCAGTGATCTTGTCCGGGCCCCACGGCGGGAGCCACACCCAGTTGATCCGGATGTCGTTGACCAGGCCGCCGCCGGGGCCGGTGGTCAGCGCCTGCCGGGTCTGGTCCTCGATGACGTCGGTCAGCGGGCAGGCCGCCGACGTGAGCGTCATGTCCAGGGTGGCGACGTTCTCGTCGTCGACGTGGACGCCGTACACCAGGCCCAGGTCGACCACGTTGATGCCGAGCTCCGGGTCGACGACATCCTTCATCGCCTCCTCGATGTCGGCGATCATCGCCTTGCTGACGCCGGCACCGTCCGCCGAAGCGGCAGCGTCGCCGGCACCCGCCGAAGCGGCAACATCGCTGCCAGCCGCCGAAGCGGCAACATCGCCGGTCACCGCATCGGTCTGCGCCGCGACCGCGTCACCGGCCTCCGGCGTCGCCGCAGTAGCCGTGTTCTCGCTGCTCATGCCGTCTCTCCGTTTCGCTCCGTGACGCCACGAGGCACCATCGCGTCGCACCACTGACTCGCTCGCTGACGCTCGCTCACGCCTTCACCTCCGGGCTCACGCCCACACCGGCGCGTGCCGCGGCGTCCTTGAACGCCATCCACGGCAGCAGCGCGCACTTCACCCGGGCGGGGTAACGGGCCACACCCGCGAAAGCAACCCCGTCACCGAGCACGTCCTCGTCCGGCGTGACCTGGCCACGTCCGGACATCAACTCCACGAACGCCTCGTGCACCTCGAATGCTTCCCCGGCGCCCCGACCACGCAGCAACTCGTGCAGCACACTCGCCGATGCCTGACTGATCGAGCAGCCCATCCCGTCGTACGAGATGTCGTGCAGCACCGTGCCGTCGGTGGCCACCCGGACGGTGACCTCGTCACCGCAGGTGGGGTTGACGTGGTGCGCCTCCGCGACCTGGTCACCCGGGTCGTCGGCGTCGCGCAGGCCACGCCCGTGCGGGCGCTTGTAATGGTCCAGGATGATCTCCTGGTAGAGCTGGTCGAGCTGCATCAGTCGAACACCTTCCGCACCTGCTCCAGACCGGCCACCAGAGCGTCGATCTCCTCGGTGGTGGTGTAGAGGTAGAACGAGGCCCTGGTCATGGCCGGAACGCCGAACCGGCTGCACACCGGCTTGGCACAGTGGTGACCCACCCGCACCTGCACGCCAAGCGAGTCGAGCACCTGACCCACGTCGTGCGGGTGCACGTCACCGAGCGCGAACGAGATGGTGCCGCCCCGGCCCACCGGCACTGTCGGACCAAAGATCCGCAGGTCCGGCACCGAGCCGAGAGCGTCCAGCGCGTACGCCGTGAGCTCCTTCTCGTGCCACTGGATGGCCTGCATCCCGATGCCGGTCAGGTAGTCGACCGCCGCACCCAGCGCGACCGCCTCGGCGATCGGCGGGGTGCCCGCCTCGAAGCGGGCCGGCGGCGCGGCGAACGTCGAACGGGCCATGGTGACCGTCTCGATCATCGAGCCGCCGCCGAAGACCGGCGGCATGGCCGCCAGCAGCTCACCCCGGCCCCAGAGCACACCGATGCCGGTCGGACCGCACATCTTGTGGCCGGTGAAGACGATGTAGTCGGCGTCCAGGTCGACCACGTCGATGGGCAGGTGCGGCACCGACTGCGAGCAGTCCAGCAGCAGCAGCGCGCCCACCTCGCGGACCCGCGCGGTGATCCGGGAGGTGGCGTTGACAGTGCCGAGGATGTTGGACATGTGCACCAGCGAGACGATCTTCGTCCGTTCGGTGACCAGATCTTCCAGGCCCGACTCGTCCAGCCGCCCCTGGTCGGTGACCGGGAACCAGCGCAGGGTCGCGCCGGTCCGCTCGCAGAGCAACTGCCACGGGACGATGTTCGAGTGGTGCTCCATCTCGGAGATCACCACCTCGTCGCCGGGACCGAGCCGGAAGCGGCTGTCGGCGTCCGGACGGAGCGTGGCGTTCGAGAAGGCGTACGCCACGATGTTGATCGCCTCGGTGGAGTTCTTCGTGAACACCACCTCGTCGGTGCTCGGCGCGTTGATGAACGCGGCGATCTTCGCCCGCGCCCCCTCGTACGCCTCGGTGGCCTCGGTGCCCAGAGTGTGCACCGAGCGCGACACGTTGGCGTTGTGCCGCGCGTAGTGCTCGTCGAGCACGTCGAGCACCTGGCGGGGTTTGTGCGAGGTGTTGGCGCTGTCGAGGTAGACCAGCGGGTGCCCGTTGATTTCCCGACCCAGGATCGGGAAATCGGCGCGCACCCGGGCCACGTCGAAACGCGGCACGTTGTCGTACTGCGGCATCCCCGAGGGGATCGCGATGCTGGTCATCTCGGCAGCGCCTCTCCCGCTCAGGCCTTGGCCGTGCCGGCCCCGGCGGCGTACCGCTCGTAGCCCTCGGCCTCGAGCTTGTCGGCCAGCTCCGGGCCGCCCTGCTCGACGATCCGGCCGGCCACGAAGACGTGCACGAAGTCCGGCTTGATGTAGCGCAGGATCCGCGTGTAGTGGGTGATCAGCAGCACGCCGGTGTCACCGTTGTCGCGAACCCGGTTGACGCCCTCGCTGACCACGCGCAGCGCGTCCACGTCGAGACCGGAGTCGGTCTCGTCGAGGATCGCGATCTTCGGCTTGAGCAGCTCCAGCTGGACGATCTCGTGCCGCTTCTTCTCACCGCCGGAGAAGCCCTCGTTGACGTTGCGCTGGGCGAACGCCGGGTCCATCTGGAGGCGCTCCATCGCACCGCGCAGCTCGCCGCCCCAGGTACGGAGCTTCGGCGCCTCGCCGTCGATGGCGGTCTTCGCGGTCCGCAGGAAGTTCGCCACCGAGACGCCGGGCACCTCGACGGGGTACTGCATGGCCAGGAAGAGGCCGGCGCGGGCGCGCTCGTCGACCGTCATGGCCAGCACGTCCTCGCCGTCGAGGGTCACCGTGCCGCCGGTGATCTCGTACTTCGGGTGACCGGCGATCGAGTACGCCAGCGTGGACTTGCCGGAACCGTTCGGGCCCATGATCGCGTGGGTCTCGCCCGACTTCACGGTCAGGTCGACACCGGCCAGGATCGGCTTGAGCTCACCCTCGGGCAGCTTGACCGACACCTTCAGGTCGCGGATCTCCAGGGTGCTCATTATCGGGTCACTCCATTACTCGGCGTCAGGCTGAGGTAGATGTCGCCGTCGCGGACTTCGACGGGGTAGACGGGGACGGGTTCGGTGGCGGGCAGGCCGGTCGGCTCTCCGGTGCGCAGGTCGAAGCGCGAGCCGTGCAGCCAACACTCGAGCGTGCAGCCGTCGACCTCCCCCTCGGAGAGCGCGACCGAGGCGTGCGAGCACTCGTCGTACGCCGCGTAGAAGCCGCCGTCCTCGCCGTGCACCAGGGCGATCGGCGTGCCGTCGACGTCCGCGCTGATCGCGGTGCCCTTCGGCACGTCCTCGGTGGAGCAGATGCGGATCATCAAGCGCCTGCCTTGGTCAGCCGGGCCTCGATCGCGTCTCCGAGGCTCTCACGCAGCGACTCCACCGGAATCTTGTTGATCAGCTCGGCGAAGAAGCCACGGACCACCAGCCGACGGGCCTCACTCTCCGGAATGCCCCGGGCCATCAGGTAGAACAACTGCTCGTCATCGAAGCGGCCGGTCGCGCTGGCGTGGCCGGCGCCGGAGATCTCGCCGGTCTCGATCTCCAGATTGGGTACGGAGTCCGCCCGTGCGCCGTCGGTGAGCAGCAGGTTCCGGTTGATCTCGTACGTGTCGGTGCCGGTCGCCTCGGCCCGGATGAGCACGTCGCCCACCCAGACGGTGTGCGCGCTCTCGCCCTGCAGAGCGCCCCGGTAGCCGACGTAGCTACGGCAGTCCGGGACGCTGTGGTCGACCAGCTGCCGGTGCTCCAGGTGCTGGCCGGAGTCGGCGAAGTAGACGCCGTACAGCTCGGCCTCGCCACCGCGCCCGGTGTATTCCACGCTCGTGAACTGCCGGACCAGGTCGCCACCCAGGGAGACCTGGATGTGGATGACCTTGGCGTCGCGGCCCAGCTTGATCTTCAGGTGCTGGGCCTGGACCGCGTCGTCGGCCCAGTCGGCGACAGTGACCAGCGTCAGCTTCGCGCCGTCGGCCACTGCCACCTCGACGTTGTCGGCCAGAGTGGCCGACCCGACGTGCTCCAGCACCACTGTCGCCTCGGCGAACCGGCCCACCTCGACGAAGGTGTGACCGAACGCCGGCTGCTCGACGCCCTCGCCGACCACCCGCAGCCGCACCGCCTCGCCGAGCACCACGTCGGGGGCCACCCGCAGCAGCAGGGCGTCCGCGGAGGCACCGTAGGCCAGCGCGCTGACCCGGTCGACCGGGGTCAGCACGCTGCCGACCCGCTCGTCGTCACGGCCGATCCGGGTGATGGCGACGCCCTCGGGCAGGTCACCGTACTCGTGTCGGACCGCGCCGGTCGCGGCCGGCGCCTCTGTGGTCAGGCCGCGGAGGCGCTTGAGCGGGGTGAAGCGCCACTCCTCCTCCAGGCCGGTGAGGGCCGGGAAGTCGGCGACGTCGTACGAGCGCAGCGCCTGCGACTTGGTGCTGGGCGGCGGCGCGGAAGCCTGGGTAGTCATTTCGTCCTTGGTCTGTCTGTTCCGTGACGACGAGTTGGGCCGGGTGTGACGGACCGAGGTTCCGGCCCGTCACGGGGAGCGGCGGCGTCAGCCGACCGCGCCCTCCATCTGAAGCTCGATCAAGCGGTTGAGCTCCAGGGCGTACTCCATCGGGAGCTCCTTGGCGATCGGCTCGATGAAGCCGCGCACGATCATGGCCATCGCCTCGTCCTCGCTCAGGCCCCGGCTCATCAGGTAGAAGAGCTGGTCGTCGCTGATCTTGGAGACGGTCGCCTCGTGACCCATCGACACGTCGTCCTCGCGGATGTCGACGTACGGGTAGGTGTCCGAGCGGGAGATCGTGTCGACCAGCAGTGCGTCGCACTTGACGGTGCTCCGGCTGTGGTGCGAACCCTCCAGCACCTGCACCAGACCCCGGTACGAGGTGCGGCCGCCGCCACGGGCGATCGACTTCGACACGATGGTCGAGGAGGTGTGCGGCGCGGCGTGCACCATCTTGGCGCCCGCGTCCTGGTGCTGACCCTCGCCGGCCATCGCCACCGAGAGCACCTCGCCCTTGGCGTGCTCACCGGTCATGTAGACAGCCGGGTACTTCATGGTCACCTTGGAGCCGATGTTGCCGTCGACCCACTCCATGGTCGCGCCCTCGTGGCAGACGGCGCGCTTGGTGACCAGGTTGTAGACGTTGTTCGACCAGTTCTGGATGGTCGTGTAGCGGCAGCGCGCGTTCTTCTTGACGATGATCTCCACGACCGCGCTGTGCAGCGAGTCGGAGGAGTAGAGCGGCGCGGTGCAGCCCTCGACGTAGTGCACGTACGCACCCTCGTCGACGATGATCAGCGTCCGCTCGAACTGGCCCATGTTCTCGGTGTTGATCCGGAAGTAGGCCTGCAGCGGGATCTCCACCTGCACGCCCTTCGGCACGTAGATGAACGAGCCACCGGACCACACCGAGGTGTTCAGGGCGGCGAACTTGTTGTCGCCGACCGGGATCACCGTGCCGAAGTACTCCTTGAAGACGTCCTCGTGCTCGCGCAGCGCCGTGTCGGTGTCCAGGAAGAGGACGCCCTGCTCCTCAAGGTCCTCGCGGATCTTGTGGTAGACGACCTCGGACTCGTACTGCGCCGCGACACCGGCGACCAGCCGCTGCTTCTCCGCCTCCGGGATGCCCAGCCGGTCGTAGGTGTTCTTGATGTCCTCGGGCAGGTCCTCCCAGCTGGTGGCCTGCTTCTCGGTCGACCGCACGAAGTACTTGATGTTGTCGAAGTCGATCCCGGTGAGGTCCGCGCCCCAGGCCGGCATCGGCTTACGGCCGAACAGCCGCAGGCCCTTCAGCCGCAGGTCGAGCATCCACGCCGGCTCGTTCTTCTTGGCCGAGATGTCCCGCACCACCGCCTCGTTGATGCCGCGCTGGGCGACCGCCCCGGCGGCGTCCGGGTCGGACCAGCCGTACTCGTACCGGCCCAGGGCGGCGAGCTGCTCTTCCTGGGTCAGGGGCTGGACGATCTGCTCGGTCATCTATCTGTCCTCACAGTGGTTACGGGATTACCGGATTGAGCGCGGCCCGGCTGGGTCGGGATGTGCGTGGTGCACACCCCGTCGCCGTGCGCGATGGTGGCCAGACGCTGCACGTGGGTGCCGACCAGACGGGAGATGACCGCGGTCTCGGCCTCGCACAGCTGAGGAAACTCGGCGGCAACGTGCGCCACCGGGCAGTGGTGCTGACAGAGCTGGCCGCCGGAAGCGATCGTGGTCGCATTGGCAGCGTAACCCTCGCCCGTGAGCGCAGCGGCGAGCGCCTCGGCTCGGGCGAGAGGGTCGTCGCCGGCGTCCTCCATGGCCGTCCGACAACGGGACTCGAGAGCGGACACCTGCTCGGTGGCGAAGGCCTCGACCGCGTCCGAACCACCGCTGCGGGCGATCCAGCGCAGCGCGGCGGTGGCCATGTTGTCGTAGTGGTGTGTGCCACAACGGACCCGGGCGGCCTCGGTCAGCAGGAACACCTTGGCCGGGCGTCCCCGACCGCGACTGCCCTGCACTGGCTGCTCGCGGGCGTACACGTCACCATCCGCAAGCATCGCGTCGAGGTGCCGGCGGATTGCCGCCGGGCTGAGCCCGAGCGCCGCGCCAAGCTGCGCGGCGGTGGTGGCACCCTGCTCAAGCAGCAACTGGGTGACCCGATCCCGGGTGGAGACCTCGGCCGCCGCCGGCCCGGCGAGGCCGGTCGACGTGGTCACGGCAGGCGCGGAGCCGGACGCACCGAGGGCCGGCACGGCCGTCGGTTGGTGCCCGGAGAGCGCCGCCGCGTTTTTCACAACGCCAACGTTACGTAATTACCCGGAGGGTCGCAAACCCGGGCCCCGGTGATCCCAACCACCGAGCCGACGGAGTCGGACGAACCTTGAGCACTACGGTGCGTAGGATTTGCGCCGTGAACCGAATCGTCCGTCCGGTCTCCGGCATCCTGCTGCGCCGCCTCGCGCTCGCCTCGATCATCGCGAACGTGGGCATCGTCGTCACCGGCGGGGCCGTCCGGTTGACCGCCTCGGGCCTCGGCTGCCCCACCTGGCCCCGGTGCACCGACGATTCCTACGTCACCACGCCCGAGATGGGCGTCTACGGGGTGATCGAGTTCGGCAACCGCATGCTGACCTTCGCGGTGGCTCTGATCGCGCTGGCCACCGTCCTGGCCGTGCTGGCCCACCGGCCGCGCCGACGCGGGCTCCTCGCACTGGCCGTGGCGGTCTTCCTGGGCATCCCCGCCCAGGCGGTGCTCGGCGGCATCACAGTGCTGACCAACCTCAACCCGTGGGTCGTCGGGCTGCACTTCCTCGCCTCGATGGTGGTGATCGCCGCCGCGTACGCCCTCTGGCGACGCATCGGCGACCCCGACGGCCCGACCGCAGCCGTGGTGCCCGCACCGCTGCGCGCGCTGGCCCGGATCACCACCGGCGTCACCGTCGCCGTGCTGGTCATCGGCACCTGGGTCACCGGCAGCGGCCCACACGCCGGCGACCACGGCGCCGCCCGCAACGGGCTCGACCCGGAGACGATCTCGCAGGTGCACGCGGACGGGGTCTTCCTGCTGATCGGGCTGTCGGTGGCGCTGATCTTCGCGTTCCGCGCCGTCGGTGCGCAGCGAGCCACCCGCGCCGCGGTCATCCTGGTCGCCGTGGAGTTGAGTCAGGGCCTGATCGGCTTCGTGCAGTACTTCACCCACGTGCCGGCGCTCCTCGTCGGAGCGCACATGCTCGGCTCCTGCCTGGTACTGCTGGCCGCCCTGTCGGTGCAGTGGTCCACCCGGGAGCGCCGTCCGGTCGAGCCGGCCCGCGAGGACACCCCGACCGACGCCGCCGCCCCGGTACCAGTCAGCGCCTGACCGCCTGGCCGCCCGCGCCCCCGCGTTCCCCGCGCCCCGCGATCAGCGGCCACCTGGCCCGCAAAGCCCGAGCGCTCACCCCGAACGGCCGCCGGCACCGCCCGCCGACGGGTGCCCCGCGCCGTCGGGCGCACCCCGCACCGTCGGGCGCCGTCGGGTCCCACGCCCCGCACCGTCGGGCGGACCCCGCACCGTCGGGCGCCGTCGGGTCCCCGGGCCCGGCGCCGTCGGGCCCGCGCCCCGCGCCGCGCGCCGCGCGCCCCGCGCCGCGCGCCGCGCGCCGCGCGCCAAGATCTACGCAACTTCCCGGATGCCGCTGCCTCCGACACGCGGGAGACAGCAATATCCCTGATATTGCGCGGATCTTGAGGACGAACCCCGCCGACTGGGGAGACCGGAAGCCGCGTTTAGCGGCCAACGGCCAACGGCCACCAAGATCGCACTCGAACCAGGATGTAGTGGCCACGGAGCGCCGGGAAGCCACTAGAACCAAGATATTGCGCGATCTTGCCGGCGGCGACACGAGCGGCACGAGCGGCCGTTCGGGGATTGCTTGTTGTGTGAGTGGTTAGGCGTTGCGGGCCAGGTGGGTGCTGATCGCGTTGGCGAGGCGGTCGGGGGCGCCGTCGGCGTACCCGATGAAGAGCGACGGCTCGGTCAGCTCCAACTCGACCAGGACCGGCTCGCCGTCCGGGCCGGGGATCAGGTCGACCCGGGCGTAGAGTAGCTGTCGGGTGCCGCCGGGCACCGTCGCGAGGGTCTGCTCGGCCACCGCCAACTGCTCGGGGCGAGCGGTGCGGGCGGTGATCTCTTCGGCCTTGTACAGCCCGTCCGGCCCAAGGTCCGGCCCGGACAGCATCGGCCCCTTGCGGATCGCGTGGCTGAACGCGAGCCCTTCGGGGCCGGCCAGGAAGAGCAGGGCCGTCTCGCCCTCGGTGTCGACGGCCCGCAGGTACGGCTGGACCATGGTGACCCGGCCGGCCTCGGAGAGTCGGCGAACATGTGCGGCGGCCAGGTCCCGGTGTTGCGGGTCGGCCAGGTCGTACCGGCCGGTGTCCTGGCTGCCGGCGCTGACCGCGGGCTTGAGTACGTATTCGCCGGTCTCGGCGGGCAGCTGCCAGCTCTCCCCCGGCTCGATCCACGACGTCGGCACGGTTGGCACCCCGGCGGCGCTCAGCTCGGCGAGGTAACGCTTGTCGGTGTTCCAGCGGACCACGTCTGCCGGGTTTACCAGCGTCGGCACGGTGGCCGCCCAGGACACGAACTCGTCGCGGCGTAGCGCGTAGTCCCAGGGTGAGCGGAGCACGACCAGGTCGTAGGACGACCAGTCGACGTCGGGGTCGTCCCAGATGGCGGTCTGGACGGCGACGCCACGGGCGGCGAGCGGGGCCAGGACCAGCCGGTCGTCCGGGTCGAGGTCGGCCAGGTCCGAGCAGGTAACGAGAGCGACCCGGGGTTCCCCCCGGGTCGACTGGTGATATGTGGTCAATTCAGCTGTCTCTTCAGCGGGCCATCGTGCGCCGGGCCATCGACCGCCAGAGGTCGTTGCTCGGACGCATCTGGTCCATCAGTTCACGCTCCCAGGCGTTCTCGACGGTGACTCCCGCCTTGGCGCACGCCTCCCGGGCGGTGACGGTGTCGTCGGCGAACTGGTCGCCCCACTCGCCGTCGGAACCCACCAGGACGATCCGCGCGCCACGCTTGCCGACGTACTCGATAACCGCCTTCGCGCCGCCGTGTCCGGCCGCGAACGCCTTGAGGCCCGCGACCAGGCCTTGGGGCGCCTGCTCGTCGGCGGTCTGCTCGGCCGTCAGCGTCGTATCGGAACCATCTGCCATGACGCGAAGCCTAAGCAGAGTTCCACCCCGTCGCGCGAGAACCATGAACCTTTTGTGATGCCAATTACCTACAGGTTTAAGGATGAGCACAGGTTTGCTGTCCGATTATTTACCGACTTTTGCGCTCAAAGCACGTCGAGAAATCGGGCCCGAACCGCCCCAGGTTGAGCCGATCCGACTCATGCTGAAAGTTACTCTGATGTGACGTTAAACCTGGACAACTCATCCACGTCCATGATTAGTCAGCAGATCATCGGCGACATTCGCCGTCGGCCAAGCCGCGGCGCGACAACTGTCGGACGGCGCGAGGGTCGAGGAGCCGAGCCGAGCCGCAGCGCGCAAGGACGCCAACAGGCGAAAGCCATTGCCGTGGACGCGAAGGGCAGAGCCGGGCCGTACGGGACGGGTCAGATCAGCGCGTCGAGCGCGACAGCCACGAAGACGATCGTCAGGTACGTCGTCGACCAGTGGAACAGTCGCATCGGCTTGACCGCCTCCCCGCGCGTGGCGCGCCGGCAGAGCCGGTGTGCCTCGACCACGAAGATGGCACCCACCACCAGGGTCGGAACACCGTAGATCGCGCTGAGCCCCAGCGGCCAGACGGCCAGGGAGGTGAGCACCGTGAGCCACGCGAAGATCAGGATTTCGGCGTTCACCCGGCGGATCGAGGCCACCACCGGCAGCATCGGGATGCCGGCCCGGGCGTAGTCGTCCTTGTACTTCATGGCGAGCGGGTAGAAGTGCGGCATCTGCCAGAAGAAGACCACCGCGAAGAGCCCCCAGGCGGCCGGCGCCAGCGAGCCGGTCACGGCAGCCCACCCGATCAGCACCGGCGCCGCCCCGCACGCGCCGCCCCAGAAGGTGTTCGTCGGGGTGGAACGCTTGAGCCACAGGGTGTAGACGAGGTCGTAGTAGGCGATCGCGGCGAGGGTCAGCCCGGCGGCCAGCAGGTTGGTGAACGCGGCCATCAGGGCCACCGACACCGCCGCCAGCACCAGACCGAAGATCAGCGCGCTTCGCGGTGACACGGTGTGCGCCGGCAGCGGCCGACGCTTGGTACGCCGCATCAGCTGGTCGATGTCGCGGTCGATGTAGCAGTTCAGGACGCTGGCCGCGCCAGCGGCGAGCGAGCCACCGATCAGCACGATGGCCATCAGCCACAGCGACGGCAGCCCGCCCTCGGCGAGCATCATCGCCGGGATGGTGGTGACCAGCAGCAACTCGACGATCCGCGGCTTGGTGAGCGTCACGTACGCCGAGAGGACCGCGCGTACGTCCCGCCGGGCCACCGGGCCCTCGGCCGCCCGCGCCGGGTGGGGCCCGGCCGGGTTGCTCGCGGGGCGCTCGGTGATCATGCTCACGGATTGCCACCTTCCGGCATCGGGCACGGGGAGATCGGATCGGTCGGGACCAGTCGGGTCCGCATACCGCCCCACACACTACGCGTCGTCGTTTTGGCTGCCCGGCCGACCCGACAACGGTGCGGGCCGTCACACCACCGGGTTGAACCGAGCATCCGGATGGTCACGTAGCGCACACCATGCGCAGATCCCCGGGCGCACGTTTAGGGACGCTCGATAAGGTCATCGGTGAGGGTTCCGCCCATCTGCCGAGGAGCACAACCATCGTGGCTGTTAAACGACCCGAGCACCCCGCACTGAACTGGTCCGACCTCGATCGCCGGGCCGTAGACACCGTCCGCGTGCTGGCCATGGACGCCGTAGAGAAATCCGGCAACGGTCACCCGGGCACCGCGATGAGCCTCGCGCCCGCGGCGTACCTCCTCTTCAACCGCGTCATGCGGCACAACCCGGCCGACCCGAACTGGCCGGGCCGCGACCGCTTCGTGCTCTCCGCCGGGCACTCCAGCCTGACGCTCTACATCCAGCTGTTCCTCTCCGGTTACCCGCTGAGCCTGGACGACCTCAAGTCGCTGCGGCAGTGGGGCTCGCAGACGCCGGGGCACCCCGAGCACGGGCACACGCCGGGCGTGGAGACCACCACCGGCCCGCTCGGGCAGGGTCTGGGCAACGCGGTCGGCATGGCCATGGCGGCCCGCCGCGAGCGCGGCCTGTTCGACCCCGAGGCCGAGCTGGGCGCGTCCGTCTTCGACCACGACATCTGGTGCATCGTCTCCGACGGTGACATCGAGGAGGGCATCAGCCACGAGGCCAGCGCCCTCGCCGGGCACCAGCAGCTCGGCAACCTCACGGTGATCTACGACGACAACGAGATCTCCATCGAGGACGACACCCGGATCGCCAAGAGCGAGGACGTGGCAGCCCGCTACGAGGCGTACGGCTGGCACGTGCAGACCGTCGACTGGCGCAGCGGCGACGCCGACCAGGGTGACTACCACGAGGACGCCGAGGCGCTGTACGCGGCGCTGGTGGCTGCCCGGGCGGAGACCGCCCGCCCCTCCTTCATCGCGCTGCGCACCATCATCGGCTGGCCCGCGCCCAACAAGCAGAACACCGGCAAGATCCACGGTTCGGCGCTCGGCGCCGACGAGGTGAAGGCCACCAAGCGGATCCTCGACTTCGACCCGGAGCAGACCTTCCAGGTCGACGAGGAGGTGCTCAGCCACGCCCGCACGGTGATGGGCCGCGGCTCCGACGCCCAGCAGGAGTGGACCACCGCGTTCGACGCCTGGAAGAAGGCCAACCCGGAGCGCACCGCGCTCTACGAGCGGTTGGCTGGTCACGTACTGCCGGACGGCTGGACCGACGCGTTGCCGGTCTTCCCCGCGGACGCCAAGGGGGTGGCCACCCGGGCCGCCTCCGGCAAGGTGCTGGAGGCGCTCGCGCCGGTGCTCCCGGAGCTGTGGGGCGGCTCGGCCGACCTGGCCGAGAGCAACAACACCACGATGAAGGGCGAGCCGTCGTTCATCCCGGCCGCGCACGCCACCAAGGACTTCCCCGGTCACGAGTACGGCCGCACGCTGCACTTCGGCATCCGTGAGCACGCCATGGGCGCGATCCTCAACGGCATCGCCCTGCACGGTGGCACCCGCCCGTACGGCGGCACGTTCCTGGTCTTCAGCGACTACATGCGTCCGTCGGTGCGGCTGGCCGCGCTGATGAAGCTGCCGGTGACCTACGTCTGGACGCACGACTCGATCGGCCTCGGCGAGGACGGCCCGACCCACCAGCCGGTGGAGCACCTGACCGCGCTGCGCGCCATCCCGGGCCTGGACGTGGTCCGTCCGGCGGACGCCAACGAGACCGCCTGGGCCTGGCGGCAGGCGCTGGAGCACACCGACCGGCCCACCGCGCTGGCGCTGAGCCGTCAGCCGCTGCCGACCATGGACCGCGACGTCCTGGGCGGCGCGGAGGGTGTGGCCAAGGGCGGCTACGTGCTGGCCGAGGCGTCCAACGGCAAGCCTCAGGTGATCATCGTCGGCACCGGTTCCGAGGTGCAGCTCTGCCTGACCGCCCGGGAGCGGCTGGAGGCCGACGGCACCCCGACCCGGGTCGTCTCGATGCCCTGCCAGGAGTGGTTCTACGAGCAGGACGAGGCGTACCGGGAGTCGGTGCTCCCGCGCGGGGTAAAGGCAAGGGTGAGCGTGGAGGCGGGCATCGCGATGTCCTGGCGCGGCATCGTCGGTGACCTGGGCGAGAGCGTGAGCCTGGAGCACTACGGAGCGAGCGCCCCGCACACCGTGCTCTTCGAGCAGTTCGGGTTCACCCCCGACCGGATCGTGGCGGCAGCACACGCCTCGCTGGCCCGGGTGGGCGACATCACCGGTTTCACGACCGGCAACTGAGGGAGCGTGGACGGCATGACGGACAAGCTGAATGAGCTCACCGCCGCGGGCGTGGCGGTCTGGCTCGACGATCTTTCCCGGGTGCGTTTGAGCTCCGGCGGGCTGGACCAGCTCCGCCGCGAGAAGCACGTGGCGGGCGTCACCACCAACCCGACGATCTTCGCAAAGGCGCTGAGCGACGCCGACGAGTACAACTGGCAGCTGCACGACCTCGCCACCCGTGGCGTCGAGGTCGAGGAGTCGGTGCGCATGCTCACCACGTACGACGTGCGGTGGGCGTGCGACGTGATGCGCCCCTCGTACGACGGCAGCGACGGTGTCGACGGCCGGGTCTCGATCGAGGTGGACCCGCGCAGCGCGCACGACGCGGACAAGACCGTCGCCGAGGCCAAGGCGCTGTGGTGGCTGGTCGACCGGCCCAACCTCTTCATCAAGATCCCGGCCACCGAGGAGGGCCTGTCGGCGATCACCGACACCCTCGCCGAGGGGATCAGCGTCAACGTGACGCTGATCTTCGGTCTGGACCGCTACTCGGCGGTCATGGAGGCGTTCCTCGCCGGCCTGGAGCGGGCCAAGGCGAACGGCCACGACCTGTCCAAGATCGGCTCGGTGGCGTCGTTCTTCGTCTCCCGGGTCGACTCCGAGGTCGACAAGCGGCTGGAGAAGGTCGGCTCCGACCAGGCGAAGGCCCTCAAGGGCAAGGCCGCCGTCGCCAACGCGCAGCTGGCGTACGAGCGCTACAGCGAGGTGTTCTCCTCCGACCGCTGGAAGGCGCTCGCCGCCGCCGGCGCGCACCCGCAGCGGCCGCTGTGGGCGTCCACCTCGACGAAGAACCCGGACTACCGGGACGTCATCTACGTCGAGGAGCTGATCGCCCCCGGCACCGTCAACACCATGCCGGAGTCGGTCATCCACGCGTACGCCGATCATGGCGAGACCCGCGGCGACACCGTCACCGGCGCCTACGACGCGGCCCGGAAGGTCTTCGCCGACCTGGAGTCGGTCGGGGTGGACATGGCCGACGTGATCGCCACCCTGGAGCGCGAGGGTGTGGAGAAGTTCGAGGCGAGCTGGCAGGAGCTGCTCGACGGGGTCCGCAAGTCCCTGGAGGCGGCTGCCAAGGGCAAGGGCGCGCCGAACAAGGCAGCCAAGGGCAACGCCAAGTCCGCCGAGAAGGCCGGTGGCGCATGAGCGAGCGAATCATCAAGCCCAGCGCGAAGGTGCCTCATGACGGCACGCAGCGAAGCGGAGTGACGGCATGAGCGACCTGCTTAGTGGGCCGGTGGAGGCAGCCGCCGGGCTTTCCGTCTACGGCGCGGACGCGGTCGACAAGGCCGCGCCCGCCTCGACCCGGGACGCGCTGGTCAAGGCCGGCGTCCCGGGCAAGCTGGCGGGCAAGGACGCGAGCCTGTGGGGTCCGGACGCCGAGGCCGAGGCGAAGGTCCGGCTGGGCTGGGTGGACACCCACCGGCGCAGCCGCGAGCTGCTCGTCCAGTTGGCCGAGCTGACCGCGGAACTGGCCGACCTGGATCACGTGGTGCTCGCCGGCATGGGCGGCTCGTCGCTGGCGCCCGAGGTGATCACCCGGACGCTGGGCCGCCCGTTGACAGTGCTGGACACCACCGACCCGGGCCAGGTCCGGGCGGCGCTCGGTGACCGGCTGGAGCGCACGGTCGTGGTGGTGGCCAGCAAGTCCGGGTCGACTGTGGAGACCGACAGCCACCGGCGCGCGTACTGGCAGGCGTTCCTGGACGCCGGGATGACCGAGGCGGAGGCCGGCCGGCACTTCGTCATCGTCACCGACCCGGGTTCGCCGCTGGAGGCCACCGCGGCCGAGATGGGTGCGTTCACGGTGCTCGCCGACCCGAACGTCGGCGGCCGGTACTCGGCGCTCACCGCGTTCGGTCTGGTGCCATCGGCGTTGGCCGGGGTCGAGGTCGCTGAACTGCTCGACCAGGCCGACGCGCTGGCCACGTCGCTCGGCGCGGACCAGAACAACCCGGCGCTGGCGCTGGGCGCCGCCCTGGGCGCCGCGGCCACCCTCGCCCGGGACAAGGTCGCCCTGGTCTCCGACGGCACCGGCATCGACGGGCTCGGCGACTGGGCCGAGCAGCTGATCGCCGAGTCGACAGGCAAGGCCGGGGTGGGCATCCTCCCGGTGGTCGTCGAGTCTCCGCAGAGCCCCGGCGCCACCGGTGCGGACGTGCTGACCGTCAGCTACGGCGGCGCGCTGGCCCCCGGTGACATGCCGGGCGGCGGGGCGAACCCGGACGTGGCCGTCAACGGCCCGCTGGGCGCGCAGTTCCTGGCCTGGGAGTACGCCACAGCGGTTGCCGGTGTCGTGCTCGGCATCGACCCGTTCAACCAGCCGAACGTCACCGAGTCCAAGGAGAACACCAACAAGATCCTGGCCTCGGGCCTGCCGGCGGAGACGCCGTCGTTCACCGAGGGCGCGATCGAGGTGTACGCCCCGCAGGGCGCCCCCGGAGACCTGGCGGGTGTGCTGCGCTGGCTGCTCGACGGGCTGGGCGACGACGGTTACCTCGCGGTGATGGCGTACCTGGACCGGTTCGCCGACGCCGACGCGGCCCGGCTGCGGTCGCTGCTGGCGCAGGCGGGCGGCCGGCCGGTGACCTTCGGCTGGGGTCCGCGATTCCTGCACTCGACGGGCCAGTACCACAAGGGCGGCCCGCAGGTGGGCAGCTACCTCCAGGTGACCGGCGCGGTCGCCGAGGACCTGGCGGTGCCGGGCAAGCCGTACACCTTCGGTGAGTTGCAGGCGGCGCAGGCCGCCGGTGACCGGCAGGCTCTCGCTGGTCGGGAGCGGCCGGTGCTGCGACTGCACCTGACCGACCGTGCCACCGGTGTCGCCCAACTACTGGACGCGGCCGGTGATCTGCGGGCGTGAGGATGGACGACGTGACTGAAGCGGAGCGAGGAGGCGGTTCGGTGAACCCGCTGCGCGACCCGCAGGACCGCCGGTTGCCCCGGATCCCGGAGCCCTGCGCTCTGGTGATCTTCGGGGTGACCGGCGACCTGGCCCGCAAGAAGCTGCTCCCCGCGGTCTACGACCTGGCCAACCGGGGGCTGTTGCCGCCGGGCTTCGTGGTGCTCGGTTTCGCGCGCCGCGACTGGGGTGACGGCGACTTCGAGACGTTGGCCTGCGAGGCTGCCCGCAAGCACGCCCGTACCCCGTGGCGGGACGAGGTGTGGGCGCGGCTGGCCGGCAACATCAAGTTCGTCGGCGGGTCGTTCGACGACGACGACGCCTTCGACACCCTCGCCTCGACGCTTGACGATCTGCGTCAGACCCACGGCATCACCGGCAACGCGGCGTTCTACTTCTCCATCCCGCCGGCGGCGTTCCCCGTCGTGCTCAAGCAGCTGGCTCGAACCGGAATGGCCGACAACGACAAGTCCGGCGGTTGGCGCCGGGTCGTGGTGGAGAAGCCGTTCGGCAACGACCTGCCCTCGGCGAAGGCGCTCAACGACCTCGTCGACGACGTGTTCACCAGGCAGGACGTCTTCCGGATCGACCACTACCTGGGCAAGGAGACCGTTCAGAACATCCTCGCCCTGCGGTTCGCCAACAACCTGTTCGAGCCGCTGTGGAACTCCAAGTACGTCGACTCGGTGCAGATCACCATGGCGGAGGACGTCGGCATCGGCACCCGCGCCGGCTTCTACGACACCGTCGGCACCGCCCGCGACGTGCTCCAGAACCACCTACTCCAACTCCTCGCCCTGGTGGCGATGGAGGAGCCGACAAGCTTCGACGCCGACGAGATCCGGGCCGAGAAGCTGAAGGTGCTCAAGGCCATCACCCTGCCCAAGGACGTCGCACGGGACACCGTGCGCGGTCAGTACCTGCCGGGCTGGGTCGGCGGCGAGCGCGCTGTCGGTTACCTGGACGAGCGGGACGTCCCCGCCGACTCCACCACTGAGACGTACGTGGCGGTGCGGTTGGGCATCCAGAACCGCCGCTGGGCGGAGGTGCCGTTCTACATCCGGGCCGGCAAGCGGCTGCCCCGACGGGTCACCGAGGTCGCCATCATGTTCAAGAAGGCGCCGCACCTGCCGTTCAACGACGCCGACATGGAGTCGCTGGGCAACAACCAGTTGGTCATCCGGGTGCAGCCGGACGAGGGCGTGGTGCTCAAGTTCGGCTCGAAGGTGCCGGGCACGACGATGGAGGTCCGCGACATCGCGATGGACTTCCAGTACGGCGAGGCGTTCACCGAGTCCAGCCCCGAGGCGTACGAGCGTCTGGTGCTGGACGTGCTGATCGGCGACCGCACCCTGTTCCCGGACGCGGCCGAGGTCGAGCAGAGCTGGCAGGTGATCGACCCCCTGGAGCACGCCTGGGAGGGCACCACACCGGAGCCGTACCGGGCCGGCGAGTGGGGCCCCAGGGCCTCCGACGAGATGCTGGCCCGCGAGGGCCGCGCCTGGAGGAGAGCATGATCGGGTTGTGGGACACCACCGGCAACGAGGTGGTCAAGGCGCTCGCCGCCGAGCGGCGCAGCGCCGGCGGGGTGGCCAGCGGCATGGCGCTCACCCTCATCGTGGTCGTGGACGAGAAGCGGGTCCGGGAGGCGGAGGCTGCGGCGACGATCGCGGCCGCCGCGCACCCGTGTCGCCTCGTGGTGGTGGTCCGCTCGGAGATCGAGCGGGACCGCAACCGACTGGACGCGGAGATCGTGGTCGGTGGCCGGCTCGGCCCCTGCGAGGCCGTGGTCACCCGGATGTACGGCCGGTTGTCCCTGCACGCCGAGTCGGTGGTGATGCCGCTGCTCGTTCCCGACGTGCCGGTGGTGACCTGGTGGCACGGCGAGCCACCGGCGGAGATCGCCACCGACTTCCTCGGGGTGGTGGCCGACCGGAGGATCACCGACTCCGCGCAGGCCGCCGACCCGGTGGAGGCGCTGCGGCAGCGTGCCCGGGACTACGCCCCGGGCGACACCGACCTGGCGTGGACCCGGATCACCCCGTGGCGCACCCTGGTCGCCGGGGCGTTCGACACCACCAACGCCCAGGTCACCGAGGCGACCATCGTCGCGCCTCCCACCGACCCGACGGCGGCGCTGATGGCCGGTTGGCTGTCCAGCCGGCTCGGCATCACCCCACGCCGGGTGGACAGCAACGAGTTCCCTCGGATGCGGGAGGTGCAGCTCAGCTGCGCCAACGGCGACCAGCTGACGTTGACCCGCGAGGACAGCATGGCCGTGTTCCGGCGGACGGGCCAGGACGACAGGGCCCTGCCGCTGGTGCGCCGCCCGCTCGGCGACGAGCTGGCCGAGGAGCTGCGCCGGCTGGACGCCGACCAGGTGTACGCGGAGGCGCTGGGCGCGACGGTCGGGCTGCGAGGGCTGGAGCAGCGCCCCCCGCAGCGGGTCCACGTCTGGAAGGATCCGGCCACCGCGCAGCGCGCCGAGGCCGGGGTCACCGCGCACGCCGGCACGAGCGGCGAGGGCTGAGCCCAGCCGGGGCACAACGTCGGGCAGGGCCGGTACGCACCGGCCCTGCCCCGCAATGTCAGGGGTTCCTGCCCCTACCACCTCGGGCACACCGGCCCGGGGACGACAGCGACCGCCTCGCGGTCGGGAAACGAAGGCGCAACCATGAGTGAGGCGAGTGTCGCCGTGCACGCCGACGCCGACCTGCTGGCGCAGGCAGTGGCGGCCCGGTTGCTGGTGAAGCTGCTCGACGCCCAGGCCGACCGGGGCGAAGCCTCGGTGGTGCTCACCGGAGGTCGGGTCGCCGCGGCCGTGTACCGGGCGGTGGCGACGCTGCCGGCCCGCGACGCTGTCGACTGGTCCCGGGTCGACGTGTGGTGGGGTGACGAACGGTTCCTGCCCGCCGGTGATCCGGACCGCAACGAGACGCAGGCCCGCGCCGTCCTGCTGGACGTGGTGCCGCTGGATCCGGCCCGGGTGCACGCGATGCCGGCCTCGGACGGCCCGGCCGGCAACGACCCCGAGGCGGCCGCTGCGGCGTACGCGGAGGAACTGGCCCGCGCCGCCCGGCCCGGGCACGCCACAGTGCCGCACTTCGACGTGCTGATGCTGGGCGTCGGCGAGGACGGCCACGTGGCCTCGGTCTTCCCCGAGCACCCGGTGGGCTACGAGACCCGCCCGGTCAGCGCGGTGCGGGGCAGCCCCAAGCCGCCGCCGACGCGGACCACCCTCACCCTGTCGGCGATCAACACCGCCGAGGAGGTCTGGCTGGTGGCCGCCGGCGCCGACAAGGCTCGCGCTGTGGGTATGGCGTTGGCCGGCGCCGGGCCGGTGCAGTTGCCGGCGGCCGGCGTGCACGGCGTGAACCGCACCCGCTGGCTGCTGGACCGGGCTGCCGCTGCCGACGTGCCCGTCCGCCTGCGCAGTCTGCGCTGAGCGCGGGGAGGAGCCCGCTACTCGCCGCGTCGACGGCGTAGTGCGGCGAGCGCCTCGGCGAGCAGGGCCTCCCCCTCCTCGGCGGTGCGCCGCTCCTTCACGTACGCCAGGTGGCTTTTGTACGGTTCGGCGCGGACCCGACCCGGGGGGTTCTGGGCGTCTCGGCCGGCGGGTAGGCCACAGCGGGGGCAGTCCCACAGGGGTGGCGGTTCGACGTCCGCGGCGATCCTGATGTCGACCCGGTGGTCGTTACGGCACCAGTAGGTGACGTCCTGTCGGGGGGCGGGTTGGTGCCGCTCGTCCGGGCGCATCGGTGCGGACCCGACCCGGGCTCCCCGGATAACGTTGCCATTCGGCACGGCTGCTCGCTCCTGTCGTCGGAGGGGACCCGCCGTCTTCGGGGGTGGAGCGGCGGGCGACGCGGTGCAGCGGAGAAAAGCCTGCGCGCGGCCCGTCGAGTGACGAACCGCGCGCAGATTGTACGACTTGCTGAGCCTGCTCAGGTGCCGCTGTTCATTTGGAGGCGCAGCCAGAGCCCGAGGCCGACGATGGCGGCGAACCAGACGACGCTCACCAGAACGGTGTAGCGGTCCAGGTTTTTCTCCGCGACCGAAGAGCCAGCGAGGCTGGAGCTGACGCCACCGCCGAACATGCTCGACAGACCGCCACCCTTGCCACGGTGCAGCAGGATCAGCAGGGTGAGCAGAATGCTCGTGATGACCAGCAACACGATCAACGTGTATGCGAACCAGATCGGCATGGCTGGGGTCAGTTCCTCTCGTAGCGATCCTCGCCCGGTCTGATCGGGCACGGCGGCACCGACCGGCGGACGGGCGGTGTCAAGGATACCGAGCGATCAGCGGGCGAGGTGCTCCGGGAACCGGCAGATCTGAGCGAATTCCTCGGCGTCCAGGCTGGCGCCCCCTACCAGGCCCCCGTCCACGTCCGTTTGGGCCATGATCGAGGCGACGTTGGACGCCTTGACCGAGCCGCCGTAGAGGACCCGAACCTGGTCGGCGGTCTCCTGGTCGAAGCGTTCCGCCAGCCGCTGACGGACCGCCCCGCAGACCTCCTGGGCGTCGTCCGGGGTCGCGGTCTTGCCCGTGCCGATCGCCCAGACCGGCTCGTACGCGATCACGACCTGCCGCACCTGCTCGGGGGTGAGCCCGGCGAGGCCCCCGTCGAGCTGGTCGGAGCAGTGCGCAACGTGGGTGCCCTGCTCGCGAATGTCCAGCCCCTCCCCCACGCAGAGGATCGGCGTCAGGCCGTGCGTCAACGCCGCCTTGACCTTGGCGTTGACCAGCGCGTCGTCCTCGTTGTGGTAGGCCCGCCGCTCGGAGTGCCCGACCACCACGTAGGTGCAGCCGAGCTTGGCCAGCATCGGCCCGGAGATGTCCCCGGTGTACGCGCCGGACGCGTGCGGGGAGAGGTCCTGCCCGCCGTAGCCGATCAGCAGCTTGTCCCCGTCCACCGCGGTCTGCACGGTGCGCAGGTCGGTGAAGGGTGGCAGCACGACCGTCTCGACGGCGGTGAGCTGCTTTTCGGTGAGGCTCGCCGCCAGCTTCTGCACCAGCAGGTTGGCCTCGAGGTGGTTGAGGTTCATCTTCCAGTTGCCGGCCATCAGCGGCCGGCGGGTGGTGCTCGACATTCAGTTCTCCAGGGCCGCGATGCCGGGGAGGGTCTTGCCCTCGAGGTATTCCAGGGAGGCGCCACCACCGGTGGAGATGTGCCCGAAGGACGACTCGTCCAGCCCCAGGGCACGGACGGCCGCAGCGGAGTCACCGCCGCCGACGACGCTGAACGCGTCGGCCTTGGTGATCGCCTCGGCGATCCCCCGGGTGCCCGCCGCGAAGGCCGGCATCTCGAACACGCCCATCGGGCCGTTCCAGAAGATCGTCTTCGCCTGGGACAGCGCGGCGCTGAAGCCCGCCACCGTCTCCGGGCCGACGTCCAGGCCGAGCCGGTGGCTCGGGATGCCGTCGACCCGCACCGTGTCGTGCGCCGCGTCCGGAGCGAACGCGTCCGCGACCACCACGTCGACCGGCAGCATGATCTTGCCGCCGGACCGCTCCAGCAGGTTGCGGCAGGTGTCGACCATGTCCTTCTCCAGCAGCGAGGTGCCCACCTCCAGGCCCTGGGCCTTGAGGAAGGTGAAGCACATCCCGCCACCGATGAGCAGCCGGTCGACAGTGGGCAGCAGAGCCTCGATCACGGCGAGCTTGTCGGACACCTTCGACCCACCGAGCACCACCACGTACGGGCGCTCAGGGTCAGCGGTGAGCTTGGAGAGCACCTCGACCTCACGCAGCACCAGCCGGCCCGCGACGTGCGGCAACCGGGCCGGCACGTCGAAGACGCTGGCGTGCTTGCGGTGCACGGCGCCGAACGCGTCGTCCACGTACGCATCGCCGAACGCGGCGAGCTGATCGGCGAAGGCGCCCCGCTCCGCTTCGTCCTTGCTGGTCTCACCGGCGTTGAAACGCAGGTTCTCCAGAAGGGCGACCTGGCCGTCGGCCAGGTCCGCGACGGTGGAGCGGGCCGACTCACCCACGGTGTCGGTGGCGAAGTGCACCGGCGCGCCGAGCAGCTCACCGAGCCGCCCGGCGACCGGGCCCAGGCTGAACTGCGGGTCCGGAGCGCCCTTCGGGCGGCCCAGGTGCGAACAGACGACCACCTTCGCGCCGGCCTCGACCAGCGCGCCGAGAGTCGGCAGCACCGCGCGGATCCGGCCGTCATCAGTGATGGCACCGGTCTGCTTGTCGAGCGGGACGTTCAGGTCGGCGCGCACCAGCACGCGCCGACCCGACACCCCCTCGGCGAGCAGGTCGTCGAGGGTCCGGATGCTCACAGCGACGAACCGACCAGCTTGACGAGGTCGACCAGCCGGTTGGAGTAGCCCCACTCGTTGTCGTACCAGCCGACGACCTTGACCTGGTTGCCGACGACCTTGGTCAGCGGCGCGTCGAAGATGCACGACGCCGGGTCGGTCACGATGTCGGTGGAGACGATCGGGTCCTCGTTGTAGACCAGGATGCCCTTGAGCGGGCCGTCCGCGGCGGCCTTCAGCGCGGCGTTGACCTCGTCCACGGTGGTCTCGCGACCCACGTTGACGGTGAGGTCGGTGACCGAGCCGGTCGGGATCGGCACCCGCAGGGCGTACCCGTCGAGCTTGCCCTTGAGGTCCGGCAGGACCAGGCCGATCGCCTTGGCGGCACCGGTCGAGGTCGGCACGATGTTCAGCGCGGCGGCCCGGGCACGACGCAGGTCCGAGTGCGGCGCGTCCTGGAGGTTCTGGTCCTGGGTGTACGCGTGGATCGTCGTCATCAGACCGTGCTGGATGCCGAACGTGTCGTGCAGGACCTTCGCCATCGGGGCGAGGCAGTTGGTGGTGCACGAGGCGTTGGAGATGATGGTGTGCTTCGCCGGGTCGTAGGTGTCGTGGTTGACACCCATGACGACGGTGACGTCCTCGTTCTTCGCCGGGGCGGAGATGATGACCTTCTTGGCCCCGCCGTCGACGTGCGCCTTGGCCTTGGTGGCGTCGGTGAAGAAGCCGGTCGACTCGATGACGACGTCGGCGCCGACCTCGCCCCACGGCAGCTTCGACGGGTCCTTCTCGGCGTACGCCTTGATGGTCTTGCCACCGACGGTGATCTCGTCGGCGGTGGCCTTGACCTCGTACGGCAGGCGACCGAGGATGCTGTCGTACTTGAGCAGGTGGGCGAGCGTGCCGTTGTCGGTCAGGTCGTTCACCGCCACGACCTCGATGTCGGCGTCGGACGCCAGCACTGCCCGGAAGAAGTTACGGCCGATTCGGCCAAAGCCGTTGATGCCAACCCGGATGGTCACAGGTCCCATCTCCTCGCGTTCTGGTCCGCCGGCTTCAGACAACGGGCCGGCGGGAATGGTGTGCGCCGACCGTTGGAGCCGGCCGTCGACGGTTCATCTCGGCCACCCCGCCGCGCGGTCTGAGGACCTGACCGCCCGAGGCGGTGGGCACGACGAGAAGTGCCGGGTGTCGGCCCCCTTGCCGTACTCAGCGACCTTATCCGAGCGTGCGAGACCACGCTGCGCCGGGTCGTGCTCCCGGGCGCACCGTGCGGCCCCACCGTCCTATCAGACCACGAGCATGTCGGGCGTGACTGCCGCTTCGGTATCCGGGATGCCAAGGTCGCGGGCTCGCTTGTCGGCCAGCGCCAGGAGCCGGCGGATCCGCCCCGCGATGGCGTCCTTGGTCAGCGGGGGGTCGGCAAGGGCCCCCAACTCCTCCAGCGACGCCTGCCGGTGCTCCAGACGCAGCCGACCGGCGTCGGTCAGGTGGTTGGGCGCCTCTTCGGCGAGGATCTCCAGCGCACGGGTGACCCGGGCGGCGGCGGCGACCGCGGCCCGCGCCGAGCGGCGCAGGTTGGCGTCGTCGAAGTTGGCGAGCCGGTTGGCGGTGGCCCGCACCTCGCGGCGTACCCGGCGCTCCTCCCAGGCCAGCACGCTGGAGTGCGCGCCGATCCGGGTGAGCAGCGCGGCGATCGCGTCACCGTCCTTGACGACCACCCGGTCCACCCCGCGTACCTCGCGGTTCTTCGCGGTGATGCCGATGCGGCGGGCTGCGCCGACCAGCGCCAACGCCGACTCCGGCCCCGGGCAGGTGATCTCCAACGCGCTGGAGCGGCCCGGCTCGGTGAGCGAGCCGTGCGCCATGAACGCGCCCCGCCACGCGGAGACCGCGCAGCAGACGTTGGCCGCCACCACGTGCGGGGGCAGCCCACGCACCGGGCGACCCCGCACGTCGAGCAGGCCGGTCTGCCGCGCCAGGGCCTCGCCGTCCTTGACCACCCGCACGATGAAGTGGCTGCCCTTGCGCAGCCCACCGGAGGCCAGCACGTGGATCTCGCTGGGGTAGCCGTAGACCTCGGCGATCTCCCGCCGCAGCCGCCGGGCCACCGCCCCGGTGTCCAGTTCAGCCTCCACCACAACGCGGCCGGAGACGATGTGCAGCCCGCCAGCGAAGCGCAGCAGCGCGGCCATCTCCGCCCGCCGACAGCAGGGTTTGGGCACGTCGACCCGACTCAGCTCGTCCTTGACCGCGGCCGTCATCGCCATTGTGCGTCCCCTCACGGACCTGTTCCGGCGTGTCGCCGGAGATTACGTACGTGTCTAACGATCGGCACCCAGGACAGGCACCAGCGCGGCGCCCAGGGCAGCCGGATCATGGCGGGGAGTCCCGTCGACAACGGCGACGGGGGCGAGGACCAGGCGGGCACCCAGCGATTCTGCCGCACGTTCGACCGGTTCGGGGTCACCCACCGCCTTGGCATCGGCGAGCACAAGATCCACCTTGAGTTCGGGCAGGTACCAGTGCAGCGCCGCGAGATGATCGGCGACGGAGAGCCCGAGGGTCTCCTTCTCCGCGGCGAGGTTCAGCGTCACCAGCCGCCGGGCCGAGGTGGACACGATAGCGTCGGCCAACTGCGGCACCAGCAGGTGCGGAAGCACACTCGTGTACCAACTGCCCGGTCCGAAGATCAACCAATCGGCGGCCCGGATCGCCTCGATGGCCTCGGCGCACGCCGGTGGGGCGCTCGGCGTGAGACGCAACGACTCGACCCGCCCGGTGGTTACGGCCACCTGGTGCTGGCCACTGACAGTGCGCACCTCGTCCGGGTCGGCCGGGTCGGCACCGCGTACCCGCGCCTCGATGCCGACCGGTTGGCGGGACATCGGCAACACCCGGCCCACCGCGCCGAGCATCGCCCCGGCGTGCTCCAGCGCGGCCACCGGGTCGCCGAGCAGCTCCATGAGGCCGCAGAGCATCAAATTGCCCACCGCGTGCCCGGTCAGACCGTCGGTGCCGGCCGACGCCCCGTCGGTGCCACGCGGGGCTGTGCCGTCCCGGTCCGGGCCGCTCGCCGCCGGCCCCGGGCCGGTCCCGCCAGTTCCGGGTACGCCCACCGGTACGGCGGCGAAGCGGTGCTGGAACAGCCCGGCGCTGCGCCGGGTCGCCGGGTGGTCCCCGGCCAACGCCACCAGCGCCTGACGCAGGTCTCCCGGCGGTAGGCCACCCCGCTCGGCCCGCAGCCGACCACTGGAGCCACCGTCGTCACCCACCGTGACCACCGCTGTGATGTCGAGGTCGAGTTCGGGAGCGCAGTGGCGCAGCGCACGCAACGAGGCGGACAGGCCGTGCCCGCCGCCGAACGCCACCACCCGCCGGGCCGTCATTCCCGCCCCAGGTCGCGGTGCTGGGCGTTCGCCGCCAACCCGGAGTGACGCAGTCGGCTGGCCAACTCCTCGGCGATGGCCACGCTGCGGTGCTTGCCGCCGGTGCAGCCCACGGCGACCGTGAGGTACCGCTTGCCCTCCCGCTCGAAGCCGGTCGTGGTGGCGTTGACCAGGTCGGCGTACGAGGCGACGAAGGCGTCCGCGCCCTCCTGACCCAGCACGTACGCGCTCACCGCCTCCTCCCGCCCGGTGTGCTCACGCAGGTCCGGCACCCAGTACGGATTGGGCAGGAAGCGGGCGTCCAACACGAAATCAGCGTCCGGTGGCAGGCCGTACTTGAAGCCGAACGACAACACAGTCACCCGCAGCCGGCGGGCGTCCTCGCCGCCGAACAGCTCCTCGATGCGGCGCCGGAGCTGGTTGACGTTCAGGTGGCTGGTGTCGATGATCACGTCGGCCTGGTCACGGGCCTCCTCCAGCAGGCCGCGCTCCACGGCGATGCCGTCGGCCAGCCGCCCGTCACCCTGCAACGGATGCGAACGCCGAACGCTCTCGAACCGCCTGATCAGCACCTCGTCGTCGGCGTCGACGAAGACCACCCGGGGCGAGAATCCGCGCTCCTTGAGCTCCCGGATCGCCCCGGCCAGGTCCGTGGAGAAGGCCCGTGAACGCACGTCCAGCACCATGGCGGTACGACGGGCGGCGCCGCCCGCCTTGAACGCCAACTCGGCCATGTCCAACATCAGGGCCTGCGGCAGGTTGTCCACGACGTAGTAGCCGACGTTCTCCAACGCCCGGGCCACAGTGCTGCGGCCACCCCCGGAAAGGCCGGTGACCACCACCAGGGTGGTCTCCGACTCAGCCGCCACCTGCTCGTCATCAGCATCCGGGCCGTCGATCCGGTCACCGGCTGCGCGCGCCTCGCTCACCCGTACCCCCAAGCCGTGGCGCCGCGGCCGCCCTCGGCCGCGATTGGTCAATCAGCGACTCTATCCCGCCACCCGGTCGCGGCCCGGCACCCGTGGCCGGACGGCGGCCGCTGACCATTTCGACTGTCGCCCTCCCGACGCGGCGGCCACCGCCTTCCGCATGGGCAACAAGGCCCGCTACGCCGAGATCGTCGACATCGTGGTCGGGATGAAGGCCCCGCCGCGCGGCCTGGCCCACAGGTCCAGCCAGCCCGGCTGACCGCTCGCCCGTCCGGCCCACCCGACCCGGGTGCGCCGGACGGGCGCTGTCGGCGTCGGCTCGTAGACTCCCCGGATGGCTTCTCCCACCGACCTGCGTACCGCCTCCGACGCCCTGGACGTGCTGGGCCGGGTCTTCGGCTACGACGCGTTCCGTGGCTTCCAGCAGGACGTGATCGACCATGTGGTCGCCGGCGGCGACGCGCTGGTGTTGATGCCCACCGGTGGCGGCAAGTCCCTGTGCTACCAGATCCCGGCCCTGGTCCGCGACGGGGTCGCCGTCGTCGTGTCCCCACTGATCGCGCTCATGCAGGACCAGGTGGACGCCCTCACCGCGGTCGGCGTACGCGCCGGGTTCCTCAACTCCACCCAGACCCTCGACGCCCGGCGACGGGTCGAGGCCGCCTTCGTCGCCGGCGAACTGGACCTGCTCTACCTGGCCCCGGAGGCGCTCGGCGTCCGATCCACCCTCGCCCTGCTCGACCGGGGCCGCATCTCCCTGTTCGCGATCGACGAGGCGCACTGCGTGTCCCAGTGGGGGCACGACTTCCGCCCCGACTACCTCGCCCTGTCGATGCTGCACGAACGCTGGCCGCAGGTACCCCGCATCGCCCTGACCGCCACCGCGACCAGCGCCACCCGCACCGAGATCGCGACCCGGCTCAAACTCGACGACGCCCGGCACTTCGTTGCCAGTTTCGACAGGCCCAACATCCAGTACCGGATCGTGCCCAAGCGCGAACCCCGCAAACAGTTGCTGACCCTGCTGCGCGACGAGCACCCCGGCGACGCCGGCATCGTCTACTGCCTGTCCCGTGCCTCCGTCGACAAGACGGCGGAGTTCCTCACCGCCAACGGGGTCGCCGCGCTGCCGTACCACGCGGGGCTGGACGCCGGCACCCGCGCTCGCAACCAGCAGCGCTTCCTGCGGGAAGACGGCCTGGTCATGGTGGCCACCATCGCCTTCGGCATGGGCATCGACAAGCCCGACGTGCGGTTCGTCGCCCACCTCGACCTGCCCAAGTCCGTCGAGGGCTACTACCAGGAGACCGGCCGCGCCGGCCGGGACGGCCTGCCGTCCACCGCCTGGCTGGCGTACGGCCTTCAGGACGTGGTCCAGCAACGCAAGATGATCGAAACATCCGACGGGGACCTCGCCCACCGCCGCAACCTGGCCGCGCACCTGGACGCGATGCTCGCCCTCTGCGAGACGGTGCGCTGCCGGCGGGTCCAACTGCTCGAATACTTCGGCGAAACGACGACGGCCGCCTGCGGCAACTGCGACACCTGCCTCACCCCACCGGAGTCCTGGGACGGCACCGTCGCCGCCCAGAAGTTGCTCTCCGCCGTCTTCCGCCTCGACCGCGAACGCAACCAGCGCTTCGGCGCCGGGCACTGCATCGACATCCTGCTCGGCAAGCAGACCGACAAGATCAGCCAGTACGGTCACGACTCGCTGACCGTCTTCGGCATCGGCTCCGAGCACAGCGAGGCCGAGTGGCGGGGCGTCGTCCGGCAACTGCTCGCCGAAGGGCTCCTCGCCGTGGAGGGCGACTACGGCACGCTGGCGCTGACCGAGGCGAGCGCCGACGTCCTCGCTCGCCGCCGTACGGTCACCATGCGCCGCGAGCCGGAGAAACCGGCATCGAGCCGCTCATCGAAGCCGCGCGGCGCGTCCACAGTCGTGGCCGAGCTGACCCCGGCCGCCGCGTCGCTGTTCGAGCGCTTGCGGGCCTGGCGCGCGACCACCGCCAAGGAGCAGGGCGTCCCGGCGTACGTCATCTTCCACGACGCCACGCTGCGACAGATCGCCAGCGACGCGCCCAGCACGCTGGCTGACCTGGCCCGGGTCAGCGGGGTCGGCGAGAACAAACTCGCCAAGTACGGCGAGCACATCCTGGCCGTCCTCGCCACCGACTGAGGTCATGCCGAAGGGCCGGACCCTGTGGGGGTCCGGCCCTTCGGCGTGTGTGGGTGTGTGGGTGTGTGGGTGTCAGCTGGTGGCGTAGCCGCGGGTGGCGATCCAGTCGGCGAGGTGTTCGACGCTGATCTGGTAGGCGGCTTGGTTGGGGTCGGCGGAGTCGGCGATGGTGACGGTGGTGCCGTTGTCGTGGTAGCCGACGACGCTGATGTAGTGCCCGCCCTCGTAGGAGTGGCTCACGCCGTTGGTGTCGGTGCTGGTGCCGGCGATGTTGGCGACCACGGCCCTACCGTCGTCGACGGTGCGGACGATGTCGGCGCGCAGGGTGTCGGTCTGCTTGGCGTCGGCGTCGGGGGTGCTGATCTCCACCGACCGGTAGGCGTCGTTCTTACCGGTTTCCTTGTTCAGGACGGGGGTGATGTCGTTGATGGAGTTGGTGCCGGCCTCGGTGGTGCCCATTTCCTTGGCCATGTCGTCGACGTTGATGTTCTTACCCTGCACACTCAGGGCGTTACGGGTGGCGGCGGGGCCGCAGTAGTAGAAGTTCGGCTGGGCTTCGTAGCGCACGCCCAACTCCCGCTCGCCGTGGCCGGCCTTGCGGTCGGTCTGGGTTTGGGTGGCCGGCTTGGTGGTGGGTGCGGCGAAGGCGGTGGTGACGGGGCCGGCGATGGTGCCTGCGGTGAAGGCGAGGCCGGCGGCGGTCAGAGTGGTCTTACGGATCAGATCGGTACGCATGATGGCGTGCTCCTCTGCATCGGGGGTGTGCCCGCACCACCTCGGGGGGTGGGTGGTGGTGCGGGGAAAGTTCTTGCCCGGCGACCCGCAACGAGGGGTCGGCGTCGGGACAGGGTGTAACCGTTCGCGGTGGCGGGTCATTCCGCTTCCCGCGGGGGTTGGCCTACCTGCGGGGGGCGGCCGTTGTGGTGCTCGGCCGTGCGGGGATGCAACCGGGGCGGCCTGGCGGGTGTTCCCGGCGGCTGCCATGCCCGGCGGTTGTGGTGCTCGGCTGTGCGGGGGATGTAACCGGGCCGGCCTGCGGAGTGTTCCCGGCAGGCTGTCTCCGACGGGAGGGCCCGGCGGGGTCGGCGCACCATGACCCGGACTGTTGCGGTGGTCTGCCAGGTATAACGACCCGGCCCGGCCCACGATTCCGCCACGGGGGTGCCCCCGACCACCCGACACCAACGGTCAAACCCGACAAACCACCGACCCTGTCGGCCCGGCGAACCCCGACACGGCGGCCACACGACGTGATCCACTCGGGTTCACGGAAAACGCGGTGTCCGGCTGCCGGGGATGCCCCGACTTCATGAAACGCGAGTGGATCAAGCCGTTCTGTGCCGTACGCCCGCCCTAACCGGCCCGACGCGGCGGGACAGCGCCGGACGACGGGGCCGGACGAAACGCGGCCAAACCAAACGCCGCCAAACCAGACGGGGCTAGACGAGACGCGGCCAGACGAGACGCCGCCCGACCAAACGCCGCCCGACCAAAACGCCGCCAGACGAGACACTGCCCGGGCGGAGGCGCGGGGCGGAGCGTCGGGCGGACTGACCGACCAGGGGGAAGCGCATCCTACGGAACCCGGCGGCCCGCTAGATCGTGCTCGATCCAGGAAACAGGCCCCTCCCCACGCAATGAGGCCACTACATCCAGGAACGAGCACGATCATGCGGGGCGCGACCGCCCATCAAGGGGCGAGCGAGGACAGCCAACGTGAGCTGAGGGCCGCCTCCTGCCGGCCGGGCGGCCGGGCAGGCAGGCAGCCGGGCAGGCAGGCAGCCGGGCAGGCAGCCGGCGACAGTGCTCAGGTGCTCGGCTTCGCCTCGGCGCCGTCGCCGGCCTTCGTGTCCGTGTCCAGGGCGGCCAGGATCGCCTCGGCGGTGCGCCGACCCACACCAGGCACCTCGGTGATCTCTTCAACCGTTGCGGCCGACAGTCGCTTGAGCGAGCCGAAGTGCCGCAGCAGCGCCTTGCGACGCACCTCGCCCAGGCCGGGTACGTGGTCCAGCGCCGACTCGGTCATCCGCTTGGAGCGGCGCTGCCGGTGGAAGGTGATGGCGAACCGGTGGGCCTCGTCACGCACCCGTTGCAGCAGGTAGAGCCCTTCCGAGGTGCGCGGAAGGATGACCGGGAACTCGTCGTCCGGAAGCCACACCTCCTCCAGCCGCTTGGCCAGCCCGCACAGGGCCACGTCGTCGATGCCCAGGTCGGCGAGGGCCTGCGCGGCGGCCGCGACCTGTGGGGCGCCGCCGTCGACGACCACCAGTTGCGGCGGGTACGCGAATTTTCGTGGCCGGCCGGTGGTCGGATCGATCAGGACGCCGACCTGGGGCTCGGCCGCGTCCTGTGGGGCGGCCGTGTCGTCGGCCGACTCCACGCCCACCTCGCCCGTCTCGGCTCTCGCGTCGAGGTAGCGGGCGAAGCGGCGGCGGAGCACCTCTGACATCGCGGAGAGGTCGTCGGTGGCGCCCCGGACGATGAACCGCCGGTACTCGCTCTTGCGGGGCAACCCGTCCTCGAAGACCACCATGCTGGCGACCACGTCGGTGCCCTGGATCTGGGAGATGTCGAAACACTCGATGCGCAGCGGCGAGGTGCCCATGCCCAGCGCCTCGCTGATCTCGTCCAGTGCCTTGCCCCGGGTGGTCAGGTCGCCGGAGCGCTTGAGCTTGTGCCGGGCCAGCGCGTCCTTGGCGTTGCGCTCCACCGTCTCCATCAGTGAGCGTTTGTCGCCACGCTGCGGCACCCGCAGCGACACCCGACTGCCCCGGTGGTTGGAGAGCCACTCGGCCAGCGCGTCGGCGTCCGCGGGCAGCTCGGGGACCAGCAGTTCCCGAGGCACGTCGGCTTCGCCGTGCTCGCCGCCGTACACCTGGGTGCAGAAGTGGTGCACCAGGTCCCCGGTGGTCAGGTCCTCGGTCTTCTCCACCACCCAACCGCGCTGGCCACGGACCCTGCCGTCGCGGACGTGGAAGACCTGCACAGCCGCCTCGAGCGGGTCGTCGGCGAACGCGACGACGTCCGCGTCGGTGCCGTCGCCGAGCACCACTGTCTGCTTCTCCATGGCCCGGCGCAGCGCGGCCACGTCGTCGCGCAGCCGGGCGGCCCGCTCGAACTCCAGCTGCTCGCTCGCCTCGGTCATCTCACGTTCGATCTTGCGGACCATGGTGTCGGTGCGCCCGGCCATGAAGTCGCAGAACCCGTCGACGATGGCCCGGTGTTCGTCGGCGGAGACGGTGCCGACGCACGGCGCCGAGCACTTGCCGATGTAGCCCAGCAGGCAGGGACGACCGACCTGGCCGGCCCGCTTGAACACCCCGGCGGAGCACGTCCGCGCGGGGAAGACCCGCAGCAGCAGGTCGAGGGTCTCCCGGATGGCCCAGGCATGCGAATAGGGACCGAAGTAACGCACGCCCTTGCGCTTGGCGCCGCGCATCACCTGGAGCCGGGGGTACTCCTCGTCGAGGGTGACGGCGAGATAGGGGTACGACTTGTCGTCGCGGTAGCGGACGTTGAACCGGGGGTCGTACTGCTTGATCCAGGTGAACTCCTGCTGGAGCGCCTCGACCTCGGTGCCGACGGTGATCCAGTCCACCGACTCGGCGGTAGTGACCATCTGCCGGGTGCGCTCGTGCAGGTTCCAGACGTCGCCGAAGTAGGAGTTGAGTCGGCTGCGCAGATTGCGCGCCTTGCCGACGTAGATCACTCGGCCGGTGCCGTCGCGAAAGCGGTAGACCCCCGGTAGCTCCGGGATGGTGCCGGGTGCGGGGCGGTAGGTCGAGGGGTCAGCCACGCCGACAAGCCTAGTCCGCAGCACCGACAGCCCACCGCAGGCGTGATCCACTCGGCGCCCCGGAAGCCGGGGTGTCGGCACACCGCTGACACACCGACTTCCGAGACGTGAGTCGATCCTGCGACGTCGGGCCGACCGGCCGCTCAGCGTGCGGCCGGGCCAGCCCGCCGGCTCCGCTTCGGATCAGGCCAGCGAGATCTGGTCGCCGGTGACCTTGATGTCCTTGGGTGGCAGCGGCTTGGTGGCCGGGCCGGCCTTCACCGAGCCGTCCTCGATCGAGAACTTGCTGCCGTGGCAGGTGCAGTTGATGGTGCCGCCGTCGACGTTGGTCACCGGGCAGTTCTGGTGCGTACAGATCGGGCTGAAGCCCTTGAACTGACCGGCCGTGGGCTGGGTGATGACCACACCTTCGGCGGCGAGGACCTTGCCCCCTCCGACCGGGATGTCGGCGGTGGTGGCCAACGACTGGGCGTTCTGCCGGTCGCCGCCGCCGGCGTCACCGGTGCTGGGCACTGCGGGGCCACCACTGGTGGGTGCGCCGCTGCCGCTGCCGCCGTCGTCGCTGCCGCAGGCAGCCAGGACGACGGCCGCGCCGACCGCCCCGACGCCGGTGAGCAGGGTACGACGTGTCTGCGTACCCGGACCGGTCAGCGCCTGATCGTCACTCATGCCTCGCCTCTCTCTAGCCCGCTGCCGGTCGATAGCCGGCCACACTTCTCCACACGGGCAACTGTGCCGGATGGTTCATCTCGGTACTCGTCCGACCCGGCAAATGGGGCGGGGCGGGTCGTCAACCGACCCGCCCCGCCCCGCGAACACGCACAGAAGGATCAGCGTGCGGCGGCCGGCACCTTACGGCTGGCCCGCGCCTTGGTCACGCCGTTGGCCTTGGCGGCCCGGGTGGTGGCGGCAGCCGCACCCTTGGCCTTGCCGTCGAGCTTGAGCACCTGGCGCAGGAACTCGCCGGTGTGGCTCTCGGCCACCTCGGCGACCTCCTCGGGGGTGCCGGTGGCGAGCACGGTGCCGCCCCGGTGGCCACCCTCGGGACCCATGTCGATCAGCCAGTCCGCGGTCTTGATCACGTCGAGGTTGTGCTCGATCGTGATCACCGTGTTGCCCTTGTCGACCAGCCCTTCCAGCACCATCAGCAGCTTGCGGATGTCCTCGAAGTGCAGACCGGTGGTCGGCTCGTCGAGCACGTAGACCGTCCGCCCGGTGGAGCGCTTCTGCAGCTCGGAGGCGAGCTTGACCCGCTGCGCCTCACCGCCGGAGAGGGTCGGCGCGGGCTGACCGAGGCGGACGTAGCCCAGGCCGACGTCGACCAGGGTCTTCAGGTGCCGGTGGATGGCCGGGATGGCGGAGAAGAACTCGGCGGCCTCCTCGATCGGCATCTCCAGCACGTCCGAGACGGTCTTGCCCTTGTAGTGCACCTCAAGGGTCTCCCGGTTGTACCGGGCGCCCTTGCAGACCTCGCATGGGACGTACACGTCGGGGAGGAAGTTCATCTCGATCTTGATGGTGCCGTCACCCGAGCACGCCTCGCAGCGCCCGCCCTTGACGTTGAAGGAGAACCGCCCCGGGCCGTATCCGCGCACCTTCGCCTCGGTGGTCTCGGCGAAGAGCTTGCGGACGTGGTCCC
Organism: Micromonospora sp. NPDC053740; assembly: GCF_040677775.1. Classification (NCBI taxonomy): domain Bacteria; kingdom Bacillati; phylum Actinomycetota; class Actinomycetes; order Micromonosporales; family Micromonosporaceae; genus Micromonospora; species Micromonospora sp. NPDC053740. The sequence goes on from NZ_JBFASO010000019.1 coordinate 35,668, forward strand.
AGACGCCGGTGTAGGTGGCCGGGTTGGAGCGCGGTGTCCGGCCGATCGGCGACTGGTCCACGCCGACGACCTTGTCCACGTGCTCCAGCCCGGAGACCCGGGTGTGCCGGCCGGGCACCAGGCGGGCGCCGTTGATCTGGTTGGCCAGCACCGCGTACAGGATGTCGTTGACCAGCGTCGACTTGCCCGAGCCGCTGACCCCGGTGACAGCGATCAGCTGGCCCAGCGGGAACGAGACGGTCAGGTTGCGCAGGTTGTGCTCGCGCGCGCCGTGCACCACCAGCTCGCGGGCCGGGTCCTGCGGGCGGCGGCCCGTCGGCGTGGGGATCGACCGCCGACCGGACAGGTACGCCCCGGTGATCGACTCCTTGTTCTTCAGCAGCGCCGGCACCGAGCCGCTGTGCACGATCTTGCCGCCGTGCTCACCCGCGCCGGGCCCGATGTCGACGATCCAGTCGGCGGTGCGGATGGTGTCCTCGTCGTGCTCCACCACGATCAGCGTGTTGCCGAGCCCGCGCAGCCGGATCAAGGTCTCGATCAGCCGGTGGTTGTCGCGCTGGTGCAGCCCGATCGACGGCTCGTCGAGCACGTAGAGCACGCCCACCAGGCCGGAGCCGATCTGGGTGGCCAGCCGGATGCGCTGTGCCTCACCGCCGGAGAGCGTGCCGGCCGGGCGGTCCAGGGAGAGGTAGTCCAGGCCGACGTCGAGCAGGAACCGCAGCCGGGCGTTGATCTCCTTGAGGACGCGCTCGGCGATCATTTTCTGCCGGTCGGTCAGCTCGATGCCGGCGAGCAGGTCGGCGCACTCCCCCACGGACAGGTTGCAGACCTCGGCGATGCTCTTGCCGGCCAGCGTGACCGCGAGCACCTCGGGCTTGAGCCGAGCACCGCCGCACGCCGCGCACGGCACGTCGCGCATGTAGCCCTCGTACTTGTCGCGGGACCACTCGGACTCGGTGTCGGAGTGCCGGCGCTCGATCCACTGCACCACGCCCTCGAAGCCGGTGTAGTAGGAGCGCTCACGGCCGTACTTGTTGCGGTAGCGCACGTGCACCTGGTCGTCGGAGCCGTGCAGGATCGTCTTCTGCGCCCGCGCCGGCAACGCCCGCCACGGGGTGTCGATGTCGAAGTGCTGGGCCTCGCCGAGCGCCTCCAGCAGGCGCAGGAAGTATTCCAGGTTGTGCCCGGTGGACCAGGGTTGGATGGCGCCCTCACGCAGGCTGCGCTCCGGGTCGGGGACCAGCAGCTCCGGGTCGACCTCCTTCTTGGTGCCCAGGCCGGTGCACTCCGGGCAGGCGCCGTAGGGGGCGTTGAAGGAGAAGACCCGAGGCTCGAGATCCTCGATGGCCAGTGGGTGGTCGTTGGGGCAGGCCAGGTGTTCGGAGTAGCGGCGCTCGCGGTCCGGGTCGTCCTCGGGAAGGTCGACGAAGTCGAGCAGAACCAGGCCGCTGGACAGGCCCAGGGCGGCCTCGACCGAGTCGGTGAGCCGCTGCTTGGCGCTCGGCTTGACGGTGAGCCGGTCGATCACCACCTCGATGGTGTGCTTCTCCTGCTTCTTGAGCTTCGGCGGCTCGGTCAGCGGGTGCACCACGCCGTCGACCCGGGCCCGGGCGTAGCCCTTGGCCTGGAGCTCGGCGAAGAGGTCCACATATTCGCCCTTGCGGCCACGGATCACTGGGGCGAGCACCATGAACTTGGTGCCCTCGACCATGGCCAGGACCCGGTCGACGATCTGCTGCGGGCTCTGCCGGGAGATGCGCTCACCACAGACCGGGCAGTGCGGCTCACCGATGCGGGCGTAGAGCAGACGCAGGTAGTCGTAGACCTCGGTGATGGTGCCGACGGTCGAGCGCGGGTTGCGCGAGGTGGATTTCTGGTCGATCGAGACGGCCGGGCTCAGGCCCTCGATGAAGTCGACGTCTGGCTTGTCCATCTGGCCGAGGAACTGCCGGGCGTACGACGAGAGCGACTCGACGTAGCGGCGCTGCCCCTCGGCGAAGATCGTGTCGAAGGCCAGGCTCGACTTGCCCGACCCGGACAGCCCGGTGAACACGATGAGTGCGTCCCGGGGCAGGTCGAGACTGACGTCACGCAGGTTGTGCTCGCGCGCGCCACGGATGATCAGTCGGTCGGCCACAGTGCGTGTACTCCCGGGAGAAGATGAAGCGAAGGATTCGTCCCGCTCTGGGTGGTCTTGAGCGGTCGTGCGGGCGCGGAAAACACGCCTCGGCAACTCTAGCCCCGAGGTATGACAGTTTCCCCCGCCCGCACATTCCCCCAGCTCAGCCCGGTCGGCCGCCCCGCCCGCAAGCCCTGTCTGCCGTGCGCCGGCGGGCCATGTCGACAGTGCGCCCGCAAGCCACGTCGGCCGTGCGCCGGCGGGCGCCCGGTCAGTAGCCGCCGGGCGCCGGCGGACGCGCGGCCCGACGCCGGGCCGAACGCCACCCTCCGCGTCGCTCCGCCGCCACCCGGGCCTCCCGTCGTCGGCTCTCGTGGGCCACCTCACCCTGCAGCCGCCGCCAGCTCTCCCACCGACGGGTGGAGAGCTCGCCGGTGTGCAGCGCCTCCCGGACCGCGCAGGACGGCTCGCCGTCGTGGCCGCAGTCGGCGTACCGGCAGCCTTCGGCCAGCCCGGCGATGTCGGCGAACGCCCGGTCGAGGCCGGCCGCGCCGTCCAGCAGGCCGACCGCCCGGACACCGGGCGTGTCGATCACCGCACCGCCACCCGGGATGGGTACGAGGGCCCGCCAGGTGGTGGTGTGCCGACCCTTGCCGTCCACCCGCCGGATCGACTGGGTGGGCATCATCACCGCCCCGACGAGGGCGTTGACCAGGCTCGACTTGCCCGCACCGGACGGACCGAGCAGGCCGAGCGTGCAGCCGGGCGTCACCTCGGCGCGCAGCGGTTCCAGCCCGAGGCCTCGTTCGGCGCTGACCGGCAGCACCGGCACCCCGGGGGCGACCGCGGCCAACTGGCGGGCCAGCGCGGCCGGGTCGGCCGCGAGATCCGCCTTGGTCAGTACGACAAGCGGCCGGGCGCCGGACTCGTGGGCCAGGGAGAGCAGCCGCTCGATCCGGCCCACGTCCGGCTCGGGGTGCACCGGCTCCACCACGGCGGCGGCGTCGAGGTTGGCGGCCAGCACCTGACCGCTGGCGTCCTTGCCGGCGGTACGCCGGATCAGCGCGCCCCGTCGCGGCAGCACCGCCTCCACGGTCACGCGGCGGTCCGGCCAGTGGGTGAGCAGCACCCAGTCCCCTGCGCAGGGCAGCGCGGACGGGTCCCGTGCGGCGACGGTCAGCACCGCCCCACCCAGGCTGGCCCGGACCGGGCCGACTGCGGTGAGCACTGTGCAGACCCCCCGGTCCACCCGGGCCACCCGACCCGGCTGGTGCTCACCGCGGCGCGCGGCGTACGCCGTCCGCTCGGCGTCCCAGCCGAGGGCGGTCAGATCGATCGTCATGGCATCCTCATCGGTGTCGAAGCTGGTGATGGCGGAACACGCGTGCCACGTCCGGCATGATCACCACCTCCGTCCGATGTCCCGGTGCCGCGTCTGCCGCTGACGGTAGGTCGCGCGTCGACGCGCCGAAAGCGATTTCCCCGGCGACGGCGCGACGGCGGACCGCTAGGGTCGACGGGTGACAACGGATCCGCTGTTGCTGATGGGCGAGGTGGACGCGGCCACCAGCCGACTACTGCGTACCGCCGCTTCTTTCGACGCCGCGGACCTGGCCGGCGCGTCGCTGCTGCCGGGCTGGACGCGTGGCCACGTGCTGGCGCATGTGGCGCGCAACGCCGACGGCTTCGTCAACCTGCTCACCGCGGCCCGCACGGGGGCGGCGCTGCCGATGTACGCCTCGCTGGACGCCCGCAACGCGGACATCGAAGCCGGTTCGAGTCGGGAACCGGCCGCGCACCTGGACGACCTGCGACGCACGGCGGACCTGTTCTCCGAGGCGGTCGCGGCGATGCCGGCCGATGCCTGGGCGGCGACTGTGCAGGCGCGTAAGGGCCCCTGGCCGGCGGCGCTGCTGGTTTGGGGTCGGCTGCGGGAGATCGAGGTGCACCACCTCGATCTGGCCGCCGACTACCGGGCCGCGGACTGGTCGGAGACGTTCGCCCACCGTCTGCTGCGGGAGGCGGCCAGTCATCACGCCATGGGGCCGACACCGCCCTCGATGGTGCTGCGCCTCGACGGCAGCGAGCATGAGGTGGTGATCGGGGAGCGCGTGGACGCCCCGATCGTCGCCGGCCCCGCCCCCGACCTCGCCGCCTGGCTGATCGGCCGCGCCGACGGCTCCCCGCTCTCCGTCACCCCTGACGGTCCCCTGCCTACTCCACCGGAATGGATATAGAAACGTCATGACATACAGCGGAGACGTCACGCACGGCGGCGCACCGGCGGTCCGGGAGCTGGACGGGCTGACCATCAGCAAGCTGTCGGTGGGTCCGATGGACAACAACGCCTACCTGCTGCGCTGCACGGGCACCGGTGATCAGGTGCTGATCGACGCCGCCAACGAGGCGCCGCGGCTGCTCGAACTGATCGGTGACGGTGGGCTCACCGCTGTGGTGACGACCCACCAGCACATGGATCACTGGGTCGCGCTGGAGGAGGTCGTCGCCAAGACCGGCGCCCGGGCGTTGGTGCACGCCGATGACGCGTCGGGGTTGCCGATCGAGGCGGAGCGGCTGGCCGACGGCGACACGGTGGCGATCGGCGACTGCGCGCTGGAGGTCATCCACATCAAGGGGCACACCCCGGGTTCGATCGCGCTGCTCTACCGCGACCCGTCCGGAACCCCGCACCTCTTCACCGGCGACAGCCTCTTCCCGGGTGGGGTGGGCAACACCGACAAGGACCCGGAGCGCTTCGCGGCGCTGATCGCCGACGTCGAGCACAAGCTGTTCGACCAACTCCCGGACGACACCTGGTTCTACCCGGGCCACGGCAAGGACAGCACCCTGGGCGCCGAGCGCCCCGCCCTCCCCCAGTGGAAAGCCAGAGGCTGGTAACCCCACCCCAAACAGAGGACCCAACGTCGACCAGGAACCACCAAGATCAAAACCCGGCGGCGTAGGCGGCACCCCCGCACGGATCGGAACCACGACGGGGGCGGGGGGGGCGGGCCCCCCGGGGGGGGGGGGGAGCGGGGGGCCCCGGGGGGCGGGGGGGGGGGGCGGCGGGCCGCCCCCCCCCCCCCCCC
>NZ_JBFASO010000020.1:0-36962 GCF_040677775.1 Micromonospora sp. NPDC053740
TCATCACCAGGGCGTCGATGAACACCACGGGATAGATCCTGTCGAGGGGCCGCTGCCGCCAGGCTTCCATCTCCTCCACGACGCTGTCGGTGACCTCCAGGTCCCGCCCGTACTCGGCCCACGTCACCCCGTCCACCCCGGCCGCGGCCTGAGGGCGGATCGCCCAGTAAGCCGCCCGAAGCCGACCCAGGCTGACGTGGTGCAGCAGCGCGGTGAACCGCGCATCCTTGTCTCGTCGTGCCACCTCGCCCACACGGCCCAGCGCACTGGACGCGCCGGTTCCGGCACTGAGTCCGGGACGCGTTTTGCTGTCCGTGTTCCCCTTGGCTCGTCCCCTTTCCTCCCCCACCTCCGCAGCCGTGGCCTTGTTCGGCGGGTTCGCAGGTACTACGGGACGATCCGACTGCCCATACCCGTTCATCTCAGGCGTACCGCCTCAGCGTTCCCCGAACGGCCCGCCCAACGATCAGATGGACGGGCGGGCACAGGCCCTCCCGGTTCTCGCGCATGAAGGTTCCGTACATGCCCTGGTTCTCTGACCACGCGGGACCCGCCACCGGCTCGCGAAAACGCCGCTAGCGGTGTTGCCTTCCACCTCTGTGACAGCGTCGGCGCCCCGATCTCGAAATTTCGTGGCTCAATAGCCCGGCCTGCACGTGCCCCTGCCAACGCTTCGCCAACGTCCTCACGAACGCCAACGCATGACTCGGGGCCGCCGTGGGTCGCTACTCCTTCGGCGTAGAGCTCTTCCATCTCCTCCTCCATGCCGGTTTATCCCGGCGCACCACAGAAAATCGGACAGGCTCGCGCGGGTCGTCACGGTGGTGGCGTGTGGCACTCGCCGGCTCCTCGCCGCGCAGGTCGACTCGTGCCAGGTCAGTGAACAGGCACTGTGGGATCGGCTCGTCGCGGACCTGCAACCGGGCACGATCAACCTCGCCGACCGGAATTTCTTCTCGATGCACCGGTGGCGGGTCGCGGCCGCGACCGGCGCGCACCTGGCCTGGCGGGTGAAGAACGGCGTCAAGAGCCTCCCGGCGAAGATCCTGCGCACCTGCTCTGACGGGTCGCACATGGTCCGGTTACGGGAGTCCGACGCGATGCTCACCCGCCGCCGTAAAACCAGCGCCGACCGAAGGCCGCCCGGCTGCTCGATATCACCGCCCGGCTGGTCGAGTTCACCGTCACCCTGACCGACCGGGCCGGCAAGACCACCACGAGCAGGTTCCGGATCCTGGCCACACTACTGGACCACGAGGCCTACCCGGCCGACCAGATCGCCCGGCTCTACGCCGAAAGATGGCAAGCGGAACTGGTGTACAAATCGATCAAATCGACGCTACGCGGCGGCGACCGCCGGCTCCGCGGCCAGTCCCCGGACCTGGCAGAACAAGAAATCTGGGCGCTGTTGACCGTCTACAACGCACTCGTCGATCACGCGGTGACCGCCGCAGTCGACCTCGGTGTCAACCCCGACGAAATCTCCTTCACCGCCGTCCTGCACGCGACCCGCGACCACCTGACCGCTTCAACGCCCTGCCAAGCCTGCGGACACCACAGCGACTCCGCTGACCTGCAAGCCACGATCGCCGCCACCCCTCGAGAACGCAGGAGCCGGACCCGGACCAGCCCACGAACCAAGAAACAACGCGAAACCCAGCACACCCGCGACGTCGGCTACACGATCACCATCACAGAATCAAATCTACCTAAAATGACCTAACCGAACCAGATCTTTAGGGCAGTGAGACAGGGTCAGATCTCACGGCTACAACTCAAAGTCCGTGACCACCCAGGTGGAAAACTGCCGCCACTGGTCCACGCCGCGCATATGAACCGGGTGGTAGAGATACGTTTCCACGGCACTCTTGTCCTTGAAGCTGCCGATGACTGCGTAGTCATACGCTATTTCTCGGTTGGTGACGTTCCGGCCGCATTTCCACTCAAGGATCTCAGGGATTGCTTTCGGGAGAACACGAACATCCCTTTCCGCTTCGAGGAAACGTGGGTCATCCCAGCCCACGCCGTCATGGAACTTGAACAGGACGACATGACAGATCATAGATCCTCCATCTGAGGCTCGTACCATTCGGGCAGAATCCAGGCTGACGTCAGAAGCTACGCAGACCGCCCCCGTCCACCGGGACCATGACGCCAGTGAGGTAGGACGCGGCAGGAGACAACAGGAAGGCCGCGATCTTTCCGAATTCCTCCGGAGTGCCATACCGGCGCAATGGGATATCCGCAGAGTTGCGCGCGCGGGCTGCCTGAGCGTCACCGCTGCGGGCATCGATCTCGCGAGCCCTGTCGGTGTAGATGCGGTACGGAAGGAGGCCCACGACCCTGATGCCGCGTGGACCGACTTCATCCGCCAAAGACTTGGCGTACCCGGCCAGGCCAGGGCGAAGGCCGTTGGAGATGGTGAGGCCGGGAATCGGCTCGTACACGGAACTGGAGAGAACGAGGGCGACCACCCCTCCCTCGGGGAGCTGTTCGGCCGCCTTCTGGGCCAGCCGTACCGTACCGAGGAAGACCGAGTCGAGCGCCGCCCGCCATTGGGCTTCCGTGCTGGAGGCCGCGGTTCCTGGTGCGGGCCCTCCGGTGCTGATCAAGATGCCGTCAAAATTCCCGAACGTGTCGCGTGCCGCGGCGATGAGCCGGTCGGGAGTGGCGGGGTCGGCGGTGTCCGCGGCCATTCCTACCGCGCTGCCGCCGAGGGACGCAGCCGCCTCCGCCGCGCGGCTCCCGTCGCGCCCCGCGATGACGACCTGTGCGCCTTCGGCCACCAATTCCCTGGCCGCGGCCAGCCCCAGTCCGCGCGATCCCCCGGTGACGACGATTGTTCTGGCCTTCAATTCAAGATCCATTACTGCACTCCATGAGTCTTCTGTCCTGCTCTGCCGATGTGCACTGCTAGGGCTGCCGGCCGACCACCGTGTGGCGGTCCGACCAGGCTCGCCAAAGTTCGCCGTAACGGCCGCTGACCGCAAGCAGTTCGTCGTGGGTTCCCTGTTCGCTGATGGCTCCGTCGTGCATTACGAGGATGCGGTCGGCCGACCGGGCCTGGGCCAGCCGGTGTGCCACCACAAGAGCGGTACGGCCGCGCATCGCCGCTTCGGCGGCCTTCTCCAGCAGGCGGGCGCCCGTCGAACCGGCCTCCGCGGTGGCCTCGTCCAGCACGACGAACCATGGGTCACTCAACACGATGCGGGCCACGGCGAGTTGCTGTCTCTGGTCCGGTGTCAGTTGATGCCCCTGATCGCCGATGACGGTATCCAGGCCGTCGGGGAGCGCCGTGACCCACCGGTCAGCCAGCGTCACGACCAGGGCATGCCGGACTTCCTCATCCGAAGCCCCGGGCCTCACCAGTGTGAGCGATTCCCGTACGGTCCCGGCGAAGACATGAACGTCCTGGGTCACCAGGAAGACGCCTGAGCCCGCCCCGGTCCGCTCGGGATCGTAGGGAACACCGGCAGCCGTCACCGTGCCCTGCGTCGGCCGGAGTACCCCGGCGGCGATCGCGCCCAGCGTCGTCTTTCCAGCTCCGGTGACACCGACGAGAGCGACCCGCTCACCAGCGGCGATCCGCAGGTCGACATCGCGCAGGACCGGCTTGCCCGGCACATACTGATGGCTGATCCCCGAGAGTACGACGTCCCCGGGCCCGGTGGCCGGACGGGGATCTGGGGCGGTCGGCATCGTCGCGATGCCGACGAGCCGTGCCAGCGCGGAGCCGATCGCCTGGAACTGGTCGAAGGTGAAGAGCAGTCCTCCGATGGGAGTGAAGAGGCGGAGGAAGTACAGCGCCGCCGCGGTGACGGCGCCGACGGTGGTGAGGTCGTTGCGCACGAGGAGGAACCCGAGACCGAGGACCATGGCCAGTCCGAAGAGTTCCGCCAGGTTGTTCCGGTTCAGGAGGCGGAGCGTGAGCCGGTACACGGAGACGGAGAAACCGACAGCACTGTCGGAGGTGTCCTCGATCCGCCGGAGCAGTCCGCCCCCGATCCCGAAGGCTCGGGCCGTCGGAGCAGCGTTGAGGCCCGTGAGGAGCGCCTCGGCGCGCTCTCCCTGCGCGACCTTCTGCTCGCGGTACAACCGCTCGGAGCGCGGCAGGAACCACCTCAGCCCGAACACATACAGCGGCACCGCCATGAGCATGGCCAGCCCCAGACGCCAATCCAGGGCCAGCACACCCACGGAGGTGAACGCAACGGTGACGGCCGAGTTCAGGACGATCGGTACGACGTTGTTCAGCCCTTCCGACACGGTCCGCACGTCGTCGGAAAGCCGGGAGAGCAGGTCCCCTGTGCTGGCCCGCACTATCCGGTCCGCGGGCAGGTGCAGCGCCCGGACGAGCACGCGCTCCCGCAACTCGGCCAGAGCTGGCTCGCCCGCCCGCGCCAGCGCGGCCACCGCCATGCCTCCGAGCAGCGCGGACGCCACCGCCGCGGCGGCGATGATCAGCGCTGAGGAGAGGATGGTGTCCCGCCCGGCGCGGATGTCATCGACGATCGTTCCGAGAACCCAGGGCGCCACAAGGCCGGAGGCGCTCCCCAACACAATCGCGAGGGCCGTGGTCACGGTCGCCCGCCGGTTGCCATTGCCCCACACCATGTGGCCGAGGAAGGCAAAGGTCTCCCGGTAGGTTCCGATCGGCAGCAGGTCCCGGCTCACCGCAGCACCAGCTCCTGGTAGGCGGGCCGGCCGAGCAGCTCCTGGTGAGTGCCCTCCTCGACGACGCGGCCGCCTGCCACGAACACCACACGCTCCGCCTGGCTGAGCAGCGCGGGGCTCGTGGTGATGATCCACGTGATGCGCGTGCTCACCGGGTCATGGCGCAGGGCGCTGATTCCGCGGGCGATGTGCTGTTCGGTGACCGCGTCCACCGCGGTGGTCGGGTTGTCGAGCAGCAGGGCCGGAGGATCGGCCGCCAGTGCTCTGGCCAGCGTGATCCTCTGTCGTTGGCCGCCGGAGTAGGTCGCCCCCGAGGGCGTCACCCGCTGATCCAGGCCCTTTTCGTCGAGGTTGATGATGTCCTGCGCCGATATCGCGCCGAGGATGTCCACGAGATCGGTGTCGCTGTGCCGGCTGTCCGGATCGAGGTTGCTGCGCAACGTGCCTTCCAGAAGTTCGGTGTGATGGGGGTTCACCAGACGGCGCTGGGCGCGTGCTCGCAGGCTCAGATCGCTGATCGCGGCGCCGTCGAGCAGGACCTCGCCGGTGATGTCCGCGCCGTGTATCTCACCCGTGAGCAGGCCCACGAGGGTCCGGGTGACGGCCGGGTCGTCCACGGCGAGGCAGAGCAGTTCACCCGGCCGGGAGGCGAGGGTGAACCCGTTTAGAGCGCCGGTGGTCACGTCGTTGAGGGAGACTGCCGGGGCCGAGCCGAGCGGTGGCTCCGCGAAACCGTCGTCCAGCAGTGGCGGCGTGTGCAGGAAGTCGACGATCCGGGACGCTGAGGCATATGCGGCCGCGATCTTCGCGCCGATCCGGCCGAGGGCCTGGACGGGCACCGCAAGGAACTGGGTGAGGCCGACGATGGCGACCAACTGTCCGATGGTGATGGTGCCTTCCAGCGCCCGCTTACCCGCGAGCAGGGTGACACCGGCCAGGAAGAGTCCGCTGAGCCCGGTGGTGACGCTCTCCATGACGCCGTGGGAGTCGGCGAGCCGGATGCCGGCCGCTCTGGCGACCTGGCTCTGTGCCCGGTAGCGTGCGGCGGCTTCGTCCTCCGCGCCGATGCCCTTGAGGACGGGCAGGCCGCGCACCAGGTCCGCCGCCGTGCCACTGCTTCTGGCAATCTCGGTCCGCTGGTCGCGATCACGGCGAGACAGCACGGGCGTGACGAACTGGATGATCCCCAGCACGAGCGGTACGCCGAGCAGCACGGCGAGCCCGATCGCGATGTCGATGCGCAGCAGGACGGCGGCGCTCACCAGCACCGCGACCGCCGAGGCGAACGTATAGCCCATGGACCGGGCCAGGCCGCCCACACTCGCCGTGTCGACGGTGGACAGGGAGAGGATGCCGCCGGAGAGGGTGCCGGTGCGCGCACCGAGCGGCCGCAGTACGTGGTGGGCGATCTCGCCCCGGAGCCGGTGGTTCTCCCGCTGATCGATCCGGTACGCGTCGGCGGCACCCCAGCGGTAGGTGAACATCAGCGAGGCGAACACCCCGACCAGCACGCTGCCCCACAGGGCGAAGGAGGTGACGCTTCCCCCCGCCACCGCATGGTCGATGACCAGACCGACCACCACGGGCACCATCGCCTCGGACAGCTGCCACGCCGCCAGCAGGCCGAAGGAGCGCGCCACACCGGCTCTGTTGCGACGGATTCCCCGAAGCAACAACTTCAATGCGGAACCGGGGATCGGGGCATCCCCGTTCCGGGCCGGTGCGTCACTGATCGACGCCGTCGTCATGGTCCTGCTCACGCTGCTCCCGTCAATTGATGCGCCGGTCAGTCGAGTTTTCAGATTGCTCGCCGCATCCAGCCATGTGTGTCCTCCGCCCGGCCGTGCTGGATGTCCAGCACATGCTCCCGCAGCGCCATCGTCTGCTTTCCGGGCGTGCCGTTGCCGATGACGAACTCGTAGCCGTCTCCCTTGAACGCCACGACCGGGGTGACCACTACGGCCGTGCCGACGGCGAACACCTCAGTGACGGTGCCCTCCTCGGCCCTGGAACGCAGCTCGTCCAGCGTGACCGCCCGCTCCTCCGGAACCAGGCCGAAGTCGGTGGCCAGCGTGAGAACGCTGTCGCGGGTCACCCCTTCGAGGATCGTGCCCAGGGCGGGCGTGACCAGCCGGCCGTCAGAGGTGACCAGGCACAGGTTCATCGTGCCGGACTCCTCCAGCTTTCCCTCCCCCGCGCTGTCCAGGTACAGGACCTGGTCGCAGCCGCGCTCTTGGGCTTCGGCCTGCGCGGCCAGGCCCGCGGCGTAGTTGGCGCCGCACTTGGCCGCACCGGTGCCGCCCCTGGCCGCGCGGGTGTACTGGTCGCTCACCCACAGCGTGATGCCGGAGGAGTAGTAGGAGCCGGTCGGGGTCGCGATCACTGAGTATTCGACCTGTCTGGCGGGCCGCAGGCCGAGAAACGGGTCGGAGGCGAACATAAAGGGTCGCAGGTACAGACTCGTATCGCCGTGAGGCCCAGGGACCCAGGGCTCATCCGCGCGGATCAGCCCTTCCACGCTGACCAGGAAGTCCTCGGCCGGCAGGTCCGGCAGCGCCAGGCGCCGTGCGGAACGGGCGAAGCGGCGGGCGTTGGCCTCCGGACGGAACAGCCAGACGCTGTCGTCGGCGTGCCGGTATGCCTTGAGTCCCTCGAAGATTTCCTGCGCGTAGTGCAGGACGGCGGTGCCCGGGTGCAACGTGAAGGGTTTGAGCGGGCCGATTCCCCGATCGTGCCATCCGCTCTCCGGTGTCCATGAGGCGAAGGCCATGTGATCGGTGAAGTACTGGCCGAACACTGGCGCGCTGAGTATCTGGGTGCGTTCGGCCTCCGGTGCGGGATGTGCCGTCCGGGACAGGGGGAAGTCGGCGCTCATCGGTTTCCTCCCGCGAACAGCTCGAGGATCGACCGATAGGTGGCCGCGAACCTGTCCACGGTGCTCTCCTCAAAAAGGCTCGTGGCGTAGCTGAAGGTACAGACGAGAGCCTCGCCACCGTCGTTGATCACCAGCCCGAGGTCGAACTTGGCGACCGTGAGTGACTGCCCGTCGGCTGCGCAGCCGCTGAGATCGTGCGTGCGCAGCAGCCCCTGTCCGGACCGTCCGGCGTCGTGTGCCCGGTCCGCATCCGCCTCCGCGAAGGAGTTCACGTCGAACCAGACCTGGAATAGCGGGTGGCGGCTAGGGTCGGCCGGCAGGTTCAGATGACCCACCAGCCGCTCGAACGGCAGCTCCTGGTGTTCCTGGGCCTCGATCACACGCGCGGCGACCTTTTCGATCAGCGCCTGGACGTCGTCCTCGCCGTCGATGTTAAAGTCGAGGGCGAGCGAGTTGACGAAGTAGCCGATCAGGTCGTGGGTATGCTGGTGCGTCCGGTTGAACGCCGGAATGCCGACGACCAGGTCGCTGCGGTTCGTATACGTCTGGAGCAGCAGGTAGTAGGCGGCGAGCAGCACGCTGAAGAGACTGGTATCCGTCTCCTGTGCCAGCCGTCGCAGCGCCTTCGTGGTCTCTTCCTCCAGTTCGACCGCGAGCTGCCCGCCCCGGTAGTCCACCTTCCTTGGCCGCGGCCGGTCGGTCGGTAGCTCCAACGGCTGCCGTCCTTCCAGCCGGTTCCGCCAGTACGCCTGCAGTTTGCCGAGTCGGTCGCCGCTCAGCATGCTGCGCTCCCAGGCCGCGAAGTCACGGTATTGAACGGTGAGCGCGGGCAGGCCGAGGCTCGCTCGCCCGTCGGCCGCCGACTGCATGAAGTACTGGTGGAATGCCGTCAGTTCGTGCAGCAGGAGATCCGCTGACCAGCCGTCGAAGGCTATGTGGTGCACCAGGATGCCCACGAACGCACGCCGTTTACTGCCTTCGCCCTGCTGGTAGAAAGTGATCCGGACGGGCGCCTCCCGGCCCAGGTCGAAGCGGTGGGTGGCTTCCGCCCTGGCCTCGGTGGCTAGCTCCTCTTCGTTGGCGCCGCTGATGTGCCGGACGACGAGAGGCACTTGGCGGTGGTCCAGCACCACCTGGTGGGGGTCCCCGCCGGCGGAGCGCCGGATCACTGTCCTGAGTACCTCATGGCGCTCGTGGACGGCGCGGAAGCAGCGCTCCAGCACTGGCACTTCGACACCCGGCAGAATCTCGTAGCAGAGGTGGATGTTGTACACATCGGTGCCCTGCTCGTACTGGTCGATGAACCACAGCCGTTCCTGCGCGAACGACAGCGGCTGCTCCGACGTGTCCGACGTCCGGGCCGGCTCGATCGGCACGGGCTTGGCGGCCACGGTCTCGAGGCTCTCCACCAGGCTGGCCACCGTCCGATACCGGAAGATCGCGGCGATGCTGATGTCGATGTCCAACTCGAAGGTCAGCCGGCTGACCAGCTTGATCGACAGGAGGCTGTTGCCGCCCAGCTTGAAGAAGTCGTCATGGACGCTGATCCTCTCGGGATCGATCGCCAGGACATCGGCCATGATGCCCCGTGCCTTCTCTTCCATGCCGTTCCGGGGAGCGGTGAACTCGCCGTCTCCTGTGAGATGGGGGCCCGCCACCGGGGCGGGCGGCGCCTCGGCCCGGGCCTCGCTCCGGCCGGCGGACCGGAGACTGCCGTCCGGGGCCCAACGCACCAGGTCGCCGCTCTTGTAGAGACGCTCGTTCCCTGAGCCATCCGCGTGCGCCGGTCCCGTGCCACCGATGTACAGCTCTCCCACGGCGCCGACGGGCAGCGGCCGGAGTTCACTGTCCAGCACATAGACCGGCCGCATCCGGCCATCGCTGGGGCGGGCGGTGTCGTCGTACCGCTGGTACGTCAGGTCCGGGATCGACAGCCGTCGCCGCGCCCGCTCGTCCCCGGCGAGGTCTGCGATCTGCCGGAGGAGGTGGACATAGGTCTCCCCGAAGCTCTCGATGGTCGCGTGGTCGAACAGACCGGTGGCGTAGTTGACATTGACCTCAAGCTCTTCACGCGAGTCGTCGACGGATGTGCTGAGGTCAAACCTCGCGACCTTGTACAGCTCACGGGTCAAAGACGTCGTCCGCACGGTCTCGCGTGGCTGGTCACCCTGGCCGGGCGGCGGAGAGCCGAAGCTCTGCACGCTGAAGGCGACCTGGAATACCGGGTGTCGGCTCATATCACGGGGGACGTCCAGTGCCGTCAGCAGCTGCTCGAAAGGCAGTTCCTGGTGTAGGAGCAGATCCATGACCTCGCGAGAAGTCGCCTCGATATGGTCGGCGACGGTCCCGGCGGGGTCGATACGCACCCGCAGCGGCAAGGTGTTGATGAAGAATCCGACGAGGCGTTCCAGCCCGGGATGGTCCCGGTTCGCGACCGGCACGCCGACGACGATGTCGTCCTGGTGGCTGAAACAGCGCAGGGCAAGGTGGTGGACGCTCAGCAGCAGGCTGAAGAGGCTGACCCGCATCTCCTGCGCCAGCTGCCGGAGCCCGCGCGACACCTCTGCGTCGACGGTGAGGAAGAGGTCCGAGCCCCGGTAGTCGATGCTGTCCGGCCGTGGCCAGTCCGGAACGAGGTCCAGGCTGGGGCACCCCTGGAGCTTCTCCTCCCAGAACCGTACGAGCGCGTCGGCTCGTTCACCGGTGAGAGACCGCCGCTGCCAGGCGGCGAAGTCCTTGTAATGCAGCTCCGGGGCGAGCAGCCGCCGCGCGAGGCCGGTCCCCGGCGGTGCCTGCTCCAGCAGGGCGTACGCGGCCGTCAGGTCTTCCAGCAGCACATCGATCGACCAGCCGTCGAAGGCGATGTGGTGGACCACGAACGCCAGGTATCGGGCCGCGGGCTGCGCCACCTCGTAGAGCCGCATATGCAGCGGGCCCTCGTTCGCGAGGTCGAAGACCCGCTCCACATCTCCCCGCAGGTTCTCGTGCAGGGCTTCGTTGCCGGACACCCGGACGACGGGAGGCAGCGGCACCTCGTCAATGTCCCGCACGACCTGGTACCCGACGCCGTCCCGGGTCTCCTTGATGAGAGTCCGCAGGATCTCGTGGCGCTCGACCACCGCGCGCACGCCGGCCAGCAGGATGTCGATGTCGACGTGTTCGGCGACCTCGAGGACGAGCGGCACGTTGTAGGCATGGGTTCCGCGTTCGAACTTCTCAATGAACCAGAGGCGCTCCTGGGCGAAGGACAGCAGTTGGTCTTCCGGCCGGTCGAAGTAGGTGGAGATGACCTCGGCGGGGTGGGAGCGCCGGATTTCGAGACCTTCGACGAAAGCCCTGACCGTCCTGCTCTCTAGGAGGTGTGCGACGGTCACCTCCACGCCGAGTTCGCGCCGGAGCACCGTGACGAGCCTGATGGAGAGGATGCTGTTGCCGCCGAGCTGGAAGAAGTCGTCGTCGATGCCGACCTCCTCCGTCCGCAGTCCGAGCAGGCTGGCGATGGCCGCGCACAGGTCGGCTTCCAGGCGCGAGCGGGGCGGTGTGACCCCCGGCGTACTGACGAACTCCGGCTCGGGCAGTGCCGCGCGGTCCACCTTGCCGCTGATGGTGCGCGGCAGGGCGGCGAGCCGGACACAGGCGGCCGGCACCATGTGCGCCGCCAGGTTCTGCCGGAGAAAGTCGGTCAGTTCGTCGGCGTCCGGGGCGCTCTCGGAGACGTAGTAGCCCATGAGTACCGGACGGCCGATGTCCTTGACGACAACAACGGCCTGCCGGACTGCGGGATGGCGCAGAAGAGCCGCCTCGATCTCCCCGAGTTCGATCCGATGCCCGTGGATCTTCACCTGGGCGTCATTGCGCCCGACGAACTCCAGCACCCCGCCGGGAAGGAGCCGTACGAGGTCTCCGGTGCGGTAGAGCCGGCCCGGAGCAGGGCCGCCCGTGGTGGTCGGCGAGGGGGTGACGAACCGCTCGGCGGTGAGGTCGTCCCTGTTGAGATAGCCGCGGGCCAGTCCCCCGCCGCCGATGTGGAGTTCACCGACCGCGCCCACGGGAAGCGTCCGGTGAAATGCGTCCAGAACGTGGACGGTCTCATTGCCGAACGGCCTTCCCAGGTTGACCGGCAGCCCGTCGCGCGGCTCGGTGTACCGGTAGAGCCAGGAGGTGGACCAAATCGTCGTCTCGGTCGGTCCGTAGACATGGACGAGGTCCAACGAGGCTGCCATCACCCGGTCGAGAAGTTCCCGATCCAGCTTCTCTCCGCCGACGAACAGCAGTGTGCCGTCGGTATTCGTCAGCCGGTCCAGCAGCACATCGCACACGGTGGGCGTTGCCTGTACGAAGTCGTACGGCCCGCAGTCCAAGGTTTCCGGGATCCCGATGGCGAGGTCGACCGTGCCGCCGGTGCTCAGCGGCAGGCCGTATTCCAGGCCGAAGATGTCAAATACGTGATTGGTGAGGCTGCATGTGCTGACAGTCTCCCGGTCCGCGAAGTACTGCTCGCGTGCTTGGGAGACGAGCAGGTCGAACGACCCGTGCTCGACCATGACCCCCTTGGGATTGCCCGTGGTGCCAGAGGTGTAGAGGACGTACATCAGGTCGCCAGCGGCGGGCCGCGAAGCGAGGTTGGCGGGCGACGCCGCGGCGAGCATGGCGGCCGTCTCCTGGGTGTCCAGGGCAAGGACCGCCGGGGTCTGGCCTGGATCTCCGAGGCCGGCCAGACGCGCCGCGTCGCGGCGGGTGGTGAGGACCGTCTTGGCCCTCGTATCGGTCAGGATGTAGGCGATCCGCTCGTCCAGGTAGCTCGGGTCCAGCAGTACGTACGCGCCACGGGCCTTGGCCACGGCCAGAAGCGACACCATGAGGCCAATGCCCTTGTCCATGCAGACAATGACCGGTTCCTCGGGATCGAGGGCGTCCGGCCCGGACAGCAGATGCCCGAGCCGGTTGGCGCGCTCGTTGAGGGAGCGGTAGGTGAGGCTCGTGCCCTCGCAGCTCACGGCGGTGCGCTCCGGCCACCGTTCCGCCTGGGCCTCGAAGAGGTCGAGAAAGGTCCCGGCTGTGGCAGATTCCGCCGCCGGCGGGTTGAGGATGCCGGTGACCTCCGTGCGTGCTTCCTCGGTCAGCAGCTGGATCTCGCTCCATGGACGCCGGGCACCCGCGAGCAGTCCGTCCAGCAGGTGACGCTGTATCCGCAGCATCTCTTCGGCCAGGTCTGCGTCGAAGAGTTCGGCGGCGTACGCCAGACGGAGCCTGATGCTATCGGGCGTCTCGGAGACGATCATAGACAGCGGGTAGTCGAGTTTCTCGAACTCCCGCGCATTCCGTACCGAGAGCGCCTTCTGCCAGCCGTCGGGGCTGATCTTGGGCCAGTTCTCGTAGATGAAGAGCGAGTCGAACAGCCGGTTCGATCCCTCGTGCAGCGCGGCCAGGTTGACGGTGCTCCGCGCGTTCAGCTCATTGATCTGGCGCTGTACGTCGCGGAGGGTGTCCACGACCAGCTCATCCGGAGCGCCGCTCGTCAGCACCAGCGGCAGGGTGTTGATCAGCAGGCCGACGGTGCGGTCGACGTCGTTCGTCGGAATATTGCGGCCGGAGACGACGACACCGGTGATGGTCTGCCGTGATCCGCTGTAGCAGGCCAGTGCCTTGTGCCAGAGGCTGAGGAAGAGCGCGTTCGCGGTGACACCCGACTCCTGTGCCAGCCGCCGCACCTCTTCGAGCTGGTCCCCGGACACGGTGACGGCGATTTCCCGCATGTCCTCAACCCGCCGGACCTCGTCGGTCCGTACTCCGGCTGCCCGCGCTGCGGGACTCAACAGCCCCCGCAGGTCCATCCGGTCCTCGTAGCCGGCGAGGTATTCACGCCAGAACGCGGCCTCGTCCAGATGGTGCTCTTGCAGGTATCGCTGTGCTGCCCCATAGCTGCGGTCCGGGGTGCTGTGCACGGGCAGGCCGGAGAGCAGGGCCTGATAGGTGTCATGCACAAAACTCAGCAGGACGGTGATGCTCCAGCCGTCCAGTATCGAGTGATGGTGGCTGAACAGACAGGTGTAATGGCCGTCCCCCAGCCGCACCAGATGGATACGGAACAGCGAGCCGCCGCCGAGGTCGTAGGGCTCTGCCCGGTCCCCTTCCCGTATCCCATTCAGCGATTCGGCCCGGCGGTCGGCGGATTCGTGGCTCAGGTCGTGGTAGCGCCAGTCCACCGTGCCTTTCGCGTCGATGACCTGCACCAGATCGTCCTGCCATCCGAAGCGCAGCCGCAGGCTCGGGTACGTGCGCTGTGCGGCGCACCACGCCTCGCGCAGAAGCCGCGGATCGATCTCGGTGGCATAGCTCCACATCATCTGGACGATGTAGGCGTCATCGGTCCTGTTCTGCGTCAGGGCGTGGTAAATAAAGCCCTGCTGCAGGCTGTTGGCCAGGTAGACGCCATCAATTTCACGATCGGACTGCAGCTCGTCGAGAGAGTCCGGACGGACCACGTGATCCACGTCCGACGGCGTGAGGTACGTCCGCTCCACACCCGACAGCTCTTCGACGAAACCGGCCAGCCACTGCTCGAATCGGCGGGCCAAACGGTCGCCCGTCTCCTGCCCGAGCTTGTTCGCGATGGTGAAGGTGAGGCGGCCGTCGACGACCCAGCCATTGATCGTCATGATGTTGCCGTCCCGGTTGGCCGAGTGAACGGCGACGCCCACGTCCTCCCGGGTGATCCGCCAGCGGGCCTCCGGGCCCGTCACCTCGTCGTTGTCTAGCCAGCCGAGATAATTGAAGTTGATGCGCGGCAGCTGGTCGGTGTCATACCCGTAGAGGGCG
This sequence comes from Micromonospora sp. NPDC053740, assembly GCF_040677775.1. Classification (NCBI taxonomy): domain Bacteria; kingdom Bacillati; phylum Actinomycetota; class Actinomycetes; order Micromonosporales; family Micromonosporaceae; genus Micromonospora; species Micromonospora sp. NPDC053740. The sequence goes on from NZ_JBFASO010000020.1 coordinate 14,369, forward strand.
CCGTATCCGATGCCCTTCTCCGGGATCGCGCGCAGCGCCTCCTTCGTGTCCCGCAGAGTGGCGAGACAGTCCGGCCCCGCGCTCAGTCGCACGGGGAACATCGTGGTGAACCAGCCGAGGGTACGGGACACATCCAGCCGCAGGCCGATCTCCTCCCGGCCGTGCCCCTCTAGAAGGATGTAATGGTCCGTCTCGCCGGTGATGTCGCGGAGGGCGTGCGCGAACGCGGCGAGGAGAAAATCATTGATCTGCGTGCGGTACGTGTGGTGGCTCTCCCGCAGGAGACGGCGGCTGGTGTCCCGGTCCAGGGTCAGCTCGGACACCGTTCGTGTGTCTTCGCTGAGCACAAGCCCGCGCAGCGCCTCGTCGCCGGTCTGCGCGAAGCCGTCGACGGTCCGCTGCCAGTACTCCCGCTCGTCCGGATGTCCGTCCGCATACTGCTGGACGGCCGTGCACCACTGCCCGTAGCTGCTGCCGGGTGGAAGCAGGGCGCGCCCGTGGTACAGCGCCTCCAGCTCTTCGGTGAGGATCCGCCAGCCCACGGCGTCGACGATCAAATGGTGGCAGGCGATGAACACGCGTGCGTCGCCGCCGGGAAGCCCGTCTATATAGCCCACGCGGTAGACGGGACCGCTGCGCAGATCGAAGTCGCTCTGCCAGGCGGTGAGAAGTCCCTGGAGGTCCTCGGTCTCGTCGGCCGAGGCCACTGCCAGGTCGGTGGGGCAGAAGCCGTCGCTGTAGTACTGGCTGAGTTCGCTGTCGGCGCCATAGCGGTACCTGAGACGGAACTCGCCGTGCCGGTTCCCGAGTTCACGCACGGCCTGTCGCAGCCGTTCCGGATCCAGCTGCGGGGTCGCAACAAGGAACGCCTGGTTCCAATGGTCCGGCCGGGCGAACTCCTGGTCGAAGAACCACCTCTGGATGGGCAGGAGCGGTGCCTCGCCCACCGATGCCGCTGGCTCGCTCACCGCGCCACCGTCCTGCGCCCCGACACCTTCGCTCAGCCTGATTTCCAGCAGCGCGCAAAGAGCTTCCACGTTGGCCTGGTCGAGTACCTCGTTGACCAGGAGGTGGACGCCGAACTGCTGGCACAGCCTGCTGAGCATCTGGATAGCCATGATGCTGTCACCGCCCAGCTCGAAGAAGTCGTCGGTGATCCCGAGCGGCTCCCCGCCGCGGCCGAGCACCTCGGACCAAATCTCGCACACGGCACGTTCGAGGCCGGTACGCGGGGCCACCCGCTTCTCCTGCCGGAACTGCTCGGGTTCCGGCAGGACGCTGCGGTCCACTTTGCCATGTGGAGTCAGCGGGAGGCCGTCGAGGAAGACGTATGCGGCGGGCAGCATATAGGGCGGCAGCGTTCCTCCGAGGTACTGCGCCAGTTCCTGCTCCGAGCAGCCGAACTCGCCCGCCACCACGTAGGCGACCAGCACGCGCGGCGTCTGCTCCTCGCCAACCACACGGGCGACGACGACTGCCTGTGACACGTCCCCGTGCGTCTGTATCGCGTGCTCGACCTCACCCAGCTCGATGCGGTACCCACGGATCTTGACCTGGTCGTCGTTGCGGCCGATGTACTCGAAGTCCCCTCCGGGGAGTTGGCGCACCAGGTCGCCCGTCCGGTACAGCCGGACGTGGGCGGCGTCCGCGGCGGTGGGGCTGGGGGCATCGTGTTTCGCCGCTGCCCGGAGGGGGTGCCCCGGGAACCGTTCGGCGGTGAGTTCTGGCTGGTTGAGATAGCCCCGGGCCACACCGGTGCCTCCGATGAACAGCTCCCCGACCTCGCCGGCCGGGGCCGGCCGGCCCTCGGTGTCGAGCACATGGCCCTGGTAGTTGTCGTAGAGGCGGCCGATGTTCGGGGCCGCGTCGGCCGGCAGGGGATGGACCAGAGCGACGCACGTCCCCACCGTCGCCTCGGTGGGACCGTATTCGTCGTACACCCTCAGGTCCTGCCCCGGACGTGTGCGGATCCTCTCCAGCACCGACTGGTGGAGCTTCTCCCCGCCCAGGACGACAGTGCGGACGCCGGTCTCGTGCAGCCCGTTCGCGATCAGAGCGAAGTAGCCGGGCGTGAGCTTGATGAAGGTGACGTTGTGCCTGGCCAGGAACTCACGGTAGGCGTCAACGTCCTGGACCGAACCGTCGTAGACGGCGACCCGCCCACCCAGTGCCAGCGGGGCCAGGGTCGTCGTCACCGTTAGGTCGAAGCTGACGGGCGTCGAGTAGCCGCATGTGTCGCCAGCGGACAGGCCCAGGTGAGCGCTGGTGTTGCGGAGGTAATTGACGACGGACCGGTGCTCGACCATCACGCCTTTGGGGCGGCCGCTCGTGCCCGAGGTGAAGATGACATACGCAAGGCGGTCCGGTGTGACGGGCTCGTCCTGGGCCGCCTCCTCCGTCGCCGGAGGCCTCTGGGCGAGGGTTTCCTCATCGACCGTGACGACGTCGACGCCGCCCCGGCCGCCGACGATGTCCGCCAGGCGCGTGTGGTGGACATCGTCGGTCAGGACCACTCGGGAGGCCGCTTCTTCGAGAAGGAGCCTGATCCTGTCGTCCGGACTGTCCGGCGACACGGGCACATACGCTCCGCCGGCCTTCAGGACCGCGAGCATGCTGACAAGCACGTACGGGCTGCGTTCCAGGACCAGCACCACCAGGGACTCCGGTCCCACCGCGTGCGAGTGCCTGAGGATCCAGGCCAGGGCATTGGCCCGGTTGTCGAGTTCCCGGTACGTCAGGCTGGTGTCGACACAGGTGACGGCGATGGCGTCGGGCTGTTCACGGACCTGCTCCTCGAACAGCTGGTGCACCATGGTCTCTGCGGTCCGGGCGGAGTCATCGTATGAACGACGCATGTGGGGCGTCTTCCTCAGAAATGGGGCGGACGGGTTCTTGGACGAGTCAGGAATCCAGTGCGGGGAAGTACGACTTCCGGCTGCCCGCCCGCCGGATGTCCACGGTGCAGCAGTGGAAGCTGCCGCCGAAGTGGTAGACGTTTGCGAAGGGGATGGCGATGACCCGGAACCCGAGCGACTTGAACAGCTCGATCATCGGCTTCTCCCGTTCCTCGCAGATGATCGTCTCCTCATTGACATTGAAGACGTTCATGGAGATCCAGTTGCTGATCTCCGGAGTGTTGTAGAAGCTGCCGCGCACCGAGGGCTCTGCGGCGATGACCCGCCAGTTGTTCTCCTCGAAGAACGCGATCGTGTCGTCGACCGGGGGGCGTTCGGGGTTGATCATGACGAGCCCCGGACGCAGCGGCACCATCGTCGCGTCGATGTGCTGCGGGTGAGGATCGCGGAAGCGGATCCTGTGGAGGCGGTACTCCGGGCCGAGGTGCCGGGCCAGCCAGGCGGCACCGAAGTCGTTTGTCACGATGTCCGGCTGGTAGAAGATGTCCCTGCCCATGCGGCTGAAACTCGCCGCGTCGAAGGAGGGCTCCAGGCCGGTCAGCGCCGGATGGTCGTCCGCGTCGAAGGGGCCGTCGTCGACGGAGAAGTCCTGGACGTACATCTCGTCGGCCATGCTTGGCTTGGGGGCGGCCGTCCACTTGGCGCCCTGGCGGAAGTACTCCCGCACCAGCTCCCGGTAGGGCAAGTATTCGAAGAAGCGGCTCCGCATGGCCATGGGCGCCTCGATGATCTCGTCGCCGACGACGAGCAGGACGTCCCGTGGGCACGCGCTGGTGTTCTGGCTGTGCACCTGGAACGTGGGCGTCTTCACCTCGGTGAAGAAGTCTGTCTGCGTGGGCCGGCGCACGATGACGTTCTCGCCCTCAAGTACCCTCGCGAGATTGTCCAGTTGCGCGGTCGCCGCCTCGATCTCTGCGTCACTGCGCCGAGCTGCCTTGAACTCCCGCTGCTCCGGGGCCGGGAAATAGGGCCGCAGAGCTGGTTCGAAGCCGGGGCTCGCCGAATTCGCCACGCTTCCGACGATGACCTCTTCGAGCGGGTCCCAGCCATTGTGGGAATTGACGACCCGCTGTGCGGGGTTTCCGAGCGACTCTAGAAGCATGTGAATTCCTTCGAAGGTGAGCGTGGGGTGTCGCGCGCTTGAGAAGATGCCGTGGGCAGCAGATCTGAAAAACGCCGATGATCAGCTCATGGCGACGACTGTCTTGCGGTCCCCTTTATACGGGTTGCGGCCATGCGCGAAGAGAAGATTATCCAGCATCATGATGTCCCCCCGCTGCCACGGAATGACAACCTTTTCCTGCTCGTACACCTCGCGGATATGCTCCAGAACCGCTGGCTCAATCGAATCACCATTCCCGTAGAACGCATTGCGGGGAACGTTTTCGATGCCCAGTTCATTGACGAGCGTGACCTGCTCGTCGGGCGCGAGCGCGGAGGTGTGGAAGAGATGTGCCTGGTTGAACCAGACCAACTCTCCGGAGCGCGGGTGCGGCAGGGTCGCCTCGCAATGCTGCCGGGTGCGCAGAACGGGGCTCCCTGACCCCCACTCGACCTCAATTCCATGCGCTGCACAATACGCTTCGACCACTGCACGCTCGGTGGTCTGGAAGACTTCCTGCCAGCTCAGGTCAATACCGTCGGTGAAGTTCCGGACATAGAGTACACCCGTGCGTTCGAACTTTTCCCGCACCGCCGGGTCAATCCGCCGGTATACACGCCGTGAGTCAGCTGTCGGGGTCTCACCGCCCTGTTCGGCGGCTACTGCGCAATAGAAGTAGATGCGACTGGGCCATGAGTCTGTGTATGAGTTCTCGTTATGCAGCGGTATTGTCCGGTCCGCCGGATACTCCGTCGAGGTGTACAGCTTCCCGCCGACCTTAGTACGGGGCGTGGAGCGGTGGACGTACTCAAGGAGGTCAGAACTGAAGGTCTGCACCACCCGGTTGAACTCGGACACCGAATTGACTCCGAGGCTGCGCAGGACGACACCGCCGTAGGTGGTAAGGAGCTCATCGATTCGAGGCCGATTTTCCGCAAGCCATGAGAAGGGGTTCGCGCCTATCCCCGGTCGCAGTAGCACGGGACCTCGGCCGTCCTTCGACGCGAACTCGATTCCCTCGCCATCACCTGAGTGCTTCACCTTGCGCTCCTAGACTGGTTACAGTGCTGCAGCACGTGCGGGTACCCGTATTCACGGCCGAGTACGGTGATCCTGGAAAATCAGTGACATCGGCCCCCACGAGACCTTTGTCGCCGAGTCGTCGGCATACTGCTTCAAGGTTTGAGAAGGCGATGACGGACTCCGCGCCACACCGGAAAATTTTACGGTAGCGAATCAGGGTAAAATGACGGCAAAGTAGTCCTAGTCCTCTAGCTTTAACGGCAACTGCGCATACTTCCACGGCATCCGTGCGCCTAGTCTAGGACACTAGATCGCGCCATCGAACAAAGTCAAGTGCCATTTACTGTTGGCATTAAGGTCTACTCCGTGCGTGACTGATCAGGTGGTGGCTTGGGCTGTGGGTAGCCAGGGGCGACCGGCGGCCAGTTCGGTGAGGGCGTTCATGATGTTGCGGCCGTGTGCGGTGGCGGTGGCGAGGTAGGAGCGGATCAGCGCGAATTGCTGCGCCCCGTCGAGGGTGCGTAAGCTCCCGGATACTTTCTGCCGGATCTTGACCATGCGGATCTGCTGTTCGGCGGTGTTGTTGTCGAACGGGGACCGCAGGTCGACCGCGAAGCGTAGGTAGTCGTCGATGCGGTTGCGCATCCGGCGGGCCAGCGCGGTCAGTTTCCGGGCGGTTTTGGACGGTTGCGCCTGGTGGTCCTTGACCGCGACCAGGGCGGCCTGGCGGAACAAGCCGGTCTGCTCCGCCAGCAGACCCGGGTCGATTGCGGTCCGGCCCGCAGCGCGGGCCGTGTCGGCGGCGGCCTTGAGCGCCAGGAGCGCGTCGGTGGCCTGCCCGGGCCACACCTGCCCGGGTGCCAGTTCGGCGGCGGCGGTCAACTCGCGCAGCAGATGCGCGCAGCACAACTGGTGTCCGGCCGGGGCGTAGGTGTCGTACGGCGCCCACGCATCATGCACCGCGATCCCGGTCATCGACCCCATCACCTGCCCGGCGTCGATCCCGGCCCGACCACGCTTGGCATGCACCCACACGAGGGTGTATTTGCCGGTGGTAGCCACGTGCACCCAGTGCAGCCTGCCCGCGACCCGCAGCCCGGACTCGTCGACGTGCACCACGCTCGCGCTGGTCAACGCGTCCCGGATCTGGTCGACGAACTCCGAATCGGGTGCGGCTCCTCTGCCGGGAAGATCATCGCCGCGTGAGCTGGTGTGATGTGTTGGGTGACAACGTAGAGAGGCCCCTTCGGTCTACTTTGCTGGGTGTCGAAGCCAAGCAGGTAGAGAAGGAGCCCGATGGCAGTGTATGCGGAGTCCGGCACGTCGGCGGGGTTCGGCTCTTCCCGGGCGCGGTTTGAGGAGATCGTCGGCTGGCTGGACGGTGCCGACAGCGGCGGGCTGACCCACGCCGAACTGGAGGACCAGCTCACGGTGCAGGGGCGTGAGCTGCTGCGGCAGTTGCAGCAGGATCACCTGGATCTTCGTGCGGTGCGGGAGGAACGGCTGGCGGCTGTCGTCGGCGACGACGCGGTCGCGCGACGGCACGCCGAGCCCGGTCACGCCCGCAGCCTGGCCACGGTGTTCGGGCAGGTGACGGTGGAACGGATCGCGTACCGGGCCAAGGGCGCCGACAGTCGGGTCGTCGCCGACGCGAAGCTCAACCTGCCCGCCGGCAAATACTCACACGGGTTGCGGCGGCTGGCCGCGCAGGGCGCGGCGCGTGGTTCGTTCGAGCAGGCGCAGGCGGCCATCGCGCAGGCCACCGGGGTCAAGGTGGGTAAACGGCAGGTCGAGGCCCTGACCGCGGCGGCGGCCGGCGACGTGGACGGCTTCTACGCCACCGGCGAGTACGCCGGTGTCCCGGACGGTGACGTGCTGGTGTTGACCGCTGACGCCAAGGGGATCGTGATGCGGCCCGAGGCGCTACGGGCAGCCACCGCGAACAAGGCCACCAGCGCCAAGCTGGTGACCCGCCTGTCCAAGGGCGAAAAGCGCGGCCGCAAGCGCATGGCCGAGGTGGTGGCCGTCTACCACTGCACGCCCGCACCGCGCACCGCGGCGGATGTGATCGCCACGCCCGGCCAGCCAGACACCCAGCGCCAGACGGGGCCCCGCGCGGTGGACAAGTGGCTGCACGCGTCGGTGGCCGATGACGCGGCCGACGTCATCACCGCCATGTTCGACCAGGCCTGCCGGGTCGACCCCGACCGGCTGCGGCCGTGGGTGGCGCTCGTGGACGGCAACACCCACCAGATCGACCTGATCACCAAGCAGGCCAAGGCCCGCGACCCGCCGGTGACGATCATCGTCGACTTCGTGCACGTCCTGGAGTATGTGTGGGCCGCGGCATGGTGCTTCTACCGTGAGGGTGATCCGGCCGCAGAGGCGTGGGTCGCCGACCAGGCCCGTGACGTGCTGGCCGGCCGTGCCCACCGCGTCGCCGGACGCATCCAGCGCAAGACCGCCCAGGCCCGGCTGGCGTCCGACAAGCGCAAGAACGCCGACGCGTGCGTGGCCTACCTGCTGGCCAAGGCCCGCTACCTGCGCTACCACCAGGCGCTGGCTGCCGGATGGCCGATCGTCACCGGCGTGATCGAAGGAGCCTGCCGGCACCTGGTCAAGGACCGGATGGACATCACCGGCGCCCGCTGGGGCCTGTCGGACGCCGAGACCGTCCTCAAGCTACGCGCCCTGACCAGCAACGGCGACTTCGACGCCTACTGGACCTACCACCTTGAGCAGGAGAAACAACGAGTCCACGCCCGCCGCTACGCAGACGGCGTCATCCCAACTTGATCTTCCCTTCAGAAGAGCCGTACCCCTCCGAATCCGCGAGGGCGTCCCCGGCGCGGGCGTGCGCGGCGGCGACCGCGCCGACCGACATCGGCACCCCGAACAGATCCACCATCGCCCGCGCCGTGCGCGCCTGCGCCCCGAACAGCGCCTGCTGCAGATACACCGCAGCCGCGTTCACTCTCGGCCCGTACTGCACCGGGGCGTCCACCCCGTCCGGAGCCCGACCCGCGGTGACCCGCCCGCAGCGGCACCGCCGCGACACCATCCGATGCTCGACCACCCGCACGCCGATGTCCGGCAGGTCGAACACCTGCCGCACGGGCCACGCCGGTCACCGGCGCCGCGCCCAGTGCCTCACCACACCCGCCACACCCGGCCGGTTCGTGCTCGATCCGCTCGTGCGGATCAACAACCTGCCGCAACGTGCGGCCCTCATGGCCGGACTGCCCACCCGGCCGCCGACCCGACCGCTCACGCAGCGACTTCGGCGCCGGCTTGGCCAGCCCGTCCGACGACGGCGGCCGCGACGAGTTCGACGAATCCTGCCCCAACCGAGCCCGCAACACCGCATTCTCCGCCCGCAACACCGCGTTCTCCCGCCGCAACCCGGCGTTGTCCCCCTCAAGCTCAACAATCCGGGCCTCCAACCGGGCAAGCCGCCCAAGCAGCTCCACGATGGACGGCGTTCCAGACACCCCACCTGATCCAACCCAGACGGCGCAGGTCAAGCCAACCTGCCGACAGGCACCTGATCAGTCACATCCGTGCTAGCTTCTAGACAAAGTGCTTCATCTCGGCACCCCACCGTGACCTGAAGCCATCCTGTGGCCTAGAATCCTCTTTCCATAAGGGGCGTGCGATTAACCATGGAACCATGCTTCCTAAGCATCCCATTTCGCGGCAATCGATCGGGAAACTCTCCACTGACTTGGGGGCAGTGCTGGATATGGAATTTGGTGGCGTCACGTGCTCCACACTACGCCGACCTGGGTGACAGTTACACCGTAGTAGTTCCGGACATGTGTGATATGAATCAAGTGTCCAGCGCCCTCGCAGCGCTCCTCAACCGCTACGAAACCTTTCGCAGTAGATTCCAAGTCTCCGCAGACGGAAAACCGCACCAGCTAATTCTGGCTGAAGGTCATTTGCGGACCGAGGTGCGAGATGTCGCAGCGGACGACGCCCGCTCGGCGGCCGGCACCGTCGAGGCCGAGTTCAACAGCGTGCCATTCACACTCCCTGAGCTCTCCCTCCGCGCAGCCGTCATATCCTCGGACGGCGTCCCGAAGTACGTCGTTCTCTGTGCCTTCCATATGGCCATGGACTGCCACGGCATGGTGTCCGTCCTGGACGATTTCAGGTCCTTCCTGAGCGGACACCCAGTCAATGCGGAGGAATCAGTTCCCAGCCACATCACGCACCCGTTGGACCGTGCACGTATGGAAGGCGAAGCGAACAGTGCCCGGCGCTCGGCACGAGGCATCCAGTTCTGGGAGCAGGAACTCGCCAAGTTCCCGGACGACCCGCTTCCTTACATCGGGCACCGGCCAGAGAGCCCGCGGTACAAGATGTTCTCGATGCGCTCCGCCGCCGTGCGCGCCGCATCGCTTGAGATCGCCGCGGAACTGGGCGTCAGCACGGCATCGGTCATCCACGCCATGGCTGCGACGCTGGTCGCCAAGCGGACAGGAAGTCAGAAATGCGGCTTCGTTATGGCGGCGAGCCACAGATTCGACGCTGACTCGACGAGCTACGCCGGCACCCTTGTTCAGGGAGTTCCGGTAGCCGTCGACGTGGCCGACTGCAAACCGCAGAAGATCATTTCCCAGACCCATCGCGCGGGGATGCTCGCGGCCCTCGCCGGCTACTGCGACCCCCACGACCTGTACGACGTGCTGCGCAAGTCGTACAGCCCGGAGGAGACCCGGGCACGACTGGCGTGCGTCGTGAACCTTCATCTGCCCGACCCCGCGGGCGCGACGGGACAGCCTACGGCTGGCACCGGAGTCACGCGGGCGCAGGCGGAGCGCCTGCTGACCGAATCCCGGTACGACTATGTCGAGGGGACCACCGTGGAGAACGAGCGCTTCTACCTCGCCGCGCAGGGTGACTCAACGGACTTCTTCATTACCTTGCGGGCCGACACTGCAGCGCTTACCTCAACCGACATTGCAGGCTTTCTACGCGAGCTGGAGCGCGCACTCATCGGCTGCCTGCCCCAGTCTGCCACGGCGACCTCCGGGCTCCCACGGAACGGAGCGTGACAGTCTCCCGTCACTCCGCTCGTGCCACCCTGGCCGTCATCAGAGGGTTACGTGCCCAGGCCCAGTGCGCGAAGTAGCGTGGGTGTTGCGTGATGAGGCGTTCCCACACGATTCGCGCCTTGCGGCGTGGTCGTAGCCGTCGATATTTCTTGCGGATCCAGCGCACCAGGTAGGAGTTGAGGTGAAACCCCTCCGGGCGACCCGACCCTGAGGCACAACCCGAGCACGATCATCGCGGTGACCGCGCCGGTCAGCACCCGCCGCCGGCCATCGACGTATCCGGCCTCAGCCTGCGCCCGCCCGATCAGCTCCGCACCCACAAGCAACGGCCGCAACCGGCCGGTCACCCGCTCATCCAGCACGCCGAACCCAGCCGCGCCGGCGATCACCGCCGCCCGCAACTCCTCCCGCTGATCAGCGGGCTGTTGCACCACACCAGCAGACACCATGGCAGAATCTGCCACCGAAGCTCCTGATCAGAACATGTTGATCTAGTGAGGTGATCTCAACAAGGGTGGGAGCGCTGGTCAGGACGACACGGGCATTGCGTCCATAACGGACAGTGTTGGATATGGGCGTGGAGCCATCAGTAGACAGGTCTTTGCGACAAGATCAGTCTCCGAGAGGGCTCCACGTGATCACGTATTCTGCCAGGCTCGACGTCCCCAGGGAACTCGTGCAGCACGTGGCGCGGCTGTTGCGCGCCGAGCGCCGGGTGGTGGGTACCCGACCGGGCACGCGGGCGTTGACCTGCTTCTACCAGGCGCTTCTGGTGTTGGTGTGGTTCCGTAAGGGTGAGGACAAAACCATCCTCGGGGCCGGGTTCGGGGTGTCGAGGGCGACCGCGTACCGGTACGTCGCCGAGGCCGTGCGGGTCCTGGCGGCGCAGACGCCCACCCCGCCGGTGATGTCCAACCGCTGGGAGTACCAACGCCGTTCAGTTAGGCGTGAGCGGGGCTGGTCAAGGGGTGTGTTGATCAGGAAGTGAGAAGCGGGGTTCCGGTATCAAGGTTTGTCACTCCAAGACAACCCGAACCAGGAACCCCGCTCGGTGGATCAGATTGCCATAACCCGGACGGTCACGGTAGCTGCCGGGCCGTTCGCAGCCGGTCACCTCGGTGAGTTGACCCGCCTTGTGCCGTTCGAGATGGTCGATGACGTTCTCGCCGCGACCCGGCGTTCGCACCGACGAGTTCGCCTGTTGCCAGCCCGGGTCGTGGTGTACGTGCTGCTGGCCGGCTGTCTGTTCGCCGACCTCGGCTACCGGCAGGTGTGGGCGAAACTCGTCGCCGGCCTGCGCGGGCTATCGGTGCCCGACCCCAGCGGCAGCGCGTTACGGCAGGCCCGGCAACGACTCGGCCCAGCCCCGTTACGGGCCTTGTTCGAGCTGCTACGAGGCCCAGCGGCCACGGGTGCCGTCGCTGGGGTGTGGTGGCGGGGCCTGCTGCCGGTCGTCATCGACGGCACCGTCATCGCCGTCGCGGACTCGCCGGCCAACCTCCGCCGCTACGTCAAACACCGGTGCAACAACGGCGGCTCCGGCTACCCGACACTGCGGCTGAGCGCCCTGCTGGCCTGCGGCACCCGCTCGATACTCGACGCCGTGTTCGACCCGAGCACCACCGGCGAGACAACCCAGGCACGGCAACTCGCCCGCAGCCTACGCGCCGGGATGCTGCTGCTGGCCGACCGCAACTACGCCGCCGCCGACCCGATCACCACATTCACCGCGACCGGAGCGGACCTGCTGATCCGCTGCAAGACCGGCCGCAGGCTCCCGCTGATCCGCCACTACCACGACGGTTCCTGGCTGTCAGTCATCGGCGGCCAGCATGTCCGCGTGATCGAGGCCCAGATCAGCATCACCACCACAGCCGGCAGCCACACCGGCGACTACCGGCTCATCACCACCCTGCTCGACCCACGTCGCTACCCCGCCGCCGACCTCGTCCGCCTCCCGGACCCATCTGGACCTGACCCACCTGGCCCCACCGGCCCGAGCCACTCATGGAGACCAGCGAACCCGGCGCCACCCGGGACACCGGCATGCCCACCGACCAAAACACCACACCATCCATCAACCACCAGCGATCTAACCCGATCATGGCCCAGCTATCCGTGGATCCGGGTCAGACGCTGCGAGCCGGCATGTACGTGAGCTGATCGATGTCGGCGCCTGGCCCGCGCGATCGTCGTGCGGGGTCATGTACCGTGAGTGTGACGCTGCTCATCGGCATGCCAGAGTATCGACAAGTCTGGGGGATGAATGCGCCTCGTTACGGACCGCCGCGCCGTCCGGCCGATGGAGCACTTCAGCACCGGCGGCTCAGCTGAACGTCCGTGCACCATCTTGTCGGGCGTGAAGTCGGACGCCCATACGTGGAACTTGGTCTATCTTGAGCTGCTCCTCAGCGAGCGTGGCCACGACGTGGTGAATCTCGGGCCGTGCGTGCCGGTGCCGCTGCTGGTGCGCGAGGCCGTGGCGACGCAGCCGGACCTAGTCGTCCTCGCCACCGTGAACGGCCACGGCCGGTATGACGGGATGGCGGCGGTCCGAGCGCTGCGGGCACAGCCGACGCTGACCGATGTGCCAGTCGTGATCGGCGGTAAACTGGGCGTCTCTGGCCTGGGTCATGCGGCGCTCAGTTCTCCTCTGCTGGCAGCCGGTTTTACGGCGGTCTTCGATGGTGACGAGAAGATCGATGTCTTCCACGCGTTTCTCGACACGATCCGGGTGAGAGGCGTTGCCTGAATCCTTCACACCGCCCAGCTCCGACGAGCGCGCTGTCGGGCGGCTTGCGGCGCGGTCCTTCGGCGCCTTCGTCGCCAGTGCCAATGCGGCCGGCCAGTTGGTCGTGCAGCCGCGAATGGGTTTCCAGGATCCAGGACGGATGAGGCAGGGGCTGTTGGCCACAAAGGCGGCCCGGTGCGTCGCCGTCGGCACCATGACAATTGACAGCTACACACGGGTCGGTGACATCGCGGCAGCCCGGGAGGCGATCCGGATGAACCGGGATCTCAACGGCTATCCGATCAGCGCCCATTCCGAAGTCACCACCAGGGCTGTCCTGGTCGGTTTGTCTGACGCGACCTTTCCGGTCCAGGTGCGTCACGGCTCGGCGGAGCCGCAGCAGATCGTGGATGCGGCGCTGCGGTGCGGGCTGTCCGCAACGGAGGGCGGCCCGGTATCCTACTGCCTGCCTTACAGCAGGCTTCCGCTCGACAGATCCGTACGCAACTGGGCGGCGACATGCCGGATGTTGGCGGAGTCGGGGCAGGGAGACCGCAGTGGGCCAGGCGCGACACGGCCGCATCTGGAGACGTTCGGTGGCTGCATGCTCGGTCAACTGTGCCCACCCGACCTGCTGGTCGCGGTGAGTGTGTTGGAAGCGTTGTTCTTCCACCAGCACGGCCTGCGCAGCATCTCGCTCAGCTACGCCCAGCAGACCCACAGCGGGCAGGACGACGAGGCTGTGCGAGCCCTACGTCGGCTGGCCGCCGAACTGCTGCCGGACACCGAATGGCACGTGGTGATCTACGCCTACATGGGTATGTTTCCCCGGACGAGGGAGGGTGCAGGTCGATTGCTCGACAGCGCAGCCAGGCTGGCTGTCCGCACAGGTTCCGAACGGCTCATTGTCAAGACCCGATCAGAAGCGCACCGCATTCCGACCGTCGAGGAGAACATCGGCGCACTCGAGCGGGCGGCAGCGGTCGCGGACCTCGAGGGTCGCCTCCTTCGGGCGGAGACCGGGATGGGAGGCCACGCGCAGGCCGACAGTGGCGTTTACGACCGCGCCCGCAGTCTGATCGATACCGTGCGCAACCTGGATGGCGACCTGGGGATTGCTCTGGTACGCGCGTTTCGCCTCGGGCTCCTCGACGTACCGTTCTGCCTGCATCCTGCCAACGCGCGCCGCAGTCGCAGCTACATTGACGTCGATGGCCGTCTTCAGTGGAGCGACGCCGGTGGTATGCGGATCCCCGTCGACGCGGCTCCCCGGGTCGAACGCCGGCTCACCTCCTCGGATTTCCTGGCTGCGCTCTCGTACGTTCAGCGCACCTTCGATCAGGACGGGCCGGAGCGGGGCAGGATCGGCACGACGGGTTGACCGTCGACCTGTCACCAGCTCTCGGCCGAACGCCGCCGGTCATCGGTCGGGGTCGAAGCCGGGCAGCCACCGTCCGACGAGGCCGGCGTAGTCCGCACCCGCATCGAGTTGACACAGCAACGCCACGGTGCCCAGAACCACCCGGTGGATGGCCGCATACTCGGGCGGCACCTGGAGTTGCCGGCGTTCCGGCCGGGCAGCGGTGGTCATCCGAGCCGCCTGCTGACGGAGCCAGGAACGGCCGAAGCGGAAGCTGGCCCCGAAGACCAGCTGCAGCGCGGGCTGGAGGTAGGCCAGGAGATCCTCGCTGTCGACCGTCGCGGTGGCCGGCAGGAACCCCGTCTCGCGCAGGGCGGCGTCCGCCGCCCGCCCGTCACCGGTGAGGGTGGCGCGGAGCTGCCGGCCCAGGACGGGCGAAGGCCATTCGGGAGCCGCGCGACGGAGCCGAAGTCTAGGACGCCGAGGCGGCCGTCGGGCAGCAGCAGGAAGTTCCCGGGATGCGGGTCGGCGGGCAGGCCGCCGGCCCGGGCCGGGGCGGCGAGGTGCAGTGTGGTCAGCAGGTGCCCCGCCCGGCCCCGGCGCCGCTGGTCACCGGCTACTCACGTGCCCGCAGTGAAGGCGATCACCCTCAACGAGCCGTGGTACGCGCGCCTTCCCCAGAACGCCGCACCGCACTCCCCGGCGGCGCTGCTCATCGAGTCGATGGGGCAGTCGGCCGGTCTGCTCGCGCTCGACACCCTGGCCCGGTTTACCGAGTCCGGTGGGCGTGGCGAACGGTTGATGCTCGTCGGCACCGTGGCGGACGTCCGGCTGGGTCGCCCGGTCGGGCCCGGTGAGCTCGTCGTGCACCGGGTCCGGCTGCCCCGCACGGTGGGCGAGACACTGTTCTTCGAAAGGTGAGAGCATAGTGGACGGTGGACCTCGCCGGACGTGCCGCCGCCGCTGTCCGTGCGCCCGGCGCGGGCCGGATCGACGACCTGACGGCCGATCACCTACGGCTCGTCCTGGACGGCGACGACGACACGGGACCGGGCGACAGCGCCGCGGCGAGCATCGCCTGGCGCCGCGACGCGCTGGTGGTGCGCTACCGGACGGACGTGATCGACGAGGGGTACGCCCGCCGCCTCGCGGGTTACCACCTCACCGCGCTGCGGCTGCTCATCGAGACCCCCGACGCGGACTTCCGGGCGACCTCGCTGGTCGGCGAGGACGAGCGCCGGCAGCAGCTGATCGACCTGGCCGGTCCGGTGCGCGACCTGCCGGACAGGCACTGGCACGAGCTGTTCGAGGAGAAGGTCCGGCAGCACCCCGACCGGACGGTCGCCGTGCTCGGCGCACAGACCTGCATCTATGCCGAGCTCAATCGGCGGGCCAACCGAGTGGCCCATGCCATCCTCGCCCGTGACCTGGGCCACGAGGCCGTTGTGGCGGTGGTCTGTGAGCGGGACCTGGACTGGATGGCGGCGGTCGTGGGTGTGCTCAAGGCGGGCGCGGTCTACCTGCCGGTCGAGCCGCACTTCCCGGCAGACCGCACCCTCACCCTGCTGCGGCGTAGCGGCTGCCGGCTGGCGTTGACCGGCCCCGGCGTCTCGCTCGACCTGGACGCGGCCACCGTCGCAGACGTGCTGGCGCTGGCCGACGTTCCCGGCGAGGGGCACCCGCAGGACGATCCGCAGGTGCCCGTCGCCGCCGATCAGCTGGCCTACCTCTACTTCACGTCCGGCTCCACCGGGACGCCGAAGGGCGCCATGTGCGAGCACGCCGGCATGCTGAACCACCTCCTCGCGAAGGCGGCGGATCTGGAGATCACCGAGACGGACGTGGTAGCGCAGACGGCGCCGCAGTGCTTCGACATCTCCCTGTGGCAACTGCTGGTTGCACCCCTGGTGGGTGGCTGCACCCGGCTCGTCGAGCAGGAGGTGATCCTGGAGGTGCCGCGGTTCGTCGACACCGTGCTCGACGGCCAGGTCGACGTGGTCCAGTTGGTGCCCTCGTACCTCGACGTGGTTCTGGCCCACCTGGAGCAGCACCCGCGTCCGCTGCCGAGACTCCGCTACGTCTCGGTCACCGGAGAGGCGGTGAAGAAGGAGCTCGTCCAGCGATGGCTGGACCGTTACCCAGCCATCGCCGTGATGAACGCGTACGGACTGACCGAGACCTTTCCGTGGTCCGATGCTGCACGACGACGACTTCACAATCGTCGCGAAGTACGGGTCGGAATATCGCGGGATCGTCCAGTACTACCTGCTTGCCCAGGACGTGTTCCGCCTGGGACCGCTGCACTGGGTCATGGAGACCTCGATGCTCAAGACCCTGGCCGCCAAGCACAAGTCCACCGTCACGAAGATGGCCCGCAAGTACAAGGCGCATCGACACGCCTGACGGAGTATGGACCGGCTTTCAGGTCACCGTGCAGCGAGACCGAGGCAGGAAACCCCTGGTCGCCCGCGTCGGCGGGATCCCCCTCAAACGGCAGCGCACCACCGTCATCGCCGATCTGAAACCGTCCATGGCCACCGTCTGGGGCAACGAGCTGATCCACCGGCTCCTAGCCGGACGATGCGAGCTCTGCGAAGAACGGGTAGGGCTGCAAGTTCACCACATCCGGAAACTGGCTGACCTCGACAAGCCCGGACGGCCGGAACGGCCGTCGTGGATACGCCTGATGGCCATGCGGAAACGAAAGACCCTCGTGGTCTGCCAAACATGCCACCAGGACATCCGCGCCGGACGGGCTACGACCTCCCCCCGGACATGACGACCAATGGAGAGCCGGATGCGGGGAAAGCTCGCCTGTCCGGTTCGGGAAGGGGCCGACGGAAAAAGACCCAAGCCACGGGCACCTCTCCGGCGGCCCACTTCACTCTGTGGGGGCCTGGGGGTGAGATTCCCCCGGGCTACCCAGCAGTGACCAGACGCTCCACAACAGAACGTCACCCCACGTCGGGGCTGGTATACAGCGTCCCCTCCGACCAGATGTAGCGAGTCCCGCCCCAACGGGCCGCTGACTCGACGTCGGGGAAGAAGCCCCGTCCCTCCAGGTTCGCGCTGGTGTTGCACAGCACAGGTACTCCGCTGATCTCCGCGTAGGCAGCGAGGATACGCGCGGTGTCGGTGTCCTGAGTCGACGCGATGGTCTGGAGCCGAGCGGTGCCGTCCAGGTGAACGACCGCCGGGACGCGTTCGGCCCAACCGGGCCGCATGCGGTGCTCGAAGAGCATGTAGGGGTCAGGCGTGCCAGGGGCGAAGACCTCCGGCGCGCGGTCCTCCAGGCAGATGGGCGCAACGGGCCGGTATGCGGCTCGGTTCTTGATGGCGTTGATCCGGTCCTTCATTCGGGCGTCAGTCGCGGGCGCCAGGATGCTCCGGTTACCCAGAGCGCGCGGGCCCAACTCCGCCCGGCCGGAAAGGACTACCACCGGTTCACCCTCGGCGTGCAGGAGGGCGGCCAGCTGACGCTCGTCGCAGGGCTGCACCCGCCACCCATCGGGAAGTGTGCCGGTGATGATCGGCGGTCCACTGTAGACATCCCACTCCAGCACGGTCCTACCGCGCTTGAACATCTCACAGACGGCTGTTCCGATCGCCGCCCCCGCGTCATTAGGGAAGGGCGGGATAAAGACCTCCTGGAAGACCTTGCTGGCCCGAATCGCGGTGTTCCACTTGATGTTGAGCGCGCAGCCACCGCCGAGTACCAGGTTGTGACCTCCCTCCGGGAAGCGGCGTTCCATCACCGAGGTGAGCCGCTTAAGCAAGTGGTGGCCAAGGTATGCCTGATAGGTGGCGATGATGTCCGCGTTGGACAGGCCTGGCATCAGCTCATCCCGGTTCGAAGCTACCTTATCTCCCAGTACGCCAACTTTTTCGGCGGTGATGTCAGGGAACTCAGCGATAAGGTTATCGAAGACGGTAAAGGAACCGGTCTCGACCCGACCTTTGGCCGCGTATGCCATCGCCTTCCCTGCGATCGAAAGATGATGGCGTATCTGCTGGTCCGTCGAGAGGCTGTCGGTGTCGCGCCGGTACGGTTCGAACTGTGCGCAGAAGTCCGCGAAGCTGCTCCCCGTGACGGGCATCAGGGCCGAGACCATGGTTACCTCATGGGTCTTGGCCTGCACCCGGTAGAGGCGCGGCACGATGCGGCCGTCCCAGACCAAGACGAATGCGTCTTCTCCCCGGGCGGCGAACGGGCTTGAGCAGTACGCGCCGAGGAGATGGTTGGCGACGTGGGTAAAGCTGGCATAGTCGTTGAAGCCGTGGCCGCTGAAGGTATGGCGTTGCAGTGGCCCGTCGTCCCCGGGGCTCTCAACGTACGGTGCGACTCGGAGCTGTACCGGTCGGCCACTGGCGTTTACGTCGATGGCGTGCTCGCCTGCGGCGTCCTTCGTGTACCAGCCGTCGACCACGAACTGATCTATGTCGGCCGGCGATAGACCCTCTGCAGCGAGGATTTCAGTCACCCGCCTCAGGTCCCCGAGGGCGCTGTAGCGTTCCCCGTTCTTCAGCTTCTCCATCTCGACGCTGAAGAGAAGGCGACCCTCTTCGATAACGGCAACCGCACCATCGTGCGATGCCTTAATTCCACATATCAGCATTCGGTCAGCCGCACCTTCTGGCCGCATAGCAGCCTGGAGTCCGGCAGGCACGTCAGAAGGCGGGCGGACCGGTCAACTCGACGCACGCCACGCAGACGTCCTGCCGTCTACATCAGAAACAAATACGTCACCCACTCCTGAAAAATTAGTTGGTGACGCAATACTCGGGAAGCGCCAGGACGTTCCCTGACCACAGCCCTACGCAACGAGACGCCGAACTGGACAATGGGGGCGCCGCCGAAAAGAGAGAGATTAAAAAGGCGCGCTTGCATGACGAAACTTCACGCTGAGCCATGGGTTCTTTCCCTCGCCTATAGCGGCCTAAACCGAATCTACCTCGGCACCTGGCGTGCAGCCAATACTCCCACACGAAGATCCGTCAGGTCAATGAGGTGATCTCAACGAGGAAATGCGATTCGAGTCGGATGACCCGCGCATGACGGCCATAGTGGACGGACCTGGTGAAGGCGTTCCTGAAAGCCGGGATCCTCGGTGAGGATCGGCAGCTTCGGGAGACCAACGCTGGGACCCCGCAAGGGTCGATCCTGTCCCCGTTGCTGAGCAACATCGCCCTGTCGGTGCTCGACGAGCACATCGCTGGGCGGCCCGGGGGTCCGGGCTCCAGCCCCGGGCGAGAGGGCTGGGCGGCTGCGGCGTGGTCTGCCGAACTTCAAGTTGGTCCGGTATGCCGACGACTGGTGCCTGATGATCAGGGGCAGCCAGTCCGACGCCGTGGAGTTGCGGGACGAGATCGCCGGGGTGTTGTCGACGATGGGTTTGCGCCTGTCGCCGGACAAGACTCTGGTCACCCACATAGACAAGGGACTGGACTTCCTCGGGTGGCGCATCCAGCGTCATCGCAAGAGGGGAACCCGCCAGCATTTCATCTATACCTATCCGGCCAGGAAGTCACTGAAAGCGATGATGGCCACGGTCAAGATGCTGTGCCGGCAGGTCGAGGTGAACCAGCCGCTGGACGAGCTGATCCGATGGCTCAACCAGGCACTTCGCGACTGGTGCGCCTACTTCCGGCCCGGCGTGTCGTCGGCGACTTTCGCCTATCTCAGCCACTACCTGTGGCAGACGGTATGGCGATGGCTGCGACGGAAACACCGCCGGGCCACCTGGAAGGAACTACGCCGTCAGTATTGCGGCGGTGGCTGGTGGCCGCGCGGGCAGCGGGAACTGTTCGACCCGGAGACGCTGAGCCCGACCCGGTATCGCTACCGCGGCTCGATCATCCCGTCGCCCTGGCCGACCGCCTGACGAGGAACAACACCACCAGCACTATCGGGGCTTGTGGAGAGCCCGGTGCATTGAAAGGTGCACGCCGGGTGTGCGCCGTGAGGCGCTTCGTTGTATCCCTGAGGTTCCCCCGGTAGCTCGGAGACTTTCGATCATGGTCTGATAGGCCGTGAACAGGAGGTTCCGTGCCCGCCCCTCGCAAGTACCCGGACGAGCTGCGCCGTCGTGCGATCAAGCTTTACCGGGAGTCCGACCCCAAGCCGGTGATCCGCCGATTGGCCGAGCAGCTCGGTGTGCATCCCGAGGCACTGCGTAACTGGATCCGCCAAGACGAAGCCGATCATGGTGAGCGGTTCGACCGGCCGACCACGACCGAGGCCGAGGAAGTCCGTCGGCTCCGCAAAGAGGTTGCCGAGCTGCGCCGCGCCAACGAGATCCTCAAAGCGGCGAGCATTTTTTCGCCCAGGAGGCCGACCCAGCCCGGCGACGGTCATGAAGATCGTGGCCGATCTTCGAGACCGGTTCGGGGTCGAGCCGATCCTCCGGGTCCTGGGCGTAGCGCCGTCAACGTTCTACGACTGGCTTGCCCGCGAAGCCGAACCAGGCGAACGGGAACTCCTCGACCGGGGACTGCTGACCGAGATCGTCGACGTGCATGACCGTTCCGGCGCCACCTACGGCTCACCCCGCGTCCACGCGACCCTGCGCCGGCGAGGCATCCGGGTCGGCCGCAAGCGCATCGAACGCCTGATGCGCGCCCACGGCCTACAGGGAGCGTTCCTACGCCGCGGCTGGCGCGGCGGCTCCACGAAGCAGAACCCGAAAGCCACCCCGGCACCGGATCTGGTCGACCGGGACTTCACCGCGCCCGGACCGAACCGGCTGTGGGTCGCCGACGCCACCCGGATCGTCTGCGGCGACGGCGTACTGTGGATGGCCGCGGTCCGCGACGTGTTCTCCAACCGGATCGTGGGTTGGAAGACCTCCGACCGGTGCAACACCGACCTCGTCCTCGGGGCCTGGTAGAAGCAGGTCAACGCCCGGGTGCCCCGACGGGTGCCGCAGGCGCGGCGCTGGGCGTACAGCAGCCGCGCAAGGTGCTGCACGAGTTCCCTCGGGACGTCGACCATGGCACGATAGGCAATCACGTGGAGCCCTCTCGAAGACGTGTTTCTGTCGCAAGGACGTGTCTATCGATGGCTCCACGCCTGTTTCCACTGCCGCCCGGATCGCCGCTTTCGTCCGTGTCGCACCAATCAACCTTTATGCCACCTCACTGCACCTACCCGCGAAACTGGCCACCCACGCCCGCCGGAAAACCCTGTCCATTCCCGACACCTGGCCCTGGGCTGAGGCGTTCCAACTCTGCTGGCAAAACGCCTCGGCCTGCTACCCCTGACCACCTGACCCGCCCACCCCGGCCCTACCAGCGCAAAGATCACCCGGACCGGAGAACCGGCGCCCGCGCAGCGACACGCGCTGACCCCCACCGCAGAGGACAAAACGGTCAAGCCGAAAGGGGTGACCGGAGATCAGAACCCTCTGACGGATCGAGGGTGGCACGATACGTAATCACGTGGGATCCTTCTGGTGAAGGTTTGCTTGTGGTGAGATATCCCTATCCGGGACCCCACGCCCTCACCAGAACCGTCCACTATGGCCGTTATGCGCGTGTCATCCGACTCGAATCGCATTTCCTCGTTGAGATCACCTCATTGAGTAAGGAACTGCATATGCCGACCAATATGGAACCTGCCTTCTGCGTGGAGATCGATGGCGTCTCCCGCTACAGGTCCGCTGCCACGCTCGCCGATGATCCTGCCGGGCTCACCTGTAGCGTTACCGTGGGACTGGAGTGGGCCGCCCACGGGCGGGCGGGTGCTCTTCTCGGGTACCCGACTTTCGAAGCGGCCGCCAAGGAAGTGAAAGCCGGGAAGCATGACGCCCTCCTGGTCGCCGGCGCCTATCCTGAGATCCGGTCGTTCTTCTTCGACCCCGCACTGCGGGCTGTAGAGGCATTCGTAGCCCCGCTTCCCGACATAGTGTTGGCAGCTCCCGCTCATAACGCAAAGCAATCCACTGAATTCACGAAGCTCTACTACCACCCAGCCACCTACAAGCTTCTCGAATCACTCGACCGTGTCAGCCTCATGGAAACCGAGCAGGTCACATCGAACAGCCTCGCCTGCCGCCGCGCAACGGACGACTCGGGCCATGCTGTGGCGATAACCAACGCCACGTGTGCGGAGCACTATGGCCTGAACGTTATCGACGTGCTATCGGCCGGAACTCCCATGAGTTTCGTGGTATTCGAGAGGGGCAGATTACGCGGGCGGACATTTGCCGGGTACCGTAGCCCGGGGGAATCTCACCCCCAGGCCCAGGGCGTTCGCAAGATCGAGGTTTGACCGGATGGTCGGTTATGGGATAGTCACGCCGGTTCCGGTGGGTACGTAGAAGAGCGCGGCCTTCTGGTGATCATTCAGGTGTCTAGGCTGGATGATCGAGAAGGACCGCGCTCGTGGAAGCATCATCGTTGATC
>NZ_JBFASO010000021.1:0-27360 GCF_040677775.1 Micromonospora sp. NPDC053740
CAACGACCGCCCCCGCATGACCCTGGGCTGGGCAACCCCAGGTGAGAAGATGACCCAACTTCTCGGTGTTGCAACCACCGGTTGAGCCCGCCCTGGTAACGGAAACTATCCAAGATTCACCCTGCCCGCTCTTTCCTGGCCGACCGGCGTCGCCGGCACGGCCGGACCATGACGCACGAGAGCCAACCCGAGCGTCTAGGGTGCGAGCTCGTCGGCCCGGTCGAGCAGCGCACGGCGCTCGGCGGTTGAGCCCACCGCTGCCGCCGCCTCCCGGAACAGTCCTGCCGCGCGCAGCCGGTCGCCCTGCCGGGCCACCAGATCGGCCTGCACCGCCACGGCCAGCGGATGGCCGTCCAGCCCGCCGTCGGCGCGCGCCGCGTCGAGCACCACCAACCCGGCGTCCGGCCCGTACGCGTACCCGTGCGCGACAGCACGGTTGAGCGCGATCACCGGTGAGGGGCGGAGGTCGGCGAGCGCGTCGTAGGCCCGCGCGATCGTCGGCCAGTCGGTCTCGTCGGCCGAGGCGGCGGTGGCGTGGCAGGCGGCGATCCGGGCCTGCCACGCGTACGGCCCGTCGTGGCGTACCCGATCGAGGGCGACCAGGGCCTCGGCGATGGCGGCGCGGTCCCACCTGTCGCGGTCCTGCCGCTCCAGGGTGAGCAGGTTGCCGGCAGCGTCACGGCGGGCGTCCCGACGGGAGTGTTGGAACAGCACCAGTGCGAGCAACGCGGCGACTTCGGACTGGTCGGGCATCAGCCGGCCGAGCAGCCGGGCCAGCCGGACCGCCTCGTCGGCGAACGCCGGTTCGCCGTCGGCGACGTAACCCCGGGTGAACAGCAGGTACAGCACGGCGAGGACGCCGGGCAGCCGCTCGGTCAGCGCCGGCCCGCTCGGCACCCGGTACGGGATGCCGGCCTGGGCGATGCGGGTGCGCGCCCGGGTCAACCGGCGGGTCATCGTCGACTCGCTGACCAGCAGCAGGCGCGCGATGTCGGAGGTCGGCACGCCGCAGACCGTTCGCAACGTCAACGCCACCCGGGCTTCGATCGCCAGCGCCGGATGGCAGCAGGTGAAGATGAGACGCAGCCGGTCGTCCACCACGTCCTGCCCCACCTCGGGCTCGGGATGCGCCTCGTCCGGCGTGAGCAACGCCAGGTCGTGCAGCTTTCGCCGCTCCACAGTGGCCCGGCGCAGCACGTCGATCGCCCGGTTGCGCGCCACCGTCATGAGCCAGCCGCCCGGGTTTGCCGGCACACCGTCGGTGGGCCAACGCTCCAACGCGACGGTCAACGACTCCTGGGCGCAGTCCTCGGCCAACGCCCAGTCCCCGGTCACCCGGATCAGTGTCGCGACGATCCGGGGGTACGCCTCGACGCTGGCGACCGCGACGGCCTCCGCCGCCACCGCGCCGGCCGGTGCCGGAGTGCGCACCGGCCGGCGCTGCGACGTCGACAACTCGGTCAGTCGGACAGGGCCGCGAACGGACGCAGTTCCAGTCGCCCCTCGCGGGCCATCGGGTGGGTGCGGGCCACCTCGATCGCCTCGTCCAGGTCGGCGCAGTCGAGCAGGTCGAAGCCCACGATCACCTCGGCGGTCTCCGCGAACGGGCCCTCGGAGACGAGCAGTTCACCGTCGCGAACACGAACGGTGGTGGCCGCGCTGGTCGGCGCCAGCGCGTCGCCGGTCAGGCGGCGGCCACGCGAGTCGTTCTCCGCCACCCACTTGTGGATGTCGGGCAGCTCGGTGGGGTCGGTGTCCGGCTCAGCGTCGTTGCACACGAACATCATGTACTTCATCTGGTCGCTCCCTGGTCTCTCGGGGTATCACCAGCATGACGATCGGCCGACAGCGTTCCGGACATCCTCCCCCGAAAAACTTCGGTCAGTCTCCGCTGGCGGCGCGGCGGCGGGCCTCGCGGGTCTTCATGGCGTGCTCCATCAGCGTGACGAGCACCTCCTTGCTGGACTCACGCTGCCGGGCGTCGCAGAGCAGCACCGGCACACCCGGGTCCAGGTTCAGCGCGGCCTGCACCTCGTCCAGGCGGTACGACCGAGCGCCCTGGAAGCAGTTCACCGCCACCACGAAGGGCGTGCCCCGACCCTCGAAGTAGTCGATCGAGGGGAAGCAGTCGGCGAGCCGACGGGTGTCGGCCAGCACCACAGCGCCGATCGCGCCCAACGCCAGCTCGTCCCAGACGAACCAGAACCGGTCCTGCCCCGGCGTACCGAACAGGTACAGCACCAGGTCGTCGCTGATGGTGATCCGGCCGAAGTCCATGGCCACCGTGGTGGTGGTCTTGCCCTCCACCCCGGACAGGTCGTCGATGCCGACGCCCGACTCCGTCAGCACCTCTTCGGTGCGCAACGGCCGGGTTTCGCTGACCGCGCCAACCATCGTCGTCTTGCCCACGCCGAAGCCGCCCGCGACCAGGATCTTGATCGCGGTGGGCAGTGGCGTCGCTCCCGCCGGCCGGTCAGAGTGCCCGTAGTCCATTGATTACCGCCTCGAAGATGCTGTTGTCGGGAAGACCGGCCGTGGTCTGCGGCTCGCGGACCTGCACCAGGCTGCGGGCCGCCAGATCACCGAGGAGCACCCGGATGGTGCCCACCGGCAGGTCGAGATGGGCGGCGATCTCGGCGACGGACTGTATGCGTTGGCACAGCCCGACGATCGCCAAATGCTCGGGACCGAGACCGACCTCGGGCGTGACCTCGGCTCGGGTGGCCGTGACCAGGGAGATCAGGTCGAATGTGCCGGTGACCGGGCGGGCCCGACCACGCGTCACCGCATACGGACGCACCACCGGACCCGCGTGGTCATCCACCCACTGATGGTCTGCGGACTCCCCCTGGACCGTCATCGCCGCTACCTCTCGCCGACCTGCTGATCAGCGCCGCGCGAGGGCGATGCGACGTACTTGCCGACACGGGTGACCAGCATCGCCATCTCGTAGGCGATCAGGCCGACGTCGGCGTCCTCGCTGGCCAGTACCGCCAGGCAGGCGTTGCGGCCGGCCGCCGTGACGAACAGGAACGACGACTGCATCTCGATGATGGTCTGCTGCACCTGCCCACCACCGAAACGCTTACCGGCGCCTCGGGCGAGGCTCTGGATGCCGGCCGCCATCGCTGCGAGGTGCTCGCCGTCGTCCCGGCTCAACCCCTGGGAGGAGGCCATCAAGAGGCCGTCGGTGGAGAGCGCGACCGCGTGCTCGGCCTGCTTCACCCGGCCCACCAGGTCATCCAGCAACCACGTCAGGTCGGCGCTCGAAGCCGTCTTCTGGGTCACTTCGTCGTCCTCTTCTCGCCCGGCTGTGCGCCGTTGTTCGTCTGGGGCTCGACCGTCACACCGCGCGGAAACCCGCGTCGTCGGTGCTCGGTCAGGTCGCTTGTGGATCCTCGTCGGTCGGCTCGGACGGCGTCGCCGCCGGGGCGCCGGAGGCGCCGCCGAGCAGCCGAGCCGCGTCGGTCCGCCCACGCCGGGTGCCGGTCTGGTAGGAACTCATCATCCGGCGAACCTGCTCCGGTGGGCGCACCACATCCTCGTCGTCGGTTTCGGATACCGCCGGGTCGTCTCGCAACTCGGGAACGATGTTCGCCTGTCGGACCCGGACGGGCAGACCGGAGTCGGTCCGCTCCGCCTCGGCCCGTGCCGGCATCGGGCCACCGTCGCCGGCCGGGGCCGGCTCTCCGTCGGGGGTCTCCGTGCGGCTGCGGTCGACGGCGGGCAGGCCGGTGGGCACGGTCGGGGCTTCCAGGGCTGGCTGCGCCGGCCCGCGCCGGGCGCGGGTGGGCAGGTCGGGGGTGCCGGTTGCCGGGGTGGTCCGCTGTCGGGTGGGGAGAACGGTGTCCGCCTCGGCCTCCTCGTCCGTCGTCGGCGCGGTGGTGTCGGCCGGCATCGGCGCCGCCGAGGTCACCGCCACCTCCAACGCGGTGGCCGTCGGTGCGGCGAGCGCGACCGGCGCGAGGGACGCCGGACGGCCGCTGTCAGTGGCGGGCGCCGACGGCATCGGGATGGCCGAGCCGGTCCGGAACGAGCCGGAGTCCTCCGGGGAGGTGTCGGCCTCGGTGACCAGCTCCAACGGGATCAGCACGACAGCCGTGGTGCCGCCGTACGCGGACTCCTTGAGCCGAACCCGCACGCCGTGCCGTTCGGTCAGCCGGCTCACCACGTAGAGCCCGAGTCGGGCGGCGTTGGCGAGGTTCAGCTCGGACTGGTCGACGATCCGGTGGTTCGCCGCGGCCAGGTCCTCCTCGCTCATGCCGAGGCCCCGGTCCTCGATCTCGATGGCGAACCCGTTGGAGACCAGTTGGCCGCGGACCTCGACGGTCGTGTGTGGTGGGGAGAACGACAGGCCGTTCTCGATCAGCTCGGCGAGCAGGTGGATGACGTCGCCGACCGCGCGGCCGGCGAGCGAGACCGGCCCGAGCGGCAGCACGTTGACCCGCGTGTAGTCCTCCACCTCGGCCACGGCGCCGCGCACCACGTCGACCATGGGGACGTTGCGCCGCCAGGCCCGACCGGGGGTGGAGCCGGAGAGCACGATCAGGTTTTCCGCGTTGCGCCGCATCCGGGTGGCCAGGTGGTCGACCCGGAACAGGTCCTCCAACTCCTCCGCGTCGTGCTCGCGCCGCTCCATCGCGTCGAGCAGGGTGAGCTGGCGGTGGACGAGCGCCTGCGTGCGTCGGGCCAGGCTCAGGAAGACCTCGCGGACGTTGCGACGCAGGTCGGCCTGCTCGACGGCGGTGCGCAGGGCGGTCTCCTGGACCGCGTTGAACGCCTTGCCGACCTGGCCGATCTCGTCGGTGCCGAACTCCAGCGGGGGCGCTTCGGTGGCCACGTCGACCTCCTCGCCGCGCCCGAGCCGTTCCACCACCCGGGGCAGCCGCTCGTCGGCGAGCTGCCAGGCGGCCTCCCGCAGCCGGTCCAGCTGGCGCAGCAGGTTCCGCGCGGTGGTGATCGACACGACGACGGAGGCGATGACGGCGAGCAGGCCCAGACCGGTGGCGAGCACCAGTCGGACGACGACCATCACGGCCACGCCGGTGGCGCGATCCACGATGCCCTCACCGCCGGCGGTCACGGCGTCGTTCACCTCGGCCAGCGCCGGCTCGACCGTGCCGCGCCACTGCTCGGCGCCGATCGGCAGCTGGGTCGAGGGCCGGCCCTCACGGATGATGCTGTCCTGCACGGCGCGCAGTCGGGTGAACGCCTCACCTTCGACGAGCTGCTGGTAGCGGCGCTGGTCGGCGTCGGCAAGCCGAACCCGGGTCTCCTCACCGAGGAACCGCTCCGAGCCGACCAGCGCGACGTAGCGGGCGTACTCGGCGCCGCTCATCCGGCCGTTGCCGAAGAGGCCGCTGAGCAGCGCGTCCTCCTGGGAGATCAGCTCCTTCGTCCGGTTGAGCTGGATCAGTGCCGCAGCCTCACCGGCGATCTGCTTGTCGTCCAGACTGCCCGTCACGTCGTAGATCTGAAAGATCGACTCGATCGCGCCGGTGTACGCCTCGGCGGCGGCGATCCGGTCGATCTTGCGGGCCAGCACCTCCGAGCGGGTCTGCTCCAGCGCGTTGATCTGAGCGATCGTCGAGCCGAGCTGGGTGTCCAACGCGGAGTTGCCGGCGATGTCGACCTGCCAGTTGCGCACCGAGTCGGCGAAGTCGGCGGCCAGCTCCGCGGCCTTGCGCTGCTCGGCCTCAAGAGCCGTCCGCTGCGCCGCGTCGGGGTTGCTCAGGTACGCCTGGGTCAACCGCCGCTCCACCTGGAGCTCCTGCAACAACGGCTCACTCGGCGTGTAGACCGTGCTGTTGAGCAACTGGACACCGAGCAGGTTGAAGCCGTCCCGCAGGGTCACCCAGGCCGCGAACATCCAGAGGGCGACCAGGGAGAGCAGCAGGGCAACAACCTTGGTGCGGATACTCGTACCGCGAGAACGCATTGAACCGTCCCAGGCCGGGCGTTGACTCAGCTCATCAACGGGTGATCAGAGGGGGCGACGTCCCACCGCAGCGGGGCATCCGGGGCTGAGGCTCTGCGTACGCTAGCAGTGTCCACACAACCCCTCAAGTTGTTGTTTTTGTTGACTGGTAACCGCAATCCACCACCGATCGGTCCACCCCGGTGCTCCGGAGGCCGGCGAGACGGCAGGCGGCCAGCACCGCGGCGCGAACGATGACTGTCGGACAGTACAGCTCCTTGCCGTACCACAGTGGACGGTGCTTCCGGTTGGCGGAATCGTGCAGGTAGGCGTGCCCACGGACCACAGCGTCGTCGACCCGGGGCACCGTCGTCGGCACCGCCAGCAGCACCTGGAGGGCGTGCGCGGTCTCCTCGGCGGTGCCGTCCCACCGCCCCCACGAGCCGTCCGCGCGCTGGCTGTTCAGCACCCAGCCGGCCGCCCGGTCCACCGCCTCGGCGGCGGCCGCACCCCGCCCGAACTCGGCAAGCGCCAGCACGCAGCAGGCGGTGGCGTAGTACGGCGACGCGTGCCACCGGTCCTGCCAGGCACCGTCGGCGAGCTGGTGTGCCGGCAGCACGGCGCTGAGCCGATCGACCGTCCGGTGGTACCGGGCGTCCGCGTCGGGGTGTGCGGCCACGTGCTGACCGAACGCGTCCAGCACGTGCGCGTTGGTGGTGACCGAGAAGCCGTCCTCGCTCCCCGGCCAGGTGCAGAACCCGTCCGCCGTCTCGTACGCCCACAGGCCGGCCGGGTCGGCGCGGCGGCCGAGCCGGGCCAGCGCGTCCAGGGTGACCGATGTGGTGTCGGCGTCGGTCGGCAGTCCCTCGCCGGTGGCGACGCCCTCGGCGCCGGTGGCGGCGGCCAGGGTGCGCAGCACGGTCTCGGGCGGATTGACCAGGACACCGGCGCGGCGCAGCCCGCTGAGCACCCAGGCGCGCTCGAACACGGTGATCGGGGTCGGGCAGGGCACCGGCCCGCCAGCCTCGCGGATCAATTCCCGCAGGAAGGCGTGCGCGG
Organism: Micromonospora sp. NPDC053740; assembly: GCF_040677775.1. Taxonomy (NCBI): domain Bacteria; kingdom Bacillati; phylum Actinomycetota; class Actinomycetes; order Micromonosporales; family Micromonosporaceae; genus Micromonospora; species Micromonospora sp. NPDC053740. The sequence continues at coordinate 6,977 of NZ_JBFASO010000021.1, forward strand.
TGGGACTGACGTCCGGGCCGGCGGTGGTCAGCCAGGCCGCTGTCGCTGCGGGCGACGCGCCGACGGCGGTCACTGTCGGTCCGGCGTCGACCGGTGTCGCGTCCAGCACCTCGTAGAAGTGGGCCAGCTTCGTCGGCAGCGCCGCCCCGGCGGCAACCGCGGCGCGTACCGCGCGCAGCCGGTCGGACCCGAGCCCGGCGGGCAGCGCCAGCGGCGGGCGCGGCAGCCGCTCGGCGGTCGCCCGGTCCAACAGTGTCAACCGGCCGTTGATCGACTCGACCAGCGCGGGGACGATGAGGTCCAGCGCCGGGGTGTCCGGCAACGCCCGCGCGTGCGTGGCGAGCAGCCGGCCGGTGAGCGCGTCCAGTCCGCGTGCCACCGGAGCGAGCAGGTCCGCACCGGCCCACCCGTCGGCAAGCGCCGCAAGCAGAGCGTCGGTGGCGCTGAGCGTGGGCACCAGGGCGTACCCCTCGGGTGGGCCCCACGCGCCGTCCGGGCGCTGCTCGTGTAGCAGGAACCCGATCCGCTGGTGGTGTCCCGGCAGCCAGGCCGCACCGGCGACGAGCCGGCCGCTTTCGTACACCGAGGGGGCGACCTGCCCCCACGGCCGCAGCGCCAGGCCGGCGATCAACTCGCGGGCGGCGTCCGCGACCGGGTCGGCGGCGGTCTCCGCGTCGGCGAACACCCGGGTGCCGCCGTCACTCATCGCGCTCCCCCCAGAAGTCCGACAGTTGGTAGAAGCCGCCGGTGAACGAGATCTGCCGGTTGAGGTACTCCGCCTGGCGGGGGCAGCGCTCGGCGAGGGCGGCCAGGTCCCCCCGGGACCGGGCGGTCAGCTCGGCCAGCCGGTCGTGCACCTGCGCCGGGTCGTCGACCAGCGACAGGGCGTTCAGATCACCCCACTCGGCGTCGCGCCCCTGGGTGGCGAGGTCGTTGACCAGCCGCAGCACCCGCTGCACGCCGCGTCCGGCGTCCAGCAGGTCGGTCAACTGGGCGAGGGTCTTCTCGTCGCCAGTGGCGATCCAGTGGGTGACGTTGACGAATGAGCAGGCGAGGTTGTCCGCGTTGTCCAGGTAGCGGTCCAGGTCCGGCAGGCGCCGCCCGGTGGTCGGGTCGGTCGGCAGGTTCTTCCAGTCCCACTCCCGCGCCACGGCGGCGAACATCCGCGCCAGCTCGTCGCGCCAGATCGGGCGCAGCCGGGCGAACGCCGGCACGGTGGCCAGCTCGTCGCGCAGGTCGGCCAGCAGCCGGGCGAGGTGGCGCCCCGGTGGGGGCACCGCGCCGTCGGCCACCGCAAGGCAGTCGGTGACCACCGTCCGGACGTCGTCGACGGACCGCGCGAGGTAATCGACCTGCCAGTCGGCGGCGAAGACCCAGAGCAGGGTACGGGTGGTGATCCGCAGCTCCGCGGCGGTGTGCCACGGCGCGGTGAAGGCGATGGCGGTGGCCACCGAGCTGAGCAGCGCCGGGTCGAACGGCGCGGCGTCGAACAGCTCCGGGTGCGCGGCGGTGACATCCTGCAGGTCGCGTACGCCCCGCACGGCGAGTGCGCACACCCGGCCCTGCTCGGCGACCGCGTCCTGACCGGCCCGCGCCGGTCGCGGGGTCGCCGTCACGATGCGGCCGGGCGCTCGACCGGGCTGAGGATGACCTGGGCGCGCTGCTTGGGTTGCAGCGAGGCGCCCATCCGCGGAGTGAGGTCCACCGGTTCGCGCAGCCGGAAGCGGTAGCGGCTCAGCACGGTGCTGACGATGAGCTGGGCCTCCAGCAGGAACAGGTACTGCCCGAGGCACTGGTGCGGGCCTCCGCCGAACGGGAAGTAGGAGTAGCGGTAGCGCCGCCGGGGCAGCTCCGGCGCGAACCGCTCCGGGTCGAAGAGCGTCGGGTCGTCCCAGAACGTCGACATCCGCTGGGTCACGTACGGGCTGACCAGCACGGTGCCGCCGGCCTTGATCCGCACCCCGCCCAGCACGTCGTCGCCGACAGCGGTGCGCGGGATCATCCAGCCGGCCGGGTAGAGCCGCAGCATCTCGTCGAGCACCATCCGGCCGTAGCGCAGCTGGGGCAGGTGCTCACGGCCGACCCGTTCGGCGCCGACCACCTGCTCGATCTCGTCGGTCATCCGCTCGGCCACGTCGGGGCGGGACGCCAGCACCGGCCAGAGCCAGGAGAGCAGGGCGATGGTGGTCTCGGTGGCGGTGGAGAACATCGCGACGACGTCGCCGCGGATCGCGTACTCGTCGGGTTCGCTGCCGTCGGCGCGCGGCCGGCAGAGGGTGGAGATGATGTCGTCGCCGTCGGTGGGACGGGCCCGGGCCTCCCGGATGATCGGCAGCACCACCTCGTCGATGGTGCGCACCGCCTCGCGGAAGGGCCGGTCGCCGGGCATCGGCACCGCGTACGGCACGGCGGGCATCAGCAGTCGGGGGAGCATCGCGGTGGTGACGGTGTCCAACGCGGCGCTGATCCGCAGCGCGTCGGGGACCGAGATCCGGTCGGCGAAGAGCACCCGCATGGTGGTGCGCAGGACGATCCGGGTCAGCTCGGCGCCGCCGTCGATGGGGCGACCGGTGCGGGCCGGTTCGAGCCACTCGTCGACCGCCTCGTTGATCGCCTCGGCCATCTTGTCGACGAGCGTCTCGGCCCGCTTCGCGGTGAACAACGGTTGCAGCGCGCCTCGGCTGGACTCCCACACTTCACCCTCGGCGACCAGGATGGCGTCACCGACGATCCGACGAACGGGTCGCCAGAGCAACCCGTCGCCGTCCCGGGTGTAGTTGGCAACGTTGTCCCGCAGCACGCGTTGCAGGTGCTCAGGATGGCTGACCAGATAGGGGCGGAACGAGCCGAGGTTGAGCCGGATGACCTCACCGTCGGCGTCCTGAGCGAAGTCGACGAGCGCGCCCAGCGGATCGCGGACCAGTGCCGGCAGCGCGCGTCGTAACGGGATTGTCCGGGGCTCGGTGCTGACGGTGGCGGGGCGCGCCTCGGACACCTGTGACATCGAACCACGTCTCCTCGTCGTCCCGGCGACCGAAGCGATCCACTTCGGTCGGGCAGGTTGATGAAACTTTCACCTTCTGGGCCGACGGAAGCATCTCACCAATCGAGGAGCACCTCCAGACTTGCGGACGGCGCGATTTCCATCTAAGCGAACGCACACTCATCGATGTTTGTGTTCCTGTCGCGTCCTGAGTGGACGCGAAGGCGAAGCTCCCCGCCGGGTGGTCCGACCAACCAGCGCGACGGCCGGATCGGCCGCAGGCCGTCGACCCGGCTGCGGCATCGGCACCCGACGGGCGGCATCGGGCCGGCCGGTGCGGGTCGGTGACCCGGGACGCACCGGTACCCCCGAATCCGGGCGATGCCCGGCACCCTGTGCCAGGCTCTGTGGCATGGACGACAAGACCATCCTGAACCGGATCTCCGAGCTGGTCGACGAGGAACACAAGCTGCGTGCCGACGCCCAGGCCCACGAGTCGGGCACCGAGGGCGAGACCAGCGAGCGACTGCGCGCCCTGGAGGAGTCCCTCGACCAGTGCTGGGACCTGCTGCGCCGCCGACGGGCCGCCCGGGAGACCCACGGCGACCCGGACGCCCAGGGCGAACGCCCCAAGCCCGAGGTGGAGCGCTACCTGCAATAGCCGACGTCCCGGGTCGGGCGGTGTGGCCGCCCGACCCGCTCCGATCAGCGCAGGCCCGCCTCGTGCAGCAGCTCTCCGGTCAACATGCCGGGGTCCACCTGTTCGGCGGGGAGACCCCGGGCAGCGAACCAGGTGCCGACCACCCGCACATCGCGGGCCAGGAACTCCGGCCCCTGCGGGTTCGCCACCACGTCGACCACCTGCGGCAGGTCGATCACGACCAGCCGACCCTGGTGCACGAGCAGGTTGTACGGCGACAGGTCTCCGTGCGCGTAGCCGGCCCGCGCCAGCACCCGTAGCGCCTCCACCAGTTGGGACCACAGGTCACGCAGCTCGGCCGGGCCGGGCCGCAACTGGGCCAGCCGGGGTGCCGCCTCGCCCGACTCGGCGTCACCGACGAACTCCAGCATCAGCTCGGTGCCCCGGACCTGCACCGGGTACGGCACAGCGATCCGGTCGTGCCCGGCACCGATCTCCCAGAGCCGGCTCAGCGCGGCGAACTCGGCCGCCGCCCACTGCCCGGCGATCATCTGCCGACCGAACGCCGTCCGGCCGGCCATCGCCCGGTTCTCCCGGGACCGGCGCACCCGACGGCCCTCCAGGTAGCCGGCATCCCGATGGAACAACCGGTGCTCGGGATCGCGGTAGCGTTTCACGGCGAGCAGGCAGGACCGGTCGGTGTCCGGCACGGCCCGACGGACCAGGTGGACGTCCGCCTCCTTACCGGTCTTCAGCACACCCAGCTCGGTGTCCTTCGCGGCCAACTCGGTGACCAGCCAGGCGGGGTGCGGCTGTGGCCCGTGCACAGCGTCGTCCCAGGACGACCAGCGTTCGCCGGTGTCCGGGTCGGGCTCGCTGTCCGGGTCTGCGAGCGGCTCGGTGGGCCGCCCGCGCTTCAGAAACTGCGGTTCGTCGTCGTCGAAGCGGCTCTTGCCGCGGCTTCGGCGCTCAAGCGCCGGAAGGTCATGATCGCGCACTGTGGTGAAGTTCCCTTGGTCGAGACTGAGATCGGCAGCTGGAAGCGACCTGCAAAGACGGCCATGACCGACCCCCTCTTCTCGACCGGGCACACGCCCGGGATGCACCATGCGCGGACAATGCTCGTACCACCACGTCCGCCGGTCAACCGAATTACCGAGCGCCACCCGAACGGCCGCTCGGACGCACGATCGCCAGCGCGGAAACCCTCAGCGGGCCAGGACTGTGGCGACCGCGGCGATCAACCCGTCCACCGTGCGGCTCGGCGCGAACCGGACGTCCGACCAGGTGCGCCCCCGGTGCAGCCAGACGCTGGGCAGCCCGACGGCGGCGGCGCCGCCGATGTCCGCCTCCGGGCTGTCACCGATCACCCAGGCCCCCCGCAGCGGCATCCGGACCCGCTGGGCGGCGAGCGCGAAGATCCTCGGGTTGGGTTTGCTGACGCCGGCCTCTTCGGAGATCACCCAGTCCGCGACGTACTGGTCCAGCCCGGTCTGGCGAATCTTGGCGTCCTCGACGCGCACGGTGCCGTTGCAGACCACCACCGGCACCCAGCCGGCGTCGTCGGCGATCCGCAGCGCGCAGGCGGTCAGCGGGTCGAGCCGGGTCTGCGCCACCACCCCGTCGTGCAGCTCCTCGACCAGGTCGATCGAGGGAATGCGCAGCTCGTAACGGTCCCGGATGGCGTCGGCGAGGTCCCAGCGGTCGGTCAGACCGTCGGCGTCGATCGAGATCAGCCAGTCGATGTCGGTGTAGGGCGCGCCGATGCTGTCCAGGAAGCGCTCACCCCAGCGGCGGAACGGCCCGGCCCGATCCAGCAGGGTGTTGTCCAGGTCCAGCAGGAGCAGTGGCACTCGGGCACCCTACGGGACCGACGTGTCCGCCAACAGATGCGGCGGCAATCGACCTGACGAAGGGCTCAGCCAGGCATCGACAGCCGCGGGCCGCCCTGGTCCGTCAGCCGATCGACGAGCATCGAGTGGGCCGTCCGGGTGGCCGCGAGCACGACGGGATCCAGCGTCGCCACGAGCACCGCGGTGCCGTCGTCCGCCCCGCGAGCCAGTACCCGCCCCTCGGGGTCGTAGACGGCCGCACCGCCGTTGAACCGCCACGGGTCGACACCGCCGACCGCGTTGGCGAAGACCACGAACATCGTGTTGTCCAGGGCACGCGCCGCGTAGTACAGATCCCGGCGGTGCTCGGAGCCGGCAAGGTATCCGCTGGGGCACAGGTAGGCGTGTGCGCCGTCGAGGGCTGCGGCCCGGCCGTGCTCGGGGAAACAGCCGTCGTAGCAGATGCCCAGCCCCATCCGCCAGTCGTCGACGAGCAGCGTGGCACCCCGCTCGCCGGGAGTGAACAGCTCCCGTTCGTCGCCCCACAACTGCTGCTTGTCGTACCCGACCCGCACCTCGCCGGTCCGGTCGACCACCAGCGCCGCGATGGTCCGCCGACCGTCCGGGTGCCGGACCGCCGCGCCGACCAGCGCGCTGACGCCGGTCTCGCGCGCCGCCGCCCGCAGCGGGTCGAGCCGGGGATCCGCGACCATCCCGGCCGGATCGGCCGCGACGTCCGTGCCGGCCGGGTCGGCGGCGAGGACCGGCGGGTGGTACGCGCAGAGGAACAGCTCCGGCAGGACGGCCAGCCGGGCACCCCGCTCGCCGGCTCGACGGACCAGGTCGGCGGCGATGACCGCGTTGCCGGCGACGTCTCCGGGCGTGGGGGTGGCCTGGATGGCGGCCACTGTCAGCGGGGAGCTGGGCAGGGTGCGGGGCTGGGTCACCGGGCGATGGTAAACGGCCACATCCCAAGCCGTACGTACGGTTTGCATGCCCCGGGCTGACCTGCAACGATCGACGTGTGCCCAGAGTAAGCCAGGACCAGCTCGACGCTCGCCGGCAGGAGATCCTCGCCGCGGCCCGGGCGTGTTTCGCCCGGCTCGGCTACGAGGGGGCGACCGTACGCCGCCTTGAGGAGGCCACCGGCCTGTCCCGTGGCGCGATCTTCCACCACTTCCGCGACAAGGACTCACTCTTCCTCGCCGTCGCCGAGGACGACGCCGCGGCGATGGTCGAGACGGTGGCCCGCAACGGTCTGGTGCAGGTGATGCGCGATCTGCTCGCCCGCGCCGTCTCGCCGGACACCACCGGCTGGCTGGGCAGCCAACTGGAGGTCTCCCGGCGGCTGCGCACCGACCCGGCGTTCGCCCGACGCTGGGCGGAGCGGTCCGCCGCGATCGCGGAGGCGACCCGGGACCGACTGGCCCGCCAGCGCGACGCCGGGGTGCTGCGCGAGGACGTACCGATCGATGTGCTGGCCCAGTTCCTGGAGCTGGCCTACGACGGCCTGGTGCTGCACCTGGCCATGGGCCGACCGGCCGGTGACCTGGGCCCGGTGCTCGACCTCGTCGAGGAGGCGGTCCGCCGCCACTGACCGCTCGCACACCGGTCGGAAGCCCGTGGCGAGGCTGCTCCACAATGGGGCCGCCGATCCCTCCGGTGACAGGAGCAGTCGATGAACGTCCACGCAGCGTCCGGCGACACCTGGGGCATCTCGGGCCCAACCTTCCTCCGCTACTACATCGCGGCGGCCATCCTGGTGGTGGCAATCGCCGTCTACTACCGGGTCCGTCTCGCAACCGGGTCGATGGTTGCCATGACCGCCGAGCCACTCGGGCCGCAGCAGGTCGCCTACCTCAATGGTGGCCCTCAGCTCGCTGTGCACGCGGCGCTGGGCGGGCTGCGCGGCAGCGGGGCGATCGGCGTACGACCGGACCGCCGGCTGACCACCAGCGGCCCCGCACCCAGCGGACTCACCCCGCTGGAGCAGGCCATCCACTGGGCCGCGCACCAGCACTCGCGGGTCGGGGACCTGCCGCGGGACGAGCGCGTACGCGTCGCGCTGCACCAGATCCGCAACGGCCTGGAGCAGCGCGGGCTGCTCACCGACGACGCGCAGCGCGCCCGTGCCCGGTTCTGGACCACGATCCTGATCGCCCTGCTGGGCCTCGGCGTGCTCCGGCTGTTCTCCGGCCTGTTCAACGACCACCCGGTCGGCTACCTGCTGCTGACAGTGGTCACGCTGCTGATCGTCACGCTGGTGCTGCGCCGGGCGCCCATGCTCACCCGCGCCGGTCGAGCCGCGCTACGCGGCGTCCGCCGCGAGCACACCCACCTCGCGCCGGCCTCCGCGCCCGCCTACGCCACCTACGGAGCGGCCGGCGCGGCGATGGGCGTGGCCCTGTACGGCACCGCCACGCTCTGGGCACTCGACCCGGGCTTCGCCGAGCAGGCCGAGATTCAGCGCCAGGCCGCCTCCGGCAGCGGCTGGTCGGGCGGCTCGGACGGATCCTCCGGCGGCGGGGACAGCTCCGGTGGGGACGGCGGCAGCTCCTGCGGCGGTGGAGGCGGCGGGTGCGGGGGCGGCGGCGGGTGCGGCGGATGACCGGCCCGTCCGGCATCGGCATCGGCTGGCGTCCGGAGATCGCCGGCTTCGTGGCCGAACTGCCCGGCCTGCGCTTCGTCGAGGTGGTGGCCGAGGGGGTGCCCGCCTCCGGGCCGCTCCCGCCCGGTCTGACACGGCTACGGGACCGCGCGGTGACCGTCGTACCGCACGGGGTGCGGCTCTCCCTCGGCGGCGCCGAACCTGTCGACCCGGCCCGGGTCGCCCACCTGGCCGCTGTGGCGCAACGCCTGGACGCCCCACTGGTCAGCGAACACATCGCGTTCGTCCGGGCCGGCGGCCTGGAGGCCGGTCACCTGCTGCCGCTGCCACGCAGCCGGGAAGCCGTGGACGCGGTCTGCGCCAACGTGGCGCGGGCACAGGCGGAGCTTCCGGTGCCTATCGCGCTGGAGCCGATCGCCGCGTTGCTCGACTGGCCCGACGACGAGTTGACCGAGGCGGACTTCCTCACCGAGATCCTCGACCGGACCGGGGCACTGCTGCTGCTGGACGTGGCCAACGTGCACGCCAACGCCCGCAACCGGGGCACCGACCCGCTGGCGTTGCTGGACCGCCTGCCGCTGGAGCGGGTCGCGTACGCCCACGTGGCCGGCGGCGCGGAGCACGGCGGTCTCTACCACGACACCCACACCGACCCGGTGCCGACGGCGGTGTTGGAGCTGGTCGGCGCGCTCTGCGCCCGGCGGCGACCGCCGGCTCTGCTGCTGGAGCGCGACGGTCACTACCCGCCGGCCGCCGAACTCCGCGCCGAACTGGACGCCCTGGCCACTGCTGCGGGCTTTCCGGCAGTGACATGACGGGCGCACCCGACGGCGACTGCGCGCCGACACCCCGCGCCGGGCTGGCCGAACGGCAGGCCGAACTGGTCGCGGCGCTGGTCGCCGCGGGGCCACCCCCGCCGGGGTTCGCGCCGGGGCCGCTGGCCGCCACCCGCGCGGCCCTGCTGCGGAAACGGGCCGGTGAGGTGGCCCGGCACTGGCCACTGCTCGCCGCCGGCCTCGGTGGCAGGTGGGCGACCACCTTCGCCGACTGGGCCGCCCGGCGACCCACCGCCGGATCGTTGCGCGACGGTTGGGATCTGGCCCGGGCGCTGCACGACCAGCAGGCGCTCCCCCCGGCCGCCGCCGAGGAGTTGGCAATCCGGGAGGCGCGCCTGCGCTACGACGGGCTTCGGGCGCCGCGTCCGCGCCGGGTGCCGGCGGTGGGCCGCGCCGCCGGCGCCGTCGCGGTGCAGATCGCCGGCCGGGTACGCCTGCTGCGCCCCGCCCCACGGGTATCCACCCGTGCTGGCGACGGTGTACCGGATGCGGCAGGATCGGAGTTATGGATCTCGGACTGACCGACCGCGTGTACGTCCTCACCGGCGCCTCCCGCGGTCTGGGTTACGCGACCGCGCAAAGCCTGGTCGCCGACGGAGCGCGAGTGGTGCTCTCGGCCCGCGACCCGGACGCGGTGGCAGCCGCCGCGCAGCAGCTGGGCGGCCCGGAGCACGCCGTCGGGCTGACCGCGGACCTGACCGACCCCCAGACCCCGGGGCAGCTTGTCGCCGCCGCCCAGGAACACTTCGGCCGGCTCGACGGGGCGCTGATCTCGGTCGGCGGCCCACCGGCGGGCAACGCCGCGGCGATCACCGACGAACAGTGGCGGCTCTCCTTCGAAACCGTCTTCCTGGGCACCATCCGCGCGGTCCGCACGATCGCCGCCGCACTGCCCGACGGCGGTGCGATCGGCCTGGTGCTCTCCACCTCGGCTCGCGGCCCGGTGCCCGGCCTGGGCATCTCCAACGGTCTCCGGCCCGGCCTGGTCGGCGCGGCCAAGGACATCGCCGACGACTACGGCCCGCGTGGAGTCCGGGTGGTCGGGCTGCTGCCCGGCCGGATCATGACCGACCGCAACCGGGAACTCTTCGCCGCGACCGGCGACCCGGACCGCGCCCGCGCCGACGCGGAGGCCAGCATCCCGTTGCGCCGCCTCGGCGACCCCGCCGAGTTCGGCCGGGTGGCCGCGTTCGTGCTCTCCCCCGCCGCGAGCTACCTCACCGGGATCACAGTGCCGGTCGACGGCGGCGCGCTGCGCGGGCTGTGACAGCCGAGCGGGCCCGAGGTGCCCGTTCGGCAACGCCGCCCGAGAACACTCAGTCCGGCGACCCGACCGTTGATCGACTCGGCCTTCAGGAAACCGGGGGGTTGACGCGACCAGGACACCCCGACTTTCAGGAACCTGAGTCGATCAACGCGCGGCCCACCCGCACGGACCTGACGGCCGGGACAGCCCGGCCCACCGGGGTGGACCTGACGGCCGGGACAGCGCGGCCCACCCGGGCGGACCTGACGGCCGGGACAGCGCGGCCCACCCGGGCGGACCTGACGGCGGCCGCCGACCGGACCATTCCCGACGTGCTCGCGCCGGGGCTGGAGGTGCTCTTCGTCGGCATCAACCCGGGCCGGTGGTCGGCCGCGACCGGGTGGCACTTCGCCCGACCCGGAAACCGGTTCTGGCCCGCCCTGCACGCGGGCGGGTTCACCCCCCGGCTGCTGCACCCCAGCGAGCAGGACGAGCTGCCCGCACTCGGGCTCGGCATCACCAACATGGCCGCCCGGGCCAGCGCCCGCGCGGACGAGCTGAGCACCGAGGAACTCCTCGACGGCGCGGCGATCCTGGCCGACAAGGTGACCCGGTACCGGCCGCGCTGGGTAGCCGTGGTGGGGGTGACGGCGTACCGGATCGGTTTTCAGCGGCCGAAGGCCGCCTTCGGGCCGCAGCCGGAGTCGCTGGCCGGCGCCCGGCTGTGGGTGCTGCCCAACCCCAGCGGCCTGAACGCGCACTTCACCCCGGTCACCCTGGGCCTGGCGTTCGCCGAGTTACGGGCGGCCACCGAGCTACCGGCCCCCTGATCGACTCGGTTCACGGAAGTCGGGTGGTCGATGCGACCAGGACACCCCGAATTCCGGGAACCGGAGTTGATCAGCGCGGCGCAGACGTCAGTTGGCGGCGGCGGGCGGCAGCACCTCGTCGGCACGGTAGGTGCCCAGCGGCATGACCACCGGCTCGGGGCCGGTCGCGTCGACGAACGGGGTGGGCGAGTCGGCGACAGCGAACTGGGTGCGGTACAGCTCGGCGTAGAGCCCGCCGACTGCCACCAACTCCTCGTGGCGCCCCCGCTCGACGATCCGCCCACCGTCCAGGACCAGGATCTGGTCGGCGTCGCGCACTGTGGAGAGCCGGTGCGCGATCACCAGCGCGGTACGCCCGGCCAGCGCCACCGACAGCGCACGCTGCACCGCGGCCTCGCTCTCCGAATCCAGGTGTGCTGTCGCCTCGTCGAGGATCACGATCGACGGGGCCTTGAGCAGCAGTCGCGCGATCGCGATGCGCTGCTTCTCGCCGCCGGAGAACCGGTAGCCGCGCTCCCCCACTGTGGTGTCCAGACCGTCGGGCAGCGCCCGAACCAGATCGGCCACCTGCGCCCCGGCCAGGGCGGCCCAGATCTCGTCGTCTGTGGCGTCCGGCTTGGCGTAGCGAAGATTCTCGGCGATCGTCTCGTGGAACAGGTGCGAATCCTGAGTGACCACACCGATCTCGTCGCGCAGGGAGGCGAGCGTCGCGTCGCGCACGTCCACCCCGCCGACGAGCACCTGACCGTCGCTGACGTCGTAGATCCGGGAGATGAGCATCGACAGTGTCGACTTGCCCGCCCCTGACGGGCCGACCAGCGCGACCATCTGCCCCGGCTCGACGCTGAACGAGACCCCCTTGAGCACCGGTTCGTTGACGGTCCGGTCGAGCGTGGCGACCTCCTCCAGGGAGGCGAGAGAGATCTCGGCGGCGCTCGGGTAGCGGAAACGCACGTCGCGGAAGTCGACCCGGCCGCTGCCACGCGGCACCGCCACGGCGTCGGGCTTCTCCACGATGCCCGGCTTGAGGTCGAGCACCTCGAAGACCCGGTCGAAGGAGACCAGCGCGCTCATCACGTCCACCCGGACGTTGGAGAGCGCGGTGAGCGGACCGTACAGGCGGGTGAGCAACAGCGCGAGCTTCACCACGGTGCCCGCACTGACCGCGCCGGCGACCGCCAGCCAGCCGCCGAGGCCGTAGGTGAGCGCCTGCGCCAGTGAGGCGACCAGCAACATCGCCACGAAGAACGTCCGGGAGTACATGGCGGACTGGATGCCGATGTCACGGACCCGCTCGGCCCGGTCGGCAAACCGGCGGGCCTCGATCTCGGGCTGACCGAAGAGCTTCACCAGCAACGCACCGGCGACTCCGAACCGTTCGGTCATTGTCGCGTTCATCTTGGCGTCGAGGTTGTACGACTCCCGGGTGATCTCGGCCAGTCGCTTGCCGACACGACGGGCCGGGATGATGAACACCGGCAGCAGGATCAGCGACAGCACCGTGATCTGCCAGGACAGGATCAACATCGCGCCGGCGGTGAGCACCAGTTGAATGACGTTGCTGACCACCCCGGAGAGGGTGGAGGTGAACGCCCGCTGAGCGCCGAGCACGTCGTTGTTGAGCCGGCTGACCAGAGCCCCGGTCTGGGTACGGGTGAAGAACTGCAACGGCATCCGCTGCACGTGGTCGTAGACCCGGGTGCGCAGGTCGAGGATGATGCCCTCACCGATGCGCGCGGAGTACCAGCGCTGGGCGAGGGAGAAGAGCGCGTCGGCGACAGCCAGCGCGGCGATCACCAGGGCGAGCTTGACCACGGTGGAGCCGGCCTGCGGGCCCCGATCGGCGATGGCGTCGATGACCTCACCCGCCAGCAGCGGAGTCGCCACGCCGATCACCGCGGCGATCACCACAGTGATCAGGAAGATGACGATGTCACGCCGGTACGGTCCGGCGAAGGCGATGATCCGCTTGGCGGTGCCGCGCTTGAGCTGGTGGGCAGAGACCTCGTCGCTGTTGCGCATCGACCGGAGCATGCTCCACCCGGCCATGCCACCGCCGGACATCGGGTTGGACATCGCTCACCTCCGGGTTGCCGGGCAGACCGCACCGTCAGGTCAATTCTCCCCACGAGTGTGACAACCTCGGTCGTAACCCGGATCTTCCCGTGCGGTCCTTACCTATTCTCCAGTACCGGCGAGGTCACGCAGCCGACGGGTCTGCGCCTCCCGCTCGGCGCGCTGCTGGTCGGCGTGCGACCGCCCGGCCGCACCGGCGAGCAACGCCTTGATCTCCACCACCGCGTCGCGGGCCCCGGAGAGCAGGCCGGCGGTCAGGTCCCGCACCGCGTCGTCCAGCTCGGCCGGGGGTACGACGAGGGTGGCCAGCCCGATCCGGTCCGCCTCGGCGGCGTCCAACCGGCGGCCTGTCGCACAGATCTCCAACGCCCGCGAAAACCCGACCAGCTCGACGAGGCGTTTCGTGCCGGCCAGGTCGGGCACCAGACCGAGGGTCACCTCGGCCATCGACAGCTTCGCGTCCGTGGACAGCACTCGCAGGTCACAGGCGAGCGCGAGCTGGAAGCCGGCACCGATCGCGTGGCCCTGCACGGCTGCGACGGAGACGACATCCGGCCGGTGCAGCCAGGTGAAACCGGCCTGGAACTCCGCGATGCGATCGGCGCACTCCTGCTCAGGCAGCGTGGCCAGCTCAGCGAACGACCCCGGGCCGGAGGTGCCCGCCACTGCGAGGTCGAGGCCGGCCGAGAACGCGCGACCCTCACCGCGGACCACCACCACCCGCACGTCGCCGGGCAGGTCACGGGAGAAGTCGCTCATCGCTCGCCACATCGCGGGCGTCTGGGCATTGAGCACGTCGGGCCGGCACAACGTCACCGTGGCGACCGGCCCGTCGCAAGTCAGCCGAACCCCGGTCGCCTCGGCGGTCACCGGACGTCCCGGGGCGCGGCGCTGGTGGACGACGCTGAGGGGCGGGTCACGCCTTCTTGCGGCGCCGGGCGCCACCGCGCTGACGCAGCTGCACGCCGGACTCGGTGAGCACTCGGTGGATGAACCCGTAGGAACGGCCGGTCGAGGCCGCCAACGCGCGGATGCTCTCCCCCGAGGTGTACCGCTTTACCAGGTCCTTGGCGAGCGTCTGACGCTCGGCTCCGACGATCCGGCGACCCTTCTCAGTGCTGGTGGCTGTGCCAGTGGCTGCCATGCTGTGTCCTCACGTCCCAGACTGTGCGGTTCGGATACGGTCCCACCTATTAGACCGCCTCGGACGATCATGCGCCAGATATCAACTCTTCGCCAACCGACACGCTATGCAATGTCAGCTTCCCGATAGAGTGATCCTGGCGATCCGGCCCGCCGCGGCATCCGCGCGTACCACCGCCGAAAGCTGGCGGCTGCCGACGACCCGTAGCCTTCGGTCGTGATCGACCTGTTGAGCACCGCCGGCGCGGCGGCCGTGGTCTTCGCCGCCACCGACGTCGACGACATCGTCATTCTGACGCTGTTCTTCGTCGCGGCCCGCACCACCGGCCGACCTCGCAGCTGGCAGATTGTCGCCGGACAATACCTGGGCATCGGTGCGCTCGCGTTGGCCAGCGCGGTGATCGCGGGTGGACTCCTGGTGGTGCCCGACCCGTGGACGGGGCTGCTCGGCCTGCTGCCGATCGCGCTCGGCGTACGCGCGCTGCGGAGTTCGGGCGACGACGAGACACCGGCGATTGTCACCGGAGCACTCGGCGTGGCCGGGGTGACGATCGCGAACGGCGCTGACAACGTCGCTGTCTACGTACCCGTCTTCCGGGCCCTCGGTGTCGCCGACAGTGCCGTGTTCCTGCTGGTCTTCGTGCTGCTGATCGGGCTCTGGTGCGTGGTCGGGGCCTGGCTGGGCGGGCACCGGAGGGTGGTCCGGCTGGTCGAGCGCGTCGGCGCCTGGCTGGTGCCGACGATCTTCATCGCCATCGGGCTGGTGATCCTGGTCAGCTCCGGCGTGCTCGGCCGACTGGCCGAGCTGCTCGGCTGAGAGCCGACCGAGCCTCTTCGGTCAGGCCAGCTCGACAAGTTCGAGCAGGTCGTCGCTCCAGGCATCCTCGTCGCCGTCGGGCAGCAGGATGGCCCGGTCCGGCTTGAGCGCCAGCACGGCACCCGGGTCGTGGGTGACCAGGACGATCGCGCCGGGGTAGTTGGCGATGGCGTCGAGCACCTGCTCCCGGCTGACCGGGTCGAGGTTGTTCGTCGGCTCGTCGAGCAACAGCACGTTGGCGCCGGAACAGACCAGAGTGGACAGGGCCAGCCGGGTCTTCTCGCCGCCGGAGAGCACGCCGGCCGGCTTGTTCACGTCGTCACCGGAGAACAGGAACGCGCCAAGGATCTTGCGCAGGTCGGTGTCGGACTGCTCGACGGCGGCGGCGCGCATGTTCTCCAGCACCGTCCGCTCCACGTCCAGCGTCTCGTGCTCCTGGGCGTAGTAGCCCAGCCGCAGGCCGTGCCCCGCGTGCACCTCGCCGGTGTCCGGGCTGAGCAGCCCGCCGAGCATCCGCAGCAGGGTGGTCTTACCGGCGCCGTTGAGCCCGAGGATGGCCACTCGGGAGCCCCGGTCCACCGCCACGTTGACGTCGGTGAAGATCTCCAGCGATCCGTACGACTTGGAGAGGCCGGTCGCCGTGAGCGGGGTCTTGCCGCATGGCGCGGGACTGGGGAAACGCACCTTGGCCACCCGGTCGGCGACCCGCACCTCCTCCAGGCCGGAGATCAGCTTCTCGGCACGGCGGGCCATGTTCTGCGCGGCCACGGTCTTGGTGGCCTTGGCCCGCATCTTGTCGGCCTGCGCCATCAGCGCGCCGGCCTTCTTCTCCGCGTTGGCCCGCTCCCGGCGGCGGCGTCGCTCGTCGGTCTCGCGCGCCTCCAGGTACGCCTTCCAACCCAGGTTGTAGACGTCGATGACAGACCGGGTGGCGTCGAGGAACCAGACCTTGTTGACCACCGACTCCAGCAGCGCGCCATCGTGGGAGATCACGATCAGGCCACCCTTGTGGTTGGCGAGGAAGCCCCGCAACCAGGTGATCGAGTCGGCGTCGAGGTGGTTGGTGGGCTCGTCGAGCAGCAGGATGCCGCCGCCGTTCTCGCCCGCGTCACGGAACAGGATCCGGGCCAGCTCGATGCGGCGCCGCTGACCACCGGAGAGGGTGCCGATGGTCTGCGCGAGCGCCCGGTCCGGTAGGCCGAGGTTGGCGCAGATCCGCGCGGCCTCAGCCTCGGCCGCGTACCCGCCGAGGGCCGCGAACTGGTCCTCCAGCGCGCCGTACCGACGGACCAGCTTGTCGTTGGCGTCCTCGGCGAGGCGGGCCTCGACCTCCTGCATCTGCGCCATCAGCACGTCCAGGCCGCGCGCGGAGAGCACCCGGTCGCGGCCGGTGACCTCCAGGTCACCCGTGCGCGGGTCCTGCGGCAGGTAGCCGATGGCGCTGCGCTGGTCGATCTGGCCGCCGTACGGCTGCCCCTCGCCGGCGAGCACCTTCAGCGTGGTGGTCTTGCCGGCGCCGTTGCGACCGACCAGGCCGATCCGATCACCGGGCTGCACGCGCAGGGTGGTGTCGGACAGCAGGATCCGGGAACCGGCACGCAGTTCCAGGCCGGTGGCAGTGATCATGGTTGCGGGCTCGCTCTCGGGGTTGGAAGGCTGACTCGGGGCACGCGAAACGGCCGGCGGGCTCAAGGGGCCCGACGGCGCGGGGCGGTTCAGCCTTCGCAGCGCAGCACCTGACAAGTGTACCGGTCGCCGCGGAACGGCCTGCCCGGATTACCGATCAAGATCATCGGGTACCGGAACGCCTTACCGGACCCCGTCCGGCACTCGATGGACGAAACGACACACAAAAGACATTCACCGGCATACGGCGATCGGGGTCACCATGGAACTCAACGAGCGGGCCGAGCTCGACACCTCCCAGGCCAACGACCTGGGCCGGGGTAGCGGCGGGTCGGGCGGCGGCTTCGGCATCCCCATCCCTGGCGGCGGCGGCCGGGGCGGCATCATCGGCATCGTGGTGGCCGTTCTCGTCGCCCTGCTCGGCGGCGGGTTCGGTCTCAACGCCATGACCAACGGCGATGACGGCGGCCAGGCTGGGGGCGGTGACCTGGATCAGGTGTGCGGCACCACAAACCCCGACCGTCTCGACGACGCGCGCTGCCGCAACCTGCTCTACGTCAACAGCATCCAGGACTACTGGAAGAAGGCGTACCCCGAACTGGGCAGAAGCGACTACGAGGTCACCACCACGAACTTCTTCCAGGCGGCCGTCAACACCGGCTGCGGGCAGGCCGACTCGGGTGTCGGCCCGTTCTACTGCCCGGCAGACCGGAAGGTCTACATCGACCTGAGCTTCTACGACGAGCTGGCCTCCCGGTTCGGCGCGAAGGGCGAGTTCGCCCAGCCGTACGTGCTCGCCCACGAGTACGGCCACCACGTGCAGAACCTGCTCGGCACCAACGCGAAGGCCGGCCAGGGCGACCAGAGCGGGCCTCGCTCCGCCTCCGTGCGGTTGGAGCTCCAGGCCGACTGCTACGCCGGCGCCTGGGCCCGGCACGCCGCCGAGAGCAAGGACAAGACCGGCCAGCAGCCGCTGTTCAAGTCGATCACCGACGCCGACATCAGCCAGGCCATCGACGCCGCCGAGGCAATCGGCGACGACAGCATCCAGGAGCGCTCCGGCGGGCAGGTCAACCCCGACCAGTTCACCCACGGCACGTCCGAGCAGCGCAAGCGTTGGTTCAACCAGGGCTACGACCGCGGCGACCCGAAGACCTGCGACACCTTCGGCACCGACCAGCTCTGACATCCGCCCCGAGATCGTGGCAGGCCCCCTCGGCGGGCCTGCCACGATCGTCATTCCTGCCGAAGCTCCCGCGTCAGGTGAGCCGGGAGACCTGGTAGTGGCCGATGAGCCAGCCGTCGTCGACCCGCCGCAGGAGCACGCCGAGGTTGACCGTCAGGGCCGGCCGGTCGGTGAAGCCGAACTCCACCTCCAGGTAGCCGAGGATCACGTCGTCGGCGAGACGGCGGATCTCCCGGATGTCGTACGCGGCGGTCAGGCCGAGCGGCTGCCCGGCGTAGTACGCGGCGACGCCGGCAGTACCGACCGTGTACGGCTGCAATCCCTGAAAGATCGCGTCGTCGGTGAAGCACGCCGCGACCCGATTGGGCTCGTGGGCGTCGACAGCCGCTTGCCAGCGGTCGAGGACGGAACGCAGAATCTGCGCCTCGGACATGATGATCTCCCTGCTGGACGGACGTGCCCCGTTTCGTGCCTGTCGAGCTGCCCCAGACGGCCTCCAGGCTCAGCGGGGCGGCTGACCCGGGTCGTTCGGGTGCGGCGTCAACGGCGTCACTGTCTCGCGCCGCCAGGCGCGCAGCGGCATCGACGCGAGGACCGCCTCCAACTCGTCCGCGTCGGCGGCCTGGAACAGCCCCCACGTACGCCACTCCCCCGGCGCCAGCGGTGGCCGCCACAGCCGCAGGAGGCGGCCCTGCGCCGTCAGCTCGGCCGAACGCGCCGCCTCCCGCGCGCGCATGTCGGCGACCCCGTCGTCTGACGTTCCCCGCGGCACCGTCGTCACCATGTCAACCAGAAACTCCACGCGCCCATCCTCCGACGGCTGGGCGGGCAGCACGCCGCGAACCCCGTTCTGGGTCGCGATCGTCTCCCCCCGACGCCGCCAGTGATGGCCGAGGTCAGTCGGGGTCGCGCACCAGGATCCGTACCGCCCGGGCCGCGCCCACCGCCGCCACCAGCACCGCGTGCCGGGGCTCCGGCACGTCGAGCAACCGCTCCGCCCGCAACGGCACGAGCGGGGCCAACCGCCGGTCGGCCAGCACACCGTCCACAGCCCGCCGGTCACCGCCGCAGACGAGGGCCGCCAACCTCGACGCCTGCGGCAACAGCAGCCGTACGGCCAGGTCCGCCGCGTCGCCCAGCGCAGCCTTCGCCTGGTTGTCACGTCGGCGGGCGAACCGGTGCTGCGACCATCCCCCAGCGGCGGTGCGCCCCTGCACGTACCGGGTGTCCACCTTGGAGACGACGAGGTCGCCGCCCTCGGCCACCCCGAGCGCCACCGCGCCCTTGCGGGCCAGCAGCAGGCCGATCCGGCGGGGCATCACGGCGGCGGCCACGAACCCGGCCACATCCACGCCGCCCGGCGCACCCGGTGGGGCGTACAGCTCGGCGGTTGCCCCGTCCGGGGCGGCGAGCAGCAGGCCGTACTCCTGGGCGCTGGCTGTGGGCGGGCCGTGCCGGTCGGCGAAGCCCTCGACCCAGCGGCCGACGCGGGCCGGGTCGACCTCGACCCACCGCCCTCCGCCGGCTGCGGGTCGACTGGTCATCGCCCGACCGTACGGCACAGCGGGCACACCCGGGCCCCCGGGCGACCCGTGGGCCCCGCAGGGACACCCCCGGCGACACCGCCGACGCGACGCGGACGGGCCTCGGCCGGGGTGGCCGAGCCGTCGGATCGTTGCCGCGACCGTTCAGCCTGGCAGGAGCGCGGCCACCGCCAGCGCGGCGATGAGCGCGCTGGAGACCAGGCCGGTGACCAGCCGTCCACGCGGCCCGGTCAACGCCCGGCCGACCACAGTGCCACCGCCGGCGATGACCAGTTGCCAGCTCGCCGACGCCAGGAACACCCCGGCCACGAAGAGCGCCACCGGGGCCACGCCCGAGTCGGCAGTGTCCCGGCGGCCGAGCACCAGGGCGGTGAAGTAGAGCACCGTCATCGGGTTCAGCAGTGTCAACCCGAGCAGCGCCGCGTAGGCCCGCCCCGGAGTGCTCATGCCCCCACCGTCGCGTGCCGTCGGCGGTCGCTGCGAGCGGTGCGCGGACCACGTCCGCCACAGGCCGTGCCCGGCGAGACCCAGCAGGACCACTGCGGCGACCACCCGCAGGGGCCCGGCGACCGGTGCGATGATCCCGGCCAGGCCGGCGCCGCCGAGCACAGCCACCACCGCATAGAGCCCGTCGGCCGTCGCCACCGCCAGCGCGGCGGCCGCACCCACCCGAAACGAGGTACGGGCGCTCAGCCCCAGAATGAGAATCGCTATCGCACCGACGGGTATGGCGACGCCGTAGCCGGCGACCAGACCGGCGAGGAACGCCCCGGTCACCGAAGTCGGTGCCGGGTCGAGGCTCGTCCCGGGAGCGGCCGCTGTCGACACACGGCAGTCGCCGCACGGACAGGAACCTGCTTCGGGTACGCCTCAATCACACGCGCATCCTCCGCGCCGGACCCGCGCCCTCGCCACCGATTTTCCCCGCGCCCCGCGCCCCGCGCCCCGCGCCCCGCGCCCCGCGCCCCGCACCCCGCGCCCCGCGCCCCGCGCCCCGCGCCCCGCGCCCCGCGCCCC
>NZ_JBFASO010000022.1:0-24416 GCF_040677775.1 Micromonospora sp. NPDC053740
GCCCGCCCCCCCGGTGGGGTGGGGGGGGGGGGGGGCCCGGGGGCGTTGGGGGGGGGTGGGGCGGGGGCGCCTCGGCGGGGGGGGGGCGGGCCCCCCCCCCCCCCCCGACGGGGTGGTGTGCGTCTTGGTCAGCCGCCGACTCGGGCCACGCCGACCGGGCAGCTCAGCCCGTTCGGGCCGTGGTTGCAATAACCATTCGGGTTCTTGGTCGGCGCCAGGTACTGCTGGTGGTAGTCCTCGGCGAAGTAGTAGCTGCCGAGCGGCGCGATCTCGGTGGTGATCTCACCCTTGCCGGCCCGCGTCACGATCGGCTGGAACGCGTCCCGGGACGACTCCGCGATGGTCCGCTGCTCGTCGGTGGTCGTGTAGATCGCCGAGCGGTACTGGGTGCCCACGTCGTTGCCCTGGCGCATGCCCTGGGTCGGGTCGTGGTTCTCCCAGAAGACCTTCAGCAGATCCTCATAATTGATCTTGCTGGGGTCGTACACCACCTGGACGACCTCGGCGTGCCCGGTCCGGCCGGAACACGTCTCCTCGTACGTCGGGTTCTTGGTGATGCCACCCGCGTAGCCGGCGGAGGTGGTGTAGACACCGGGCAGCGTCCAGAACAGCCGCTCGGCACCCCAGAAACAGCCCATGCCGAAGACCGCTACCTGAAGGCCCTCAGGGAACGGGCCCTTCAACGAGGTGCCCAGCACCTCGTGGCGGTCGGCGACCGGCATGGCGATCGAACGGCCCGGCAGGGCCTGGTCGGGCGAGACCATATCGGCGTTCATACGGCGCAAAAACACGGTGGGGATCTCCTTTCGTACCACTCCCAGCGTGTAACACCGGAGGGTCCACCTTCCTTACCCGCGTGACAGTCAGTCAGGCCCCGCCGGGGAGCGCCGCTGCGATCCGGTCCGCGTACGCCTGGGCCTCGGTGTCGTCGTCGTACCGCGTGCGCGGCCAGAAGAAGCCCCGCAACCCGTCGCCCTTGGTGCGAGGGACCACGTGGGTGTGCAGGTGGGGCACCGATTGGGACACCTTGTTGTTCATCGCCACGAACGTCCCACCGGCGCCGAGAGCGGTCTCTACCGCCACCGCGAGCCGCTGAACCATGGCGAAGTAGTCGGGCAGCAGGTCGGCCGGCAACTCCGCCAGGGTCACCAGGTGCACTCGGGGCACCACCAGGACATGGCCCTTGAACACCGGCCGGGTGTCCAGGAAGGCCACCCCGTCCGGGGTGTCGGCGACCCGGAACGCCGGCACCTCGCCCGTCACGATCCCGCAGAACACGCAACCGTTCATCGGCCCAGGCTATGCCGGCGGCCTCGCGAGGCACGGCGCCCCCCGCACGTGAACCGACTGTGGTAATCATCTACGTGAATGAATGAACGCGGGGTGATCCCGGCCGTCGGCGTGCGCGTCGACGCTCCGAAAGGACCAAGCTTGCAGAACAGAAGAGGCCTCACCCTGGCGCTGGCGGCGCTGATCGCCGGGCTGCTCACCGGCGCGACCCCGGGCCACGCCCAGGCGGCCGCCGCGCCGACCGCCGTCGCACTGCCGCTGAACACGGTGGCCGACGTGGTGTCGGCCGGTGACCGGGTCTTCGTCAGCGGTGGCAGCTCCGCAACCGATGTCGTGGTGACCAGCGCGACAGGCACCGTGGTCGGCACGCTGTCGGGCCTGCCCGGCCCCACCGACCTGCTGCTCAGCGCCGACCGGCGGACCCTCTACGTGGCGCTGCCCACCGCCAACGCCATCGCCGCCTTCGACACTGGCTCGCTGATCGAGTCGGCCCGGTACGACACCGGCGCGGGCGAGTGCCCGTCGTCGCTGGCGTTGACCGGCCGGTACCTGTGGTTCGGTTACGGCTGTGACCAGTGGGGCGGCAACATCGGCCAGATCGACCTGGGACGCCAGCCGGCCCGGGTGACGACGGGGATGGCCGCCACTCAGGACTTCTACGGCGCTCCGCTGCTCGCCGCCGCCAGCCAGAACCGGTCGGTGCTGCTGGCCGGGCAGATGTCGTTGAGCCCGGCGTCGGTCTACGCGTACGCCATCGGAGCCGGGGGAACGCTGACCCTGCTGCGGGCGAGTGGCTGGACGGCGATCGGCAGCAACCTGCGGGACATCGCCCTCGACCCGACCGGTACCACCGTCTACACCGCGGCCGGTGCCCCGTACGAGGTGCAGGCGTTCCCGTTCGCCGACATCACCACGCCCTCCGCGACCTTCCCCACCGGCGCCTACCCGGCCGCCGTCGAGCCGTCCCGCGACGGCACCAGGATCGCCGCCGCAGCGGACACGTCGTACCTGTTCGTCCATCGGCCGGACGGCACCGAACTGACCCGCTTCGTGCTGGGAGGCGGTGAGCTGAGCCCGGGTGGGTTGGCCTGGTCGCCGAACAGTGCACGGCTCTACGCGCTCTCCTACGACTGGACCGGGAGAAACCCGGCCACCCTGCACGTCCTGCCCGTACCGGCCGGCTGACCGGCCGTCGGCCCCTGGCTGGCACACGGGGCCGGGCCGGAAGGCCCGGCCCCCACCGGGAGCGCGGGTTCCGTTCCCGCCCTCGGGGCGGGGCACTAGCCTCACCAGAATGAGTCACGGCTTCGAGACGCTCGCCATCCACGCCGGTCAGGACCCCGAGGCCCGCACCGGCGCGGTGATCCCACCGATCTACCAGACCAGCACGTACGCCCAGGACGCTGTCGGCGCACCTCGTCTCGGCTACGAGTACAGCCGCTCCGGCAACCCGACCCGTGACGCGCTCCAGGAGTGCCTGGCGGCGCTGGAGGGCGGGCCGGTGGGGCTCGCCTTCGCCAGCGGCCTGGCGGCGGAGGACACCCTGCTGCGGGCCGTGTGTCAGCCCGGCGACCACGTGGTGATCCCGGACGACGCGTACGGCGGCACGTACCGGCTCTTCGCCCGGGTCGCCCAGCGCTGGGGCCTGGAGTTCAGCCCGGCCAAGGTCTCCGACCCGGACGCGGTCCGGGCGGCGGTGCAGCCCGGTCGTACGAAGATCGTCTGGGTGGAGACGCCGACCAACCCGCTGCTCGGGATCGCCGACATCGCCGCCCTGGCCGCCGTGGCACATGACGCGGGCGCCCTGCTGGTGGTGGACAACACCTTCGCCTCGCCGTACCTGCAGCAGCCGATCGCCTTCGGCGCGGACGTCGTGGTGCACTCCACCACCAAGTACGTCGGCGGGCACTCCGACGTGGTCGGTGGCGCCCTCGTCGTCGCCGACGCCGGGCTCGGCGAGGAGTTGCGCTACCACCAGAACGCGATGGGCGCGATCAACGGTCCGTTCGACGCCTGGCTCACCCTGCGGGGCATCAAGACCCTCGGGGTACGTATGGACCGGCACTGCGACAACGCCGAGCGGCTCGCCGCGTACCTCGACGGTCACGCCAAGGTCGCCCAGGTGCTCTATCCGGGCCTGCCCTCGCACCCCGGTCACGAGGTGGCCGCCAAGCAGATGCGCAGGTTCGGCGGCATGATCTCGTTCCGCGCCGCCGGTGGTGAGGACCACGCCGTGGACATCTGCAACCGGGCCAAGCTCTTCGTGCTCGCCGAGTCGCTGGGTGGTGTGGAATCCCTGATCGAGCACCCGGGTCGGATGACACACGCAAGTGCTGCCGGCTCGCCGCTTGAAGTTCCCGGGGATCTCGTGCGACTGTCTGTCGGCATCGAGACGGTCGACGACCTACTCGCCGATCTGGAGCAGGCGCTGGGCTGACCGCTGGGGGAGGATGGCCGTGCAGGACATCATGGCGACCTGGGTCGGAGCGACCGCCAAGCAGATCGCCCGGGGCGTACGCCGAGGTGACGTCTCGGCGACCCAGGTCGTCGCCGACCACCTCGAGTACATCTCCCGAGCCGACAGTGAGCTGGCCGCGTTCCGCGCCGTTCGCGGCGGTGAGGCGATCACCGAGGCGGAGAAGGTCGACGAGCAGGAGGACCTGGCCAACCTGCCGCTGGCCGGGGTTCCGGTGGCGGTCAAGGAGAACACACCGGTCGCCGGTCTGCCCACCTGGAACGGGTCGGCCGCCGCCCGCACCGACGTGGCGGAGGCCGACCACGAGGTGGTGCGTCGGCTGCGCGGCGCCGGCGCGGTGATCCTCGGCGTGACCCGGATGCCGGAGCTGGGGCTGTGGGCAGTGACCGACGACGACAGCGGGGTGACCCGTAACCCCTGGGACAGCACGCGTACCCCCGGTGGGTCCTCCGGTGGTGCCGCCGCCGCTGTCGCCGCCGGGCTGGTGCCGATCGCGCACGCCAACGACGGTCTCGGCTCGATCCGGATTCCCGCGGCCTGCTGCGGACTCGTCGGGCTCAAGCCGGGCCGGGGCGTGGTCCCCTGCCAGCTCGGGGCGGACGACTGGTTCGGCCTCACCGAGCACGGCATGCTCACCAGCACTGTCGCCGACGCGGCGGTCGGCTTCTCGGTGCTCGCCGGCCGGCGTCCCGAGAAGCTGGTCCCCCCGCAGCGGCTGCGGGTGGGTGTCTCGCTGCGTTCGCCGGTGCGCGGTGTCGCACCGGACGCGCCAAACCGGGACGCGGTCGCCGCCGCCGGTCGGCTCCTCGCCGCCGCCGGGCACGACACCGTGCCGGCCGATCCGGTCTACCCGACCGCGCTCGGCCTGCAGGGCATCGCCACCTGGCTCGCCGCGGCCGCCACCGACGTCCGGGCCTCCGGTCTGGACCGGCGTGGGCTGCAACGGCGGACCCGGCGACACGTCGCGCTCGGCGAGTGGGCGCAGCGTCGCGGCTACGTGCGGGAGGCGGACCGGGCCGCCTGGCGGCAACGGTCCGTCGACTTCTTCACCGACCACTCGGTCGACCTGCTACTCACCCCGGCGCTGGCCAGCGCGCCACCGGAGGCGGCCCGCTGGTCGGAGCGGTCCTGGCGGGCGAACATGTCAGCCAACATCCGGTACGCCCCGTACGCCGCACCCTGGAACATCGCCGGCCTGCCGGCGGTCGTCGTGCCGGTCGGCCGCCGCCCGGACGGCCTGCCGGTCGCCGTGCAGCTGGTCGGTCCGCCCGGTTCGGAGCTGCTGCTGCTCGGTGTGGCCGGTCAGTTCGAGATGGCCGCGCCGTGGACGCGTCACGCCCCCGGCTACCCCCGGGTCGGCACGGAGTCGCCGGCCACCGCCTGACCGTCGACTGTGTGCGCGCTGTCGGGCACTGCGGTGTCGCCGCCGAGGGGCCCGGAGTCGGGTGGCACGATCGGGGCATGACGGAACTGGTCGGTCTCGACGACGTGCGGGCCGCACGGGAGTTGCTCGCTGGCGTCACCCGCACCACCCCACTGGAGCCCTCCCGGCCGCTCAGCGCGGCACTGGGCGGGCCGACGTGGCTCAAGTGCGAGAACGTGCAGCGCGCCGGCTCGTACAAGGTGCGGGGAGCGTACGTGCGGATCTCCCGGTTGTCGGCGGCGGAGCGGGAGCGCGGCGTGGTAGCGGCGAGCGCTGGCAACCACGCGCAGGGCGTGGCACTTGCCGCCGGCCTGGTCGGCACGCACGCCACCGTCTTCATGCCGGTCAACGCGCCGCTGCCGAAGGTGGCCGCCACCAAGGGGTACGGCGCGCAGGTCGAGCTGGCCGGGAACACCGTCGACGAGTCGCTGGTCGCGGCGCACACGTACGCCGAGCGCACCGGCGCGGTGCTGATCCACCCGTTCGACCATCCCGATGTGATCGCCGGGCAGGGCACCGTGGCGCTGGAGATCCTCGAACAGTGCCCGGACGTGAAGACGATCATCACCGGGGTGGGCGGCGGCGGTCTGATCTCGGGCATGGCGGTGGCCGTGAAGGCGTTGCGCCCGGACGTCCGGATCATCGGCGTGCAGGCGGCCGGGGCGGCGGCGTTCCCACCCTCACTGGTGGCCGGGGAACCGGTCCGGCTGCCCATCTTCTCCACCATCGCCGACGGCATCGCGGTCGGCCGGCCGGGCGAAATCACCTTCAACCACGTGCGCAAGCTGGTCGACGAGATCGTCACGGTCTCCGAGGAGGACATCTCCCGGGCCCTGCTGATGCTGCTGGAGCGGGGCAAGCAGGTGGTCGAGCCGGCCGGGGCGGTCGGTGTGGCCGCGCTGCTGGCCGGCGTGGTCGAGGTGGAGACCCCTGTGGTCGCGGTGCTCTCCGGCGGCAACATCGACCCGCTGCTGATGCTGCGGGTGATCGAGCACGGGTTGGCCGCGGCGGGTCGCTACCTGCGGGTGACCGTCCGCTGTTCGGACCGGCCGGGGCAGCTCGCGTCGCTGCTCAGCCAGATCGCCGAGCACCGGGCCAACGTGGTGGACGTGGAGCACCAGCGGGCCAACCCGCACCTCAGCCTCGGCGAGGTGGAGGTGGCGCTGTCGGTGGAGACCCGGGGCGTCGAACACTCGGACACCCTGATCAGCGCCCTACGGGCCAGCGGCTACCAGGTGGTCTTCGCGGCCGAGGCGTGACACCGGTGGGTGCCACGCCTCGGATGCGCGGTGTTTCGACAGCGGGTGCCGGCGTCGGTCGAGCCGGCCGGCAGCGGGTGGCGCGACCGGCGAGAATCAGCCGGAGAACGGCTCGAAGCTGACCACTGTCACCTTGATGTCGGCGCCGCTGGGCGCCGTGTAGGTGCAGGTCTGCCCGGCTCGACCACCCAGGATCGCCTTGCCCAGCGCGGACTCGGGGCTGTAGACGGTCAGGTCCGTCGTGGCCGCGATCTCCCGGGAACCGAGCAGGAAGGTCTCGGTGTCGTTTGTGTCGTCGTCGAAGTAGATCGTCACCACCATGCCCGGCGACACCGCGTCGGCGGTCGGCGCCGCGCCGACCTTCGCGGTGCGCAGCAGCTCCTGCAGGTAGCGGATGCGTCCCTCGGCCTTGCCCTGCTCCTCGCGGGCGGCGTGGTAGCCGCCGTTCTCCTTGAGGTCGCCCTCCTCGCGCCGAGCGTTGATCTCGGCTGCGATCGCCGGACGGTTGGCGATGTGCTCGTCGAGCTCGGCCTGGAGGCGGTCGTACGCGTCCTGCGACAGCCAGGTGGCGGGCGCCTCGTTGCCAGTGGACACAGGCGTTCTCCTCAGTTGTGCGTGGCTGGCTGACAGGTGAACTACCAAGTTACCAGTGCGCTACGACACAGCGTGTCGGCCATCACCGCCGGTGTCCGGATCCGACACCGGCGGTAGGCACCCCGTCAGCTCCGCTTCTGGTGCTGTTCGAGCAGCTCAGGACGGTGGTCGGCAACTCAGGACCTCGCCGATGAACGGCCGCGCGGTGGTGGCCAGGAGGTGCTGGGTCCTGACATGCCGATCCCCGGGATCGGCGGTCACGGTGACCTGTTCGCGGCCGACCTCGGCGCCGGCACGGTCCCGGGCGCGCACCAGGCAGACCGCTGATCCACCGGGCGGGACGGTGACCCGAAAGTCGAGAAGCACCTGCTTGTCCGTGATGTCGGTGTACGTGATCACCTGGGCGTCGTAGACCGGATCACCGTACTGCCGGTAGAGCCGGACCGAGATCACTGTCAGCGTCGCCACGAGCGCCAACAGCGCCAGCGCGGCCAGCAGCGTACGGCGGCGCTTTCCGCCCGGTGCCCGACGGCGGCCGTAGCGTCCGGCCGGGAATACCGGCGCGCCTGGTGAAATTGTGGCGTGCGTCTCGGTCACCGGCGGGTATCTCCTGGCGTTGTTGTCGGCGGCATCGGCAAGAATGACAGAGCCCCATCCTCCCACCCGGTCCAGCCGCAGGAATGGCAGGTCATGCCCGGCGCTGGTGGCCGGTGACAGGTGCGGTGAGGAAAGATCCCGGCAGGTCAGCCGGTCGAGCCCGGTCGGGTCCACCGTCCGGCACAGACGAGGAGCGCCGAAGTTGGCAGAGCAACTGCGTCTCATGGCCGTGCACGCGCACCCGGACGACGAGTCGAGCAAGGGCGCGGCGACGACGGCGAAATATGTCGCTCAGGGGGTGGACGTCCTGGTCGTGACGT
This sequence comes from Micromonospora sp. NPDC053740, assembly GCF_040677775.1. Lineage (NCBI taxonomy): Bacteria > Bacillati > Actinomycetota > Actinomycetes > Micromonosporales > Micromonosporaceae > Micromonospora > Micromonospora sp. NPDC053740. The sequence goes on from NZ_JBFASO010000022.1 coordinate 7,960, forward strand.
GCACCGGTGGCGAGCGCGGGAGCGTGCTCAACCCCAAGCTCGACCGACCCGACGTGTGGGCCAACATCGGCGAGATCCGGCGTGCCGAGATGGACGCCGCGCGGGCGATCCTCGGCGTCGACCAGGCATGGCTGGGCTTCGTCGACTCGGGTCTGCCCGAGGGCGATCCGCTGCCGCCGCTGCCCGAGGGCTGTTTCGCCCTCCAGGACGTCGAGGTCGCCGCGGGCCCGCTGGTGCGGTTGATGCGCGAGTTCCGTCCGCACGTGGTGACCACGTACGACGAGGAGGGTGGCTACCCGCACCCGGACCACATCATGTGCCACAAGGTGAGCGTGGCCGCGTTCGAGGCCGCCGGTGACCCGGAGCGCTACCCGGAGCTGGGCGCGCCCTGGCAGCCGCTGAAGCTCTACTACGACATCGGCTTCTCCAAGGGCAAGATCATGGCTTTGCACGAGGGCATGCTGGCCGCCGGTCTGGAGTCGCCCTACGAGGATTGGCTCAAGCGATGGGAGGACCGCCCCGACAAGGGCCCGCGGATCACCACCCGGGTCGAGTGCGCCGAATACTTCTCGGTCCGCGATGACGCGCTGCGCGCCCACGCCACCCAGGTCGACCCGGACGGCTTCTGGTTCCACGTGCCGATGGAGTTGCAGAAGCGCGCCTGGCCGACCGAGGATTACGAGCTGGCCCGCTCGATGGTCGACAGTCCGCTGCCCGAGTCCGATCTCTTCGCCGGGGTGCGGGAGACGGCGCACGCGCGCTGATTCCCGGCGGCGCTACCCTGGTTACCAACCGCACATCGGAGGAACGCCATGCTGACCGCTGCCCAGGTGCTCGCGGAGAACAACTTCGGGGACACCCGCACGGGTGGTCTGGCCGGGCCGATGGGCCTCTTCCTCATCCTGCTGCTGGCCACCGCGACCATCCTGCTGATCCGCAACATGAACGCTCGGCTGCGCCGTCTGCCGGACCGTTTCCCCCAGCAGTCCGGGCCGACCGACCCGACCAGGGCCGATGCGACAGTCGTCGATCCGACAGACGGGACCGGTGGGCGTGATTCATCCACGCCCGCTCCCAACGGGCACCAGCAGCACCTGAACGGGTAGTCCGCGCATGAATCACGCCGAACCGGGTGGTCGCCCCCTGTTGCGACCACCCGGTTTGGCTTAGCCTTCCGCCGGGGGGACCAAAAGTCTCCGAGCCGTGTGCAGGAGGGGGCGCCGATGACCAGCACAGCACCGGCCGCCCACCGAGACGTCGGTCGGTCGGCTGACGGGGGAGGTCGATGACCTCCGGTCCGGCCGACGACCCGTTCGATCGGCTCGGGGTGCGTGGCACACCGGGCCGGCTGCTCGTGCTCACCGCCGCCGTCACGCTGACCGCCCTGGCCGCCGCCGCGGTCGGGTTGACCCTCCCGGTCCGGTTGCCGGCCGACGACCCCCTCGGCGGTCCGGCCCGCTTCGGCATCGCCGTCGCCGTCCTGGCCCTCGCCCAGCTCGCCCGGCTGCGATTCCGCTCGGCCGCCGGCATGGTCAGCATCACCTGGGGCGAGGCCGCCCTGATCGTCTGCCTCTACCTGACTCCAGCCGGCTGGCTCCCGTCCGCCACGCTGCTCGGCACCGGGCTGGCCTGGACGTTGCTGTCACTGCACAACGACCGCCGTCCGGCCCTGGAGATCGTCCGGATCGCCGCGTCGCTGGCCGCCGCGTCGGCACTTGCCGTCTCCGTGACCACCGCGCTCGGGCGGCCGCTGCTCTCGCCACCCACCCCCATCCTGGCGCTGGCCGTGATCGCCGGTTCGGTGACGTACCTCCTGGTGACCGCCTGGCTCGGCGGCGTGACGCTGGGCCTGCGGCACGGGTTGCCGATCGGGCCGCCGCTGCTCGCCGCGCTGCGCGGCAAGCTGTTGATGTTCGTCGGCAACGTGGCGGTCGGCCTCGTGGTGGTCGCCCTGCTGGAACTCGACCCGCGCTGGTTGCTGTTGCTGCCGCCACTGCTGTGGCTGTTGCAGCAGACCTACCGTTACCGGCTGCGCTCCGATCAGGAGCGCCGCACCTGGCGTGCCTTCGCGGAGGCCACCGCGGCCCTCAACCAGCTCGACGAGCGGGGCGTGGCCAGCGCGGCGGTCACCGGGGCGCTGACGCTGTTCAACGCCGAGCTGGTGGACGTCGACGTGGCCCGGGCCGACGGCCGGTGGCACCGCTATCGAGGCGACGCCGGCGGCCAGCTTGTCGACCGGGAGACCGGCCCACCGGACCAGTCGGAGCCGGACGAGCACGAGCTGAGCCGGGCGCTGTCGGTCGGTGCCACGCCGGTCGGCCGGCTGCGGGTGCGGTTCCCCCGCTCGGCCCCGCCCACGGCCCGGGAACATGACGCGGTGGCCGCGTTCGGCGATGCCCTCGCCGCCGCGCTGCACGACGCCGCGACCCACCACGAGCTGCGGCTGGTGACCGCCCGTTCGTCGTACGAGGCGGTGCACGACCCGCTCACCGGGCTCGCCAACCGGGCGGCGATGCTGAGCAAGGGCGACCAGTCGCTGCGACAGCTCAGCCACGACCACCCGGTGGCACTGCTGCTGCTGGACATCAACCAGTTCAAGGAAGTCAACGACACCCTCGGCCACGCGGCCGGTGACCAGTTGCTGCGACTGACCGCGAACCGACTCAACGCGCTGGTCCGCGCCGGTGACCTGCTCGGTCGACTCGGTGGTGACGAGTTCGCCCTGCTGCTCACGGCGGTGCCGGTGCTCGGCGACCGGGCCGCCCCGATGGCCCACGCGTTGCGGCAGGCCCGCGAGATCGCCGAACGGTTGGCCGCACCGACCGAGGTGGCCGGCGTACGGATGTCCATCGAGGTCTCGGTCGGGGTGGTGGTGGCCGCCGCCGGCACCGCGGACCTGACCGAGCTGCTGCGTCGGGCCGACATCGCGATGTACCAGGCCAAGGAGGGCGGCGGCAACGTCGCCGCGTACGACGGCGCACGCGACGCGGCCAGCACCGACCAGCTCGCCCTGCTGGCCGAGCTGCGGGAGGCGTTGAAGGTCGACGATCAGCTGGTGCTGGCGTTGCAGCCGGCGGTCGACCTGGCCACCGGTGCGCCCACCGGGGTGGAGGCGCTGATCCGTTGGCAGCACCCCCGGCGTGGGTGGCTGAACCCGGCCGACTTCATCCGCCCGGTGGAAAACAGCGAGCAGCTCGGCACCTTCACCCGCTACGTGCTCGACAAGGCGCTCAGCGTGGCCGCCAGTTGGGCACGGGAGGGGTTGGACGTCCCGATCTCGGTCAACCTCTCGGCGCGCAGCCTGCTCGACCCCCGGTTGCCGGCGGAGATCGCCGAGGCGTTGCGCCGCCACCAGGTGCCGCCGCACCGGCTCGTTCTGGAGATCACCGAGACGGTGGTGATGAGCGAGCTGGAGGTCATCGACGAGGTGTTGGCGACGCTCCGGTCGATGGGCGTGCAACTCGCTGTCGACGACTTCGGCACCGGCTTCTCGTCGCTGACCTTCCTCACCCGGATCGCCGTGGACGAGTTGAAGGTGGACCGTTCCTTCGTCATCCGGATGGCCGACTCGCCGGAGGCCGCCGCGATCGTCCGGACGACCGTCGGCCTGGCCCACGAGTTGGGGCTGCGGGTGGTCGCCGAAGGGGTGGAGACCGCCGAGCAGCGAATGGCCCTGGCCGAGTTGGGTTGCACCTCCGCGCAGGGCTACCACTTCTTCAAGCCCATGCCAGCGGACAAGATCGGCGCGGTGCTGGGGTCGCTGCGCGACTCGGCGGAGTCGAACGTGTTCCGGCTCCGCGCCGACGGCGCTTCCTGACCGTCCGGGTCGAGCCCGCGCGGTCCGCGCCGGGGCTGGCTATGGTCGTCAGGTGAATCGACTCGCCGACGCCACCAGTCCGTACCTGCTGCAGCACGCCGACAACCCGGTCGACTGGTGGCCGTGGTCGGACGAGGCGTTCGCCGAGGCGAAGCGGCGGGACGTTCCGGTGCTCATCTCGGTGGGCTACGCGGCCTGCCACTGGTGCCACGTCATGGCGCACGAGTCGTTCGAGAACGAGCAGGTCGGCACCCTGATGAACGACAACTTCGTGTCGATCAAGGTGGATCGTGAGGAACGTCCGGACGTGGACGCGATCTACATGACCGCCACCCAGGCGATGACCGGCCAGGGTGGTTGGCCGATGACCGTCTTCGCCACCCCGGACGGCACCCCGTTCTTCTGCGGCACCTACTTCCCGCAGCCCAACTTCGTCCAGTTGCTCCAGTCGGTCGCCACCGCCTGGCGGGAGCAGCGCGAGGCGGTGCTGGGCCAGGGCGCCGCGGTGGTCGAGGCGATCGGCGGCGCGCAGGCCGTGGGCGGCCCCACCGCGCCGCTGGACGCCCCGCTGCTCGACGCGGCGGCCGCAACGCTGGCCAGCGAGTACGACCGCACCAACGGCGGTTTCGGCGGCGCCCCGAAGTTTCCGCCGCACATGAACCTGCTCTTCCTGCTGCGTCACCACCAGCGCACCGGCGACCCGGGCAGCCTGGAGATCACCCGGCACACCGCCGAGGCGATGGCCCGGGGCGGCATCTACGACCAGCTCGCGGGCGGCTTCGCCCGCTATTCGGTCGACGCGCACTGGACGGTGCCGCACTTCGAGAAGATGCTCTACGACAACGCGCTGCTGCTGCGGGTCTACACCCAGCTGTGGCGACTCACCGGTGACCCGCTGGCCCGCCGGGTGGCCCGGGACACCGCCCGGTTTCTCGCCGACGAGCTGCACCGGCCGGGGCAGGGGTTCGCGTCCGCCCTGGACGCCGACACCGAGGGCGTCGAGGGGCTCACCTACGCCTGGACGCCCGCCCAGCTCGTGGAGGCGTTGGGCGAGGAGGACGGCCGGTTCGCCGCCGACCTGTTCACAGTCACCGACCAGGGCACCTTTGAGCACGGCATGAGCGTGCTCAAGCTCGCCCGGGACGTGGACGACGCCGCGCCCGAGGTGCGTGCCCGCTGGCAGCAGGTGGTCGGGCGGCTCCTCGCCGCCCGGGACACCCGCCCCCAGCCGGCCCTCGACGACAAGGTGGTGGCCGCCTGGAACGGCCTGGCGATCACCGCCATCGCCGAGTTCCAGCAGGTCGCCGCCGTGTACGCGTCCCCGCAGGACGAGGACGCCAACCTGATGGACGGCGTCACCATCGTCGCCGACGGGGCGATGCGCCAGGCCGCCGAGCACCTGGCCACCGTGCACCTGGTGGACGGCCGGCTGCGCCGGGTCTCCCGGGACGGCAAGGTCGGCGAGCCGGCCGGTGTCCTGGAGGACTACGGCTGCGTCGCCGAGGCATTCTGCGCGCTGCACCAGCTCACCGGCGAGGGCCGCTGGCTCACAGTGGCCGGCGAGCTGCTGGACACCGCCCTCGCGCACTTCGCCGCGCCCGGTGGTGCCTTCTACGACACCGCCGACGACGCGGAGCGGCTCGTCGCGCGGCCGGCCGACCCCACCGACAACGCCACCCCGTCCGGCCGGTCGGCGTTGATCGCCGGGCTGGTGGCGTACTCGGCGCTGACCGGGGAGACGCGCTACCGGGAGGCCGCCGAAGCGGCCCTCGGCACTGTCGCGCCCATCGTCGGCAGGCACCCCCGGTTCGCCGGGTACGCGGCCACTGTCGGGGAGGCGTTGCTCTCCGGGCCGTACGAGATCGCAGTGGTCACCGACGACCCGGCCGGCGACCCCCTGGTGGCCGCCGCCCGCCGGCACGCGCCGCCCGGAGCGGTGGTCGTCGCCGGGCGTCCGGACCAGCCGGGTGTGCCGCTGCTCGCCGACCGTCCGCTGGTCGAGGGGCGGTCCGCCGCGTACGTCTGCCGGGGTTTCGTCTGCCAGCGGCCGGTCACCTCGGTCGAGGAGCTGGTAGCCGAGCTGGGCTGAGCGCACGGCCACGCCCGGTAGTCGCCAGCGCCGCCCGCCGGGTGGCCCCGCCAGCGCTTCCGAGGTGGGTCGCCAGCCCTCCCGGTGGGCCCGTCGGCGGCCCGGATAGGCTGGCCGCGCTATGGATTCCCGTACCGGTCTGCCAGTTGTCGGCATGGTGGGTGGCGGCCAGTTGGCCCGGATGACCCACCAGGCCGCGATCGCCCTCGGCCAGTCACTGCGTGTGCTCGCGACCGCCCTCGACGACGGCGCGGCGCTGGTCGCCGCCGACGTCCAGTACGGCGACCACACCGACCTGGCCGCGCTGCGCACCTTCGCCAAGGGCTGCGACGTCGTCACCTTCGACCACGAGCACGTGCCCTCCGAGCACATCCGCACGCTGGCTGCGGAAGGGGTACCCCTCTACCCGCCGGCGGACGCGCTGCTGCACGCCCAGGACAAGCAGGTCATGCGGGAACGCCTGACCGAGCTGGGCGCTCCCAACCCGGCCTGGCGGCCGGTCGGGGAGCCCGCCGACCTCGTCGGCTTCGGCGAGCAGGTCGGCTGGCCGGTGGTGCTCAAGGCGGCCCGTGGTGGGTACGACGGCCGGGGCGTCTGGATGGTCGACGACGCCGCCCAGGCCACCGAGTTGGCTACCACGCTGCTCGCCGGCGGCACCCGGCTGATCGTCGAGGAGCGGGTGCCGCTGCGGCGAGAGCTGGCAGTGCAGGTGGCCCGTTCGCCGTTCGGTCAGGTGGCCGCGTACCCGGTGGTCGAGACCGTGCAGCGCGACGGCATCAACGTGGAGGTGCTGGCCCCGGCACCCGGCCTGGACGAGGAGTTGGCGGTCTCCGCGCAGCAGCTCGCCATCGACCTGGCCACCGCGCTCGGTGTGATCGGCCTGCTGGCCGTGGAGTTGTTCGAGGTGCGCGACGACGCCGGCCGGCCCGCGATCGTGGTCAACGAGCTGGCGATGCGTCCGCACAACTCCGGGCACTGGACCATCGAGGGCGCCCGGACCTCGCAGTTCGAGCAGCACCTGCGAGCCGTGCTGGACTACCCGATGGGCGACACCGCGCTGACCGCCCCGGTGGTGGTGTCGGCGAACGTGCTCGGCGGCGAGCCGGGCGGAATGTCGATCGACGAGCGGTTGCACCACCTTTTCGCCGCCGAGCCGGGTGCCAAGGTGCACCTGTACGGCAAGCAGGTGCGACCCGGCCGCAAGATCGGGCACGTCACGGTGCTCGGTGACGACCTGGACGACCTGCGGGCGCGGGCCGCCCGGGCCGCGCGCTGGCTGCGCGAGGGCCACGAGTGAGTCACGGTTTCGGGAACGACGAGAGGGCCGCAGTGAGCACGGTTGGCTTGATCATGGGCAGCGACTCGGACTGGCCGACAATGCGGGCCGCCGCCGAGGTGTTGGACGACTTCGGCGTGGCGTACGAGGTTCGGGTGATCTCGGCGCACCGGACTCCGGTCGCGATGATCGAGTACGGGCGCGACGCCGCCGACCGGGGTCTCAAGGTGATCATCGCAGGAGCTGGGGGTGCCGCCGCGCTGCCCGGCATGGTGGCCTCGGTGACGCCGCTGCCGGTGGTCGGTGTGCCGGTGCCACTGAAGCACCTCGACGGCATGGACTCGCTGCTGTCCATCGTGCAGATGCCGGCCGGGATCCCGGTCGCCACCGTGTCGATCGGCAACGCCCGCAACGCCGGCCTGCTCGCCGTACGGATCCTCGGTGCCGCCGACGAGGGCCTGCGCGCCAAGATGGCGACCTACCAGCAGGACCTGGAGAAGCTGGTGGCAACAAAGGAAGCCGCCCTGCAAGCCACCCTGCACTAACCCCCCGCCCTGCACCCCGCGATCTTGCACTTTCGGTCGTTGTTCTGCGGCTTTCACGCCTTATGTCGCAACAGAAAGTGCAAGATCGCGGGCGGCAGCGCGACCCGCGCCCGTACACCGGCGCACTCGCCCACGCCGCAGGGACCCTCCGACCTACCTCATGCCGCGTAGGGCTGTCTGTAGACGTTCCTGGGCGCGGCGTCGGCGCTCGTTGCTCGCGCCGAGCACCAGCAGCAGGATGCCCACCGGGATCAGCGCCAGCCACGGGCCCAGGCTGAACAGGGCGTGGATCGCCGTGATCGCGGTGACCGACGCGCCGACGATCACCGGGGCCTGCTGCCGACTGGACGAGCCGAAGATCAGCACCGCGACAGCGCCGAGCAGCAGCAGCATCTGCCGCACCGTGCTGGACTCGGTGGCCAGCACGATTGCCAGCGTCGGCACGAAGGTCGCGACCAGCGCCGGCCCGTACGCCACCCAACTGCTCATGTCGGGTCGGTGGCGCAGTTCCAGGACTCCGACGAGGAGGGCCAACACGGCGAACGGCAGCGTGTACGCCTCGGGCAACGCCACGTCGGCGACGCGCATCAGGATCCACCACGCGGTGATCTCACAGACCACCACCGACCAGAACAGGATCCGACGTTCCACCGGCCGGCGACCGGGTCGGGTGGCCGCCACCCCGAGGACAGCGCCCCAGGCGGCCAGCAGGGCGGCGATGTGGCGGGGCGAGTCGAAGGCGAGGGCCAACGCGATCAGCGCGGCAGCGTACCCGGTCCACTCCACGGTGGATGCTTCCCGTTGCGCCTCGGGGCGGCGCAGCCGGGGCAGTGTCGCGGCGAGCACCTGTAGGACCGCGCCGACGGCGAGCACCCCGAACGCCGACCAGACCGCCGCCAGCCCGGCGACCAGGCCGGCGGTGAGCACGAAGAGCTGCGCCATGAGGGAGGCGAAGAGCCAGCCGAGGATGCGTGCCCGCTGGGTGGTGCCGAACAGCGCAGCCACCGCGCCCACCCCGACCGCGCTGCCGAGGGTGAACAGTGTCATCTGCCGGTCGGCCAGGCTGCCGGCGAGCCCGGCGCTGCCACCGGCCAGACCGATGGCGAACACCAGCACCCGGGCCAGCCGCAGCGAGCGGGCACGCTCGACCAGCGGCGGCGGTGGGGTCAGTGCGAGACCGAGCATCGCGATGGTGAAGACGGAGAGCGCGGCGACGGTGCTGGCGGGCCAGCCCTGGCCCAGCGCGATGGGTGCGATCAGCAGCGTGACGGCCGCCCCGGGCAGCACCACCGGCACGGCCCGGGAACGCCGCCCGCCGCTGAACCCGGTGGCGGCCAGCGCGGCGGTCGCGGTGAGCAGCAACGCCGTCAGCACGTGGGTCGGGTTGACCACGTCCGGTGGTGGGGTTTGCAGCTCCGGCGGCGGGCCCTGCCAGATCCGGGTCAGTGTGCGGTGCGGTTCTATCAGGGCGGTGAGCAGCGCGGGTGCGATCGAGGCGAGCGCCAGGGCGGTCGGCAACGCCGCAGCGGCCAACGCCCCAGCGGCCGGGTTGACCCGCCACCGCCGACTCTCCGCGTCGTCCGGCAACCGCCGTAGGGCGCCGTCGAGCCGTACCGCCCAGCGCCGGACCGGCTGGGCCGCGCCGGTGGGCGGCACTGTGGCCGCGCGGATCAGCTCGGCCAGTACGCCGAGCAGGGCGGCGGCGGCCGCGTAGACGCCAGCGGCGAGGCCGGTGGGGATGGCGGCGAGGGCGCTGATGGTGGCCCCGCCGACCACCGCCACGCTGACCCAGGGCAGATATTGCGGCACCAGCCGGCGGACCGCGGCCACGGCGGCCAGACCGAGGCTGGTAGCGGCCAGCGCGGCGGTCAGCACCACCTGCGCCGAGTGTTCGAACTCGGCGGAGAGCGCCGCCACCGCACCGGGGAGGGCCAGCAGGGCGGCACCGATCGCCGCGCCGCCGATCTGCGCCAGGTGCGGCGGCATTCCCTCGGTGTCGATGTCGACGACCTGTGGACCGGCGAGGACGCGGGCCAGCGTGGCCACCACCACGCCGATCAGCGCGATGCTGCCCAGCGCCAGGGCCGTGGTCCACGGGCGGACCAGTCCGGCTCCGGCGGCGTGCAGCGCGACGACCCCGGCCACTGTGGCCCGGGACAGCCCGGCGCGCGCCTCCTCCGTTGCCACCGCGGCCATGCCGAACACTGTGGCGACCATTCCGCCGACGAGTACCGGCGACCACCAGGCCAGATCGAATGCGGCCGGTGCGCCGATCGTGGCGAGCACCACCGCCACACCGGACACGTCCCAGCGCCACGGCGGCGGGAGCAGGATGCCGGCGGCGAGGGCCAGCAGCGCCAGCGCGACCGGCGCCTGCCAGGTGGCGCCGCCGACGGGGGCGGCCGGCCAGTCGCTCAGGTCGCCCCTCCAGATCGCTCCGGGGGTGGCCAGCACGCCGACCCCACCGCGCACCGCCGACCAGCCGGCGAGGACGCCGATCAGGACGCCGCCGACGGTGAGGCCGAGGATCGGACCGCGTCGCCACTCCTCCGGCATACTGCGGGCGCCCACGGCGACCACCAGAAGCAGGGCGGCGGCCACCGCCAGCTGCCCGCCCGGGGCGAGCACCGCGCCGATCCGTACCAGCGTGGCGATCAGGGCGGTGGTGACCGCTGCGGCGGCCAGGTCCGAGCCGTCGAGGGTGAGGTCGGCTCGACGGCCGGCGTCGATGGAGGGGGCCAGGAAGAGCAGCACCGCCGCGACCAGCAGGAGCGCGCCCACCCAGGCGTCGGCGACTGTCGCGCCGGGCGCCCCGAACGCCGCGGCGGTGACCATCAGCGCGCCCAGCCCGGTGCCGAGCGACAGCGGAGCGGGAATGTGGCGCTGGGAGACCTGCACGACTGCCGCGTAGCCCAGTGTCACGCAGACCGCCAGGAAGCTGGCCGCCAGGATCGGGACGGTCACCTCGCGCAGGCTCGCCGGGGTGGGGGTCGGGTCGCTCGGCATGGTCGCGGCCACGAACGCCGCCACCGCCCCGGGCAGCGCGAACGCGGCGCCACCGGCGGCCCAGGCGGTGACCGTGTCGGAGGCGGCCGAGGCGATCCTGATCCGGGGCGCCAGCGTGACCAGCGTGCCGGCCACGAACAGACTGATCAGGACCGCGGCGGTGAGGGTGGGGCTGACCAGGCTGGCACCCGCGCCGAACAGGCCGACCACGGCCGCCCCGATGGCGTGCGCCACAGCGGCTCGGTCGGTGCGGGCGGAGAGCCCGATGACCCCGATGCCGATCGCGGTGATCACCATTGGCCAGGGTGCCGCCGCCCAGCCGAGGCCGAACGAGGCCGGAACGGCGAGCGCGGTCAGCGCCGCGCCGGCGACAGCGAACTCCCGGCGGATCTCGCTGGGCAGGGCCAGCACCGCCGCGATGGTGAGCAGGAACGCGGCACCCGCGAGCTGCCAGGTCGTCGGCCCGACCGCGGCGGCCAACTCGCCGGGGTACCGGCTGAGGTCGGGGTTCCAGGCGGGCAGTGCCGCCCGGACCGGTGCCACCCCGGCGCGTAGCGCGCCGCCGGCGACCACCAGGCCACTGACGGTCAGCGCCACCGCGGAGGCCAACTGTGGGCCACGTCGGGCCGCCTCCGGGACCGCGCGCACCGCCAGCCCGGTCACCGTGATGACCGCCGCGATCAGCAGCAGCGCCCGGCCGGGGAGGGCCACCGAGGCGATCCGGCTGAGCGAACCGATCACCGCCAGGGTGACGATGCCGGCCGCGACGTCCGGCAGCGGCGGACGACGCAGCACCAACGCGCCGGCCAGCCCGATCATGGCGGCCAGCAGCAGCACCACCCCGGCGCCGGCCGCCGTCGGCACGGTCTGCGCCCGCAGCAGGGCGGTGACCGCGTACGCCAGCGAGACGGCGACAGCCACTGCGTGCAGCAACCAGGTCAGCTCACGCAGGCCGGGCACCGGGCGGGCCGGCTGGGGGTCGGCGGAGCCGCCGCTGGCGTCGATCAGCTCGGCGGCCTCCTCCGGGTCGCCCTCCGGCCGGCTCTCGGCGTCGCGTTGGCGGGGCGCGGCCGGCGTGCCCGGCGCTGGCAGGTCCTGCCGGACGGGGCGTTCGACAGTCACGCCGGAGCGGGCCAGGCCGAGGTTGACGAGGGCGACAAGGGCCAGCACCAGGGCCCAGCCGCCCGGGCCGGTGATCTGGTCGTACGCCAGCAGAGGCAGCACCGGCTGGGCGGCGAGCACAGTGGCGAAGCGGGGCGCGCGTAGACCGGTCCAACCGGCGTACCCGAATGCGACGGCGGCGGTGACTGCGAAGATCACCCCGGCGAAGACAGTGCCGGAGCCGCCGCCGACGCCGATCCGGTCCACCGCCCAGAGGGCGTTGCCGGCGAGCGGCACCAGCAGCAGACCGACAGCGGCGATGGTCTCGGCGGTCGAGGTGAGCCCGCGCCGGGCCAGTGCCGGCGGGGCGAGCAGCATCAGCACTGTGGCCAGGAGCAGGATGCCGAGCCGGGCCAGCGCGTCCATCGAGCTGGTGGCCACCGCGGCGAAGACCACGGCGGCCACGCCGAGCAGCAGCGCGCCAAGCCCGAGCGGAATGTTCTGCACCTCGCGCGAGGACGCCTCCGGCGGGTGCTCCGGGTCGTCCACGTCCAGCCAGGCGGCTGGTGGGGGCGGCGGCGGATCCTCCGGGGCGGTCGGAGTGCCCTGGCGGGGCACCCGGGGTGGCGCTCCCATGGTGGCCGTCGGTGGCCGTCGGCCGGGGCGGCGGCGCAGCACCCGGCGTGGCCGGGTGGCCTGCTTGAGCCGCTCCTCGCCGGCGTGCGCGAGGATGTCCCGTTGGAAGAGCGCGGCCTGCATCTTCGCGGCGATCTGGCGCTGCTCGCGGGCGATGGCGGCGTCGCGCGCCTTCATCTCCGCTATCGAACGCTCAATGTCGGCCAGGTGCTCGACCCACTGTGGTTGATCTGCCCCACAGTGGGGGCATCGGACAGCCGGCTTGATCTCCCGGCCGCACGAGGAGCATTGAAAGGTCGCCACGACACCCCTCCACCCGCACTGTGGACTCCCACTGTCGCAGCATGCCCAAAGCTGGCGCGGATTTCGACTCTTGTCGGCGGGTCCGGGGCAAACAACGACACCGGCCGGCCACCGAGATGCTCGATTGCCGGCCGGTGATGCGTCGGTTGGGTCAGGGGCGACCCATGCCCCGGTACTCCCAGCCCGCCTGGGCCCACAGTGCCGGGTCGAGGCAGTTGCGGCCGTCGACGACCTTGCGACCCTTCACCAACTCGCCCAGGGCGACCGGATCAGCGTTGCGGAAGTCGGCCCACTCGGTGAGGACGCAGACCAGGTCGGCCTCGTTGACCGCCTCGTTGATGCTGCTCTCGTAGGTCAACTCGGGGACCGCGCGGCGGGCGTTCTCGGTGCCCTGCGGGTCGTACACGTGCACGTCGGCGCCGGCCTTGTGCAGCAGCGCGGCGACGGCGAGCGCCGGGGCGTCGCGGACGTCGTCGGTGTTGGGCTTGAAGGTGGCACCGAGCACGGCGATCCGGGTGCCGGAGAAGTCCGGGCCGGCCGGGCCGGAGCGGCGGCCGAGCAGGTCCGCGGCGAGTTGGAGCACCCGGGTACGCCGACGCAGGTTGATCAGGTCGACCTCGTGCAGGAAGCGCAGCGCCTCGCCGGCACCCAGCTCCTGGGCGCGGGCCTGGAAGGCCCGGATGTCCTTGGGCAGGCAGGCGCCTCCGAAGCCGAGGCCGGCCTGGAGGAACCGGTTGCCGATGCGCGGGTCGTAGCCGATCGCGCGGGCCAGTTGGGTGACGTCGCCACCGGAGGCCTCGCAGACCTCGGCCATGGCGTTGATGAAGGAGATCTTGGTGGCCAGGAAGGCGTTCGCGGCGACCTTGACCAGCTCGGCGGTGGAGAAGTCGGTCACCACGAGGGGTACCTCGCGGTCCTCGGTGGCGGCCAGGTCGAACACGCCCTTGTGCGCGGCGTAGAGCATGCCGTTGGCCCACTCGCTCTTGACGCCGACCACGATCCGGTTGGGCCGCAGGACGTCGTCGACGGCGAAGCCCTCCTGGAGGAACTCGGGGCTCCACGCCACCTCGACGTCCAGGTCGTCCGGCGTGTGCTTGCCGACGAGCTGCTCGACCCACTCGGCGGTGCCGACCGGCACGGTGGACTTGCCGACGATCAGCGCCTTGCGGGTCAGGTGCTGCGCGAGGCTGGTGACCGACGCCTCGACGTACGACAGGTCGGCGCCCATGCCGTCGGCCCGCTGCGGGGTGCCCACGCAGATGAAGTGCACGTCACCGAACTCGGCGGTCTCGGCGATGTCGGTGCTGAACCGGAGGCGGCCGGCGGCGAGGTTGCGTCGGAGCAGCTCGTCCAGGCCGGGCTCGTGGATCGGCACCTGACCGGCGTTCAGCATCGCGATCTTGTCGGCGTCGACGTCGAACCCGAGAACCTCGTAGCCCAGTTCGGCGTAGCAGATGGCGTACGTCGCACCGAGGTAACCAGTCCCTAGGAACGTCACCCGCGGCCGGGGTGCGCCCGAGGGCGGGGTCACCGCGGCGATGGCGGGGGTCGGCTGGATGGTGGGGTAGGGGATCGTCACGCCTGTCTTCTCCGCTCGCGCTGGCGTCGCGTCGTCGCGTCGCATTCTGCTGCGGCGCCTGGGCGGGGCACCGGAGGGTGGCTCACTGTTTCAATCTCCATCATCGCTGAGCGCGTTAGGTGCACCGTCCTGCCCATACCTACGCGCCGGTAACATCACCTGAACTGCAGTCGCTAGTCTTCAGTCTGCGCGGTCGGCGGTCAGGAGTCGTCACAGACTGCGCATGATAGTGGTGAAGGGGAGGGTCGAGATGGCCGCAGGGGAGTCGTTCGACGTCTACCGGTTGCCCGAGGAGCACCAGGCGATCCGGGAAGCCGTGCGAGAGGTCTGCGCCGCGAAGGTGGCGCCGCACGCCGCGGAGGCCGACGAGACGGGGGAATTCCCCAAGGCGTCCTACGACGCGCTGCGAGCGGCCGACTTCCACGCACCGCACATCCCCGAGGAGTACGGGGGCGCGGGCGCGGACGCGCTGGCCACCGCCATCGTCATCGAGGAGGTGGCCCGCGCCTGCGCGTCCTCCTCGCTGATCCCGGCGGTGAACAAACTCGGCACGATGCCGCTGTTGTTGTCCGGTTCCGCCGATCTCAAGACTCGCTACCTGACGCCGGTCGCGGCCGGTGACGCGATGTTCTCGTACTGCCTCTCCGAGCCGGAGGCGGGCAGCGACGCGGTGTCCATGACCACCAGGGCGGTGCGTGACGGGGATCACTGGGTGCTCAACGGTGTGAAGCGCTGGATCACCAACGCAGGGGTGTCCGAGTTCTACACGGTCTTCGCCGTCACCGACCCGTCTGCCCGGTCCCGGGGCATCTCGGCCTTCGTGGTCGAGAAGTCCGATGCCGGGGTGAGCTTCGGCGCGCCGGAGAAGAAGCTCGGCATCAAGGGCTCGCCCACCCGCGAGGTCTACCTCGACAACGTGCGGATCCCGGCCGACCGGATGATCGGCGCGGAGGGCACCGGCTTCGCGACAGCGATGAAGACCCTGGACCACACCCGGGTCACCATCGCCGCGCAGGCCGTCGGGATCGCGCAGGGCGCGCTCGACTACGCGAAGGTGTACGTGGCGGAGCGTCGCCAGTTCGGCAAGGCGGTCGCCGAGTTCCAGGGGATCCAGTTCATGCTGGCCGACATGGGCATGAAGCTCGAGGCTGCCCGGCAGCTCACGTACGCGGCCGCCGGCAAGTCGGAGCGTGGCGACGCGGATCTCACCTACTTCGGCGCGGCGGCGAAGTGCTTCGCCTCCGACGCCGCGATGGAGATCACCACCGACGCTGTGCAGTTGCTCGGTGGCTACGGCTACACGCGGGACTACCCGGTCGAGCGGATGATGCGGGACGCCAAGATCACCCAGATCTACGAGGGCACCAACCAGGTCCAGCGGATCGTCATGGCCCGGCAACTGCTCAAAGGCTGAATCGCATCCGTTGTCATAGGTCAGGGCGTTCGCAAGGTAGAGGTATGCCCGTTTAGTCGAGTCCGAGTAGTTGTAGGGATCGGTACGGATTCCGGTTGTTTCGCCGCAGGGTTGGTGCGATGGATGTGATGCCGGCGAGGCGGAGCAGGCTGATCGCGGTGTTGCGTAGGGTGGCTAGGGCTCGGGGTGCGTTGCCGGTCCGTAGGCGGCTGGCGTCTTCGCGGTAGGTGGTGTCGCGGATGTGGTGTAGGACCTCGATGGACCAGTGGCCGCGGAGCCAGTCGGCCAGTTCGGCGGGTCCGGCCTGCTCGGCGGTGAGGTTGGTGATCGCGTAGACGGTGACGGTGGTCCAGCGGTCGGTGCCCGGGTTGTAGCGGCGACGGCGGATCCGCAGGGCCTGGGTGGCGTGCGGGAAGTCCAGGGCGAGGGCGCCGAGACAGGTGACCGCTTGCAACCGGCGGATGTCATGGCGGCCGTGCCCACGGTCGTGGGTCTGGTCCAGGGCTTCGATCTTCGCCCATGGCAGGGCCTTGACCTGCCGATACAGGCGCCTCTGGTTGCGTTTGACGACGAAGACGTAACCGGCGTTCTTCTCGACTAGCCAGCGGGCATGTTCGCGTTGGGTGTGTAGCGCGTCCGCGGTGATGACCGCCCCGGCCAGGTCGAGGGTGTCCAGCATGGGCACGAACCT
>NZ_JBFASO010000023.1:0-11338 GCF_040677775.1 Micromonospora sp. NPDC053740
ACCCCCACCCCCACCCCCACCCCCACCCCCACCCCCACCCCCACCCCCAACCCCACCCCACCCCCCACTCTCGCGATCTTGCACTTTGTGTCGACGGTCTGCGGCTTTTGTCGCTGATGCCGGGACAGTAAGTGCAAGATTGACGAGGCGAGGCGGGGCGGGGCGGGGCGGGGTGGGGTGGGGTGGGGTGGGTGGTTAGGGGAGGGGGAGGCGGAGGGTGGCTTGGACGGGGCGGTGGTCGCTGCCGGGCAGGGTGAACACCTGCACCGAGTGGACCGCTATCCGGTGGTCGACCAGGACGTGGTCGATGGTGACGGGTGGGATGAGGTCTCCGTCGTAGGGACCCCAGGTGCCGGTCAGGCCCTCTCCGGTGGCGTCGGCGGCGTCGACGTAACCGCTGCGCAGCAGGGCCCGCAGTGGACTGTGGTCGAGGGTCGCGTTGAAGTCTCCGGCGAGGATCCGCAGGCCACCGTCCGGGGTGGCAGGTGGTTGGGCGGTCAGGTCGGCACGCCAGGCACCCACCTGGTCCAGCGCGTACGGCGCGGAGGGGTGGGCCGACTCGACGCGGACCGGGGGCCCGCCGGGGACGGACACCGTCGCGTACGCCTGGGTGAAGCCCCAACCCTCGAGGTTGCGTCGGACGCCGCCGTCGGTGATCGGCCACCGCGAGTAGAGCCCGGAGCCGGGGGTGCCGATCTCCGGGTTGAGCTGTCGGTGCGGCAGTAGCGTGGCGAGGCCGAGCCGATCCAGGGCGGCCTGCGCGTCCGGCGTGAACTCCTGCACGGTGAGCACGTCCACCTGGTGTCGCCGGACCAGCTCCACCAGTGTCCGCGCGTCGCCGGCCCCGGCGAGCAGATTGGCGGTGAGTAGCCGCACGGTCGGCCCGGCCGCCGCCGGCTGCGGGTTGGCCAGCGCCCGAGGTGCGACGGCGCCGAGCAACGCCACCGTCGCCAGGGCCGCGAGCGCCGCCGGCCACCAGCGCCGCAGGGCGAGCGCGAGGGCCAGGACCAGCACGCTGACGCCCGCGGCGTACGGCGTGAAGGCGAGCGCCTGCACCAACGGCCCCCGGTCCAGGCCGAGCAGTCGGGTGGCCGCCCAGATTGCGGTGGGTACGACGGCAAGCCAGCAGAGCACAGTGCCGAGCCGAGTGTTCCGCTGTGCGGGTGGGGCATCGACGATCACGGAGTTGATCGTAGTCGGGCCCGACGAACCCATTTCATGAATGGCGATGCGCTCACATTTCACAATTATCTGACGGCTGAATGACACCCTGGAAAAGCGAGATCAACTATTGACTGGCGGCTTTTTCCGGTGCTACGTTCCATCTGGCTTAAACGACGCAACTCTGAGTAGTAACCGCAGCTCAGAGGGGATATGGATTGATGGTTAATCAATCTCGTCGGGTGTGAGCGAGGCAGCTTTCCCCCGCCCAACTGTCGTCGTACGCCTATTTATGGGCAGTCATCCGTCCCGTCCCGCGGGTCGGCCGAATTCGCACGGTCACACAAGGGGGACCTGTCATGAGCACATCCTTCCGACGTAAGGTGGCGGCGGTCACGTTCGCTGTTCTGGGGCTCAGTCTCGCCGGTGGGGGCATCGCTATCGCCCAGCCGTCGGCGAAGGCGCCGCAGGAAGCGGTCCAGCCGGCACGCGGCACGAACGCCCAGCCGCCGGTCAGCGCCGAGTCGGCGCGCATCGCGAAAGCCGCGCTGAAGGCGAGTGCGGCCACCCCACTGGTGGCCACCAACGTCTTCACCGTCGTCAACTCCAACGGCACCAAGGCGCGCGGCAGCGGCACCGTGGTCAAGTACGGCGTCGGCGAGTACGAGGTGATCTTCGGTTACACCGTCTCGGCTGGTGCCTTCCTGGCCACCCTGTCCCTCTCCGGCTCCTGCTGCATTCCGCCCGGTGGCGAGGTCTCGGTCGCCCCGCGGCTGCTGACGCCCAACGCGGTCTTCGTGCAGACCCGCAACTCGGCCGGGGCGCCGGCCAACCTGGGCTTCACACTGCTCACCCACACACCCTGACCAACCCGACACCCGGCCCCCGTCGCCTCCGGCGCGGGGGCCGGACCCTGTCCGCTCAGCGCGGGACTCGCCGGCTGCACCTCGGCCGGCCGGGTCCGGGCATTGATCGACTCGGGTTTCAGGAAGTCGGGGTGTCCGGGGATCCGGGACACCCCGACTTCCGTGAACGCGCGGACTTTGGGCCCTCCTCGGCCGGCTCGCGACGGTCGTCACCCTTCCGCGCGGCTTATCCCCATTCCGGCCACTCCGGGCCGGTCCGGGCCGCACAATCCCACGTTTGCCGGGCGTGTGCCCGGGAAGCAAGCACCGTGACGGACATCTCGGACACCCTGGCCAGCATGCCCAGCCCGGTCGATCCGGAGCCGACCGGCATCGAGCTGGAACAGACCCTCTTCGAGGTCAAACGCGTGATCGTCGGGCAGGATCGCCTCGTCGAACGCCTGCTCACCGCCCTGGTCGCCAACGGACACTGCCTCCTGGAGGGGGTACCCGGCGTGGCCAAGACACTGGCCGCGCAGACCCTCGCGACGGTGGTCGGCGGCACCTTCTCCCGGATCCAGTTCACCCCGGACCTGGTGCCCTCCGACATCGTCGGCACCCGGATCTACCGGGCGTCAAAGGAAACCTTCGACATCGAGCTGGGGCCGATCATGGCCAACCTGGTGCTGGCCGACGAGATCAACCGGGCCCCGGCCAAGGTCCAGTCGGCGCTGCTGGAGGCGATGGCCGAACGGCAGGTCTCGATCGGCGGGCGAAGCTGGCCGGTGCCGGAGCCGTTCCTGGTGCTGGCCACCCAGAACCCAATCGAGTCCGAGGGGGTCTACCAGCTCCCCGAGGCGCAGCGTGACAGGTTCCTGATGAAGGTGGTCGTCGACTACCCCAGCGACGCCGACGAGCTGGCCATCCTCTACCGGATGAGCACCGACCGGCCGACCCCGCGCCAGGTGCTCGACGCGCAACGGCTGCGGGACCTTCAGATCCACGCCGAGCGGGTCTTCGTCCACCACGCGTTGGCCGAGTACGTGGTGCGGCTCATCCTCGCCACCCGCGACCCGGGCCGGTTCGGGCTGCCGGAGATCGCCCCGCTGTTGGCGTACGGGGCCAGTCCACGGGCCACACTGGGCCTGGTCGCGGCCGCCCGGGCACAGGCCCTGCTGCGGGGGCGGGAGTACGTGCTGCCCGAGGACATCCGTGAGCTTGCCGTGGACGTCCTCGCCCACCGGCTGGTGCTCTCCTTCGACGCGGTGGCCGACGGGGTGTCGGCCGAGAGCGTGGTGCGACGGCTCGTCGAGGCGGTGCCGCCGCCCCGGCTGGCCACCGGACACCCGCAGCAGACACCGGATCTGGCGGCGGCATGAGACGCGCCGCCGTTGCGCCCGCCGACCCCGGCCTGGCCGAGCTGGCGCCGGACCAGCGCCTGCGCCGCCTGGAACTGACCGTCACGCGCCGGCTCAACGGCCTGCTGCACGGCCAGTACCGGGGTCTGCTGCCCGGTCCCGGCAGTGAACCCTCGGGCAGTCGCGAATACCGGCCGGGCGAGGACGAGGTCCGCCGGATGGACTGGGCGGTGACCGCCCGGACCGCCGTGCCGCACGTCCGGCAGGTCGACGCCGACCGGGAGCTGACCACCTGGCTGCTCGTCGACGGCAGCGCCAGCATGGAGTTCGGCACCGCTGAGCTGGACAAACGGGAATTGGCGGTGGCCGCCGTCGCGGCGGTCGGTTTCCTGACCGCTGGCGTCGGCAACCGCCTCGGCGCCCAGGTGCTGCACGCCGACGGGGTACGCCGCTTCCCGGCCCGCAGCGGACGTACCCATCTGCTCGCCCTGCTCCGCGCGCTGCTCGCCGCCCCCCGGGCCACCGCGCCCACCGAACGGCCGGGGCGCGGGCCGGAGGCCCTACCGCCCGATCTGGCCGACGGCCTCGACGCGCTGCACCGGATCGCCAACCGGCGTGGGCTGGTGGTGGTGGTCTCCGACTTCCTCGACGGACTGCCCGACGACCCCGGCCAGACAGCGCCCTGGGAGCGGACCATGCGCCGGCTGGCCGTCCGGCACCAGGTGCTGGCGATCGAGGTGACCGACCCGCGTGAGCTGGAACTACCTGACGTCGGCCTGATCACGCTCGTCGACCCGGAGACCGGTCGGCACCGCGAGGTGTGCACATCGGACCGAGGGCTGCGCGAGCGGTACGCCGAGGCCGCCACCGCCCAGCGCGAACAGGTCCACCAGGCGCTGCGCCGCAGCGGAGCCACCCATCTGCCGCTGCGCACCGACGGCGACTGGAGCGCGGACATCGTCCGGCACGTGCACGCCCAGCGTCGGCTGGCCGCCGCGCCGGCCGGCAGGCCCCGGGGAGGTGCCGCGTGAGCTGGGAGTCGCCGCTGCGACTCTGGCTGCTGCTCGGCGTGCTCGCAGTGGTCGTCGCGTATCTGGTACTGCAGCGGCGCCGTAGCCGCTACGCGGTCCGCTTCACCAACCTGCGGCTGCTGGACCGGGTGGCGCCGCAGCGGCCCGCCTGGCGTCGACACGTACCAGCCGGGCTCTTCCTGGCCATGCTGGCGCTGCTCGTGGTCGGCTTCGCCCGACCGAGCGCCGAGGTCCGGGTGCCCCGGGAACGGGCCACTGTGATGGTGGCGGTGGACGTCTCCACGTCGATGCTCGCCACCGACGTCGAGCCGGACCGGCTGGCCGCGGCGAAGGAGGCCGCCCGGCGCTTCGTCGAGGGCCTGCCCGACGAGTTCAACGTCGGTCTGGTCGCGTTCGCCGGCAGCGCCGCCGTGCTGGTGCCACCGGGCACCGACCGGGACGCCCTCGACGAGGGGATCGACCGGCTCGCCGAAGGCATCACCGGTGTCCAGGGCACCGCTATCGGCGAGGCCATCAACACCTCACTCGGCGCGGTCAAGAGCCTGGACAGCGAAGCCGCGAAGGAGCCCCCACCCGCCCGGGTCATCCTGCTCTCCGACGGCGCCAACACCTCCGGGATGGACCCGATGGAGGCGGCCGCGGAAGCGGTGAAGGCGGAGGTGCCGGTGCACTCGATCTCGTTCGGCACCCCGTCCGGGTTCGTCGACAGAGGTGGACGGCCCATCCAGGTGCCTGTGGACGGACAGACCCTCAAGGCGGTCGCCGAGGAGACCGGCGGCATGTTCCACGAGGCCAGCACCACCGACGAGCTGCGGGCCGTCTACGACGACATCGGCAGTTCGGTCGGCTACCGCACCGAGCGGCAGGACATCTCGGCCCGGTTCATCGGCCTCGGACTGGTGTTCGCGATGGGCGCCGCCGCCGGCTCGATGCGCTGGTTCTCCCGGCTGCCCTGACCGCCACGCACAACCGACGTCGACAGTGAGGAGTACGCATGGCTGTGCAGACCGGACTGGGCGAGCCGCGCGGTCCCTGGTTCATCTCACCGGAACTCGACCCGGACGGGCGCGGGTGGTGGGACGCGCCCGAGCGCGACCCGGGCGGGCGACGGCCTGGGCGGCTGCTCGCCGTGCTGGCAGTGGTGGCGGTGTCGGCCGTCTCCGGTGCTCTCGCCGGTGGCGTGGTGGCCAGCCGGGACGGTGCTGGTGGCCCGGCCGCGGCGTCCGCCGCCCCGGTGCCGGCCGAGCTGGTCACCGCGGCCGAACGGACCGTACCCGGGGTGGTGTCGGTGCTGGCCGGTGGTGCGACCAGCGGGTCCGCTACCGGCTCCGGCTTCGCTGTGGACGACCAGCAGCACCTGATCACCAATGACCACATCCTGGCCAAGGGGGGTGGCGGGCCGGTGACGGTGGAGCTGCCCGACGGCCGCCGGTTCGCCGCCGAGGTGGTCGGCCGGGAACCGCGCAGCGACCTGGCGGTGCTGAAGGTGCCGGCATCCGCCGGTCTCACCCCACTGCCCCTGGCCAAACCGGGCGCGACCCGGGTCGGTGAGCCGGTCCTCGCTGTGGGCTCGCCGCTCGGCCTGGCCGGAACCGTCACCGCTGGCATCGTCAGCGCGCTCGACCGGCAGGTGCGGCTCGGCAACAACCGGCACAGCGCGGTGCAGACCGACGCGTCCATCAACCCCGGCAACTCCGGTGGGCCGCTGGTGAACGCGCGTGGAGAGGTGGTCGGGGTGAACACCGCCATCGCCACCATCGACGGAAACGGCTCGATCGGCATCGGATTCGCCATCCCGATCGACCAGGTGCAGCAGACCGCCGACACGATCATCGGCAAGGGCGGCTGAACTGCCCGAACGCCCTGACGGGGGCCCGCACTGTCAGATATCCGGCCGGACGGCATCGGACCATGGAAATATTACGCTCGGTATGGATACTGGCGGAGGTGGAGCGTCCTCTTCTCACGGTCCTCCTGCTGGTGGGCCTGGTCATCGGATGTGCAGTGGGGTCGGCGTACGCCCGGGCACGACGCGGGTGGAACGATTACCAGACCGTCAAGAAATCGGTGCCAGGCGCCCGCCGGGGCGCCTGGTCGCTGATCCGTGGCGTCGTCGTGAAGGCCGCGGTGATCGGGGTGCTGCTCTTCGGCGCGGTGGCGTACGCGGCCGTCGGCTCCGACGAGGAGACCGCCGGGCCGGTGCCCAGCCAGTCCCCGACGCAGAGTGAGCCTCCGCACCGATGACCCCCGGCGCGTCGTCGCGGGTTAGCCTCGGGGCGTGGACGACGGACTGCGGGTGACCGACCGGTGGGTCGTCCCCGCCGGGGAGCTACGGGAGCGCTTCTCCCGCTCGTCGGGGCCGGGCGGGCAGGGTGTGAACACCGCGGACTCCCGGGTCGAGCTGAGCTACGACGTGGCCAACTCGCCGGCCGTGCCCGAGTGGCTGCGGCCGCGGGCACTGGCCCGGCTGGCCAACCGCCTCGTCGACGGGGTGCTGACGATCGCCGCCAGCGAGCACCGGGCCCAGCTGGCCAACCGGGAGGCGGCCCGGGCCCGGATGACAGCACTGCTGCGGGAGGCCGCCGCGCCCCCACCGCCGACCCGCCGAGCGACCCGCCCGTCCCGTGGGGCCAAGGAACGCCGGCTGGCCGAGAAGAAACGCCAGTCCCAGCGCAAGCGGGACCGCCGCGCCGACGACGACTGATCCGACGCCGTCCGGCAGCGAGGTCGACGCTGACGAAGTCACGCAACCAGCCCCGGTCGATCATGAAGTTGTGGTGCCCAGTTTGTTCGTATAACGGATACTTTGTGGCCCACCACAACTCCATGATCGACGGCGTGGGGCGTGGGGGCGCGGGGCGACGGCTAGGCCGGGGCGGCGGTTAGCAGGCGGTCGCGCAGCACGGCGGCCCGCTCGGCGAACGCGCGCTGGGCCGCCGCGTACTCCGCCCGGCCGTCCGGAGTCTCCACGCGCACCGGCGGGTAGCCGAGTGCCGCCAGGTCGTACGGGCTGGCCCGCATGTCCAGCGTGCGGATGTCCCGGGCCAGGTCGAACGCGTCGGCGACCAGCTCCGAGGAGACCAACGGCGACAACTTGTACGCCCACTTGTACAGATCCATGTTGGCGTGCAGGCAGCCCGGCTGCTCGTGCGCGTGCTGCGTCTCGCGGGTCGGGGTGAGCAGGTTCAACGGGCGGGCCGGCGGGGTGAAGAACCGGAACGCGTCGAAGTGGCTGCACCGCACACCCCGCTCCTCGACGACCTCGGCTGTGCGTTCCGCGCTGAGCCGTAGCGGCCAGGCGTTGTGCCGCAGCTCCTCCCGGGTCTGCCGGTAGACCATCGCCCACTCGTGCATCCCGAAGCAGCCGAAGTGCGCCGGACGTCCCCGCGTCGCCTCCAGCAGGGAGCGGATCCAGGCGATCGACTCGCCGCGCCGGGCGCGTACCCCCTCGGTGTCGAGGGTGACCCCGGCGGCGCTGGCGCGGTAGTCGCGGCCGAATTCGGCCGGATCGGCGTCGCGCAGCTCGACCCCCGGCCCCGGATGCCATCGCCGCAGCTGAGCCGGACGGTGCGAGTAGTAGGTGAACAGGAAGTCGGCCACCGGATGCCGCTCACCGCGTCGTCGCCGGGCCAGGTGCGGGGTCAGCCAGACGTCCACCCGCTCCTCGTGGGCCCGTCGGCGGGCCTGCCACTGCGTCGCGTCGAGCACGGCGGGGGCGAGGGCGGCGGTCACGCACCCCAGGGTACGACCGCCGCCCGCACACCGGTCAGGGCATCTGCACCCGGACCCCGGCGGAGAACACCCCACTGCGCAGCTCCAGCTGCTGGGGCGGGTCCCGCCCGTCCACCGTGAAGACCAGTGGGAGCACCATCCGGGTGCCCGACGCCATCGGGTCGGCGAAGACGTCCCGACCGAGGTTCGCCGTCCGGGTGGCCGCCTCGTCGGTGCTCACCCAGCGGCCGCCGGGCAGGTACGCCCGTTGCAGTTCGCTGTGCCAGGGCTGGTGGTCGCCGGTGACGTTGCGCACGCCGACGGTGGCCTCGCAGCGTCGCCCGTTGGCCGGCGCGGCACCGCCGCCGTCGGGCTTGCCCGCGGTGCCCGGTGCGCCACAGATCATCCGGTACACGGTGAACTCGAACGCCGACTCGCGCAGCGGCACGCCCAGCGACCCGGTGACCCCGGTGCCCATCCAGGCGCCGCTGGTGGGCTGCTTCTGCGTGTCGATCGCCGAGACCTGCCGGGTCGCCGTCCAACCGGCGGTGCCGACCACTCCGGCCAGCACCACGACGGCGGCGCCCACCAACATCCAGACCGGCGGGGTACGCCGGCGTCGCACCGGACTCGGGGCTGCCGGGCGGGGATAGACCGTCCCACGGCCACCCTCGGCGCCGCCGCCGGTGGAGAGCGCGGCAGCCGTCACCCGACGCCCGCGCCGACGTCGCCACACCCACACCACCGCAGCGCTGATCAGCAGCAGAACCGCCAGTCCGGCGAGCAGCACCGGGTAGCGGCGCCACGGCGGCGCCTCGCTCACCTCGGCCGCCGGTGCCGCCGCCGCCTGCCAGGTGGCCGTGGCGCAGTCGTACGGCCGGCTGCCGTCACTGGTGAACGCGCAGGTCGGCGCGGTCAGCGGCCGGCCCGGCGCGGTCGCCGCGAGCGCGGTGCCCAGGGTGGTGGTGCTGTGCGCGGGCAGCCGCAACCGCCAGGTCACCTCGGTGGTCGATCCGCTGGCCGGGGTGGACCGGCCACCACCACTGATCGCGGTGGTCGTCGAGCCGGGCGGGAGTTCCTGTCGCACCGTGGTCTCCAGCGGCGAGTTGCTCACGTTGCGCACCTGGATCCGGTACCTCGGTGCCGGGCTGCTCTCCGTGGCGACCGCCACAGTGACCTGTTGCGGGGGCGCCGACGCCGGTGCCCGGGTCGGTGGTGCCATCGCCGGTGGCGCCGAGGGCGGGGTGGGCTCGGTCACCCGCGCGACCATCGCCACCGGCGGCCGGGTTCCCGCTGGTGCCGGGATGGCGGCCGGTGGTGGTGCGGCCGCCGTTGGTTGTGGCGTGGCGGCCGGTGGTCGTGGCGCGGCCGCCGCCTCCGGGGCCGCCGTCGGCAGGGCCGGCACGGCGGCGAGGATGCCGAGGCAGTGCACGAACACTGCGAGGGCTCTGTGGTGTCGTGTCGATGCAGGCATACGAACGAACCTCCGGAGCCGACGCTAGGGGCGAGTCGCCTCCGTGCGGGTACGAAGTCGAGAAGTCCGCCCCGGTCACCTCCAGCTCCGATAGGGTGCCGCGGGCTGACGGGTTGAGCACACCCGACAGCCGGTCCTGGCCGGTCGGGGCACCGGCGGCGCTAGATTGGCCGGGTGCGTATCGCTCGTTTCGCCCATGCCAAGGGAATGTCGTTCGGTGCCGTCGAAGGCGAAGCGGAGGCCGGGCCGCAGGGCCTGACCATCGCCGAGATCGAGGGCCACCCGTTCGGCAATCTGTCCTTCAGTGGGGCCCGCTGGGCCCTCTCCGACGTTCGGCTGCTCTCCCCGATCCTGCCCAGCAAGGTCGTCTGTGTCGGCCGCAACTACGCCGACCACGCCGCCGAGCTCGGCAACGAGGTGCCCAAGGAGCCGCTGCTCTTCCTCAAGCCGTCCACCTCGGTGATCGGCCCCCGGGACGCCATCCGGCTGCCGATCTTCTCCAAGCAGGTCGAGCACGAGGCGGAGCTGGCCGTCGTGATCGGGGCGCCGGGTGCGCGCCGCGCCGACCGCGCCGCCGCCGAACGCGCCATCTTCGGCTACACCTGCGCCAACGACGTCACCGCTCGGGACCTCCAGCGTTCGGACGGGCAGTGGACCCGGGCCAAGGGCTTCGACTCGTTCTGCCCGATCGGCCCGTGGATCACCACCGGTCTGGACGTCTCCGATCTGGAGATCCGGTGTGAGGTGGGTCGCAACCCGGAGGAGATGGAGGTACGCCAGCTTGGCCGGACGAAGGACATGGTCTTCGACGTGGTGGGTCTGGTGTCGTACATCTCGCACGTGATGACTCTGCTGCCCGGCGACGTCGTTCTCACCGGCACCCCAGCCGGGGTTAGCCCGCTTGTCGAGGGGGATACGGTCACCGTGCGGATCGACGGCATCGGTGAGCTCACCAACCCGGTGGTACCCGTCGCCTGATCCGTCTGATGCCCCTGTTTCCGCAGCTCACGGGTGGTTCGGGGGGATCGGATTTGGCCTGCCGGCACCGGGAGGGTAAAGTTCACTCCCGGCGCCGCAAGGGGCCAATGGGGTATGGGGTAATTGGCAGCCCGACTGATTCTGGTTCAGTTAGTCTAGGTTCGAGTCCTGGTACCCCAGCGTTGCTGGAATTCGCGAGAATTTCCAGACGCTGGATTCTGACGGAGTTCGACTCCGCCCCTTCGGGGGCGGAGGGTGGTCTTCGGTAGAGTGCAGCTCCTCCACCGCTGAGGTGGGGGAGCGAAAGTTGTTCTGGCCCCGTCGTCTAGTGGCCCAGGACGCCGCCCTCTCAAGGCGGTAGCGCCGGTTCGAATCCGGTCGGGGCTACAGCGTGCACAGCCCGTCTCACCTCGTGAGGCGGGCTGTTTCGTGTCCGTGGCCGGGCCCGTTCCGGCCTCCGTCGGGCCCTCCGGTGACAGCGCACCCCGCGCTCGTGCCCGGGTGCGGTGCCGCTAGACTACATTCGCACCGCCCGCGAGGGTGGTGAACGGAAAAGTTCTGGCCCCGTCGTCTAGTGGCCCAGGACGCCGCCCTCTCAAGGCGGTAGCGCCGGTTCGAATCCGGTCGGGGCTACAACCAAAGGCTCGTCACGCGAAGCGTGACGAGCCTTTGCCACATCCACCCACCGCAGCCTCCCTCCCTCCCCCTCCCCCCTCCCCCCTCCCGGCGTGGGTGTGGGATTTGTATTAATGAAAAAAAACGGAGGGGGGGGGGGGTCGT